>JASHNW010000048.1 GCA_030041435.1 Acidobacteriaceae bacterium
GATGCGGCAGCCAATACGGAACCCTATTTCTCTTCCGCCGCTATGAAGGACTCCGACTTGCGCAGCGCCCTCATTGCGGCCCAGGCCGCCCGCATTCGCCACGACGCGGCCAACGAAAAGCTTTTTGCGCACAGGGCCCTTGACATTCTCACCGGCCTGCGCAACACTTGGCCACCACAATTATTCACTTCCTATACTTCCCGGCCTGATATTCAATCTTTGGTCAAGGGGATCACCCCCATCCCCAATTAGGGGGAACTATGCCTCGTGGAAGGCTGGCAGTAACCGCAGGTATAAGTGCCGTAGTCGGAGCCGGAATCTTTTTCATAGTCGGCTTTATCCTGCATATTTTCAATTTCGCACTCCCAGCGGTTCCCTCCAACCCCAATGATTCCCCCGTCACAGTTCGCGGCGGGTCGGTTGTCACACAAGCACCTCCAATGAACGGCTCAAATCCCTGGACTTGTAGTTCGGCCACCGCCTGTCAGGCTACCCTTCCTGAACCCGCCGTTCTGGAGTCTATCGATGGCGTAAGCCTCCTCGGCGGTCCGATCATCCCGCAGACCGTCAATCTATCTATTTCGACGAATTGGAAGGTTACATTTACTTTCCGAGATTCCACCGGCCAGCACAACGACCCAACCAAAGCCCTCGAGGTCTGCACCAACTCGGACTGCAGTGTCGACACAAACCAGGCGGGCAATACTCTATATCTGGTCGGCGACGGTAACGGCACTTTCTCCGATCAAATTCTCGACCGCTACGGGAAACGATATGACCTGAAGGTTTGTGGGCAGGACAAATCGGGTAACCCGGAGGCTGCCTGCAATCACATCTTCTCTATCGAAGTGAACTCGAAGTCAACAACCAGCCCCAACGAAACCTATCAGTGCGACGATGGAGACTGCACCCTGGGGATCGGGGCGTTGCCAACTTCGATCAAAAGACTCCCTCAATAGCCATGGTGTCGATCTCGGCAACGACAGCAGCCAGACTCCGTCTTGGGCTTTCGGAGCTCATTTTTCTCAATGCGGCCTAATCCCAAGGCTTGCCAGCAAACTGCTGAGCCCGTTCCACGCGATCTGCACGCCAATGCACAGCAGCACAAAGGCAATCACGCGCAGCACGCCGTGCGCCGTCGACGGTGGAATCTTAGCCGCGATCTTCGGCGCGTAAGCATACGCGATCCATACCGAGCCGCACAGCAGCACCATGCCGGCAAGCAAGCCAAGGTGATCCAGGCCGATGTCGACGATGCTGCCCTTGGACGCATGCGCGCTCAGCGTCAGCGTCACCACCAGCGTGCCGGGGCCGGCGGTCACCGGAAACGTGAACGGATAAAAGATCTTTCCCTGCAGCTCCGCCGGACCGGTCTGCACCAGCGAGGGATCGCTGGCGCCGGCGGCCTCCTTCTGATTCAGCAGGCCCCACCCCATCGCCGCCACCACCAGTCCGCCGGCCAGCTGAACCACCGGCAGTGAGATGCCGAACAGTTTCAGCACCGCCGCACCCGCCACATCCATGGCGAAGAGGAACAGAAATGTGCTGATCGCAATCTTTCTGGCCAGCGTGCGATACACCTCCGGCCGCGTGATTCCGACCATCCCCAGAAAAACCAGCGCGGAGCCGATAGGATTGATGAGCGGAAACAGCGCGCTGAACGAAAGCGCGAAAAACTGGGCAAACTCCCTCATACGGTTTCATTGTACGGATGGAACGGGACGGGGCCGTAGATCCCACTCGAAGCTGTCCCTGCCAACCCCAGGCTGGCCGCCCAATCTCCCACGCCCCACAGTTACACCCACAACAAAGGCTGTCGCACCGGATAATTCCGGATGATCTCCGCATCCGTTGGATCGGGATCGAGCGTTTTCCATAAGTCCACGTACTCCAGCCGCTCGCACGCGAGGCCCGAAAACAGCAGCCCCGGCGAGCGCACCGGCAGCGCATCGAAGTGCTCCACGTCTTTCCGGTACGGCCACGCGCTCTTGTCTTTCAGATAGGGATAAAGAAACGCCGCTGCCCTGCAGATCCCCCGCCCATCCTGCAGTCGAAACGTCAGCAAATTCGCCCCCGTGCCTCCGAGCGACACGCACAGCATCGTCATCGCGTCGAAATTGAAAATCGAATAGCTGTAGGGCTTGGTCCTCGCCAGCTCTCGCGGGAAAGACCCGTTCTCCGCCATCTGATCCGGCAGCAACACTTTGAGGTAATGTTCCCGCACTTCCTGCCGCGTCGCCTCGTCGCCGGCCAGCCGTGCGAATTCCGCCGCCTGCAGCGCCCAGCACGTCGCATGATTGTTCGCGGCATCCCGCTCCTTCCTGCCGTTGTCGCTCGTCTGCATCCAGTCCAGATAGCTGCGGAACCACCCCCGCAGGGCGGCGTTGTCCGCAGCCGTCATCAGCTTCGGCGCCACCAGGCTTGCCGCCCTCGCCACCTCCACCAGGTGCACCGTGTCGATAATTCCCCACGACCGTCCCGTCGAGACGCCGTGCACGCCTTGCGCGTATTGCAGGTTCGGGTTCATGCGCGTTGCCGGCGCAATGAACCACGCGCGCAGATGCGCGCATGCCTGCTCGCCGTAACGCCGGTCGCCGGCCAGCCGCCACGCCGCGGTCAGCGCAGGCATGCGAATCGACAGCGCGATCATCGCTTTGCGGTGCTCGTTGAAGTTCGCCGGATTGCTCTGCCCGTCGCGGTTGATGTACGGCCCGTTCGGGTCCTTCGGATTGGGCCAGAAATAATCCGCCTGCGAAAAGAAGTCGTGCAGCCCGCCCGGACTCAGCTTCGTGGGAAACGCCGTGATTGTCTGCGGCGCCAGGTTCACATAAGCCGCTGCCGCCTTCACAATGCGCGCCCGATCCGTCCGCGCCACCAGCCGGTACGCGTCCTCACGGCTCGCGGCCCCTCCCCACGCCGGTTTGCACGCCAGCGCGGCCACCGCACCCACTCCCCGGCAAAAATCCCTGCGGCTCACAACCGGCAACCAGCTCATGCCGGCAATTCTATGGCTTCAGCCCGCGCATCAGCCGGCGCAGAAATCCCCGCAGCCCGCGATGCCTCGGCGCGATGATCGCCGCCGGCTGATCGTCTCCGCGTTTCTCCTCCGCAATCTCCGTGGCCTCTGCCGCTGCAGCGCCAGGATCGTTCGCTTCGCCGCCCCTCTGCTGCGCTGCTTCCTGCTCCAGTTCAGCAATCAAACTCCGAATCTGCTCCAGCTTCCGCGGGGTCACGCTATGGAACCGGCAGCCCACGCCGCCTTCCCGCTTCGCCAGCAGGTTGGCTGCCACCCGCAACGGCTGCCCCTCGGCGTTCATCCACACCTCCACCGACGTCCCCCGCTCCAGGCTGCATTTCGCTTCAATAAAACAGCCGCCTGCGCTCAGGTTGCCGATCTGCCCGCTGTAGCGCAGCCCTCGGCCCGGCACGACAATTTCCGCCTCGCCCGCGCATCCGTAGCGCCGCGCCGTTCTCCGCTCGATTCCGCTGGTTCCGTCGCTCATCCCTGTTCCGATTTATCGGCCAGATACGACAGCTCTTGAAATCCGCTCCTGCCCTGCGGACCCTCTGCGCGACCGGATACAATCCGTGTTTGATGACTCGATCTCCGATCCTCCTCGTGCACGGCGGCGCATGGGACATCCCCGCCGACCAGCTCGAAGCCCACGAGCAGGGCGTCTTCGACGCTCTCCAAACCGGCTGGAGCGTCCTCGAGCGCGGCGGCTCCGCCCTCGACGCCATTGAAGCCGCCGTCACCGCCATGGAAGACGATCCCGCCTTCGATGCTGGCCGCGGCAGCTTCCTTACCCGCGACGGCCGCGTCCAGCTCGACGCCCTCATTATGGATGGAGCCACCCTCCGCGCCGGCGGCGTCGCCTGCGTCGAACGCATCCGCAACCCCATCCAGGCCGCGCGCCTCGTTCTCGACAAGAGTCACCACGTCTACTTCGTCGCTCAGGGAGCCGAACAGTTCGCCGCCTCCCACGGCCTGCCCCTCGTTGACAACTCCGAGCTCGTCCTCGACCGCGAACGCGAGCGCCTCGCCGAAGCCCAGCGCCGCGAGCGCACCGGCGTGCCCGACCCCACCTTCTCCGGCAGCCCCAGCCAGGAATCATCCGAAACCCAGTCCCACGACACCGTCGGAGCCATTGCGCTCGACAGCCAGGGCCGCGTCGCCGCCGCTACCTCCACTGGCGGCACGCTCAACAAGGCACCCGGCCGCGTCGGCGATTCGTCCCTTATCGGATGCGGCTGTTACGCCGACAACGCCAGCGCCGCCGTCTCCCTCACCGGCTGGGGCGAGCCCATCATGAAGCTGGTTCTCGGCAAGTGGGCCACCGATCGCGTTCTTGCCGGCGGCTCGCCGGAGCAGGTCGCCCCCGACGCTATCTCCTACCTCCACCGCCGCCTTGGCGGGCACGGCGGCATCATCCTCCTCGCGCCCGATGGCCGCTTCGGCCTCGCCCACAACACGCCGCGCATGGCCTGGGGCGTCCACACGGTTGACGGTCCCCGCGTCGGCACCAACCTCCGCGAGCGGGATGCCGACGACCCCCTCCCCTGAGCGCGAATCCCGCCGCCTGGCCTGTTTTCCGCGCCACATACAAGTAGATGGAAGAAAACTCGGATCAACGCTCGGTTTTGCAGGGCACGGTTTTGACCCGCGCCGTAAAGCGCCGAAAAATACGTCGGACTTTAGCCCCTGAGGAGTATTCTTCCGGGTGAATCGGTGTTTGGTTTAGTTTCTGATTGCCTGCAGTTTCCCGCGGCAGCGCCCACACAACTCCCCCTGGCTGCCGGCTGGGCCACGCTGTCCGCACCGCTGTTTGTAAACTTTCCTGATGGAGGGACTGACATGTTAAAGGGCTTTCGCGATTTCATCCTGCGCGGCAACGTCGTCGATCTCGCCGTCGCCGTCATCATCGGCGCCGCGTTCACTGCCATCGTCAACTCGATGGTCAAGAACCTCATCAATCCCCTCATCGCCGCCATCGTGCGCAAGCCCGACTTCTCCAGCATCTTTTTCACCCTCCACGGCGGCAAGTTCATGTTGGGCGATTTCCTCAATGACGTCATTTCCTTTATCCTCATCGCCGGCACCGTTTATTTCTTCTTTGTCCTGCCCATCAATTCCCTGCTGAAGAAATTCAAGCCCTCCCAGGCCGCGCCGCCCACCACGCGCCCCTGCCCCGAGTGCATGGCCGATATTCCGCTCGCCGCAAAGCGCTGCATGCACTGCGCGCAGCCGGTAGCGCCCGCGGCATAATTGCGCTTCATCCGCCCCGGCGCTGTCGCTCGCCATCTCCGGTGGTAAGCTGTGTCCTTACTCTGCTGGCCATCTCCGTTGTTGAGGAGCCTACTGTTGACCCGTTCCCGCCCTGCGTTCCTGCTAGCCGCCCTGCTGGTTTCCGCCGTCCTGTTCCTCGCTGCACAGTCCACTCCTCCATACGGCGTCTTCGGCTACAGGGACTTCGCCGCGGAGCAGGCGCAAACCGACCAGACCTTCCTCGCCGTACCCGACGCCAAACTCGCCGGCGAAGAACTAAAGACCCTCACCGCTGAGCCCCATGTTGCCGGCTCTCCGCAGGACTATAAGACCGCCCAGTACGTCGCCTCCAAATTCAAAGAGGCCGGCCTCGACACGCAGATCGTCGAATACAAAGCCTGGCTCAACACCCCCACCGAAACCCGCGTCCAGGCGTGGGACTCCGATGGCAAGCTGCTCATGACCGGCCCCACCCCGGAGCACATCGACGGCAAAGAGCCCTTCCAGAACAACCCGAACGTCACCGCTATCTTCAACGGTTCCTCACCCTCCGGCGACATCACCGCCCAGGTGGTCTACGGCAACTACTGCCGTCCTGAGGACTACGACAAGCTCGCCGAGATAGGCATCGACGTCAAAGGCAAAATCGTCCTTTGCCGCTATGGTGGCAACTTCCGCGGCGTTAAGGTCTACATCGCCCAGCAGCGCCAGGCCGCCGGCGTCCTCATCTACTCCGACCCCGCTGACGACGGCTACTACCGCGGCGATCCTTATCCAAAAGGTCCCTGGCGTCCCGCTACCGGCGTCCAGCGCGGATCGGTCCAGTACCTCTTCAAATATCCCGGTGACGCCCTCACCCCCGGCATCGCCTCGCGCCCGGACCTGCCTGCCTCAAAACTGCTGAAGCCTGAAGACGCGGCCAACCTGCCGAAGATCCCCTCTGAGCCGCTTTCCTACCACGACGCCGCGCCCATCCTCGAAGCCCTCGGCGGACCCGACGCCCCGCGCGAATGGCAGGGCGCGCTGCCTTTCACCTATCACGTTGGTCCCGGCGTCAAAGTCCACCTGCTGCTCAAAATGGACTACCAGTATCAGACCATCTGGGATGTTACTGGCTCCATCCCCGGCACCGAATTCCCCGATGAGTGGGTCGTCGCCGGCAACCACCGCGATGCCTGGGTCTACGGCGCCGTCGATCCCAACAGCGGCACCGCAGCCATGCTCGAAGCCGTCCACGGCATCGGCGTCCTGCTCCAGCAGGGCTGGAAGCCGAAGCGCCGCATCGTCTTCTGCAGCTGGGACGCGGAAGAAGAAGGCCTCATCGGCTCCACTGAGTGGGTCGAAGACCACGCCGATCAGCTCGCCCACGCCGTCGCCTATTTCAACACCGATGTCGGCGTTTCCGGCCCCAACTTCGATGCTGCTGCCGTCCCCTCGCTCAAGGAATTTGTCCGCGATGTGACGAAGCAGGTTCCCAGCCCCAAAGGCGGCGCCGTCTACGACGTGTGGAAAAAAGCTCAGGCCGAAGAAGCTGCGCACCGTCGCGGTCCCCTCGAAGAGCACACTGCCCGGGATGTCGCCGCCATCGGCCACGACGTTCGCATCGGCGACCTCGGCAGCGGCTCCGACTACACGCCCTTCATCCAGCACCTCGGCGTGCCTTCCACCGACATCGGCTCCAACGGCCCCTACGGCGTCTACCACTCCGCGTTCGACGACTACGCCTGGTTCGTCCAGAACGCTGACCCCACCTTCGTCTACGAGCAGGAAATGGCCCGCGTCTTCGGCCTCGAGGTCCTCAATATGGCCGACACCGACATACTCCCCTACGACTACGTCACCTACGGCAGGGAAATCGCCGCCTATCTCGAAGCCGCGCAGAAGAAGGCCCAGGATGCCGGTATGACCGCCCTCGACTTCTCCCCCGCCCAGGCCGCCGCGCAGAAGTTCATCCAGTTCGCCGAACAGGTGAAGGAGAAGCAGGAGCACCCGGCTTCGGACGCGTCTCTCGCCTCGCTCAACGCGGAGTTGCGCGACGTCGAAGAAGACTTCCTCTCCGAGCAGGGATTGCCCGGCCGCCCATGGTACAAACACACCATCTACGCGCCCGGCGAATACACCGGTTATGCAGCAGTCGTGATCCCAGGCGTCAACGAAGCCATCGATGCAAAAGATTTGTCACGAGCACAGGCACAAATGACCGCTCTGACCGACGCCATCACCCGCGCCGACGCAACGCTGGGGGACATCGCAAAGTAACAAGCAAAGAAATATCGTCCTGAGCGGAGCGCCGCCGCGCTACTCTCCCCACTCCAGCACGCCCTCGTAGTGTTCCACCACCGGAGCCGACGCGAAGTACGGCCCAATAATCGCCCGCCATTCCCCAAACGCCGGCGACCCGCGAAACCCAACCGTGTGTGCCTCCAAAGTCCCCCACCGCACCAGCAGCAGATAGCGCCCCGGCGTCTCCACGCACCGCCGCAACTCGTGCGAGAGGTATCCCGCCGCACCCGCAATCACCGGCGCAGCCTTCACCATCGCCGCCTCAAACGCGGACTCCTCGCCCGCCTTTACCTGCAACACCGCCGCTTCCAGAATCATCCTTCCCTCACCACAGACGGTCTCACCGCTGACCGCTTCTTAGCTAACCGCTTTCCAGCTACCCAGCCATTCGCTAATCGCTTTTGGCTCACTTCCGGTCCACCGACCACGAACCCGGCCCCACAATCAGCAGAAACAGCAGCCCCAGCACCATGCTGAAGTCGGTCCGCGACTCGTGCAACATCGCCCACACTCCCCCATGGTGATGGAGCATCGGAATCTTTGTCGTCGCAATCGCCGTCCCAATCACAATCAGCAGCGGAACCGCCGCCGTACGCATTTGCAGCCCCAGAATCACCAGGGCGCCGCAGAGAATCTCCACCGCGCCCACCACCGGAGCGCTGATGTGCGGATAGGGAATCCCGATCTTCGCGAACCGTCCCCACCCCAGCGCCGCCGGAAACAAAAACTTTTGGATCCCCTCCGACACGAAGACCCACCCCACCAAAATCCGAATCAGAATCACCGCACGCATGCACGTTCTCCCGCAGCCAATCGTAGTTCAATTTGTTTGATTCCCTGATCAAAGAAGGAGGGCGTCATCCCGAGAGAAGTCGCGAAGCCAGCCTTCCCTCAGCAAGCGGAGCGCGTGGAAGGGGCGTCACGTGGGCGAAAGATCTGCATTCGGCGGCGCTGACTGAATGTTGGCTGCGCGTCCCGAACGAAGGCCCCATAGCGCCTACTTCGTCTCCTCCACCACATCCCCCTCGCCCGGCGCCAGAAACAAATTCTCTTCGAGCCCGTGCTGCCGCGTGTACAGGTCGTAATATCGCCCGCCCAGCGCATACAGGCTCGCGTGCGTTCCGCGCTCCACGATCAGCCCGCCCTCCACCACCAGGATCTGATCCGCTCGCCGGATCGTCGACAGCCGGTGCGCGATCACAAACGTCGTCCGCCCCTGCATTAAGTAACTGAGACCGTGCTGAATCATCGCTTCCGACTCCGAATCGAGCGACGATGTCGCCTCGTCCAAAATCAGAATCCGCGGACCTGCCAAAATCGCCCGCGCTATCGACAGCCGCTGCCGCTGGCCGCCGGACAGCTTCACCCCGCGCTCGCCCACAATCGTGTCGTACCCTTCCGGAAACCGCTCCGCAAACTCGTCTACGCGCGCAATCCGGCACGCCGACAAAAACTCCCCCTCGGTCGCGTCCGGATGCGAGAACATCACGTTCTCCTTGATTGTCCCATCGAACAGGAACGACTCCTGCAGCACCACGCCCAGTTGCGAGCGATAGCTGTCCAGCCGGACCGTCGACAGATCCACTCCGTCCACAAGCACACGCCCCGAATCCGGCGTGTGAAACGCGCACACCAGGCTGATGATCGTCGACTTACCCGACCCCGACGACCCCACCAGCGCCGTCACCGTCCCCGGTAGCGCTTCGAACGTAATCCCGTGCAGCACTGGCTTCGTCGGATCGTACGCAAACTTCACATCCTCGAACCGCACCTCGCCCACAATCTCACCCAGCTTGTTCACCCGCGCCGGATCGGCGAACTCGTCCTTCTCGCTCAGGATCTCCATCGTCCGGTCGATCCCCGCCACCGCCTCCGTCAGCTGCGTGCCGATGTTCACCACCTGAATCACCGGCGCAATCATGAACGCCAGAAACATCGTGTACTGGATATAGGTGCCGTCGTCCATGCGGTTTTCAAAAGCCAAGTGCCCGGCCAGCAGCATCACCAGCGCGCCCACAATCCCCAGCACCGTGGTCG
>JASHNW010000049.1 GCA_030041435.1 Acidobacteriaceae bacterium
GTCCAGGTGTCGACACTGGCGAGGGCGTCGTCGAGGATGAGGATGCGTGGATTGCGCAGGATGGCGCGGGCCAGAGCGGTGCGCTGTTTCTGGCCGCCGGAGAGGGTGAGTCCGCGTTCGCCGACGAGGGTTTCGAAGGCGCCGGGGAAGAGCTCGAATTCGTCGCGGATGTGAGCGGCCTGGGCGGCGCGGGCCACCTCGGAGGGGGATGCGCCTTCGACGCCGAAGGCGATGTTGTCGCGGATGGAAGTGCTAAACAGGAAGGTCTCCTGCGGGACGAAACCGACGGCGGAGCGCAGGCTGTCGAGGGGATAGTCGCGCACCGGGCGGCCGTCGATGAGAACGGAGCCGGGCGGGACGTCGTAGAGGCGGGGAATGAGGCTGACCAGGGTGGATTTGCCCGAGCCGGTGGGGCCGACGAGGGCGAGGCTGGAGCCGGCGGGGATGTGGAGCGAGATGCCGTGCAGGACTTCGACGGGAGATCCGTTCTCCGCGGGGTAGGCGAAGTGGAGATTGCGAAACTCGATGGCGCCGCGGATTTCCACTTGTCCGGGGACGAGGAGCGCGGCACGGTCGTCGATGGTGGGCCTGGCGGTGAGCAGCTCGTGGATGCGGACGACCGAGGCCGTGCCGCGCTCGAAGAGATTGACGACGTAGCCCAGCGCGATGATGGGCCACATGAGCATGAGCATGTAGGTGGTGAAGGCGACGAACTGGCCGATGGTGATGCGGTGCTCGAGGACCTGGTGGCCGCCGATGAGCATGGAGATAACCATGGCGAGGCCGAGCATGAACTCCAGCGTGGGCCACAGCATGCCCATCAGGCGGACGAGGCGGAGGGCGCGGCGGATGTACTCGTGATTGGAGCGCTCGAAGGCTCT
The DNA here is from genome assembly GCA_030041435.1 of Acidobacteriaceae bacterium. Lineage (GTDB taxonomy): Bacteria > Acidobacteriota > Terriglobia > Terriglobales > Acidobacteriaceae > Palsa-343. The sequence continues at coordinate 882 of JASHNW010000049.1, forward strand.
GATCTGCGCTTCTTCCTGGGCGAAGGCGCGGACCAGGCGGGCGCCTGAGAAGTTCTCCTGAGCCTGAGCGGAGATATCGGAGAACATTGCCTGGATGCGCTCGAAGCGTTCGTGGATTCGGCGGCCCATGAACTGAATGAGAATGCTGGCGAGCGGCATGGGGGCGAGCGCGGCGAGGGTCAGCTTGGGGCTGATGCGCAGGAGAAAGTAGAGGGCGCCGGCGAAGAAGAGCACGGTATTCGCGGTGTACATGACGGCCGGGCCGAGCAGCATGCGCACGGCTGCGAGGTCGTTGGTCATGCGCGCCATGATGTCGCCGGTGCGGTGCTCCTGGTAGTACGAGGCCGACTGCTCTTCCAGATGGCGGAAGAGATCGTTGCGCAGATCGAACTCGATATCGCGGGAGATGCCGATGATGATCCAGCGCATGTAGTAGAGCAGTATGCCGTGCGCGATGGTGATGCCTATGACCAGCCCGGCATAGGCGAGGATCTTGTCCCAGGTGACGCGGATGGAAAGATCCTGGATCGCCATGCCGATGAGGCGGGGGAACTGTACCCAGATGACATTGGCTGCGATGGTGCAGATACATCCCCAAAGGTAGCCGCGCCAGTAGCGGCGCATGTACGGGAGCAGCGGTTTGAGATTGGCGAACATAGTTCTTTGTCTCGCTCCCGTTTAGGTTGGAGTTCGCAGCAAAAGCCAGGCGCCGGCCAGGCCGAAGAGGAAATCGGGAGACCATGCGGCGAGAACTGCGGGCAACCAGCTGACGTTGCCCATGTTTTCGAAGAAGGCAGAGATGACGTAGTAGGTGATGGCCACGCCGATGGCCACGGCGATGCCTGAGAGCGAGCCGCGCTTGCCCATGGAAAGGGCAAACGGGATGGCGAGCACGCCCATGACCAGGGTGATGAGCGGATAGGCGAGTTTGTGGTTGAGCTGGACGCGCAGGGGAACAGTGTTGAATCCGCTTTGGCGCAGGGAGTGGATGTAGCGGACCAGTTCGCTGAAGCTCATCTCGGAAGAGGGACGGACTTCGCGCGTGAAGTACGACGGCGCTTCATGAATCTCAGGGAAAGTGCTGACCGAAAAGGTGCGATAGCCGGCAATCTCCGGGCCGTTAAAGGTGCGCTCCCAGCCGTCCTCAAAGACCCAGCTGTGCAGGTTGGGCTGCCACTGGGCGGCGGTGGCGAAGATGCGTTTGGTTATGGTGAAGGTGCCGGGATCGAACTCGAAGATGGAGATGTTGCCGAAGGTGCTGATGTCCGGATCGAAGTACTCGTAATAAAAGATGGTGCTGGGCTGGCCGGGGCGCTGGTCGCCAAAGATCCATTTGCGTCCGGGATGCTCGACGGTCTCGGCGGGCTTGCCTTTGATCACGTTGCGCAGGGCTTCCTGGCGGCGGTTGGCCTGGGGCAGGTAGACCTCGTCGAAGATGAAGAGAGAGACGGACAAGACGGCGGCGATGGCCAGAACCGGAACCGCGATGCGATAGAGGCTGATGCCGGTGGCCTTCATGGCATTGAGCTCGCTGTTGCGGTTCATGATGCCGAAGACGACCAGCACGCCGATGAGCACGCTGAGCGGCGTGATGAGGTAGATCATGCTGGGAGTGAGGTCGATGAGGTATTCGCCTACTGTGACCAGCGGGGTGCGGTTGCGGATGATATCGCCGAGCAGCTCAAAGAAGGTGAATACCAGCATGAGCATGACAAAGGTGACCAGCACCATGGCAAACGTCGCCAGGAACTCGCGCAGCACGTATTCATCGAGGATGAGGGGAAAGCGTCCGCGGGCGTCGCGCCTGCGGACGGGGAAACGCAGGGCGCCGGCGGGCGCCGCAGACCGGTCGGCGCGCAGGCGGAGCCAGTTGCCGAGGGAACTGAGCGCAGCCAGGGCCGCGCCGCCTCTGGACATCTGGCGCAGCAGAAAGATGCCGCAGACGGCAAAGAGGGCGTTGGCTTCCCACACGCCGGCGAAGGCGGGAATCTTGTTCTGGCGGGCGAGAGCGGTTCCGGTGGAGGAGAGGAAGTAATAGACGAACACCAGGGCGATGGTGATGACGAAACCCGCGCTCTTGCCGCCGCGCCGCGAGGAGATGCCGAGGGGCACGCCGACGAGCATGAGCACGAGGCAGGCGGCGGGATAGGCGAGCCGCTTCTGGAATTCGATCTGGAAGATGCGCCCGTTTTTGCCGTAGGTGTGGGAGAGCAGCTCGCGGTTGCCCATGGCCAGCATGGGCGTGTCGCTCTTGCCAAGATGGACGTCTTCCTGAGCGCTGGTCTGGAGGGGCAGGTCGGTCTGCGCGAAAGTGGAAACGGTGTAGTTATCGGGCTGGCCGGCGACGGTGGAATGCTGCGTGCCATTGCGCAGCCGCATGGTGATGGTTTGGCCGGCGCCGTTGACCACGGTGGCGCGATCGGCCGTGGTGATCCTGGGCGCGTCGGGATCGCTGACGTCGGCAAGAAAGATCTGCCGCCAGTTCGCTGCACCCTGGCCCGCCCGCACGTCTTCGACGTAGAGGACATAGTTTTTGAAGTCTTCGTAGAAGACCCGGGGCTGCACTTCGTAGGAGGCCTGGGCGTTGGCCAGCGAATCCTCCTGGCGAATCATGGCCGCGGTAGCCTTCGGAGCGAAGTACATCGTGTTCGCGAGGCTCACGATCCACGCAGCAACGGCGATCATGCCAACCACGCGGACGAAGGTCCAGACGCCGATGCCGGAGGCGCGCATCGCGGTGACTTCGCTGTCGGCGGCCAAACGGCTGAGACCGAGGAGGATGCCGACCAGGACTGCCATGGGGATGGTGACGGTCAGCATGTCCGGCAGCATGTAAAGAACGATCTTGAGGACCGAACCGAGAGAGGCGCTGTTGCGGACGAGAAGATCGAGCAGAGCGGGCAGATAGCGGATGAAGAGGACGAAGGTGAAGATGGCGCCGCCGATGAAGGCGTGCGACAGCACCTCTTTCAGGATGTAACGGGTGAGGATCCGCACTGTCGAAATTCCACCTCCAGTCTACCGTGGGGTGAAGCTGCGCAGGCGGAGACTGTTGGCGAGCACGCTGACCGAGCTGAGCGCCATGGCCGCGCTGGCGATGGCGGGGCTGAGCAGAATGCCGAAGGCGGGATAGAGCACCCCGGCGGCGATGGGAATGCCGAGCAGGTTGTACCCGAAGGCCCAGCCGAGGTTCTGGCGCATGGTGCGCAGCGCGCGGCGAGCGAGCAGAACGGCTTCGAGGATCTGTTGCGGCTCGCCGTGGAGCAGGATGGCGTCGCCGGCTTCGCGGGCGAGATCGGCGCCGGTGCCCATGGCCAGGCCCGCGTCGGATTGCGAGATGGCAGCGGCGTCGTTGATGCCGTCGCCGGCCATGGCAACGCGATGGCCCTGCTGCTGCAGCTCGCGGATTTTGGCGAGTTTTTGATCCGGGAGCAGGCCGGCCCAGACCTGGTCGATGCCGGAGGCGCGAGCGATGACTGCAGCGGTGGCGGGCGTGTCACCGGTGAGCATGGCGGTGCGGATGCCGAGGCGGCGGAGTCCGGCGACTGCGTCCTGGGCTGAGGCGCGGAGGGTGTCGCGGGCTTCGATGATGCCGGCGAGCTGGCCGCCGGCAGAAACGTACATGCGGGTGGTTCCGGCGTCGGTTGCAGGAGTTTCAGGGATGCGGATTCCGATTTCTTCGAGAAGAGCAGCATTGCCTGCCGCGGCAGGCACGCCGTTGACGATGCCCTGAATGCCTTTGCCGGGGACAGCGCGGACGTCTTCGGCGACCGGTGCAGCGATGCCGCGCTGCGCAGCTGCTGCAAGGACTGCGCGAGCGAGCGGATGCTCGGAGCGGTGCTCGAGCGCGGAGGCCACGGCGAGGATTTCTTCGTCACTGACGCAGATGGCGTTAACGGCGGCGGGCTGAATGGAGACGATCTGCGGCTTGCCTTCGGTCAGGGTTCCGGTCTTGTCGAGGACGACGGTATCGATACGGGCGAGACGCTCGAGGCTTTCGCCGCCTTTGAAGAGTACTCCCAGCTGCGCGCCGCGGCCGATGGCGACGGTGAGCGCGGCAGGAACGGCGAGGCCCATCGCGCAGGGGCAGGCGATGACCAGCACAGCGACCGAGACGGCAAAGGCGCGGCCTGCTCCGCCTCCGGCGAAGAGCCAGATGAGGAAGGTAGCGAGCGCGAGGGCCAGAACTGTTGGGACGAAGACGGCGCTGACGCGATCGGCGAGCTGCTGCATGGGCGCGCGCGAAGACTGCGCTTCTTCGACGAGGCGCATCATCTGGCCGAGAACGCTGTCGGCGCCGACAGAGGTGGCGCGGTACTCAATGGCCCCATCGAAGTTGAGCGAGCCGCCGATGACGCGGTCGCCGGGCTTGCGCGAGACGGGCAGCGATTCGCCGGTGATGAGGGATTCATCGATGGAGGTTTCGCCCGCGAGCACGATGCCATCGACGGGGACGCGCTCGCCGGGGCGCAGGATGATAACATCGCCGGCGACAACCTGGGCGAGCGGGACTTCGAGTTCGTGACCTGCGCGCTGCACGCGAGCGAACTGCGGCTGCAGGCGCATAAATGCGTGGAGCGCGTCCAGGGTGCGCCTTTTGGCGCGGGCATCGAGCCAGCGGCCGAGCAGCAGAAAGCCGAGAATGAGGAGGACGGCGTCGTAATAGACGTCGGGCCGCAGGCCATAGCGAAGAAACAGGCCAGGCGCGAGCGTGGCGGCGAGCGACCAGGCGAAGGCCGCGCCGGTGCCGAGCGCAACGAGCGTGTTCATGTTGGTGGTGAAGTGGACGGCCGCAGTCCAGGCCTGGCGATAGACGATGCCGCCGCCCCAGATCATGCCGGCGACGGTGACAGCCAACATGGCGTATTCGAGCTGGCGCGGCGAGATGCGAAAGAGCAGAGGCGCGGCGGGGGCAAACCACTGATGCGCACTCATCAGCACCAGCACGAGGACGCCGCCAGCCAGGGTGAAGAACGCTTTGGCGCGCAGCGAGCCTTCCTCGGAGGGCCGGTCGGAGGCGGGTGCGCCCGTTTCAGCGGGCAGCTCAGCGTCGTAGCCGGCATCGCGGACGGAGGCGATGAGATCCTGCGGACGGGAGAGCGCGGAATCGAAGGTGACGCGCGCAGAGTTTGTGAGCAGGTTGACCTGGGCTTCGCGCACGCCGGGTGTGGATCGCAGCGCGCGTTCCACGTGGCTCTGGCAGGCGGCGCAGGTCATTCCTGAGACGGGCAGGGTGACGGTGCGGATCTCATTCGCAGCCGGCGCTGGCGCGTTTTCCGTTCTGACTTCAGTTGCAGGCATTCCTGATCCCACCCGGCGGCCTTGTTGCAGCCGTTCAAGCGTTACCGCTCGACGATGGCCGGATAACCGGCTTTTTCCACGGCACTGGCCAGCACGCTTGCGGGAACGTCTTCGGGCGCCTGGACGCGCGCCGCGCCAACGCGGACTTCGCCCACCTGGACACCGGGAACATTCTCCAGAGCCTGGGATACACGTTTGACGCAGGCTCCGCAATGCATGTTTCCGATGCGCAGGATTACTTCTCGCATACCGACTCCCTGTACATGATAGATGCGGCAGCGAGAGCGCGGATGCGGCGCGGCGCAGAAAGCCAAACTAAAGACACCGTTGGGGTTCAGGTCTGTTCGGGATGGGGAAGAAATCGGTAACCAACGCCGCGCACCGTCTGCAGATGCCTGGGCGCGGCGGGGTCTTCTTCGATGTAGCGCCGCAGCCGGACAATGAAGTTGTCGATGGCGCGTGTGTCGGTGTCTTCGCGGACGTGCCAGACCTGCTCCAGCAACTCTTTGCGGGAGACGATGCGGTCGCGGTTGCGGACGAGGTAGCGCAGCAGATCGGCTTCCATGAGAGTGAGGCGGATGGTGCGGTCCCGCGCATCCGCCTCGGTGGAGTGGGGCGCGTGCAGTTCTAGAGCGTCGAAGTCGATGTGGCGGCCGGCGAAGGAGAACTGATCGAGGTCATCGTCGTGCGATTCGGGTTGCGGGGACGGGTGCGGCCAGCTCATGCGGCGCAGGAGCGCATTGAGGCGCGCGAGGAGCACGGAGAGATCGAAGGGCTTGGGGAGATAGTCGTCGGCGCCGGCGGCGAAGCCCTGGACGATATCCTCGGCGCGCCCGCGGGCGGTGAGCATAAGGATGGGTATGAAATTCCCTTCCGCGCGGAGAGCCGAGGCAATCTCGAAGCCGTCTTTGCCGGGCAGCATGACGTCGAGAAGCACGGCATTGAAGCGCCCATTGCGGACGGCTGCGAGCGCGGCATCGCCGTCGCCTTCCACGCTGATCTCGTGTCCTTCGGCCTGCAGGTTGAAGCGCAGTCCCTCGGCGAGGTTCAATTCATCTTCGACGACGAGCAGTCGGGCCATGGCCTAATTGTGCTCCACGATGGGCGCGAGAATGCGCGGCAGCTCGAGACTGACGGTGGCCCCACGGCCTTCCCCCGCGCTCTCGGCCGTGGCGTCGCCGCCATGCTGGCGGGCGATGGTGCGGACCAGGTAGAGACCGAGGCCGGTGCCTTTGGTGCGCAGCACGCTGCGGCTGGGGACGCGGTAGAAGCGGCGGAAGATGCGCTTGAGATGCGCTGCGGCGATGCCGATGCCCTGATCGGAGACGCTGACGCGCACCCATGCATCGTGATTCACGGCGAGCGTGACCTGGATGCGGACGCCGGCGGGCGAATATTTCACAGCGTTGCCGAGGAT
>JASHNW010000050.1 GCA_030041435.1 Acidobacteriaceae bacterium
ACGGTGACGCCGACGACGCCGACGTCCTGCCGCATCGACGTTTGCGGGGCGTGGAATGTGCTGTACAACGTGCCCTTCATGACGTCGATTCTGAGGTTTTTCGGCAACATGTTCGTGCGCCAGGATCAGGTGACGATGATCCAGCAGGCACAAGGGCTGCGGTACGATCCGCCGCTGATGCTGATCGACGACGCGGACAAACCGGCGAAGTGGTACTTCGCGCTGAAGCAGGCGCGGCTGGAATCCACGCGGACCGGCGAGCCGATGAAGCATCCGATGCCGGGGCCGGTGACGCTGCGGTGGAGAAGCTAGGAAGCGGCCAGCGGTGAGACGGTCGGCTCAGGAGCGATCAGCAATAAAACGGATTGCGATAAAACGGTCAGCGACGAGGCGGACAGCGATAAGGCGGTTAGCTTGAGACGATCCGGGCATCAGCGTGGGTATTGAGCGCGCCGGACCCATGCCAGACGTTCCCTTGCTAACCGGCCCATAGCTGACCGGCTCTCAGCTGACTCTGAGCCCCAACTCTTCTGCCAGGTTCGCGGCTTCGTGCCCGCCGTTGCCGTTGGCATCTTCGGTGACAATTCGATCGACGGAAATGTTCATCTGGCGACCCAGTTCCTTCCACTTCTCGAGCGACTCATCGGCGGGCGGGTGCTCGCGGATGTGGCGGAAGGCGTCGTACCAAAGGTTTTGTGCCTGCCACAGATTCAAATCGAAGGGCATCTCGCGCACCGTGCGCGCCACCAGCAGCGCGTCGTCGAGGCGCTGCGTATCCTGGGGATTCGCGTGCAGCGCGACCATCACCCGCTTCATCTTCTCATCGGCCATGAAGCTGAGCAGCTTTGTGTCCAGCGCGATCTGGTCCGCGTGCGCGAGCCCCAGCCAGGAGCGCGCCGCCAGTGCGTCGACCGGGTCGCTCTCCAGCGCCTTCCGCAGTCCCGCGTTGATGGCGAAGGTTGCCGCCAGCGTCAGCGCCTCCGGACGCGGCAGCCCGGTCTGCGCGAGGAAGTGCAGCAGCGAGGCCTGATTCTCGTAGATAGTGGAGAGGCTGTTTTCAACTTCCGCGATCGTGCCGCGCAGCAGGATTTCCAGAATGCGTTGCTGCTCGTCGCGGAAGAGCGACAGGATGGAGTAAGTCTGGCCGTCGAAGTGCCGGTCGAAGCTGCGCACCACTTCGGGAAAATCCGCACGCGTCACCGCCATCCTGGCCTCGGCCACGAACTTCGCGTACGCCTCGGCCTCCTGCGGGTTCCAGCTCTTCACCGCCGCCGTGATGTTCTGGTCGCCGAAGTGCAGGACTGCGAACTCCACGGTCTCGGCTGCTTCCGTAATCTTCGACGCGACCAGCGCCTGACCGATCACCATGCGCACTCGGCCCGACGTCGCCGCTTCGTAGCCGAGCCGGCGCACGGTGTAGGAGAACAGCTCCGCCTCGTCGGGATAGCTGGTGAAAACAGAGCTGATGGCATAGTGGGCGGCCACCTGCTGCAGACCCACCTGCATGGGACGAATGCGGCGGTTGTAAATTGCGGCGCCGTCCCGCTCCTCCGCCACGTTGCTCTTTGCCTCGCGCAGCCGGGCGACAAACTCGACTTCCAGGGCCGCCGCCCGCGGGCCGAATAAATGCGCCGCCAGCTGCAGCACGCGGCTCGCGTAGGCGATAATCTGCACCGTCTCGATGCCCGAGATGTCGTCGAAGAACCAGCCGCAACTGGTGTACATCAGCATGGCGTGGCGCTCCAGTTCCATCAGCATCAGGGCGCGCACCCGCTCTTCGTCCTTCAGCACGCGTTTGGCGTGGAAGGCGAGAAACGCATCGCGCGAATCGCGCGAGCGGTCGAGCACCACGCCGATGTAGCCGTTGCGCGCGTCATCGGGATCGTTGAACAGCGCGCCGGCCGCATTCCGGACCATGGGAGCGACCGAGTCGCGCAGCCAGTCCAGCGCTTCCCGCAGCGGGGCGCGCCATTTCTGGTTCCAGCCCGGCTTGCCGCTGCTGCAGCCGCAGCCGGAGCGCCAGCGTTCGACCCCGTGCGCGCAGCTCCACGAGGTGTTTTCCACGATCTCGGCTTCCCAGTGCGGCGGATGCTGAGCCAGGAACTCCCCGTAATTCGTCAGCCGGACGCCCCCGTCTTTGCTGCCCTGCTCCTCAGCCCAGTGCAGCAGCCAGGCGAGCGCCATTTCGCCGTAGCGATGATGGTGCCCGTAGCTTTCCCCGTCCGTGGCCACGTGCACGATCTGCGCCCGAGCGGCGTCGGGCTTAAATCCGCCCATCAGCCGCTGCGCGAATCCCTCCCCGCTGTTCAGCAGGCCTTCAAAGGCAATGGCGCGCGATCGCGGTCCGTCGTAGAAGAACGCCGCGAGGCTGCGGCCTTCGCGGGTTCGTATAAGATACGGCCGGGTCGTATCGACGGAGGCATCGGGAGTCTCGGTCCAGGCCGCGGAAGCGCTCTTCGCTGTGCCCGCTTTTGCCAGCGGCCGGATGCGCGCGCACTGGTGGGGCGCGAGCAGCACGAAACGGATGCCGTGCTGCGCGAGCAGGTCCAGCGTATCGGAATCGACCGCCGTCTCCGGCAGCCACATCCCTTCCGGGAGCCGCCCAAAACGATGTCGGAAGTCCGCAATGCCCCAGTGGATCTGTGTGATCTTGTCGCGCCGGCTCGCCAGCGGCAGGATCACGTGGTTGTATGCCTGCGCCATGGCCGATCCGTGCCCCGAGTAGCGGTTCTGGCTGCGCCGGTCCGCCTGCACGATCGCGCGGTGCACGCGCGGCGCATTTTCCTCCAGCCACGACAGCAGCGTGGGCCCGAAGTTGAAGCTCATGTGCGCGTAGTTGTTCAGGATGCGGATGATCTGATTCTGCCGGTCGACGATGCGCGCCGCGCTGTTCGGCGCATAGCACTCCGCGCTGATGCGCTTGTTCCAGTCGTGATACGGCGCAGCCGATTCCTGCGCTTCGACCGTCTCCAGCCAGGGATTCTCGCGCGGCGGCTGGTAAAAGTGGCCGTGGACGCAGATGGTTCGCTCGCTGCTGCTCATGCTGTCTCTGCTCTACAGTAATGCACCCGATGCGGCTCCTGCTCCACCACCTTTTATCGGCAGGTGCCGGGTGTGCGACAATAGGTCCATGCGGAGGTGTGCGTACCCTCCGGGAGAAACATTATGCTGGATCGGCTTCTGCAACCCGAACACCTCATCGTTATCCTGCTGATCGCCCTGCTCATCTTCGGGCCGACCAAGCTGCCCGGCCTCGGCAAGGGATTGGGCGAGGCATTCCGTGGCTTCAAGGAAGGCATCAAGGGCACGCCCGAGCCGGATACGACCACCAGGCAGGAGAACACCGCCGCGAAATCTGAGACCGCCACCCCGCCCGCCAAGTAAAGCCTGCCGCGCGGGTTGCCATCGTTTCGCGAAGCCGCACCTCCCGGTGCGGCTTCTGTGCGTCTGTGCCCTGGAGGCTATTATTAACTTTCGCGCGGCCGGCGTTGCGAGGGAAAATCGGGCCAGACGAAGCCGAGCCCGAAGGCTGTGGCGGGTCCACCGTCGAGGGCGAGAATGAAGTATGGCCCGATTTTTCCCGTAACCCTGTGGGCGGGGGCCCATTTTCCCCATTTCGTCGTCGCTCGTCGCTAAGATGCACCCGGCATCTGTCGCTCCTCGCTCCTCGAACTGAGAAAAATGGGCTCCCAGCGCCGGTCGTGGGAAAGTTAATAACAGCCTCTACCTGCGAATCTTAGCCGCGATGGCGTCGGCGTCAAACCCGTCGGCCGGCAAGGGAACGTTGTACGCGGCCTTGAAGACGAAGCGCTGCTGCGTCATGTCGCCGTTGTGATACCGCGTGATGGCGAAGGGCGTGGGCAGGCCGTCGATGTTGTGATAGTCGTCGTATTCCTCCACTTCCTCGTTCCGGTCGTGGTAAGCCGGGTCGCGCCAGTACCAGGTGCGCCGCAACGGCAGGTGCGTATCGGCGTCCATCTGGATGGTGATGGAGTCGTTGTCCACATTGATCAGCGTTACCTGGATGGCCAGATGCCGCTCGGCCAGCGACCGCCCTTCATAGAGCAGAACCGTATTGGGGTCCTTTAGCCACTGCCTTACCGCCACCTCGATGGAGCGATCGCGGCGGCGAATGGCTTCCCCGCACGGATCGCTGTCCATGGGGCCCGGCTGCAGCGTTTTCTTCCCCTTGTACGTGATCTCCCAGCACTGCTTCCCGGTGAAAATCTGCACCCAGTTTTGCCGATCGTGCTTCTTATCGTCCAGGTCCAGCCGTTCTTCCGCCGGCGTCCTCCAGTCCCAGTACTGGATATTCTCCCCAGTCGGCTTGCCTTGATAAAAGGCGGCGATCCGCCCCTCGGTGTAGGCGTTTTGCACATTCAGCCAGCGGTCTCCACCCAAAGCTGCCACCATGGCATCCAGAGCAGCGCGGGCCTTCGTGGTGCCGGCATCGTCAGAGGGGCTGGCGGGCGGTGTCGCAGATGCAGCCGGTGGAGCATCCGCCGCCGGTGTCGCGATTTGCGCGTGGACGGCAAGGGCACAGCAGGCAAAAAAAACAACCGGGATCTTTCTCATGGTCAGCCGATCAGGACAGCCCCTCCATTAACATTGACGATCTCTCCCGTCATAAAGCCAGCAAGCGGCATGCATAAAAAGAGGATGGGCCCGGCAATTTCCCAGGGGTCGGCGACCCGGCCCAGCGGAATCCCCCCAAAAACCTTCTCGCGCGTCCGTGGATCGTTCAGCGCAGGCGCCGACATATCCGTCGCCACCCATCCCGGAGCGACGCAGTTGACGCGGATGCCCCAGGGCGCCAGCTCCGTTGCCAAACCCTTGGTCATGCTGATGATGGCGCCTTTGCTGGCGGCATAGTCGGCGTGAAACGCCTCCCCCCGCTGGCCGGCCGTCGAGCTGACCAGAACGATGTTTCCGGCCGCCGTGCCGGGCGCCGCCGGCGCCTGCTGCTGCATTTGGCCGGCGGCCGCCTGAATGAGGCCGAAGACGCTGTCGAGGTTGATGGCGAGGGTCCTGCGCCACTGGCTCTCGGGCATGGTGGCGATGGGCTGGTCTTGCGCTTCCCACACGCCATGGTTAGCCACCAGAATGTCGATCCGGCCAAATCTTTCCGCGGTGCGGCGGACCAGTGTGCGGCCGTCTTCCGGCGTTCGCAGCTCCTGCGCGAAAGCCGTGCAGGTTCCCGGGCCTCCGCATGCGGCTGCCAGCGCCTCGGCCCTCTCGCTGGCGGCGCGGTAGCTGAACGCCACCCTGGCCCCCGCCTCGTGAAACAGCCGGACCGCCGCCGCGCCAACCCCGCGCGAGCCCCCGGTGATGAGGGCAACTTTGTTTTCGAGGGAAAGCACGACTCCGGCCATGGAGTTAGCCTAACGGATTCCCGTCCGCCTGGCGGATGGTCTCAGGATGCAAGCCTTGCCGCCAGCCTCGCCCGCACCGCGTCGTCGATGAACGCCGCCCCCAGCGCCTCGCGATTGCAGGCCGCCAGCTCCGCGGTGTCCCAGGCGAAATGCTCGCGCAGCCGCGTATATTCCTGCTCCAGCGTCACGTTGGTGATGGTGCGCGTGTCCGTGCTGATGCCGAGGGAGACGCCGGCGCGGAAAAGGCGGTCGACGGCGTGCTCCGCGTAGCTGGCCGAGGCGCGGGTCTGGACATTGCTGCTGGGGCAAATTTCCAGGTGGATGCGCTCGCGCCGCAGATGCTCCACCAGCGCCGCGTCTTCGATGCTGCGCACACCGTGGCCGATGCGTGATGGGGCAAAGGCGCGCAGCGTCTCCCACACGCTGTCGGCGCCGCGCGCCTCACCGGCATGAGCCGTGCGCGCCACACCGCGTTCAGCCGCATAGCGGAAGGCCGGGACGTGGGCATCGACCGGGAAGCCCGCTTCGTCACCGGCGATATCCAGCGCCACCACCCGGCTGCCCCGAAATTGCTCGACCAGCCGCGCTGTCTCGAGGCTCTGCTCTTCGCTGTAGTGCCGCAGGGTGCAGAGAATCAGCCTCGCCTCGACGCCGGTGGCCGCGATGCATTCCTCTGCAGCGCGATCGACGGCTTCGACCACAGCTTCCGCAGTAAGTCCGCCCAGCAGGTGCAGCAGCGGCGCGAAGCGCAGCTCCGCATAGATCACACGGTCGGCCGCCAGTTGTGCAAAGACGTCCTCTGTTACCAGTCGCAGGGCATCGCGGCTCTGCATCAGTTGAAATCCGCGCGGGGCGCGGGTCAGGAAATCGGCCAGGCTTGCGCACTGCGGCGGCGCGACAAATTCCGCGTCGTATTCCTCACGCGAGATGGATGGATCGAGGCGGGAGACGGCGCTGTAGCTGAGTGAGCAGTCAAGGTGCAGGTGCAGCTCAACCTTCGGCAGGCGGATCATGCGTCAGAGTATCAGGCTGTGCGGTCTTCTGCGTCGCGCCGGCTAAACGTGGAAACGCAAACGGCACTGCGAGGGCGTGGCGGGCAGCCGTTCCCCATAACAGTAAACAGGGTGCCCGTCGTCCAGGAGAAAGGAAGAATTTCCCGCTCCGCGTAATTCCTGCACGTTCGAACTGCGGGCGATCCGTCGGCGCCGCCAGAGAGTCCGCGTAAGGCATAGATAACATTAGTGACCCAGGTATCAAAAGTTGTATTGACCCGGTCGCACAGATCGGCCTTATGCTTGCTAAAGTAGGCGGGATAACCAAGAAACAAGCGGCCGATTCGGGATGAGCACGCGCCAGTGCAACCCATCGGCCCCGTGACTCTATCCGGTTCCCGAGCGACACAGGCGCTATCCTCGCGGGGAACGAACGCACGATTGCGGGGAGTGAAGCAGTTGCTCGGAGGCAGTTTGTCGGCGGGCGTGGAGATCGAGCACACCGCTGCAGCAGCATCTCGCTGCGAGAAGCTGTCGCTGCGCGCTGCGCCGGACACTTGTCGCCGCGGCCCATACGATTTATCGGTGCTCCGGAGCACCGCGCTGCTTGCCCTGGCGGCTGGCGGCCTTTGCCTGGTCTTAGCAGGTTGCGGGACAGCGGCTGCTCCGCAGGTTAAGGCGTCCCCGCCCTCCCCGCCTTCTTCTCTGCAGAGCCTGTCCTGCACCACGAACCCGGTGAGCGCTCCCGGGACCGATGCCTGCACCGTTACGCTCAAGTCCGCGGCCGGTTCTGCCGGAGTGACGGTCACTCTCGCCAGCAACAATGCCATCGTGCAGGTGCCCGCGACGGTGACCATCGCGGACGGCGACAGCAGTGCCGGTTTCACAGCCACGGCGTCCGCCGTCAGTTCGCTCCAGACTGTGGGTTTGACGGCAGTGCTCGGCAGCCAGACGCTGAGCTATTCGCTGCAGGTCCGGGACGCGGCGCCCGCGCTGGCCGTGGACGCGAGCAGCGTGGCCTTCGGCAATGTGACGCTGAATTCGCCGAAGACGCAATCGGTCATCCTCAGCTCCACGGGCGGATCCGCGCTGACGATCGACTCGGCGACGCTGGATGGCAACGAATTCAGCGTCTCGGGCGCCACTTTCCCGGTTGTGCTCCAGCCGGGGCAGAGCGTCACGCTCGAGCTCGCCTTCACTCCAACCGTGCTGGGCGCAGCAACCGGCAGCGTGGTGATCGCCAGCAATGCGGCTTCCGGCGCGACCACAACGATCGGCCTCACCGGCACCGGGGTGGCGCTGGCATACCAGGTCGATCTCGCCTGGCAGGCCCCGGCCAAGTCAGCGGATCCGATTGCTGGCTACAGGATTTACCGCGCCGCCGGCAGCGGAGCGTACGTGTTGCTGAACTCGTCGCTGGATGCCGCGACCAGCTATATCGATGCCACGGTCGAGAACGGCGTCAGCTACGATTACTACGTGGAAAGCGTTGACGGTTCGGGCATGGCCAGCGCGCCTTCCAACACCTTCGCCGTCACCATCCCTTAGCATCTCCTCATGCTGGCGGCAGCCGGGCGTCGCAGTTCGGTTCCGCACCGGAGCCGCGGGATTGCCGCGCTGATAAACTGGCCTTCTGACTATGTTTGAGAATCTTTCCGAGAAACTGCAGCGCGCCTTCAAGAATCTTCGTGGCCAGGGTTCGGTCAGCGAAGAGAACATGCAGGAAGCGCTGCGCGAAATTCGCGTGGCCCTGCTCGAAGCCGACGTGAACCTGAACGTCGTGAAAGAACTGATCGAGCACATCCGCGAGAAGGCCCTCGGCCAGGAGGTGCTGACCTCGCTGTCGCCGACCGAGCAGGTCATCAAGATCGTGCGCGACGAGTTGGTGACGATCCTTGGCAAAGACACAGCGCGCTTCCAGTTCGCCTCGCGGCCCCCTACCGTGATTCTGATGGCCGGCCTGCAGGGCTCCGGCAAAACAACCACGGCGGGCAAGCTGGCGGCGTGGCTGCAAAAGGGCGGGCACCGGCCCATGCTGGTTTCCGTCGACGTCTATCGCCCCGCTGCGCGCGAGCAACTGCGCGTGGTTGCGCAATCGATCAAAGCCAACATCTTTCAGGGAGACCTGAAGGGCGAAGCGCCGGGGGCTCGGCTGGTGGAGCGCCTCGCGAAAGAAGCGCGCCGCGAAGCCGTAATCACCGGCTGCGACACGCTCATCGTCGACACTGCGGGCCGCCTGCACATCGACGAGCAGCTGATGGACGAGATGGCGATGCTCAAGGCGCTGCTCGCGCCCCAGGAGATCCTCTTCGTCGCCGACGCCATGACCGGCCAGGACGCGGTCAAGTCCGCCGAGGCCTTCCACAAGCGGCTCGCACTCACCGGTACCGTTCTCACCAAGATGGATGGCGATGCCAGGGGCGGCGCGGCGCTGTCCATTCGCCACGTAACCGGCCAGCCCGTCAAATTCATCGGTACCGGCGAAAAGCCGGACGCCTTCGAGCCGTTTCATCCCGATCGCATTGTCGGGCGCATCCTCGGCATGGGCGACATCATGTCGCTCATCGAGAAGGCCGAAGAGAAGCTCGACAGAAAAAAATCGGAAGAATTTGCGCGCAAGGCGCTCTCCGGCGACGGGTTCTCGCTCGAGGACTTCCGCGATCAGCTCCGCCAGATTAAAAAGCTGGGGTCGCTCGAATCGATCCTCAAGATGCTGCCCTCGGTCGGCCCTCTCGCCGGCATGCAGCAGATGGCCGGCCAGGTGGACGAGAAGCAGTTTACGCGCGTCGAGGCCATCATCAATTCAATGACGCAGAAAGAACGCGACCACCACGAGATCATCTCCGGCAGCCGTCGCAAGCGGATCGCCAACGGGTCGGGAACCACGGTGCAGGAAGTGAATCAGCTGCTGCGCCAGTACGCGCAGATGCGCAAGATGTTCAAGGGCATGGGCAAGGGCGGCATGCTCCAGCGGCGCGCCATGGGCATGCTGGGTGGCATGCGCGGACGTTGATTTCCGCCTGCTTGAACAGGCTTCCAGCTTTATTCGAACAGGCTTCCAGCGCGCGATTCCACCGCCTGGGCTTTGCGTTCCCCACGCGCCGGTGTATTGGAGAGAATCCCCAGCAACTCGTTTAATTCCCCGCGCAGCTTCTGCAGCTTCGCTTCCACCTGGCGGGGTTGCGGCGGTTTTTCCGTCGCCGGCTGCTGCGCTGCCTTCACTTTGTCCGCGGCCTGCTGCGCCAGAACCTGCCGTGCGCCGGCAATCGTGTAGCCCTCGTGGTGCAGCAGGCGGCACACTTTGATTGCCATCTCCACGTCGCGCTTGCGGTACAGGCGCTGGCCGGTGCCGCTCTTGTTGGGTCGCATCTGCGGGAATTCGGTTTCCCAGAAGCGCAGCACGTAGGTCTCCACCCCGCAAAGCTTCGCCACTTCGCCAATGCGGAAGTACAGTTTGTCGGGAATCGGCCCCTCGTGCGGGGCGCGGACTTCGCTGGCGTGCTTCGGCATTGCGCGTTTCGGCATAGCTGACTGGGTCCGTCCGAAGCCACCCGGATCGGCTCCGGGCCGGGGCTCATGCACGCAGTATAGGCCACCCGCGTGCGCTTCAGGGAAGAGGAATCAACTTGTGTTACCAATGGGCTTACGGGCGGTTGCTCCGCGGGGAGCGGCGCGCAGATATTGCGTCGGCCACGCCACCGTTTCTCCCAGCGCGGCGGCCGCATGCAGGGGCCAGTACGGATCGCGCAGGAATTCGCGCGCCATAAACACCAGGTCCGCCTGGCCGGTTCGCACAATGTGCGCCGCCTGCGCCGGATCGGTGATCATGCCCACCGCGCCGGTCAGAATGCCGGTCTGGTTGCGAATCGCCTCCGCGAACGGTGTCTGATACCCCGGCCCCATCGGAATCTGCGCGCCCGCGACGTTGCCGCCCGACGATGCATCGATCAGATCGACGCCGTGATCGCGCAACAGCGCCGCCAGCCGGACCGAATCTTCCAGGGCCCAGCCGTTGTCCACCCAGTCCGTCGCGGAAATGCGGACGAACAGCGGACGCTCGCGCGGCCACACCTCGCGGATCGTATCGGCGACCTCCAGCAGCAGCCGGGCGCGATTCTCCAGGCTGCCGCCGTAAGCGTCGCTGCGATCGTTGCTCACAGGTGAGAGAAATTCCTGCAGCAGATACCCGTGCGCAGCGTGGATCTCAATCACATCGAAGCCGGCACGATCTGCACGGATGGCGGCATCGCGGAAGGTCAGGCGCACCCTCGCGATCCCGTCCAGATCCAGTTCGCGCGGCTGCGGATAAGTCGCGGAAAAGGGAATCGCGCTGGGCGCGACCACTTCCGTCCACCCGCCCGCCTCCGGAGCAACCGTACCCTCGCCCAGCCAGGGAACCTGGGTGCTTGCCTTGCGTCCGGCATGCGCCAGCTGGATGCCTGCCCGCGCTCCCTGGCTGTGCAGAAATGTCACAATGCGCCCCAGCGGCGCAATGTGTTCGTCCTTCCAGATCCCCAGGTCCTGCGGGCTGATGCGCCCTTCCGCCGCGACCGCCGTCGCCTCCGTGAAAACCAGCCCCGCGCCGCCAACCGCGCGGCTGCCGAGGTGGACCAGATGCCAGTCCGAAGCGAAGCCGTCTTCGCTCGAGTATTCGCACATGGGAGAAACCACGATGCGGTTGGCAAGAGTTACCGAGCCGATCGTGATCGGCGAGAGCAGATTTGCAGGGCTGGGTGTGCTCATCGCAAGCTTTGGATGTAAACCGTGCCGATTCGTCGCGCCGCAGCTCGTCCTGGCCGCGGACTCCATGCGCAAACAAAAGAGGCTCCGCGTGGAACGAAGCCTCTGCCGAGTGCCAGAACGCGGCTGAGGGCCGGTTGGTCGTTGCCTCCGTCGGAACCCTTCTCCCAAAGATTCCTGGAAACCGCCAGCCATCTACTACATCCTGGCAAGTAGCCGTCAAGCCATCAATATCTTGGGGCCTCATTGCGCCTGTGTCAAGCATATTCCTGGAAATCTTTCAGGCTCTTCTTTCCTGCATCCCGAATCAAGACACGCAATTGGAGCCCGGATCATGGTCCCGGCACCCTTACTTTCCCGCGTTGTCCAGTTGTTCCTGCTCGGCCATGTATTGCCGGCGGTCAGGCGGAAGCGGATAGAGCCGGTAAAGGATCAGCAGATCCCTATCCGGGTCGTCGAAGGCTGGGAACGACGCGACCTGCTCGATCGAATACTGCGTTTCCAGGTCTGCCTCGGTGCCGGGATCCAGCTCGTTCCAGGCCGCATACCAGGCCGGATCATAGACATGGATGCGATACGGCAGATCCCATGTCCCGTAATCGTCGCACAGCGACGGAAGGTGGGTCATCAGCCGGATATCCTCGCCGCTGACGGAAAGCAGCCGCCGGTTGGGCGCGGGGTGGGCGTCGATATACCGCGCCAGATTGTTCGCCGCGTTCAGCCAGGTATATTCGGGATGGCGCGCGTAGCCCACGATCCCGAGCGCTCCGGCAACGCACACGCCGGCGGTCACCGCCAGCGCGCACGCTCCGGTTAGGCGCAGCGGCAGAGCCCTGGCTTCGTTCACCAGATCGGCCGTTCCCAGAGCCACCAAAAACGCGACCGGGTAAATAACCATCTCGTAGTAGCGCGGCTGCGGGTGGTTTTGCATGCCGGCGAAGAAGATGGTTCCGGCGGCCGCCAGCAAGGACGCGATTGTCAGCGGATGGCTGCGGAATGGAGCCGGCGCGCTCGCTGCAGCCGCGGGCGCGCGGCGCGGAAGCCAGCCCACCAGCAGCACTGCGGCAGCGGTCAGGCACAGTACCGGCGATATCCACAGCGTCCCATGCAGCGCGTACCAGTAGGCCGCGATATGGCCGCCGAGCGTCGTGGGCTGGGGCCAGCGGTTCACTGCGAAGAAATACTGGTAGTCGGCGCGATAATGCGGCCGCACCAGCAAAAAGTACCAGACGCACCACGGGCCTGCAGCCGCAGCTGCGGTCACCGCCACAGCAGTGAGGGACGCGCGCCGGCGGAAGCCACAGGCTTCGATAACGAGGAAGAGCGTCGACGGCGCCAGCAACAATCCGTTGGTCTTGGTCAGCACGAGCAGGCACAGCAGCATGCCGATCGCGCCGAGCAGCAGGCTGCGCCGCCAGCCGGACGCGCGGGCCAGGCGCAGAGCCAGCATCCACGAGAGCAGCAGCAGGCTCATCGCCAGCGGCTCCAGAATCGCCAGGCGGCTGAAGGCGTAAAGAAATGGACTCGCCGCCAGAATCGTCACCGCCAGCAACGCCACCCAGCGGGCCGAGCGCGTGCGCACGATGCAATAGCTCAGCAGCAGATTCAGGCCGAAGGCCGTCAGCGCTGCAGCGCGCGCCGCGGCGAGGCTCACCCCCGTCATGCTGAAGACCGCTGTCAGCAGCAGCGGCCATACCGGCACCGCGACCGCGGGATTGAAATCCCCGCGCAGGTACCAGTGCCCGCTCAGGATATAGCGCGCCGCCGCGCTGCCGTACCAGCCCTCATCGGTGTATTTCGCGTAATCCATCCACGGCGAGTTGTTGGGAAAGTCGGCGAGCACGTGGACGAAGTGCAGCAGAAAAAGCGCGAGGATGGCGGCGATCCACAGAGTGTAGACGACGCGTGCCCGGGTGCCCGCATTCTTCATGAGAGCTGAAGCGCTCCCTCGCTGCACTGCTTCCGTCAGCATTCATCCATTGTCGGGCAGATGAAAGGCAGTATACAAACAAGTGCAGCGCAAGCCCGCCAGGGCGCACGGAAAGGCTTGCACAATCGAAAAATTTCAGTGGTTCACGACTGGCTTCAACGCACCACGGCCCTCCCCGGAAGGAGGGCCGTGCCGGTAGTGGAGTTAGTTGACTGTGAGAGTGAACGTGGTGCTCCCCGTGGTGCTGGCAGGATCGTTGCCTGTTCCGCTTACGGTGAAGGTGTAGGTGCCGGGGGTGGTTGCGTTGCTCGTGCTCGTGCCGCTGCTTCCGCCGCAGGCTGAGAGACCGCCCAGAATGCCGAGAAGCACGATCAGGCCCAGCATCGGCCGCCAGCTGCGCCGGCGGGCGGGGATACCGAAGAAGACAAGCAGGGCCAGAGCAATGCCGCCAGTTGCGCCCTTCCACCCCGGGAATCTGCCCGCGGGACCGGACTGCGATTCCAGGGCCGACGTGGTGGTGATCGTTGCAGTTCCCGAACCGCTCGGGGCGCCCGAGGCATACGTGATGGTTCCTGTTACCGAACACGTCGGCGGGCTGGTCGGATTCGATACGCTGCTGCCGGTAAGCGAGCAGGAGCTCAGAGTCACCGTGCCGGAATAATTGGTGGTGCTCGTTTGGCCGGTGATGGTGGAGGTGGCCGTGCCTCCGGGTGCAACGGCCGAGGGCGTTGTGGCTGCCAGCGCGTAGGTGGTCTGTGTCACTGTGACAGAGGCTGTACCTGTGGTGCCGCCATACACAGCGTCACCGCTGTAGGTGGCCGTCAGGGGGTCGGTTCCGGCGCTGACGCTGTTGGCGGGAATGGTGATGGAGGCGGTGGAGCTGGTCGCTCCTCCGACAAGCGCTGTCGCGCCGGAGCTATAGCTGCCGCTGCTTAGCGTGACGGATCCTGTGGGCACCGGAGAACCAGAGCTGCCGCTCACAGATATCGCTACGCTCAGGCTCTGGTTGGTGTCGATGGAAGTCTGAGCTGGAGTCACCGTAACGGTTGGGATGAGGCCGGACCCACCCTTGATAACGATGGTGGCCGAGCCTGTGGCTCCTCCGTACGTGGTGTTGCCGCTGTACGTCGCGGTCAGCGTATCGGTGCCGACCGCAAGGGTGTTGGCGGGAATGGTAATGCTGGCCGTGCCCGCGCTGGACAACGTAACTGCCGTGGAGCTGTAGGCGCCGCTGGCGAGGGTGACGGTTCCGGTTGGGGTGGTCGAGCCGGCGGACGGTCCGCTGACAGTTACAGTGACGGTTACGGAGTTAGCCACAATGTCGCTGGTGGGAGCAGTAACCGTGACGGTCGGGACAGACGCCGAAACCTCCACGCTCTCCGTCTGGCTGGTGGAGGCGTAATTGGAGTCGCCGCTATAGGTAACAGTGAGCGTATCGGTCCCCGGCGCCAGGTTGCCGGCAGGGATCGTGATGCTGGCGGTGCCACTGCTCGACAAAGACTGGGTGGCGCTGTACCCTCCGCCAGACACAGTGATGGAACCGGTCGGGGTCGCGCCGGCGCCGGTCACCGTTACCGCAATCACGAGACTGACGCCCGAGCCCAGCGTAATCACGCCCGAAGAGGCGGCGGGTGTAGTCGTTATGGTCATCGTCGCCGTGGCGGTGCCCGCGTCGGAGACCCACGCGTTCACGACATTCCCCACGTTGAGGGACCCGAGGCCGGTGGCCAGGTTGAAACCGGCGGGCTCTCCTGCGTTGAAAGCGACGCCGCTGGAGTTGCCCGAGGTAACCACGCTCGAGCTGGTGAGCGTGCCGACGGTGTCCCCGGTGTTAAGCGCGGTGCAGTTGGGGGACACAATGCCTGTGTATTGGGTGGATTCTACCCACTCCCCGGTTTGGGGGTCGTAGACCGTTCCGCCGATGGGGGCGCCATTATCGCAGGGCATCGCGTTCGTGCCCTGGTCGATGCTGTGGAAGTAGCAGCTGCTTCCCGGCGGACCCTCCGCACTGCAGTCGGCGTAGTCCTGTTGGGAGGCAAGCTTATAGAGTTGCGCGTTTGGAAGACCCTGCGCCGCGCCGGCCTTCTCATTGATCAGAGCCATGATGCCGGCCATCGCCGGTGAGGCAAAGGACGTCCCGCCGAATTCTTCTGCCGTGTTTTCCGACGTGTCGGTGTAGGTGCAGCTTCCGACGGCCGAGATGCAGACCAGGTAGGCGCTGTCCAGCGCGCCATCTCCGGCGAAGAAGCTGACGTCGGGCAGGTCACGCACGCCGTCGCCTGGAATGCCGGTGACGCCCGTCTGCCAGGACGGCTTTTGCCAGCCGTCGTTAGTCAGCGCGATGGAGCCGTTGGCCGTTCCCGTACTGGTGGAGCCGGTGGTGCAGGTGGGAGCGTTGGGATCTGTGTCCTCGGTGTTAACCACGCAGTTGCTCGCGCCGCCGCTGCCGCCGACCGTGTCGATGAAGGTCGCAAGCATGATTCCGTCGCTCGCGTAAATGCTCGCCCAGTTATTCAGAACAAAATTGCAGGCGCCCTCAGCGTTGGTGGGGGCGGTAACGCCGACAAGGGGAGCAACGCTGTTGAGGTACGCGGCCAGGATCGGGTTTTCGCAGGTATCGTTCCAGGGAATCTCCGGGACGTAACCGGCCGCGCTTTCGTAGGGCTCAGTGGTGGTGTTATTCGAGGTGTTCCAGTAAGCCGGGGAGCCCTGACTGGTGCTGGAGGTCGGGCACCCGACGACATCCCCGCTGGAATTCAGCGTTGGCTTGCACCAACTGAAGTCCGTGCCGCCCACGGCTACGTTGTAGGGGGTGGAAGCAATGCCGCTGACCGAGAGGCCGTACTGCGCCGGATAAGGGTTCCCGATGGCATCGCCGCCATCGTCGCAGGAAGGCGAACCGGAATCCCCGGTGGCGACGAAGACCGAAATTCCTTCGGCGGCAGCCGATTGCCACAAATCGTAGTAGGCGACATTCTCGGCGGTGCCCTGGCCCAGCTCGCACTCGCCGTAGCTTACGTTGAGGATCTTGGCCGTGATGTTTTCAACGACATATTGAGCTGAGTCATAGACTGAATCAACGGTTCCAGCAGCGTTCTGGCCGGTGACGACCAGATCGATCTGAGCATTCGGCGCTGTTGCGCCCGACCATTCGACGTCAATGGTGTTTTCCTCGAGGTCGCCGATGCCGCACACTGCGGTTGAGCTGGTGCTGGTGCACTCCGTGGCCAGGCCGTTGGTGTCGATCTGTGCAGGTGCCGACCCAGCCGGCAGGCCAAAGGTGCTGCGGAAAGTGCTGACGTCGCTCAGATCGATGTCGCTGGTTCCGGCGATGGCAATGGTCTGTCCGGTGCCCGTAGTGCCCGTGAAGTTGCTCCCCCACAGCGGCGCGACGTTGTAAATGGTGGCAAAGTCCCAGGGTGACACGTCCTCTTCCAGATAGGCGTTGGTGCTGGTGGTGGAGGGCACGTTAATCCCAAAAAGCGGGCGGGGGCCGGCGGAGTTGAGGGCTGCGGCCCTGGCCGCCGCGGCGGATGAAGCAAAGGTGAAGCCGGAGGACAGGACTGTCGAGCTTGTGGCCGAGGCGTTGGTGACCCGCTGCCACCCACCCAGTGCGCGGTTGAATGTCACCCTTTCTCCGGCGGTGTGCATCGGGTGCGGCAGGAAGTTGTGAAGCGCCTTTACACCCACCACTACCGGCGCGAGGGCGATGGGGATCTGCGGATCGGTCATGTTTCCGATGTGCGGAACGCCCCTGACTACCAGGTTATGGATCTGAGTATGGAAGGCGCTCTCCGCCTGTCCGGCGGTGCCGCTGAAACGGATGGCCATCCGGTCGGGCGTCACTTTGGTGACAGCAAACCCCTGAGAGTTGAGCCAGCCGGTGATGGTGGCAATATCTGCTTCAGAAGGCCCGAAGCGCTGGCCAATTTCAGCTGGCGTGAGCCATTGGTGATAGTTCGATGAGCCGCGGTCGTATTCGCTGGCAACGTATTGGTCGAAGGCGGCCTGCTGCTCGGGGCTTCGGCTCAGCACCAGGGTCAGGTCCGGCATAGGCAGATTAGCGCTCACTGGGCCGCGGTCATTTTTCGCGATCGCGTAAGGGCTGGTGTTGCCATGAAGCGTGACCAGCTGATCATTATCGACTGGTTCGACAATCCTGACCGAAGCCGCAGTTTGAGGGACATGCGACGGGCTGGCCTGCGCCGCAAGCGGGGCGACGAGGGCAAGTCCCAGCGCGGCGCAGCCGAGGGAGCGAACGGGGAAAACAATCGTGCGAAACATGGCCATCCTTTGGGTAATTGAGAGAGGGGTGTTCCCGCGCCCGAGATTCCTGGGGCGCGACGCGGCAAGCCGACTCGCCGCAGCATGCATACCGGCGGGAACCATCATAATCCCGCCCGGCTCGCTGCGGTCTTCCGGCATCGGGAGGATTTTCATCGGGCAGCCGCCCGCAGCCCCGTGCAATTTGGCGGCTGCCTCGGCAGTGGAGAGGATATTCAAAATGGAGCCCGTCCGAACGCCGCTGGCGCGGGGAAGAAGCACAGGGCGCTGCGTATGCTTTAGACCGGAATCCCGCAGATAAGTTGCGCGGATTCGAAAAGTAAACAAGCTTCGGGCGAAATCGGCGGCCATTCCTCCGCGAGCCATGCGGCGTTGCGGCCGCGGCGAATCCACGCTCCTGCGCGATACGTCAGCCTGCCATCCGCGTCCACGGACACTAGTCGGAGGGCTGGCTTGCTTCGCGCAGCACCAGCCATTTGCCCTGCTGATCGTAGTGAACCGTAGCGGATTTCTCCAGCCGCGCGTCCTCGATCCCGTCGTGGTCGAATTGCGCCTCGCCGTGCAGCTGCCGCGTTGCCTGCAAATCTGCGGCGCTCCGCAACGAGATCCCCCAGGCCGAGCCAAGCATCGAGCTCCCCGGCTCCGCGCCCAGCCATGCCGTGTCCGGCTGCGAGCGCATGGCCACGGGAGCATCGAACTGCCCCGACAGGAAGACGTACAGTGTGGTTGTGCCGTTGACCGAGCAAAGTGCCGCCCAGTCGCTGCTGCCCGCCGCCCGGAACGCCCCGTGTATCACATTCTCCGGCGCCTGCGCCTCAAAGCTTTGAGGGATCATGCATTGGCGCCGGATGAGCTGGCTGCTTACCGCATCCGGCAAATCCGGAAACGACGTCAGCGGAAGCAGGCGGATGCGGTAGGATTCGGTGTCGCCCCTGGGTGACGGCAATTCGCCGCTTTCAATGCGCTCTGCATTCTCGGCCGCGCCGCCCGGGGCAACCGGAAAGCTGGCCTGCCAGCCGGCGGCCAGCACGCCGGCGATCGCCGCCCCTGCCAACCCGAGGTTCATTTTGATCCAAGAATATTCGGGTACGAGTTCTCGTCCAGCCAAGCGGCCGCTGCGCGCAGCTGATCGTGGAAGTACCCCACACAGCCGTTCGGCAGGCGCACCACAAAACTCGGAGCCCGGAAGTCGTCCACTTCCGCAATCGGCGAGATCGCCTCGAAGAACACGCCCGGCGACGGCTCCGCATCGGAGGGCGCGCCCTGCACGCCCACAACCAGCCCTTCGCGAAAGCAGTAATGCAGCCCCACGGCGCGCTGATCGAGCCGCAGAAACGCCGGCTGATACCGGGCCAGCCGCAGATACGCATCGAACATGGCCAGCGCTCCGGTGATTTCATCGGCGTCGGCCAGCACGCAGGCCGCCCGGGCCCCGTCGCTGATCCAGATCTCAATGCCCTTGGCGAAGCTTGCCACCAGAGGATCGCTCTCCGGCTGCACCTCGCCGGACACCTGTTCCTGATCCTCGCCCGCCGTTGCTGCCGGCGACGGATTCCCGGGCTCCTTCGGAGGATTGTTCAGATCCACCGCCAGCACGGCCACGATGCGGAAGCGATTGCGTACCTCCGCGTCGTCGTACCCTGCAACCTCCGCGACATGATTGCGGCGGAGCACCGCTGCGCCCGCTTTTTCCATCAGGCCGCGCAGGCGGGTCGCTGCCTGGGGGAGAAGGTCGGCCGCGACTTTCAGCTCGAGACAGGGCATCCTTACCTCGCATCGATCTCTTCACTGCCACGTTATATGCAATGTTATCCGTTGCCCAGCCATTTTTCCCAGGGGAACATCATCGGAAAACGGTATTCTGTGGCCGAATATTCACCCGCCCGGACGGAAAGGGAAATCGCTATGCGCAGGCCGGTTGGCGTCACCGTTGCGGCTGTCATTCTTGGCATCATGGCTTTCTTCGGAGCAGCTCTCATGCTGCTCGCCCTGGTCTTCTCCCTGTTCGTTCACAGTCCTCTCATCGCCCGCGCCCTGCGTCCCATGGTCGCCGCCGCAAATGCGCTCGGGCTCTGCTTCTTCCTCTATTGCGGGTGGACCGTGGTGGATCTCTTCCGGGTGCGCCGCTGGGCCAGAATCTCCGTCGTCGTCATCGGCGCCCTCATGTTCCTCACCTCCGCGGTTGCCGCGATCGGCGTCCTCATGGTCCGGCCTTTCGTCCCCCTTCCTCCCGGTACGTCGCCGGCGCAAATGTCCCACGTGTTCTTTGCCATTGCCGCGTTCTACTCTCTCTTCTGCCTCGTCGGATTGTGGTGGGTGGTGTATTTCAACCTGGCGCATGTGCGGGCCGCTTTCTCCGCATCGCGGCTGATCGTCACCCATCCCGATATCCTGCCGCCGGGCGGCGAGGCCATCTTCCCGTCCGGCGCAGCAACTTCGGGATGGCGCATCGTCATTATTGTGTGGGCGGCGCTGCTGTTCTGCGGAGTGCTGGGCCTGCCCGTCGTGCTGCTCATGCATGCGCCGCTCTTTCTCTTTGGCGCAACCATCGCCGGGCCGGCCGAGGCCGGGCTCGTACTGCTGTTCGTCGCCGTCGAGATCTATACCGGCATCGGGTTGCTGCGGAAATGGCGAGCCGCCTGGTACGTGGCCCTCTTGTGGCAGGTCTATTCCGTGGTCTACTTCCTCGCCCTCCTCATTCCCGGCGTGGAGTCGCGCTTCGTCGCTTATGAGCGGCAATTCATGACGCAATGGTCGCTGGCCGGGACCACCCCGTACTCGGCTCCCCTCATCGATCTGGGACCTTTCATGGTGTTAGGCATGATTCTCGGCGGCGTGGTCGTGGTGGTCTGCACCATCGCCCTTTTCGCCAGGAAAGAGGATTATTTCGGCGACTGACGCTGCCCTGGTTTGACACCTGAACCCGGCAAAATTAGCGTCAGAGAGGATGCGGGCGTTTCTTTGCGCGAAATTTTTCTTCGCGCCCCGCCGGAGTGATCGGCTTCCATGCGACTCGGAATCGTCATCATGGCTGCGGGCAAAGGCACGCGGCTCAAATCGAAGCGCCCCAAGGTGCTCCATGAGATCGGCGGCCGCCCGCTGCTCCGCCACGTCATCGCCGCCGCCGTGCAGGTGGTCCCGCCGCAGGACGTCCTCGTCATCGTCGGCCACCAGGCTGAAGCTGTCGCAGCCGCCGTGCGCGACACCGGCGTGCGCTTTGTCCTCCAGGCAGAGCAGCGCGGCACCGGCCACGCCATGCAGTGCGCCGAGCAGGCCACCGGCGACTACGACGAGCTCATTGTCCTCTCCGGCGACGTGCCCCTGCTGCGCGTCGAAACCATCCTCGCCCTGCGCGACTTTCATCTGCGCGAGCAGGCGGCGATGACGCTCCTCACGGCTGCGCCCGATAATCCTTTCGGCTATGGCCGCGTTCTGCGCAAAAGGCCGGGCGCTCCTGAGGTCGCCGCCATCGTTGAGCAGAAGGCGCTCACCCCGGCGCAGCAGAGCGTGCGCGAGATCAACTCCGGCATCTACGCGTTTCGCCGGGCCGCGCTCTATCCGCATATCGGCCAGCTGCGCGCCGACAATGCCCACCGCGAGCTCTACCTAACCGACCTGGCTGGCATTCTTGCCGATGCCGGCGAGCGGGTCGTTGCCATCGAAGCCGCCCAGGCTACGGAAGTTCTGGGGGCCAATACCATCGCCGAAATGATGGACCTCGACCGCGAACTTCGCCTCGCAACCGCGCGTCGCCTCATGTCCGAGGGGGTTACTATCTTTCGACCCGAGACCGTCACCATCGACTCCGCCGTCGAGGTGGGTCCGGACACCGTTCTCGAGCCGTACGTCCAGCTCCTTGGCCAGACGCGCATCGGCAGCGACTGCCGTATCCGCTCCTACACCGTGATCGAGAACACGACGGTCGGCGATCACGTGGTCATCCAGCCCTCCTGCGTGATCGCGGATTCCGCCATCGGCAAGGGCGCCACCATCGGCCCCTTCGCGCGTCTCCGCCCCGGCTGCCACATCGGCGAGGGCGCGCATATCGGCAATTTCGTCGAGATGAAGAAGACCCGCATGGGCGCCGGATCGAAAGCCAATCACCTCAGCTATCTCGGCGACGCGCAGATTGGATCGGGGGTCAACGTCGGCGCCGGCACCATTACGTGCAACTACGACGGTGTGAACAAATACCAAACGCTGATCGAGGATGGCGTCTTTATCGGCAGCGATTCCGCACTCGTTGCGCCCGTCATAATCGGTGCGGGAGCCTACGTCGCAGCAGGCTCGGTCATCACGGAAAACGTGCCCGCCGAAGCGCTCGCTCTCGGCCGCGCCCGCCAGGTCAACAAGCTGCACTGGGCAAAGAATCTTCGCGCCCGCCGCGAAGCGCGCAAATCCGAACCGCCCAAGTAAGGCATGAGCATAAGGTTGCCCGCTGGAAGCTGAGTTCTTTCCCCGCCCGGCGCGCCCGCACCTCGCCGCCGTGGTTCAGGCTGCCTGCTGGCCGTCCTCGAGCATCGCCGCCAGTTCCGAGCGCAGGCGCAGGCGGGCCGTCAGCGCCGTCCGCAGGATGGAAGCTTTGCCCTTGTGCAGCAGCCCGGCGATCTGATCCGCCGCGTAGCCTTCCACATCCATCAGCAGAAACACCAGCCGCTCATTCGCCGGCAGGCAGCGAATCGCTTCTTCCAGATCGGCGCGCTGGATGTTGCGCCCGCCGGGCAGGACAGCAACCCCCGGAACGAAAACCAGTTCCCCGTCCTCCAGCACCATGCGCGCCTTCAGCCGCTCGATCAGCGCCGCGTCGATCATCGCCTGATCCGGCTCCTCGGCCTGGCGAAAGGCGGAAATGAAAGTTCCGCGCAGCAGATCTTCGGCTTCGATCTCGCTGCCCGTCATGTAATAGGACACCGAAAACACACGATGCCGATGGCTCTCGTAAACGTCGCGCTGCCGGTCCTCAAGGCTCTCCCGCGACATCTCGCGCGCCGTCACTCTGGCAAAGTGCCTGTCAAGGTCAAATAGCATGAAGGGATGCCGTGCCCCTGGGGAGAGTCTCCAGCAGTTGGAAGCTTACCACGCTCGGCGGTGAAGATGCGCTGAACCCCCCATCGGGATGCCATGGCGTACTTTGGCGCTTTCTTTTTCACCGGCAGATGCGCCCAGGCCGGGATAAGGAGCCCGCCGTGCACCACTTTGGTAACGCTGTGCCGGATTGTTGCCATTCCGGAGAATCGGCCAGGGTAGGATAGATCGGGAATCGTTCGGCTCCCGATTTATTCCTAATGAAGGTTGTT
This sequence comes from Acidobacteriaceae bacterium, assembly GCA_030041435.1. Lineage (GTDB taxonomy): Bacteria > Acidobacteriota > Terriglobia > Terriglobales > Acidobacteriaceae > Palsa-343. The sequence goes on from JASHNW010000050.1 coordinate 22,616, forward strand.
ATCGGGCCTCCGGGCCTGGAGGGGAAGTGGCCTCAGAGCGGATCCTGATCGTCGATGACGAACCCTACGTTCGCACTCTGATGGCTGCCATGCTGGAGAGGTCCAATTACGCCACCGTGCTGGCTGCCGACGGACTGGAAGCCATCGAGCACGTCGAACAGGATCCTCCCTACGACCTGATCCTCTCCGACATTGTCATGAGCGGCCTTGACGGGATCGGCCTGCTCGAGCGCATCCGCCAGGTCCATCCCGACACTCCCATGGTCATGGTCACGGCGATCCACGATGTGGGAGTCGCCATCTCCGCCATGCGCAAGGGAGCGTACGATTACCTCCTCAAGCCCTTCGAGAAAGAGCAGCTCCTGGTCACCGTGCGCCGGGCCCTGGACTACCGCCGTCTGGTCCAGCAGAACCACGTCTACCGCCACAATCTCGAGCAGCTCGTCTCGGCGCGCACGGAGATGCTCCGCCAGGCCATGGCCGACCTCGAGCGCTCCTACGACATCACGCTCGAGGCGCTGGGCGACGCTCTCGACCTCAAAGACGCCGAGACCGAAGGCCATTCGCGCCGCGTCACCGCATATACCATCGCTCTCGCCCGCCATTGCGGCGTGGAACTGGCCCAGACCCGCGTCGTTGCCCGTGGAGCGTTTCTCCACGACATCGGCAAAATGGCCATTCCCGACGCCATCCTGCTCAAGCCCGGCAAGCTCGACCCCGAAGAGCAGTCCATCATGCGCGAGCACTGCGCGCGCGGCTACCAGATCCTGCGCAAGATTCCCTTCCTCGAAGAAGCCGCCGAGATCGTTTACAGCCATCAGGAGTTTTACGACGGAAACGGCTACCCGCGCGGCCTGCGCGGAGAGCAGATCCCGCTGGGTGCGCGCATATTTGCTGTGGCGGATACACTGGATGCAATCACTTCCGATCGCCCCTACCGCAGAGCGCGCAGCTATCAGGTCGCGCGCAAAGAAATCGAGCGCTGCGCAGGCACCCAGTTCGACCCCAACGTCGTCGACGTCTACCTTGGTCTGCCGGACAGTCTGTGGGAAGACCTGCGCGCGGAAATGACCCGCCACCCGCGTTTCTCCCCGCTGTCCTTTGCCGGCTCCATCGAAGATCTGAATGTGTGATCGTAATCTTGTGTAATATTCGACCCAGGAGCGATTGCCATGCCGGTTTTGGACGACAAGATTGTCGCAGGTAAGTTGCTGTCCATGCCCAGGTGGAAGCTGGAGAACGGCGAACTGGTCTGCCGTTTTGACTTTTCAAACTTCGTCGAAGCCATGCAGTTCGTCAACGGAGTAGCGGAACTGGCCGAGGGCGCCGGCCACCATCCCGACATCGACATCCGCTATAACAAAGTCCGCCTCGCCCTGATGACCCACGATGCGGGAGGCCTCACCGAGCGTGATTTCGACCTCGCCGCGGCCATCGATACGCTGATCTGACGGGTCGCGGCGTCGAGCCGGCAATCTCCTCCCGCATCCAGCGCAACTTTTATTCCGTTTCCACGTCTGCATACACAGTGGGCTGATGGTCCTCAGGCTCAGGCTGGCGCAGTCTGGAAAGCGATTTTCGGTTCCAGAAAACCACAGCCAGGCCACCCAGAAGCGCCGACACTCCGACCAGCAAGCCGGTCTTGAGAACCAGGAATCCCGGACGGGGTGGCCGACTGGAGGGTGATTCAGCAGGGGGCGAAGAGGTCGTCATCGAAGTTCACCAGGCAGAGGTAAAGCATTGAAAAATGGTGCTGCGGTTCTGGGAAAATATTAAATCGTGTAGAAGCCTTGTACGAATCGCACCTTTGGGTTACAGTATTTGGAAAGAGGGAAGCAGCATTTATCTCCTGTTCGGATGAAAAATAAATCGCTGCAGCAGGGCCGCAGCGGCATCTGATATAGAGAAGGGTTTTTGAGCTGGAACCGGCGACACAGAATTCCCGGCTGGCTCGCGAAGTTTACAAGTTGCGTCACTGGCCTCCCGGCACGAACAATTGACCGTTCGTGCCGTCTTTTTTGTCTATTTTCAGCCATACGGACTTTCATTTCTTTCCCAGCGCCACTCTTCACCCGTCTCCCTGGCCGTCCTATACGATAAACCTCTGGAGCGCCCTGTGAAACGTGTCCTCTCCAGTCTTGCCCTGGCCCTCTTGGTCATCGCCGTTTATGCCATTCCCGTTAGCACGCTGCCTGCCAATGCCGTGCATGCGCAGTGGACCGACCCTCAGGACGACATCCCGGCCTATCATTCCCAGGCCCCGGTCAAGGGCCAGGCTCTCCCTCCCGTGCTCTCCGGCAGCCAGCTCACCGGCCCGTTCTTCCGCGAGAAATGGCAAGTCGAGGTGTACAGGCAAGCCGCCGAGATTCCAAGCGTCCTCTACCAGCTGCCGTGCTACTGCCGCTGCGACCGCGCCCTGGGCCACTCCAGCCTGCACAGCTGCTTTGAAGGCACCCACGCCGCCGTCTGCGCCACCTGCGCTCAGGAAGGCGCCTACGCTTACAAAATGACCAAACTCGGCTGGACGCCGCGCCAAATCCGCGAGGGGATCGAAAAGAAGAAGTACGAGTCGATCGATCTCGACGCCCTGGGCCGGAGCTGATCGGCCTCATGCGCGCCGGCTCGCCGCATCTCCTGCCCGGCATAAAACGCCTGCCGCAATTCCTGCTGTCCGCTGTCGCGCTCGCTCTGGCTGCCGCCGCAGCCTCGTCGGGAGCCGACCGGCGGCCGGGTCCGTATGTCCTTCCCTGTACGGGCATTACTTTGTCCGCCAGCTATCTCGCCGAGGCCGCTCCAGGGCAGGGGCCCGGCTTCCTGTTCCGCATTGATAATCGCACCGCGCATGAGATCCGGCTTGCGCAGCCGGTTCCGTCCAGCACGCACTGGTATGCGAACGTCGGCAATCGCTGGCTGTGGCGAGCATCGGCGGGTCGCGGCGGTGCGCTGGTCAATGCGTTGCTGCCCGCAGGCCCGATGTTTGCCTGGCAGCCGGGCCCACTGGACTCCGGCCGCTCCTATCTCACCATTCCAGCGCACGCCTCGCAGCAGTGGACCGAGGCGATGCTCGATAACCTCGCGATTGCTTACCGCCCCAGCTGCCCCATGTGCAATTACCCCGGCGAGACACACTACCAGGCGGTCTTTGCCTACGCTTACCTGCCCGGTCCCGGCGAGCATGTGCCCGGCCTCCTTCGCTGCGGACTTCGCTCCGACCCCGTCCCCATGCCTCCGCAGGGCGCCGCCCCCGCTCATTAATATTTCGCCGTTGCCGCATCTCGCGCCGCCTGGCTCTCGTCTCTCCGCGTGAACAGCTTCGTGCCCGGGTTCGCAGCAGCCCAGAGTGCCTCGGGTTCGAACAGGAAGACCACACGGAGGTATCCACACACTCTCATGCGCAACCAACTTCTCACCATCGCTCTCAGCGGTCTGCTCGCCTGCAGCGCGACATCCGCTCTCTACGCCCAGGACAACAGCGCTCCGCCTCCACAACAGGGTCAGTGGGGCGGCGGCCATGGCCGCGGCATGATGGATCCCGACAAACAGCTCGAACACATGTCGAAGCAGCTCGACCTCACCGCCGACCAGCAGAGCCAGATCAAGCCCCTCCTGGTCGATCGCCAGCAGAAGATGCAGGCCCTCTTCCAGAACCAGTCGCTCTCCCGCGAAGATCGCCGCAGCCAGATGATGGCCATCCGGCAGGACACCAACGCGAAGATCGAGGCCGTTCTCACCGATCAGCAAAAACAGAAGTTCGAGGCCATGCAGGAGCGCATGCACGAGCACCGCGGAGGACAGAATCCCGGTGGCGACGGTGGCGCGCCCCAGTCTCAGCCCCAGCCTCAGTAATCCCACGACCGCAGAAAGCCGCCTGGTTCCCTCAGGCGGCTTCCTGCCTTGCGCCGCCTGGTGCGACCGATGTGCCCCTTCGATAATCTTGTATTTGTCAGGAGGATTTACGAATGGCGCGCACTGAATCAGCCATGCTCGAACTGGGCACCCAGGTCCCGGCCTTCAGCCTCAGAGACGTCCGCGACGGCAGGAGCCACAGCACCGCAACCCTGGCCGGACCGAGTGGCCTGCTGGTCATGTTCATCTGCGCCCATTGCCCGTTCGTCAAGCATGTGGAGCAGGAGCTGGCCCGCCTGGGCTCCGACTATCGCAACTCCGGCGTCGGCATCGCCGCCATCAGCAGCAACGACGCCGACAATTACCCCGACGACGCGCCGCCGAGCCTGGCCGAACAGGCCCGGCGCCTGGGCTTCACCTTCCCCTACCTGTATGACGACACCCAGGACGTGGCTCGGGCGTATGACGCCGCCTGTACGCCGGACTTCTTCCTGTTCGACACCGCGGGCAAGCTCGTCTACCGCGGCCAGCTCGACGGGAGCCGCCCGGGGAACGGGGTTCCCGTCACCGGGAAGGACCTGCGCGCGGCCCTCGATGCCCTCATCGCCGGCAAACCCATCAGCTCTGACCAGCTGCCGAGCATCGGCTGCAATATCAAGTGGAAGTGAAAAGACTGCGGCGCACTGGCCGAGCCGAGGCAACCGGAAGTGATCGTTGTTTTTTGAGCCCTTTTGTCATGGCTGCGGCAGCACAGCCGTGTCGTTGGTGTTGAACAGGAAGCTGGTCACGATCCACCCCTTCCCGTTGCGGGTCGCGGACCCTCCCCGTCGCCGACTGCTGTGTTAGTGTGGGGTTAATGCTGTTCCGGGGCGTGTGGTGCGTCCCAGCGCTCCAGCGCATGATGCCGCCTTCGCCCAACCTGGCTCCTCCACCGTCTGCTCCAGACCCCGCCGTCCCTTCCGCCGGTCCGGCCCCCTCGTCGGCTCCCCTTGCCCCTGCCCGCGGCCACCACTGGCTGCAGCGCGCCGATCTCTTCCTCGGCGTGATGGTGCGCTTGTACCTCGGCCTCATCCTCGTCTTCCTGCCGTGGACGCGGCTGTGGACCTTCAACCGCTTTTTTCTCTACTACACACCCCTGGCCCACATCACCGCGACCGGAGCGGTGCGCGGAATGGTTTCCGGCCTCGGACTGCTGAATCTGTGGATTGCCATTTCCGAAGCGGTCCATTACCGAGAAGGGTGATCCGCACACAAGAGCCACTATGCCCCGCAAGCCGCCCAACCCGCTCGAAAACGCATCCCTGGCGTACGAGAACGATGCCTTCCTGAACAGTCCGGATGGCCGCATCATCCGCATCCTGGCCGAGTATTCCGAGCCCCTGGCGCGCTTCCGCCGCGAGCGCATCCAGGACACCGTGGTCTTCTTCGGTTCCGCTCGCTTTCGAGCCCTCGATGAGGCAAACCGCGAGCTGGAGCTGCTGGAGAATACGGGCTCGCAGCAGCCCGCTCCGGAAGAGGAGCAACCGGCGCGCCAGCCCATCCAGGAAGAAACCAGCGAATTGCGCCAGCGCCGTGCCCAGTCGGCCGTGGAGATGGCCCATTACTACGAAGACGCGCGCCGCCTCTCCTTCCTGCTGACCCAGTGGGCGAAGGACCTGAAGTCGCGCCGCAGCCGCTTCGTCGTCACCTCCGGCGGAGGGCCGGGGATTATGGAGGCCGCCAACCGCGGCGCCTGGGAGGCCGGCGGCAAATCGGTCGGGCTCAACATCAAGCTGCCCTTTGAACAGATGCCGAACCGGTACATTACTCCTGCGCTCAACTTCGAGTTCCATTACTTCTTCATGCGCAAGTACTGGTTTGCTTACCTCGCCAAGGCGCTGGTTGTCTTTCCCGGCGGTTTCGGCACTCTGGACGAGATGTTTGAAATCCTCACCCTCTCGCAAACCCAGAAACTGGCCAAGAAGATCACCGTGGTGCTCTACGGTTCCTCCTACTGGCGGGACGTAATCGACATGGACGTGCTCGTTGACAAGGGCACCATCTCACCCCGGGACCGGGAGTTGTTCCAGACCGCTGACGATCCCCAGCAGGCGTTCGAGATCCTGCGCGAGGGGCTCACCCACAATCATCTGGAACCGGAATCGGCTCGGGAGGCTGATTTGCCCGAGATCGCACAAACCCGGCGATGAGAGTTAAGATTTTGTCAGGTGCGGCCCGCTTGCAGCAACCCGGCCCATCCCCGCAAGATATTGTCAGACAGGGCTTTTTAGAGTACCGCATACCTCAAAGGTAACGTTACTTCGCTGATACTTTGCCTCATTTGACCTCTCATTTTTGGCCTCGTAATGCCCCGTTCATGGTGCATGCAGAATACTGATGCCAGCAGAACCACCTGGGAGGATTCCATGACCGGACTCCGCCGCATCTCGTACCTCTGGAAGGAAGCTGCAGCCGCTCAGGCGTACTCGACCGCCGTTTCGCTGCACAGCCACACCAACCAGTCGAAGGAGACGCTCGACTTCCTGGCGAATTTAGGGAACCAGTACCCGCTGCTGCGCCCCCTGATTACCCGCTCCGAGCGCCGCTCCCGCGAATGGCATGCCACGCCGGTCAACTACGCAGCGGCATACTGGACGCCGCCCCTCACACCGAAGCTGGCTTTCGACCTGGAGAGCAGCCAGATTGCTGAAAAACTTGGCCTCATGCCCCTGGTTTCCATTACCGACCACGACACCATCGCGGCTCCCATGCTGCTGCGTACCGTGGCTTCGGCCCGCCACATCCCGGTTTCAGTGGAGTGGAGCGTGCCCTGCGGCGGCGATCAGTCGTTCCATCTCGGCATCCACAACCTGCCCAGCGACCAGGGCGCTGTTTGGATGAAGACGTTCGAGCAGTACACCGCCCATCCGCATGAGAACCGCCTCACCGAGATCCTGGCCGCGCTGCACCAGCTGCCCAATGTGCTGATCGTCTTCAACCACCCCATGTGGGACCTCTACCTGATTGGCGCCGACAAGGCGATGCAGCGGGTGCAGGACTTCCTCAGGGCGAATCACGAATATGTCCACGCCTTCGAGCTGAATGGGCTGCGCGACTGGAAAGAGAATCGCGCGGTGAAGCGGCTGGCGCAGCAGTGGAACAAGCTGCTCATTTCCGGTGGCGATCGGCACGGCATGGAACCGAACGCCAACGTCAACCTGACCAGCGCCGGGAGCTTTACCGAGTTTGTGCACGAGATCCGCTACGAGGGTCGCAGCCACGTCCTGTTTATGCCCCAGTATGCGCAGCCCTGGAAGCATCGCATCCTGCAGTCGACCCTGGACGCGATTCGCGACTACCCCGATTTCCCCCAGGGTTCGCGGGAGTGGGATGAGCGTGTCTATCACCCGGACGTGAACGGCGTGCCGCGGCCGCTGCGCGAGCTGTGGCCCGGCGGCTCGGCTCCGGCTTGGATGAGCTTCATCATTCGCGCAGTGCGGCTCATGGGCAGCCAGCCGGTTTCCGGCGGCCTGCGCCTGGCCTGGAGCGAGTCACAGGAGCGGAATTTCGGCCTGGGCGAGGAAGCAGTCAGCTAGTGTCCCGAGTCATTCATTGAGATAACTAATGATGGCTGTGCGTCTGCTGGGGCGGGAGCGAAGCCATGGGACGAGGACGCCAGCTGCCGGTGCTGAGGTTGACAGAAATTGTGATGCGCGCCGCGGAGGGTGGTTCGGTTGCGGCGATCGCCGGCGAAGTGGGGATTTGCCCCGCCATGGTGCGGAAGTGGTGGCACCGGTTCGACGCGGCTGGGTCGATGGCCTGCTCGAATGAGCCGCGTCCCGGCCAGCCCCGCAAGCGCTCCGACGCGGAGATCGAACAGGTGATCGTGCGCACGCTGGAGAGCAAGCCGCCCGCTGCCGCCCACTGGTCGACGCGCACCATGGCGCGGGCCACAGGCCTTAACCAGACCGCGATCAGCCGCATCTGGCGCGCCTTTTCTCTGGCCCCGCATCGTTCCGAGACGTTCAAATTATCCAAAGACCCCCTGTTCATCGACAAGGTGCGCGACATCGTGGCGCTTTAGTATGAATCCTCCGTAGCGGGCGCTGGTCCTGTGCGTGGATGAAAAGAGCCAGATCCAGGCGCTGCATCGCACGGCCCCGCTGCTGCCCATGGGGCCGGGGCGGATCGAGTGCCGCACCCGCGACTACCAACGGCACGGCACCACCGGCCTGTTTGCCGCGCTGAATACGAAAACCGGCCGGATCATCGGCCAGACCCGGCAGCGTCATCGTTCCCTCGAGTTCCGCAACTTTCTCGACACCATCGAGAACAACGTGCCCGAAGAACTGGACGTTCATCTCATCATGGACAACTACGGAACGCACAGGACGAAGTCGATTCACAACTGGCTGGCCAAACGCCCCCGCTTCCATGTCCACTTCACGCCCACCTCCGCCTGCTGGCTGAACCTGGTGGAACGCTGGTTCGCTCTGCTCACTCAACGCCGGCTGCGGCGCGGCGTTCATCGCTCCACCAGAGAACTGAAAGCGGCCATCGACGACTTCATCGCGCACCACAACCGCGACCCGCAACCCTTCATTTGGCACAAATCCGCGGACCAGATCCTCTATTCCGTCGCCAGGTTCTGTCAACGAATTAATGACTCAGGAGACTAGAAGAGGATCTTCAGCGCAAGCTGCGTGTTATACGGCTCCCCGGAGCCAATGCCCGGCGCGCCATACGACACGCCGATGGTCGATGTGCTCCAGCCAAACGAGGAACCGTAGCCAAGGTTTGCCAGTGGCTGCGCCAGGTTGGTGCGGTTGAAGACGTTGAACATCTCCACGCGGAATTGCGCCTTAACGCGCTCTTCCCAGATCGGGACGTTCTTGAGCAGCGACAGATCCACGTCGCCGAAGCCGGGGCCGGAGACCTGGTTGCGGCCCAGATTGCCGTAACTGCCGTAGTTGGGAACGGTAAAGCTCGAGGGGTTGAGGTATTGCGCATAAGAATGCTGCTGCACGGAGCGGTTGTTGTTGAGAGCCGGCCCCGAGATGCTGGCGCGGTCCTCGTTTTCGCCGGTGCCGCTGTTGTCCTGGCCGGTGAGCACGTTGACCGGCTCGCCGCCCTGGAACTTGAGGATGCTGTTGACTTCCCAGCCGTGGGTCAGGAGCTTCGGTCCGTGTGAGTAAGCAGGGATCGCGTAGTTGAGATAGCCGGCGAAGTGGTTGCGGATATCATACTGGGAATTGCCCCAGTCGCCGGCCAGATTGAGCGAATTCTGCGGCAGAATGTTGAACTCAGTCGAGTCGTCGAGGTTGTGACTCCACGCATAGGCGAACTGGCTGACCAGCCCGTGCCACGAACTGCCGCGCAGCGTAACCTGTAGTGCGTTGTAACTGGAGGCCGCAGCAGAGTTGAGCTGGTTGATGATGCTGAAGTTGGGGTACTGGCTGAAGTACGGACGCGACGCCTGCTGAGCCGTGAACGTGTTTCCGTTCACGGTGACGGTGGCAGGATTCTGGTCCTGACCCAGCCCGGACTGGTTGATATCCTGCAAAACGAGGTTGTGCCGACTTAGCGTGCCCACGTAGCCGACGTTCAGCTGCCACGCCCTGCCCAGGCTCTGCTCGACGTTCAGGCCGAAGATCTCCGTGTAAGGCGTTTTGAAGTTGCGGCTGGCCGAGTAGATCGAGACAATGTTGCTGCCCGTGGGCTGACCCTCGGCGGGCGTGAAGATCGGCGTGGTCTGGTTGTAGGTCCAGACGGGCGTCGGAGAACTGGGCGCGCCGAGCACGATGGACTCGTTAGGCTCGCTGCCGATGGGGTTGTTGTTGACGCCGCCGGCGCCGTTGTTGGGAATGCCGATGTTGCCGAAGAAGGCCTGACCGGCCGGCTGGTCGAAGAAGATGCCGAAGTTGGCGCGCAGCACCGTGCTGGGGCGGACCTGATACGAGAAGCCGATGCGAGGCGAGAAGTTGAGCTTGTTGCTGGCGTAAATGTAGTTCAGCGATCCGCTGCCGCCGCCGGCGATGACCAGTCCGCCGTTATTGGGGTCGAAGATGGAGAGGTTCGGACCGTTGGTATAGAACGGCTGCTGGAAGTCGTAGCGGAGCCCGTAATTGACGTTCAGCTTCGGCATCACCTGCCAGGAGTCTTCCGCGAACAGGGTTCCGGTGTGCGTGTAAATGAAGCGCTCCTGCGTGCCCAGCACAATGCTGGACTGGTCGGAGTAGCCAGCCATAAAGTCGGCGAGATTCAGGATGTTGCTGTCGGTGATCGTTGAATCGTTCGCCCACGGCCCCTGAATGCCGCTGGTCCCGAAGTTGAAGGCGCCGCGGGCGCCCCAGTTGTAATACAAGTCGATGTAGGCGCGGCGATACTCCACACCGTAGCGGATCTGGTGCTTTCCGACGGTCCAGGAGAGCGTGTCGGCGATCTGTCCGGTGATGTCGTTGCGGCCGGAGGTCGGCGTGACGCCGATCGAGTCGAAGCCGTTGATGGCGAGCTGCGGAGCGCCGGAGAGAGTCGCGCCGGAATTGAGGCCGGCCAGGGTGAGGGGATTCTGGCTGTGGTCGGCATCGGCAAAGTCCTGCGTGAAGTAGCTAACGCCGGCCGCGACCTGATTGGTAAGAGTGGGACTGATGCTGTAATTCCACACCGTGTCGTAGTTCGAGATGTGCGAGGGCACGGTCTGGAAGTACTCAGGCAGATAGGAGCAGACAAAGATGCAGTCAGGAGCGTCGGCATAGCCCTGGCCGAAGTAATAGCGTGCCGACAGGTGGCTCTTCTCGCTGAAATTGTGGTCGAGATGGACCACCGCGTTGTGGCTGTAGCCGCTCTCCGGCGCGTTGCTGGAGTAGTTCCCGGGCGTGGCGGAAAGGTTGGCGATCACGCTCGGATCCCACAGGGTGCTGAGGATATTCTCCGAGACCTGGCTGGGCTGGACGTTGTATTTGCTCAGCTCGGCGAGCGCCAGCGCCTGATAGGCGGGCGAGGGCTCGGTGACGGTATTGGCTTCGCCAATGGTGAACTTTTGCTCCTCGTAGGTGAGGAAAAAGAAGGTGTGGTCGCGCCAGATGGGCCCGCCCAGCGAGGCGCCGTAGTTCTGGTTGCGCAGCGGCTGCTCCGGCGTTCCGGGAGCGATGAACGGCGAGGTTACGGCCAGCGCTTCGTTCCGGTTGTAGTAGTAGGCGGAGCCGTGAAACGAATTGGTGCCTGACTTGGTGGTGACGTTCAGCGTTCCACCCGGGCTGCGGCCGGATTCGCTGTTGCCGTTGGTCTGGAGCGAGTACTCGTCGAGCGCGTCAACGGGATAAACGACACCGGCGATGCCGCTGATGCTGCCCTGATTGACGGCATCGATCTGCAGATAGAGGTCGTTGTTGTCGGTGCCGTCGATGGTGTAGTTGAGCTGATCGCTGCGCGTGCCGTTGACCGAGCCGTTGTTGCCGTAGCCGCTGAACGAAGCGGCGGTGCCAAGAAGCTGCGTGAAGTCGCGGCCGTTCAGCGGCACGTTTTGAAGCGCCGCCGAATCGAGAGTCGTGGTCTGCGTGACGGTGGTAGTGTCGAGCGAAAGGGCGTCGGCAGCGACCTGGACGGTGGTTGCCTGCTGCGCCACGCTCAGCTTGACCGGAAGCGTGTAGATCTTGCCGGCGAGCACCGCCACGCCATCGACCTGGGTGGTCTGGAAGCCGGCAGCGACCACTTTGACGGTGTAGGAGTCGGCCGGCAGGTCGGCGAACTCAAATTCTCCGGCGGCCGACGCTACCGTATCGCGGACCACTCCGGTGGCCACGTCGGTGGCGGTGACTTTTGCGCCGGGAACGACCGCGCCTGAGGGGTCGGTGATCGTGCCGTTGATGCTGCCGCGAAAAGTCTGGGCCAGCGCGGGCGCGGAGACGAGCAGCAGCACAACGAGCAGGGCCGGTAAAGCCTGCAGCCGAGTTCTGTTTCTTTGCATGTTGTTCCCCCTTTGAAGTGAAGCAATTGGTCCGAGCCGCGACGAAGAGGTCTGCAAGCCCGATTAGATTTGCTTATTGAGTGGGTGTGATTGAACCCGAGGCTGCGACAAAGCAACACTGACAGGCACAACTCATCACCAACTGAACGGCGACTGTGCTTAAGCGCAGTTAAAACCGACGGCGGATCTAAAGCCAACTAACGGCGCAGACTCAGGCACACTGAAGTCGTCAACGGGGACAACAACTACAGGAGATTGCGACCGTGATCCACATAAAGTGGGACGATCATACCACAACCTCGAACGAATGGTGTGCGGAGAGGGGTGAACGGCGAGGCTAACTCATCAGGAATCCGTTTTTCGACCGAGAACCCCGGCAGTTATACCGCATCGATGCCCAGCACCAGGGCAGCGGACGTGTTCCGGAAGGATTCCCGGCATGCATGCGAGTCCCCTGTCCAGGACAGGCACAGGTGTTCCGGGCACATGCAGAGTCCGGGAGCGGCGCGGCGAGTGGAATCGGCTCCTTCCCGGAAAGCGCGCAGAGCACACAATGCGGATCGACCGTTTGCCTTTCTGCACACATAGCACAGTCATCGGCCGCATCGATTTTGACATCCCCTGGCACGATGAAGGCGTGAGAGAAATCGCGGCGAGCGCGCTCCACAAAGGTTCACGAGAAGTTGCTGCCGGCAACTCCAGGTTCGGAATTGCACACAATCATCCGTCCAGCCAAATGAGCATCCCTGAGCGGTGCGAACGCCGATGTCAGGGACTGCCGCAGAAAGATTCGCCACCGGCCGTGCCTGAAAAAGACGCAACATGACACGACCCCGGCAATATTGTCAGCTTGCTGCGAGGACCGGGATGCACAATGTGACACAGGTTCCATGACCGAACTGACTGCTGATCTCTGCACGGCCGCCGTGAAGAGTCATGATGCTCTGCACGATTGCCAGACCGAGGCCCGTGCCACCCGAAGCTTTGGAGCGCGAGGGGTCGACGCGGAAAAAGCGATCGAATACCCTGGGCAGCGCTTCGGCTGGGATTCCAACACCCGTGTCGGAGACCTCGATGCGAATCGCTGCGCCTTCGGCCCGGGCGGCCAGAGTCACCGTCGCACCCGTCGGGCTGTGCGCAATGGCGTTTGAGACGAGGTTGCTCACAGCCCGCAACATCAGAGCTCGATCCAGTTCCGCGGTCAAAGGCTCCGCGCCCTCGTCTGCAAGCAGCGACAAACCTCCGTCCGAAGCGGACGCTTCATAGTAATCGCGGACCGCGCCGAGCAACTTGCCGACATTGACGCGCTCGCGGCGCAGCTCCGTCAGAGGACTCTCGGCACGCGCAAGAAACAGGAGGTCGCCGATCAGCTCGGAAAGCCTTACGGCTTCTTCCAGCGTCGACTCAATAACCTCACGGTACTCCTTCACATCTCGTGCACGCGCCAGCGCCACCTCAGATTCGCCGCGAATATTATTCACCGGCGTTCGCAGGTCATGCGCAATGTCGGCCGAGAACCTCGAGATCCGTTCGAACGATTCTTCAAGACGGTCCAGCATCTCATTGAAGGTCCCTGCCAGCGATGCCAGCTCTGACGGATAGCCTTCCGCCCGGATACGTTCACGCAGGTTCGTCGACGTGATGCTCCGCGCTGTCGCCGCGATCTCTTCTACGGGACGGATGCCGTGACGCGCAATCCGGTAGCCCAGCAGGGGGAACAGGACCGAGCTGGCCAGCAGGATGGCCCAAAACCACCACCGATAGCGCAGCAGCAACTCTTCTTCCTGAGAGATGTCGATGGCGATCTGAATCGTATCGCGGCGAGCCGGCGAGGAGCCTGACCAGGCCATTGCGCTGGCGACCCGGAACCCCCGTCCATGGAACCCCGTCATCGAAACGGAATGTTCAGGCCGGTTGCGGGTTTGACGGATGAGTTCCGCGACATCCAGCTGTTCGGCCATCCCGGGCGTCGTCAGGATCGGCACGCCACGATCGTCCAGAAGGCGAATGTAAAACTGCTGGTACCGGCGGGCAGCAGTTTCCAGTTCAATCTCCTCCCGCAATGCGTCCCGGTCATTGGGGCGCTCTCGCAGGATGGTGCGGAGCACGTGCAGCTTGTCGGCCAGAAACAGTTCCGTGCTCCTGTCCAGCTCCGTGCGCAGGACGATGTAGAGGCTGGCCGTGGCGAGTAACACCAGCGACAGGCCCACCAAAGAGTAAGCAACCGTCAGTCGAAAGGCCAGCGTCCTTCGCGGGCGCGATGCGGCCGGCGCGTTAAGCCGCGGCTTCAAGAACATAGCCGGCCCCACGGACAGTGTGGATGAGTTTGAGGGGAAAAGGGTCGTCCACTTTGCTGCGCAGCCTTCGAACGTTCACGTCCACAACGTTGGTGTCGCTGTCGAAGTTCATGTCCCAGACCATCTCGGCGATCAGCGTGCGGGAGAGGACTTCGCCGGCGCGCCGCGCCAGCAGGCTGAGCAGGAGAAACTCCTTTGCAGTCAGCTCCAGCTTCTGGCCGGCGCGAGTCGCGCGGTGGCGCAACAGGTCGATTTCGAGGTCGGCCATGCGCAGGGTTTCCCGGATACGCGGGGGAGCCCGGCGCAACAGCGAACGCACTCTGGCCAGCAGTTCAGAGAATGCAAAGGGCTTGATCAGGTAATCGTCTGCCCCCATCTCAAACCCCCGCACCCGGTTGTGCACCGCATCCAGAGCGGTGAGCATCAGAACCAGCGCTTTGCGGCCTGCCTCACGCAGGCGCGCGAGCACCTGCCACCCGTCCAGCGCAGGCAGCATGACATCGAGAATGATGAGGTCAAAATCCACTTCGAGGGCCAGGTGCAGGCCCTCCAGGCCGTCGGCAGCGACGTCCACGACGTAGCCAGCTTCGCTGAGCCCCTTCCTCAGGAACCTGGAAGTCTTGACTTCATCTTCGATGACCAGGATCTTCATCAGGTACCTCCGTCGATCGCTCGGAGACTAGAACTTGAACCGCAGCGCGAACTGGATCTCGCGCGGGGTTCCCGACCCCACTGGGGTTACCGGCGATATCGTGTTTACCGTGTTGATGATGCTGCCGAATCCCGTGGTGTTCGCTGGGTTAAAGGTGGACTGTGGCTGACCCAACTGCGGGTGATTGAAAATGTTGTAGAACTCCGAGCGGAATTCCAGCTGCGCGCTTTCCCGCAACGGAATCGTCTTGCCGGCTCCGAGATCGATCTGCCACGTGCCTGGCCCTCGAACCAGGTCGCGTGGCGCAGTGCCGAATTCGCCAGCCGGGGTGGCGAACGCGGCGGGGTTAATCCAGTCCGCAATGGTCCTGCCCCGTGGCGGCGTGAGCGAAACGCCCGGAACCAGGTCGGGACGCTCCGTGCCGGAGGCCCCATCCGGCGCGGTGTAGCTGCCGGGCATCAGCACATTCACCGGGAAGCCGGTCCGAGCCAGGGCGGTCGTCGTAAATTCCCAGTTGCCCGCAATAGCGCTTGCGATACCGCGCGCATTCAGCATCGGCGCACCCATGCCGAAGGGCAGCTGATAGACCGCATTGCCATTGACCACATGGCGGGCGTCCCAGGCGCCGCTCGCGCGATCGCAGGCCAGGCATAAGGGGTTCTGTGGCGACACTTCATCGCCATCGCCGCTGCCGTTGGAGCCGTTGTCGATCTCGTGCGACAGGGTGTAATTGGCGGTGACCAGGAGGCCGCGGGAGAACGAACGCCGCATTGCCACGGAGAGACCGTTGTACGAGCTCATGCCGACTGAGCCGCGCCAGCCGATGGCGGGAGCAAAGGCCGGATATTGCGCAAGCCCGCTGGCCGGATCGATCAGGTTCACCACGTTGGTATCCAGCAGATGCACGCCGTGGCTTCCCAGGTACGAGACCGTGCTTACGAAGTTCGCCGGCAGCTCCCGCTGCGCCGAGAAGCTCCACTGCTCAACGTACGTGTCCCTGCGGTCCCGCTGTTCGGCATTCGGTGAGAGAGTTCCGGCACCGAATACCACCGGCCAGGTAAGCGGAGAGTTCGAATTGCCTGTGGCTGAATAGGACGGCACTTCGTTTTTTGCGGGCAGATTCTGATCGTCCAGCTGTCCGTCTTCGTGGTAGATTCCGAATCCGCCCCTCAACACCGTCTTGCCACGCTTCCACGGCGTCCAGGCGAAAGCCACACGAGGATCGATATCGCCGTAGTTCTGCCGGCCGAAGCTGGCTCCCACTCCGCAGAAGCCCCGCCGCCCGCAGGTGGCAAAGTCGAAGGGGTTGGCCTTCCCGTGCTCCTCGTCGAAGAGATCGAAGATAGTGTAGCGCGCGCCCAAGTTCAGGACCAGACCGGGCCGCCACTTGTACTCGTCCTGCGCGTAAAAGAAGTAATCGTTCTTGCGCAGATCGTTGACCGGCAAGGCGCCCGTCAGGCTGGCTTTCTTGACTACGTTCTCTGCGAGATTCTCGGCCGTGGAAAACGTAATTTTTCCGTGTTGCCCGTATTCCTGGTTCAATTGAATGCGGCGGAACTCCACTCCGGCTTTGAAGGTGTGCCGGTTATGAGCCCAGGTCAGGTTATCAATCCCCGAAAACGAGTTGCCCACGTAAATGCTGGCGTATTCGTAGTTCTCGGTGACGAACCCCGGCCCCGGCCCGGTCGCAATCGCAATCTGGTAGACAATCCCGGAGTCGCTGTAGTTGTACTGGTTATCGGTGGAGCGATTGAAGCCTGCCTCGGCCTCGTTCACGAGGTGGGGATCGAAGACGTGCAGCAATTCCAGCACGCCATTGACCGGCGCGGAAACCTTCTGCTGCAAGTCCGTCGCGGAAGCCGAAAGCGGCTGCGTATCGACCGAGCGGTCGTAGCTGAAGCGCAGAAAGCCCGTTGTCTTCACTGAGAAGTGCTGGTCGAGGCGCAACATCGCCGAGCTCTCGTTGACCACCTGCTGGCATTCGCAGGTGAGCAGGTCATAGTCCATGTAGTGCGGGTCGCTCGGGTCGGTCGCTGGCGTCCAGGGCGTCACAATTCTCTTTGGACCGGCACCGGGGAATCCGTTGACGATCGCATACACGGGCGAGCTGCTGGGAACCGCTGCTTTGAGCGACGGGCTCGGCACGTCGCCGCTCACCGGATAGCCCCAGTTCTGCCGATAGGCTTCGGAAGCGAGGTAGAAAAAGGTCTTGTCGCGCACGATGGGGCCGCCCAGCGATCCGCCGAATTGGTTCAGGCGCAGCGGCTGCTGAGCTTCGCCGTCGGAGGCCCACGCAGGCAGCGGCGCGTCAAAAATGTTGTTGCGCAAGTACTCGAAGAGACGCCCGTGGAAGCGGTTGGTGCCCGAGGGCGAGCTAACGTCCAATTGGGCGCCGCCCGTCGCACCCTCCTCGGCGGTTGCCATCAGCGTATCGACGCGGAATTCCGCGATCGCGTCCAGGGGAATGGCGAGCCGCACCCACTGGCGCTGTGTCTGATTGACGATGTTGGTGGCATCGACGCCGTCGTAGCTGAAGTTGCTGTCGTCGAGGCCGCGTCCGGCGAAGCGAATCGTCCGTTGGTTGCTGCCGCCGGTGTCGATGGCGCCGGGGACGAAGGCCGTCAGCGAGGCCCAGTTGCGCCCATTGAGCGGCAATTCATTCGCCTGCTCGCTCTCGATCAGGCCGGTCACCGCGCTGGTGTTATGGTCCATGAGCGCAGATGCACGTGTGACTTCCACGCGCTCTTCGCCGCCCTCGACCTGCAGCGTCGCATCGAGGGTGCGCGTCCTGCCGATGACCTGTTCCACATCGACAAACTCCAGCTTCCTGAACCCCTCGTGCTCGAAGGTGACGGTATAGATGCCCACCGGCAATTGGGGAATGCTGTAGTTGCCACCGGCATCCGAAATGGTTTCGCGGTGCAGTGCGGTCGCGCCTTCGACTGCCGTGATGTGCGCCTGCGGCAGCAGACGGCCGGAGGAATCGGTGACCGTGCCGCTCAATGCGCTGCGGTCGAGCTGAGCAAAGGAGAGACCGGAAAGAAGAAGCCAAAAACTGAGCCCGATCAGGGCGCGAAGGCTTCGCAGCGCACCGAGCCTGCCGATGAATTTGGGGTAGTCATTTAACGGGCGATGCATAAAGCCCCCGGATAAGGTCGGATTGCGGATGGGATACAGACGGAGCGTGTGTCGTGGATCTTCACGCGCCGGTCGCGGGCATCGAAGGCGCAATCCGAATTTTCAAGTTGAACCCGATGGAAACGCAGCTGTTGGGTTGGATGGTTGGAAACGGGCATAACAGGCAACTCTGCCGTAAGGGAAAGACGCGAGCCGTTGAACGTGTGAGCTCTGATCGTGTCGAGCGAGATGCGCCTGTAAACAGCAGCGGCGCGAAGAAAGCCGATGACAATCGTGTAATGCAGCCGCTGCTATTGTTGCATTACGCCGGGGTGAAGGTTCGGTCAAAAGCTGATGCCCCCGCGCCAGGTGGTCCGCTATGTCCCAGTCTCCAAACCCAGCCGCAACGCAGCAGGCGGCGCCTCTGCTTGCATTGGCTGCCAGACTGTTCCGGGCTGGGCAACCAGTCGATGCGATTGGGCCATTGCGCGATGCAGCACGGATGGAGCCGTTCAACGCGACCATCCAGCACGATCTGGGCCTCGCCTGCCTCGAGGCCGGCAACGTATCGGACGCAATTGCAGCGCTGCAGCGGGCCGTCGCTAGCAACCCGCGCTATGCCGATGCTTATTTCCGCCTGGGAATCGCCCTCGAGAAGCTCGGCGACATGAGCGGGGCGATCGTTGCCTACGACCGTGCCACGCAGCTGCGCCCGTCCCTGACCGAGGCGTGGTTTCGCGCCGGGGCTTTGGTCTACACCCTGGGACATCGCGACGAAGCGATCGGCTGTTTCCGCCGCGCGGGGGCGACCGGGGGGCAGACCAGCTTCGGACGCCTGGGCAGGGCGCGCGCATTGCTGACCGAGGGCCGCAATCAGGAAGCCGAAAAGGTGCTGCGGCAGACGCTGGCGCTCGATCCGAAGAACGCCATGGCGCACGATCTGCTGGGCAATCTGCTCTCTGAGTTCGGGCACTTCGATGAGGCGCGCGACTGTTTCGAGCGCACGGTTGCGATCGCGCCGCTGCTGGCAGGAAGCTATTACGAACTGGTCCGGTGCCGCCCCGTCACCAGCGCGGACGACGGTCTGGTGCAACGGATGGAAGCCGCGCTCGCCACGCCAGGGCTGGACGGGGCGCAACGTCTGCGGGTTCACCTCGCGATCGGCAAGGCGGCAGACGATCTTGGCGACTACGCGCTGGCCATGCAACATTTCGACGCTGCAGACACGGTGCGCCGGATCACCGCGCCGTTCGACTCCGCCGCGTTTTCCATGGAGATCGACCGCCTGATTGCGCGCTGCACGCCCGATTGGATCGCACGGGCATGCGAACTCGGCAGCAGGGATGCGACGCCGGTGCTGATCATGGGTATGCCGCGGTCCGGCACAACTCTCGTCGAGCAGATCATCTCCAGCCATCCTGAGGTCGGGGCCGGGGGCGAGTTGCATTACTGGAACGGGCGCGGGGCCGCATGGCACGGTTGTGGCGCGGCCGGGACCGAGGCGCCGTTCCCCGCCATGGCGGCAGATTATCTCGGCGTGCTGCGCGCAATCGCGCCGGCGGCGGCGCGAGTAACCGACAAAATGCCGTTCAACTTCCTCTGGGCCGGGCCGATCCACCTCGCATTCCCGCACGCAACGATCCTCCATTGCCGCCGCGCCGCCGTCGACACGGCGCTCTCGATCCATCAGACTCATTTTCATCCGAGCCTGCCATTTCCGACCGGGGGCGCCGAACTGGTCGCGTATTTTCACTGCTACCGGCGGCTCATGGGCCATTGGCGGAGTGTGCTGCCCGCGGATCGCTTCATTGAGGTCGATTACGAGGAGCTAACGCGTGCGCCTGAACCCGTGATTCGGCGAATCATCGCGGCCTGCGGTCTGGCCTGGCACCACGCCTGCCTGCTTCCCCAATGCAACCCGCGCCGTGTGCAAACCCCCAGCAAATGGCAGGCGCGGCAGCCCATCAGCCGCAGCTCCGTCGGGCGCTGGCGACACTACGAACCGTGGCTGGGGCCTCTGCGCGCACTCGTCGACGATGGGCCGGAATCGGCGCGGGTCTCGCCCGATAACGATGAGGCTAAAGCAGCCTGCGTCACCGCACCAGGATGAAGATAAGGTCCACGAAGCAGAGTCTGCTGACACAAGAACTGCGCGCGTAATAATCCGCGATTGAACCTGCTCGTGCATGCCTCACGAAGAGAGTGACAAAAGTGCAATGTTGCCGTCACGCTGCTGTGCGGCACGCGCTTTTAGCCTCGGTCCGTGGCGCAGTTCGTCCGCGCCCACACTTCCCAAAACCCGTTCCAGATTGTCGCAGAGAATTGATGACCTCTATGTGCACGGAGCGCCGGTCGTATGTCCGCAGGTATCCCACGGCCGCGCGTTCCTGCGGGATGACAAACCCAAAGGAGAAACGCACGATGTCTCGAAAAACGTCTCGAAAAAGCGCGCGCAATCATTCTCGGATCAACCGTCTGCGTCCGCTCGCCGGCCTGCTGGCGACGGGGCTGGCAGTTCCGGGGCTGGCCTCGGCTCAGTCGCGGGAGTTCCCGACGTACGTCACCGGCCCGCAGCCGAACGGCTCGTGGGTCGTGAGCGACGGCCAGGTCATCACCCCGGCCGGCACCCAGGTGGACCTCGGCATCCGGGTCCGGGCGAAGGCCATCGCACTGAATCCCAATCTCCGCACCCACACCGCCGCTGTCCTCACCATGGGTACGTCGACGGCCGATGGCAACGGAGCCGTCGAAGTGTTCGACACGCGCACCGGCGAAGTCATCGAGAACTACGTCCCGTTCGCAAGCGATCCAAGCGGCAGCTACAGCGGCATCACCTATTCGGCGGACGGCAAGTACCTGGTGTTCAGCCAGGACTCGAGCCACGTCACCATCGCCAACGTTTCTGCCGAGGGCTTGCTGGACGACGACGCCCAGGTCAGCGTGCCGCCGAACAATTCGCTCATCCAGTGCTTCCCGAACAGCCCGCCGGCGGCTTACGCCAATCCCTGCGGCTCGTTCTATACTCCGAGCACTTCCTATCCAGGCGGGGTCGCGGTTTCAGAGGATGGCAAGAGCGCCTACGCCCTGCTGAACCAGAACGATACGCTCGCCAAAATCGACCTGACGGCGATGCCGCCGGTCGAGGGGAAACAGACCCGCGTCGGCAACGCGCCGCACAGCATCGTGATCAGCCGCGACGGCACGACCGCCTATGTCAGCAACGAGGGGGGGCGGGCCGCTACCGAGGCGGACTTCCAGATCAACTCTGCCGGTACGGAAATCGTCGCCGACCCGGAGGTTGGGGCGGCGATCACCGGCACCGTATCGGTGGTTGACCTGTCCACGATGAAAGTCAGGGCTACCATCCCGACCGGTCTGCATCCGACGGGAATGGCATTCTTCGGACAGGATTTGCTGGTTGCCAATACCTACAGCGACAGCATCTCGGTCATCGACACGACCAACAACGAGGTGGTGCGGACGATCGACCTTGGGCTGCCGATCGGAGTGCCCGGCACCGGCCAACCGGCCAACGGCGCCGCGCCGGACTCGATCGCAGTCGACGCCGGGAAAGGCGTAGCCTACGTCGCGCTTTACCATGCCAACGCGATCGCCGTCGTCGACCTCAGCCGCCACGCGACGAATCCCGTCATGGGCATGATCCCGGTAGCCTATGCGCCGGCATCGGTTGTGCTGGACAAGGCCGATAACGTGCTCATCGTTGCCAACGACAAGGGCATCGGCGCGCGTGATTCGTTCGAGTGCGACTACGGCGTGTGCGACTACAACACCCACCAGGACAATGGCACCGTCAGCATCGTTCCCGTGCCCAACAGCGCGACCCTGGCGGATATGACAAATCAGGTCTTCGTCAACGACCACTGGGATCTGACCAAAAACATCAACTCTGCCTCCGGTGGCAGGCCGGATGCCATGCCCGTCGCCATCCCCGCTAAGATCGGCGATCCGTCGCTGATCAAGCACGTGTTCCTGATCATCCGTGAAAACCGCACCTACGATCAGATACTGGGCGACGTGGCAGCCGGCGATGGCGACCCCTCCCTGGCCGTCTTCGGCGGCAAGGACACGCCCAACGTCCACGCGCTGGTGAAACGCTTCCCGCTCTTCGACAATTTCTACGACCCCAGCCGCCAGTCGGCTGACGGTCACCAGTGGATCACCGAGGGCGTGGCGCCCTACGCCGACGACATCCAGTCGCCCGACTGGGTCCGCAGCTACCCGGGCGGGAACGCGGGCGACGCGCTCGCCTACCAGAACAAAGGCTTCCTGTTCTCTGAAGCGGCGGACGCCGGATTGCCGGTGAAGATCTACGGCGAATACGTCGAGAACGATACCTTCAAACAGCCGAACGGGTCGACCAGCGAGCCGAGCTGGAGCCAGTTCTACGCCGACGCGCAGAAGTTTGAGGCTGGGCTCGAGCCGACCCTGTACTACCAGAACACGGTTCAGGCAGAATCCTCTGTCCCGGCTGTGTACGACCACCTCATCACGAACTTTCCGCAATTCGATCTGGGCATCCCCGACCAGTTCCGCGTCGATATCTGGAAGCAGGACTTCGGAAACGACGTGAAAAACGGTACAGTGCCTGCGCTGAGCATCCTGTGGATCATGTGCGACCATACCGGCGGGCCGCCTACTCCAGACGCCGAACAAGCCGACAACGACCTGGCCATTGGCCGCATTATCGACACCGTCAGCCACAGCAACGTCTGGTCCACATCGGCGATCTTCATCGAGGAAGACGACTCGCAGAACGGCGTCGACCATGTCGACGGTCACCGCAGCCCAGGCTATATCGTCAGCCCGTACGCGGTGCAGAATGGCCCCACCGACCACACCTATTACACACAGGTCAACATGACGCGGACGATCGAGCAAATCCTCGGTCTGCCACCCATGAACCAGTTCGACCTGGTGGCGTCGCCCATGCGGACGGCCTTCGTAGACGACCCGCCCGCGGACAATCTCAAGCCGTGGACGCACGTGCCGAACGAGGTCCCGCTGACCCAGGGCGTTACAGAGAGCGCAGCCAGCACAACGGGCAGCCCTGCGGTCAAGGCCCTCAGGGCGGCCTGGCTCCAGAAGAAGGCAGAGATCTTCGCCGGCAAGCTGACCAGGCCCGACTCTGAAGACCCTGACACCGTCAACCACCTGAACTGGTACGAGTCCACCGGGTTCACGCGGCCGTATCCGGGCGAGAAGACGGTTCGGCCCCCGAGCGACTTCAACAACCCGGCACCCGCCGGGGACCTGGACGATTAAGCCAAGCCGCAGTAACACTGGCCATCGTAAGTCAGCAGGCGCACTGACGTTCCCCGCCGGCTGCGGAAGATGAAACCGCAGCCGGAAAAGGGGTTCTCTGCGAGCTTCTCCACACAGAACCGTGCCAATGAATCGATCCCCTTGCGTCCGTCTGCAGTCTCAACCGCCACCAGCACCCGCATCTGCGGCGTGATCCGGATCACGCCTGCAACCTGCCGCCACGCTCGCAACAGCGCACTCCAGTCCGGCGCGGGTGCTCCCTTGCGTTGCACCCGCATTCGCCGACTGGGCCAGGTCTCGAACTCTATGCTGCATTCACCCGTGAAGGTGTGGCCGCCGCCGGCCAGTTCTATAAAACTGGCTGGCGACGAAAGCAGAATCGATCGCAGGGTGACCCCTGCCCATTGTTTTTCGATGAATTCTGGGCCTTATGCGAAGACCAGGCACTGCGGCTTCGCCAGCGGGAAGTTCTTTCCCGTCTCGGCCACTTTGCCGGTTTTGCTGTCGCGCGCCAGGATGGTGATGTTGTCCGATTCCTGATTGGCGATCAGAAGCCATTTCTCCGTCGGGTCGAGCGCCAGGTGCCGCGGAACTTTGCCGCCGCAGGAGCCGCGCGCCAGCAGCGTCAGTTTGCCGTCTTTGGGATCGATGGAGAAGCTGCACAGGCAGTCGTAGCCGCGATTGGTGGCGTAAGCGAAGCGCCCGGTGCGGTCGATGACGATGTCGTCACCGGTGCTGGTGGGCCCGTGATAATCCGCGGGCACCAGGCTGATGCTCTGGACCATGGTCAGCGTCGCCTTGTCGGCGTGCCAGTGGAGAACGTCCACCTCGGAGCCCATTTCGCAGACGCAGTAGACGAAGCGGCCGTTGGGGTGGAAGCGCAGCGCGCGCGGCCCTGCGCCCGGTTGTGAACCCCACTGCGCCGGGTCGCTGGGGGTGAGTTTCGCGTTGCGGTTATCGAGGTGGTAGATGTGGATACAGTCGAGGCCAAGGTCGTTCACCAGCAGGAAGCGGTCGTCCGGCGAGACGGTGACGCGGTGGGCGTGAGGACCCTCCTGGCGGTCAGCGTTAGGGCCGTGGCCCTTGTACTGAAAGTGGGAGACGGGGTCGCTGATCTGGCCGTCGGAGTTGAGGTAAAACGAGGTCGCGCTGCCGCTGTTGTAATTGGCGCAGAACAGGTTGCGTCCCAGGTGATCGACCGAGACCATGCAGGTTCCGGTTCCGAGAGCGCGCATCTGATTGATGGGCTTCAGCTTCGCGCCAGCATGGTCGATGGAGAAGGAGCTGACTGCGCCGCTGGCCTGGCCCTCGAAGCTCTCCAGCTCATTCGCGGCGTAGAGAAACCGGTCGTCAGGGGAGAGCGCGAGGAAGGTGGGGTTGTCGCAGGCTGCCGCCAGCTGCTGCGATTGCAGGTCGCCAAGGGCGGGATCCCAGCGGTACGAGTAGATGCCCTGGCTAGTGCTGCCATCGATGGTCTGCGTTCCCACGAAAAGCAGGCGCCGTTTAGACTCCTGCCCGGCCCGCGACCACCACTGCTGGGCAACGGCCGGTGCGACCGCTGCCCCCTTCAAAAATTCTCTTCTGTTGAGCATGCCCATAGTCGAAGACCCATCATCGCTCAAAAAGTATGAGATATGGCGACTTCCGGCTCGGCGGCCGTTTTTTTTGAAGGGAATTTCGGGCGGTGGCTTGACTTGATCTTGCGAGGCAACCTTTTCCGGGATTTACGGCATCCATTGAACGCTCCTTTTCAGACTGTTTCCAGGATTCGCGGCGGTCCCGCGAATCCCCTGGCAGGAGTCCAGGTGTTATCCAAAACCTCAGGAGATGCTCCATGGCGACAGCTGTTCAGTCCACGCCGAAATCGAAGAGCGCGCAAAAGAACGCCAATTCCAACGGCGCCGATCCGTCGGCGCCCGATTATCTGCCGATCATCCTGCAGGGCCTGCAAACCATGAAGGAGGGCGACTTCAGCGTCCGCCTGCCTGTGTCGTGGACCGGCCTGGCGGGCAAGATTGCCGACCACTTCAACGAGATCGTTTCCGCCAACGAACAAATGGCCCGGGAGTTGAAGCGCGTGGGCCAGACGGTGGGCAAAGAGGGCAAGACCCGCGAGCGGATCCGCGTGCCGCGCCATCGCGGCGCCTGGGACGACATGGAAACCTCGGTGAACACGCTCATCGAGGATCTGCTGCGGCCGACAACCGAGGTGACGCGCGCCATCGCCGCCGTGGCCCAGGGCAACCTGACGCAGACCGTCCGCCTGGACGTGGACGGCCGCCCGCTCGAAGGCGAGTTTTTGCGCTCGGCCGCCATCGTCAACACGATGATCCAGCAGTTGGGCGTTTTCACCGCAGAAGTGACGCGCGTGGCCCGCGAAGTGGGCACGGACGGCAAGCTGGGCGGACAGGCCAAGGTGCCCGGCGTGGCCGGTACCTGGAAAGACCTAACCGACTCCGTGAACTCCATGGCGTCGAACCTCACCGGCCAGGTGCGCAACATCGCCGAAGTGGCGACGGCTGTGGCCAGTGGCGACCTTTCTCGCAAAATCACCGTCGACGTGCGCGGCGAAATCCTGCAGCTGAAGGAAGCCATCAATACCATGGTCGATCAGCTGCGTTCGTTTGCGTCGGAAGTGACGCGCGTGGCCCGCGAAGTGGGCACGGACGGCAAGCTGGGCGGCCAGGCCGTGGTGCCGGGCGTAGCCGGAACCTGGAAGGACCTCACGGATTCGGTGAACGCCATGGCTGGCAACCTCACGGCGCAGGTCCGCAACATCGCCGAAGTGACGACTGCCGTGGCCCGCGGCGACCTTTCCCGCAAGATTACCGTCGATGTGAAAGGCGAAATTCTTGAGCTCAAGCAAACCATCAACACCATGGTGGACCAGCTGAACGCCTTCGCCGGCGAAGTGACGCGCGTGGCCCGCGAGGTGGGCACGGAAGGAAAACTCGGCGGCCAGGCGAACGTGCCGGGCGTGGCCGGAACCTGGAAGGACCTGACCGACAACGTGAACTTCATGGCCTCGAACCTGACGGGCCAGGTACGCAACATCGCTGAAGTGGCTACCGCCATTGCCAACGGCGATCTCTCCCGCAAAATCACCGTCGACGTGCGCGGCGAAATCCTGCAGCTGAAAGAAACTCTGAACACCATGGTGGATCAGCTGAACCGGTTTGCCGGCGAGGTGACGCGCGTGGCCCGCGAGGTGGGCACCGAGGGCCGGCTGGGCGGCCAGGCCAATGTGCCGGGCGTGGCCGGAACGTGGAAGGATCTAACCGACTCCGTCAACTCCATGGCCGGCAACCTCACCGGCCAGGTCCGCAACATTGCCGAAGTTACGACCGCCGTGGCGCGCGGCGATCTCTCCCGCAAGATTACCGTAGATGTGAAGGGCGAAATCCTCGAGCTGAAAAACACCATTAACACCATGGTCGACCAGCTCAACGCCTTTGCCGCCGAAGTAACGCGCGTGGCCCGCGAGGTCGGTACGGAAGGCAAGCTTGGCGGCCAGGCGATGGTGCCTGGCGTGGCCGGAACCTGGAAGGACCTCACCGACTCCGTGAACTTTATGGCCGGCAACCTCACCGGTCAGGTCCGTAACATCGCCGAAGTGGCAACGGCTGTGGCCCGCGGCGATCTCTCGCGCAAAATCACCGTCGACGTGAAGGGCGAGATTCTGGAGCTGAAGGACACCATCAACACCATGGTGGACCAGCTGAACGCCTTTGCGGGCGAGGTGACGCGCGTCGCCCGCGAGGTCGGTACTGACGGCAAACTCGGCGGCCAGGCGGCAGTGCCGGGCGTAGCCGGCATCTGGAAGGACCTGACCGACAACGTGAACTTCATGGCCTCGAACCTCACGGGCCAGGTCCGCAACATTGCCGAAGTCGCCACAGCCATCGCCAACGGCGACCTCTCCCGCAAGATTACCGTCGACGTCTCCGGCGAGATTCTGCGGCTGAAAGAAACCATCAACACCATGGTGGATCAGCTGAACCGCTTTGCCGGCGAGGTGACGCGCGTGGCCCGCGAAGTGGGAACCGAAGGCCGTCTGGGCGGCCAGGCCAACGTGCCGGGCGTGGCCGGAACCTGGAAGGACCTGACCGACTCCGTCAATTCCATGGCCGGCAACCTGACGGCGCAGGTGCGCAACATTGCCGAAGTAACGACGGCTGTGGCCAGTGGCGACCTCTCGCGCAAGATCGCCGTAGACGTAAAGGGCGAAATTCTCGAGCTGAAGAACACGATCAACACCATGGTCGACCAGCTGAACGCCTTCGCCGGCGAAGTAACCCGGGTGGCCCGCGAGGTGGGTACAGAAGGCAAGCTGGGCGGCCAGGCCGAAGTGCCGGGCGTGGCAGGAACCTGGAAGGACCTGACCGACAACGTCAACGTGATGGCCGCCAACCTGACCGAGCAGGTGCGCGGCATCGTGAAGGTTGTGACCGCCGTCGCCAATGGCGACCTGAAGCAGAAACTGACGGTGAACGCCAAGGGTGAAGTGGCAGCCCTGGCAGAAACCATCAACAACATGACGGACACGCTGGCCACCTTCGCCGATCAGGTGACCACGGTGGCGCGCGAGGTGGGTGTGGAAGGGCGCCTCGGCGGCCAGGCCAACGTGCCCGGCGCGGCAGGCACCTGGAAGGACCTTACCGGCAACGTGAACCTGCTGGCCGACAACCTCACCAACCAGGTGCGCGCCATCGCGGAAGTGGCGACCGCCGTCACCAAGGGCGACCTGACGCGCTCCATCCAGGTGGAAGCGCGCGGCGAAGTGGCGGAGCTGAAGGACAACATCAATACGATGATCGACAACCTCCGGCTCACCACCGACCGCAACACCGAGCAGGACTGGCTGAAGACCAACCTGGCTCGCTTTACCGGCATGCTGCAGGGGCAGCGGGATCTGGCGACTGTGGGCCGCATGCTGCTTTCGGAGCTGGTGCCGCTGGTGAACGCGCAGCAGGGCGTCATCTACCAGGCGGAGAGCGAAGATTCGGGCAGTCTGGTGCTGCTCTCCGCCTTCGCCAACACGGGTGGCGGCTACCAGCACGAGATCGGCGTGGGCGACGGTCTGATCGGGCAGTGCGCGGCGGAGAAGCGGCGCATGCTCATCACCGAGCTGCCGCGGACGACGGTGCCTATCCGCTCCGGCTTGTTCGAAGCGATTCCGCGCAACGTCATCGTGCTGCCGGTGCTCTTTGAAGACCGCGTCAAGGCGGTGATCGAGCTGGCCAGCCTCAGCGTCTTTACCGCGTCGCATCTGGCCTTCCTCGATCAGCTGACTTCAAGCATCGGTATCGTGCTCAACTCCATTGAAGCGACGATGCAGACCGAGGCGCTGCTGAAGCAGTCGCAGCAGCTGGCTACCGAGCTACAGACGCAGCAGAAGGAGCTGCAGCAGACCAACGAGCAGCTGGCGCAGAAGGCGCAGCAGCTGGCCGAGCAGAACTCCGAAGTGGAACGCAAGAACCAGGAGATCGAGCAGGCCCGGCGCGCGCTCGAAGAAAAGGCGCGCGAGCTGGCGCTGACCTCGAAGTACAAATCGGAATTCCTGGCGAACATGTCGCACGAGCTGCGCACGCCGCTCAACTCCATCCTCGTTCTCGGCCAGCAGCTGGCGGAGAATCCGGACGGCAATCTGAGCGGGCGGCAAGTGGAATTCGCCCGCACCATCCACGGCGCAGGCACGGACCTGCTGAACCTGATCTCCGACATCCTCGACCTGTCGAAGATCGAATCGGGAACCGTTTCCGTCGAACCGGAGGAGCTGTTCTTTGGCAGCCTGCTGGAAGCCGTGTCGCGGCCGTTCCGGCACGAAGCGGAGAACCGCAGGCTGTTCTTCGAGGTCAAGAGCGATCCGAAGCTGGGACGCAGCCTGGTCACCGATCCACGCCGCCTGCAGCAGGTACTGAAGAACCTGCTGTCGAACGCCTTCAAGTTCACCGAACAGGGCGGCGTGCGGCTCACCGTCTCCAGCGCCCCGCAGGGCTGGAGCGCCGATCACCCCATCCTCAGCGGCGCGGGTTCGGTGGTGGCCTTCGAAGTGACGGATACCGGTATCGGCATTCCGGCCGAGAAGCAGCGCATCATCTTCGAGGCCTTCCAGCAGGCCGACGCCGGCACCAGCCGCAAGTACGGAGGCACCGGTCTGGGCCTGGCCATCAGCCGTGAGCTGGCCAGTCTGCTGGGCGGCGAAATCCAGCTGCGCAGCACGCCCGGCAAAGGCAGTACGTTCACGCTGTATGTACCGCAAACCTACGTTGGACCGGCGGCTGCGCCGGCTCAGGAAAGGAAGGGCGTTTCCGTCACGACGCCGGTCTTTCTCGCGAACCCCGCGGCGGCAGAGCAGGACAGCGGCATCGAAGACGATCGCGAAGACCTGCAGGAAGGCGATACGGTGCTGCTGATCGTCGACGACGATCCGCACTACGCGCGCGTGATCGCCGACCTGTCGCACGACAAGGGATTCAAGGTGCTGGTGGGGACCACCGGCGCCGAGGCGCTGGCGCTGGCGCGCGAGTTCAACCCCTCGGCGATTTCGCTCGACGTCTTCCTGCCGGACATGCTGGGCTGGACGGTGCTCAACCATCTGAAGCAGGATTCGCGCACCCGCCACATTCCCGTGCAGATGCTTACCCTCGACGACGACCGGCGGCACGGCCTCTCGCGGGGGGCGTTCGCCTACGTCACCAAGCCGACGTCGCCGGAGGACCTGGACGCGGCGCTCACCCGCATCCGCGATTACTCGCTGCCGCGGCGCAAGCGGCTGCTGGTGGTCGAGGACAATCCCGCGGAGCAGCTCAGCATCCGGGAGCTGCTGGGTCACGACGACATCGACATCGACGTGGCCGACTCCGGCGCGGCGGCGCTGGAGAAGCTGGAGGAGAACGGCTACGACTGCGTGGTGCTCGACCTGCGCCTGCCGGATATGACCGGCTTCGAGGTGCTCGATCAGCTGCGCGACGATGAGAAGCTGCGCGATCTGCCCGTCGTCGTCTTCACCGGCCGCGAACTGACCGCCGAAGAGGACTCGCGGCTGCACATGCTGGCGCGCAGCGTGGTCGTCAAGGACGTGGAATCGCCTGAGCGGCTGCTGGACGAGACGGCGCTGTTCCTGCATCGCGTGGTCGCCCATCTGCCGCCGGATAAACAGCGTATGCTCGACCGGCTGCATCAGTCGGACGAGGCGCTCTACGGGCGGAAGGTGCTGATCGTCGACGACGACGTGCGCAACATCTTCGCGCTTTCCAGCGTCCTTGAACGAAGGGGCATGTCGGTGCTGACGGCAGGCACGGGACGCGAGGCCATCGCCACTATCGAATCCACGCCGGATCTGGCCATCGTGCTGATGGATATCATGATGCCGGAGATGGACGGCTACGAGACCATGCAGGTCATCCGACAGAACGCCTCGCTGCGGCGGCTGCCCATCATCGCGCTTACCGCCAAGGCGATGAAAGGCGACCGCGAGAAATGCCTCGAGGCTGGCGCGTCGGAATACCTGGCCAAACCTGTGAACACGGAGCAGTTGCTCTCCGCGTTACGTATGTGGCTGCATCGGTAGCGCGGGCTCGGAGAAATCGATGACGGCAGACGAGAAAGTCAACATCCTGATGGTGGACGACCAGCCGGCCAAGCTGCTCAGCTATGAGGTCATCCTGGCGGAGCTGGGCCAGAATCTGATCAAGGCCACATCGGCTAAGCAGGCCCTGAATGCCTTGTTGAAGAACGACATTGCCGTGGTTCTGATGGATGTGAGCATGCCGGAGCTGGACGGCTTCGAGCTGGCAGACATGATCCGCGAGCATCCGCGGTTCGGCAAAACGGCCATCATCTTCATCTCCGGAGTCCATCTCACCGACACCGACAAAATCAACGGCTACCGCCGGGGCGCGGTCGATTACATCTCCGTCCCGGTGATTCCCGAAGTGCTGCGCGCCAAGATAGGAGTTTTTGTTGAGCTGCACCGCAAGAGCCGCGAGCTGGAACAGCTCAACACTGACCTGGAGCGCCGCGTGTCCGAACGCACCGAGGAGCTGCGCCTGAGCGAAGCGCATCATCGCGAACGGGCCGAACTGCTGGAGCTGGCCACCGAAGCCATCATCGTGCGCGACATGAAAGGGGCCATTCGCTTCTGGAACTCCGGGGCGGAGGCGCTCTACGGCTGGCGCCGCGAAGAGGTGATCGGCCGCAACCTGCACCACCTGCTGCACACGATCTTCCCGGTATCGCGGGAAGAGACGGAACACACGCTGCAGTCCTCCGGATCGTGGAACGGCAACCTGACGATGCGCACCAGGGACGGGCGCGAACTCATCGTCGCCACGCGCAAGGTGCTCAACCGGGAGGGCGATGCGATCCTCGAGATCCAGCGCGACATCACCACCCAGATCCAGGCCGAAGAGGCCCTGCGCCAGACGGAAAAACTGGCCGCCATGGGACGCGTGGCCGGCATTATTGCGCATGAGATCAACAACCCGCTGGAAGCCATCACGAACGCGTTCTATCTGCTGCGCAATCATCCCTCACTCGACGAAGAGGCGCACTATTACGCCTCGCTGGCCGAGCAGGAGCTGCAGCGCGTGGCGCACATTACGCGCCAGACGCTGAGCTTTTACCGCGACTCGAAGCAGCCCATCGCGGTTTCCGTGCCCGATCTGCTGGATAACGTGATCGAGTTGCAGCAGCGCGCCATCGTCCTGAACCACATCGCGCTCCAGAAGCAATACTCCGCGCAAGGCATGGTGCGCGGGTTCCCGGGCGAGCTGCGCCAGGTGTTTCTGAACCTGATTGGCAATGCCATCCAGGCCATGCCGGACGGGGGAACGCTGCGCCTGCGCGTGGCCGATGCCACCGACCCGGAAACGCAGCGCCGCGGCATTGCCGTCTCCGTGATCGACACCGGCGCGGGCATCCGTCCGGAAGATGCAAAGCGGATATTCCAGCCATTCTTCACTACAAAATCCGCCAAAGGCACAGGGCTTGGCCTGTGGATCAGCCGGGGCATCGTACAGAAGTACGAAGGCAACATCCGGTTCCGCACGCTTCGCTCCGGCTCGGGCATTTACACGTGCTTTCGTGTCTTTTTGCCCGCGGGCGGCGAGTTTGCCTCAGGCGACTCGGCCCGGGACCAGGAAATCTCCGCGAATTCTTCGGTGCGCGCGATCGCCTGAGGCGCCCCGCCAGGCGATTTTCTGCCACACACACGCGCGCGACGCGGTACAGTGGTGGTCGTCGGGCATTTGCCCCGTCCCCTATGGCCACTGTCTCCGTGGAACGTCCAGCCGCAACCGCTTCGGCGCGCATGATCTCTCTCGATGTGCTGCGCGGCATCACCATCGCCTTCATGATCATGGTGAACAATAATGGCGGCCACGCATACTGGCCGTTCGAGCACTCGGCATGGAACGGCTGGACGCCCACCGATCTTGTCTTTCCGACGTTCTTGTTTCTGGTCGGCGTCACCACGGTGTTCTCCATTGAGTCGCGCCTCAAACGCGGCGAATCTGCTTCGTCTCAGGTCTCGCACATCATCCGCCGCTTTGTGGTGCTCTTCCTGCTGGGCCTGTTCGTCAACGGATTTCCCCGGTTTCCCTGGGCGCACCTGCGGATCTACGGTGTGCTGCAGCGCATCGCGATCTGCTACCTCATTGCCGGGATCATGTGGCTCGCCGTGCGCCGCTGGCCGCGCCGGGTCGCCACCCTAACCGGCATTCTCGCGGTTTGCCTCGTCGGCTACTGGATCCTCATGCGTTTTGTGCCTGTACCTGGCTACGGCGTCCCTGGCCGCGATATTCCCCTGCTCGACAAGGACGCCAACCTGGTCGCGTGGCTCGATCGCCACATCTTTGCCGGGCGGCTCTATGAGGGCACGCGCGACCCGGAAGGCCTGCTGAGCGACATTCCCGCGCTCGCCACGACGCTGCTCGGTATGTTGACCGCCATCTGGCTCCGTACCACCCGCTCCATCGAGCGCAAATGCGCGGGGCTCCTGGGCGCCGGCGTGGTCTGCATTCTGCTGGGCGAGCTCTGGAATCCCTGGTTTCCCATCAACAAGAAGCTGTGGACCAGTTCCTACGTGCTGTTCGCGGGCGGCTGCTCGCTGGTGGTGTGGGCATTTTGCATGTGGTTCATCGAAATCAAAGGATGGAAAAAAGGCTGGACAGGTTTCTGGCTCGTCTTCGGCATGAACGCCATCGCGGCCTATGTGTTCTCCGAAGCTCTGGCCAGCCTGCTGTGGGCTGTTACCTTGCCCGCCGGCCCCGGCGCGCATAGCAGCCTGGACCTGTGGCTCTACTCGCGGGTATTCGCTCCCATTCATCCCCCCGGCGTGGCCTCCCTGCTCTATTCAATCGTCTTTACTCTGGTCTGCTGGCTGCCGGTATTGGTCCTGTACCGGAAGAAGATCTTCCTCAAAGTCTAGGCAAACCCGGAGAGATCCAGCCGGTTGCTTCCATCTCTGCCGATTCCCTGTATTCTGTTCCTACTTCCTGCCCCGGAGGAGTTCATGGACACCCACGCGTTTCAGCAGCAGCTTGACCAGCGCATCGCGCAGTACGACCTGCTTTGCCACCCTTTTTACCAGGCCTGGAGCGCCGGCCAGTTGTCGCGCGAAGATCTGCGCTGGTATGCAGCGGAATACTTCCATCAGGTGAACGGCTTCCCGGCTTGCCTGCAAGCCTTTGCGGCGCGGCTCGACGACGGACCGATGCGCCACGCTGTGCTGGCGAATCTGGCCGACGAAGAAGGCCGCGATTCGCAGAGCGGGGGCGGAACGCCTCATCCCGAGCTGTGGCTGGACTTTGCCGAGGGCATGGGCGCGGATCGGGAAGCGGTCCGCGGCTCCGATTGCTGCCAAGCGATGGGCGATCTGACCTCCCACTTCCAGAGGGTCGCCAGCACGGGGACGCCGGAGGCGGCTCTTGCCACCTTCTATGCATTCGAGTCGCAGGTACCGCGCATCGCGCAGGAGAAAGCGCGTGGTTTGCGCGAGGCCTATGGCGCGGATGAGGGAACCTGCCGCTACTTCACGCTGCATGCCACCGCCGACGTTCACCATGCCAACGTGTGGAAGCAGCTGCTGGCGCGACGCGTGGAAGCCGATCCGCAATGCGCCGAAATGGCGCTGGATGCGGCCGAAGCCGCGGCGCATGCCCTGTGGACGGCACTCGACGGCATCGAGGAAGAACGGCTCGCGCGAGCCGCCTGACCAGCGCCAACTGGCTCGGTCCGCCGATCAGGCGCGAGCGAAGAGCACGGAAGATGGGTCTCGTCCGCCGAGGAGCTGCGCCGCATTGCACCGCAGCGCGGTACCCGCAGAAACCGGATAAACTTGCCCTGACATGGGACAATTCCGAAACTTTGAAGTTGCGGTGTTCCGTCGTCTCCACAGGGACCCGCCAGCGGGATTCGTGCATCGCGCGGCCTTCTGGCTGTTTCTCGCGTATTTCGCGCTCTCCATTCCCGGATGGCTGCCGGGCGTTACGGGCGTGGTGTTTCGCACCCTGGCGAGTTTTGACTTCTTCCTTCTCATTCTCTTTTGCCTTCCTCTGCTGTGGCGCTATATCTTCCAGCGCCTGCTGTGGAAGGTCCGCAACCGGCTGATCGTCACATATCTGCTGATGGGCCTGACGCCGGTGGTGCTGTTCGTCACCCTGGCGCTGCTGCTGCTCTACGTGTTCTCCGGGCAGTTCGCCATCTTTGCCGCCACCAGCGTCATCAACGACGAGCTGGCGCATATCGCGTCGACGAACGGCAGCGTCGTCATGCACATTGCGCATGCGCTCGACCAGAATCCCGGTATCCGCGGGCTGAGTATTCCTGAGGCTTCCGCCGATCCCTCCGATCAGGAATACACCGGGCTGACGGTTGCCGCATTCCACGACGGCCGGCCCGTCGGGCTGTTGCCCGCGTCGGTCGAAGCGCACGACATCCCCTCTCGCCCCCCCTCGTGGGTGCCGGCGGCCTTTCGCGGCATCGTGCTTGATCACGGCAGGCTCTCACTGCGTGCGGTCGATACGCAGGTGCTGAATGGGCACACCACCATCGCCATCACCAGTGTTCCGCTGGAGAAGGAAAACGTCGAAGCCATTGCCCGGGATCTGGGCCAGGTGAGCATCTATCCCGGCGTCCGGTTTGGAGAGGATCAGGGCGCGCCTCCGCCCCGATCGACCCCGAAGCTCTCCATGACCACGCCGGCCAAAAGCGGAGCCCACGTGGATGTGGGCGGCGAGAGCCTCGAGGACGCCAGGCGGCTGGCCATTGTGGGCGGCACGCTGCCACCGCCGCAGCATTTCTACGACGTGCCCGTCGGCTTCGCGGCGCCACTCGCCACCAGGGAGTGGACCACAGGCAGGCAGGAGGGCATTTCCGCCGAGGTCATTTCCCGGCCTTCGCTGCTCTACAAGCGGCTGTTCATTACCTCCCTCGACGTTGGGAATTTTGTCCGCGACGGACTGATCGCCATCGCCATCGCCTTCGGCGTTCTGGAGCTGCTGGCGTTTCTGGCGGCCGTGCGCCTGAACCAGACCATCACGCGCTCCGTGCACGCTCTCTACGAGGCCACGCTGGCCATCGACGGCGGCAACCTGAGACACCGCATCCAGGTAAAACGCAGGGACCAGCTGGGCGCTCTCGGACGCTCGTTCAACTCCATGGCCGCGTCGCTGGAGCGGCTGCTCGCCGAGCAGCGCGAGAAGGAGCGGCTGCAGAACGAGCTGGCCATTGCGCAGGAGGTGCAGGCCAATCTGTTTCCGCGCGGGCGCATCGCACTGCCCATGCTGGAGCTGTACGGTGTCTGCCTGCCAGCGCGCACGGTGAGCGGCGACTACTACGATTTTCTCCTGTTCGGCGAGACCGGGCTGGGCATGGCACTGGGCGACATCAGCGGCAAGGGCATCTCCGCGGCGCTGCTGATGGCCACGCTGCACTCCGCAGTGCGCGCCTATCGCTTTGCCGGGGAAGAGCTCCTCACCGAGGCCGCGGTCGCGCTCGCCAACCCCCTGACGCACGAGGCCGGCGCGGAGGAAGTGGAGTGCGCCGAGCTCTTCGAGCAACCAGCCAGGATTCTGGCGCTGCTCAATCGCCATCTCTATCGCAGCACCCAGCCGGAAAAATACGCTACGCTCTTCCTCTCGCACTACGACGGCATCACGCGCAGGCTGGTCTACTCCAACGGGGGACATTTGCCGCCGCTGCTGCTGCGCGCCAACGACACGGTCACGCGCCTCGATCGCGGCGGTTGCGTAGTGGGCCTTCTGGACGATTTGCACTGGGAGCAGGGCGTCGAGTATCTCGGCTCCGGCGACATCCTCATCGCCTACAGCGACGGTGTTACTGAGCCCGAAAACGACTTTGGCGAGTTTGGCGAATCGCGCCTGCTCGAAATCGTGCGCCGCCACCGCCATCTGAGCCTCGATGCCATCTCCGAGCAGGTGATTCAGACGCTGCGCACGTGGATCGGCGGCCAGGAGCAGCCGGACGACGTGACGCTGGTGCTGGCGCGCCAGCGCTGAACGAGACGGTTCCTCGATTTACTCTTATGACAAATCGCTTCGCTGCTCGGTCAGGAGACCGCATCGTGAAACTTGTACCCGCAAAAATCGTCGGTGCCGCCGTCGCGCTTACTGTTGTGCTCGCTCCGATCCACAGGGCCGTCGCCCAGAGCGCGCAGGCCGCGGCTACGCCCGAGAAGGTCATCCTCGATACGGACATCGGCGACGACATCGACGATGCCTTCGCGCTGGCCCTGCTGCTGTCGAGCCCGAAGGTGCAATTGCTGGGCGTGACGACGGCATGGGGCGACACGGATCTGCGCGCTCGCCTCGTCGCGCGCTTTCTGGCGGAAACAGGACACGACGACCTTCCCGTGGCTGCCGGTCCCGCCACGCACGCCAGCTCGACCTTTTCACAACGCCGTTATGCGGAAAGCTATCCGGACGAGAAATGGGCGAACGGGGCCAGTTTCATTCTCGACCAGATTCGGCGCTACCCCGGGCAAATCACTCTCATCTCCATTGCGCCGTTCAGCACGGTGGCGGCGGCGATCGACGCCGATCCGGCGACGTTCCGCCAATTGAAGAGGGTGGTCATCATGGGAGGTTCGATCCATCGCGGCTACGGCGACCTGGGATATCTGCCCGACCACGGACCCGAGCCCGAATACAACATCTATTCGGATATTCCGGCTGCGCGGAAGCTCTTCGATGCGGGCGTATCGCTCTACGTGATGCCGCTGGATTCGACGCAGCTGAAGCTGGACGAAGTGCTGCGCGCGACGCTCTTCAGCCAG
Organism: Acidobacteriaceae bacterium; assembly: GCA_030041435.1. Taxonomy (GTDB): domain Bacteria; phylum Acidobacteriota; class Terriglobia; order Terriglobales; family Acidobacteriaceae; genus Palsa-343. Next base: position 60,055 of record JASHNW010000050.1, read on the forward strand.
GGCACGCACACGACGAATGCGCTGAGCGAACTCTACGAGCAATGGACGGCGTCTACGGGCAGCCCGACGCCGACCCTCTTTGACGCGATGGCGGCTGCGTATGTGCTGGAGCCGTCGCTGTGCCCGACGCACCCGATGCATATCCGTATTGACGACCAGGGTTACACGCGCGCGGAGCCGGGCACGCCGAACGCGAATGTTTGCCTCGATTCAGACTCCGACCGCTTCTTCCACTTCTACATGCGAACGGTGCTGGGCGGGAGCGGACAAGCCGCAAGCCACTAAAGCGGGACCACCGGTAAATTGCGGCTCAGTTCGGAGATTCGCCGGAGAAAGTCGCGAGCACGGAATGGATGCCGCGCACATCGTCTTCGCTGACCAGAAAGCGCTCGTATTCGCCGGAGCGCGCGCCGATGCTGGCGAGGGAATTGCCGTTGCGGGCGCCATCAGGCAGAGTGGAGTTCAGCGACGTGTGCACGTCGCGGACGCCGGTAGCCTCCACCAGCAAGCGCACATTGTTTTCGCGGATGCCGCCACCGGCCATGACGCGGGTGCGTCCGCCGGCCTGCCGGCGCAGCTGTGCGATGCGGCTGACGCCCTGCATGGCGTCGGCCTCGCCGCCCGAGGTGAGAACTCGCTCGACGCCGCAGGCAATCACTGCTTCGAGAGCGTGGTCCATGTCGGCGGCGAAGTCAAAGGCGCGGTGAAAAGTCACGCGCATGGGCCGCGCCAGATCGACGAGGGAGCGGGTGCGGTCCACGTCCACGTGGCCTTCGGCGGTGAGCAGGCCCAGAGCGACACCGTTTGCGCCCAGGTCCCGGGCGCTGCGGATATCCTCGCGCATCACGGCCAGGTCGCGATCGCTGTAGCAGAAATCACCGCCACGCGGGCGGATCATCACAAAGACGTCGATGGGAACTGCGGCGCGCACGGCGCGGATGAGCCCAGCGCTGGGCGTGATACCGCCTTCCTCCAGGGCGCTGCATAATTCCACCCTGAGCGCGCCGCCGCGCGCAGCAGCCATCGCCGATTCTACCGAATCGACGCAAATCTCCAAATCCACGGTGCCTATATTCACACAGATTCCGGACTCCCGGCCAGAACCCGGAGCCTCCCTGGGCGGAGACTCCGGATAGTCAGAAACCCTTTTGCCCAGCCGTCAGAGTGAGGCAGCGTGAACGCTGCCTCAGGGTCTTCCCGGGTTCCATTCGCCGCTCGCGGCTCAGAAATTGATCTGCGCCGTGAGCTGAAGGGTGTGCGAATCCCACAGCGAAATGTTGCCCAACTGCTGATTCGGAATGAGCGACCCGAAGTTACCCGCGGATACATTGGAACTCGGGAACACCTGACCGACATAAGGCGAGTGCCAGGTCCCGCCGAGGTTGAAGATATCGGCCCGAACCAGCAGAGCTCTGCCCTCGCCGAAATCTGTGTTCTTGCCAAAGTTGACGTCAAAGTTCTGGATGTACGGGCCGCGCTCCGGGCTCTTGTTGGTGTTTCCGTAGCGCCCGAGCTCCGGATTCGAGTATTTGCTGGTGTCGAAGTACTCCGTCAGACTCCTGTGGAAATTGGCGCTCGTGTGGAACGTCGAATTGGCGTTGTATCGCCCTCCGTAGTATTCGCCCATCTGATCGGCCGACACGCTCGCGCCGATGTTGAAGGGCAAGCCGCTGCCCAGCTGATAAATGCCGTTGGTTGTCCAGCCGGCCGTCAGCCAGTTCAGCGCTCGTCCACTGAAGAACCGCGGTACCGCGTAGGTATAGGTGGCTACAAGCCGGTGTGTCTCATCCGAGGCTGCCAGCCCGTATTCCTGATACGGATGCTGCGGATCCTGAATGAGGCTTGGCTCGCCGTAGATGTTGTTGATGCCGGACGTGACGTCCATGGTCTTTGAGTAGGTGTAGTTCACGTGATAGGTCAGGCCGCGCCACGCGCGTTCGATGAGCTGGGCCTGCAGCGCGTTGTAGGTGGACTGGAAGCCGTTGATGTTCGCGTAGAAATACGGCGGCATGTTCGGCCAGGGCTCGCGCGTGTCGATGGGCTGCATGTTCGGATCGGCGAGGCAGGCTGCGGAAGCCTGCGAAATATCAACTGTCGAATTGCAGGGATCGCCCGCCAGGCGCGGCGGCGCTGCCGCTCCGATGATGTCCTGGCTCGGCTGGCGCAGGCCGTGATCGCCCACGTATCCGATATCGATCAGCAGGGACGGCGTCAGGGAATACTCGGTATCGAACATCCACTGCTCGTCGTAAGGGTTGTGATTTTCTGGCCAGTTGGTCTGGTTGTAGGGGAATTCCCAGCCAGGCGTCTCGAACAGCGAATCTGCACTGATGGGTGGCGCCCACAGATTCGCCAGGACCGCCGTGGACTGGGTTTCGGTTCCGGTCGGGGAGGGATAGGTAGCCGCCGTCTCGTTATAGAGGCTATTCTTGTCGAACTGCGTGCCGTCGTAATACCGGTTGTACAGTCCGTAGAAGATGCCGAACCCTCCGCGGACAACCAGCTTCGGCATCGCCTGATAGGAGAATCCCAGGCGCGGGGCGAAGTCCTTGTTGTCGATCGGAACCAGTGTGCTGCTGGCGCCGCATTGCAGGAAGTTCATGTTTGGAGTGCCCTTCGCCGCCTTGATCGACGACAGGATGGATTGAGTGAAGCTGCAGTTCGCCCAGACATACTGCCCGCCATTATTGGGATTGAATGCAAACCCGTCGTTATGGGCGCTGTGGAAGTTGGGTGGCCGCTCCCAGCGCAGGCCGGCGTTCAGCGTCAGGCGATTGCTGGCGCGGTAGTCATCTTCAAAATAGAGGTTCCAGTTATTACCCCAGAGGATGTAGTCGTCGGTTCCGATCGGCGGCGGCCCGGTTGCCCCGCTGGTATCGCCGAGGACAAAGTCGGCCACCGCATTGCCCTGATACGGTGCGGTTGACGAGTACGCACCGTTGCTGGCATAGGGCTGGCCGGCCCAGCCGGGCACAAGCGCCGTGAATTCGCCGTTGAAGCCGACCGAGCCCGTGCCGAGATAGTTGTCCAGTTCGAAGAGCTGCACGCGGCGGAAGTCGATTCCGTAATTCAACGTGTGCTTGCCGCGCACCATCGTAACTGTGTCGACGCCCTGGTAGATGTTGTCGGCATAGGTCGTAGGCTCGCCACCCCCGATGCAGTAATAGTTGAACAGGCAAACGTTGGGAAGGTCGAACGTGACTGGGTTCGAAGCCGTGTTGGCGAGTCCAACGTCCGCTGACAGATTCGGGCCGTAGGCCGTGGTTACGCCGGTGAGGAAGTGGTCGCGGCTGTAGCCCAGCGTCGCCTGATTCAGCGTATCGGCGCTGAAAGTGTGCGTCCACGTGCCGCCGAAGAGCTTGGGCCGGGTATATGTGGTGCCGCCCTGGCCGAACGAGATGCTGGTGTTGACCTGCGAAAGGCTGCCCACGTTCGCCGTCAGGAAGACGTGGTCGTTTGCTCCAAAATACTGGTCGATGCGCCCCGTTCCGACTCCCTGCTTCTTTGTGTTTGAGGTGTCAACCAGATAGTTGGCGCAGCCGGTGAGCAGGTGCTGTTCTTCTCCGCAGCTCGGGGTATTCTGAACGGCCCAGTAGGCGGCGATCTTTGCCGCCACCGGGTCAATCGCGGTGATCTTGTTGTTCGGAAAGGGCTGGCGAATGACCGGCGAGTTGGTTGGGCTCAGCGGCAGGTTCGAGTTGTACGCAGGGTTCGGTACCGTCGTGGCCGGGTTGTAGATCGGGAACGGCCAGCCGCTGAAGTCGCCGCTCAGCTCCGCGGCCAATGGCGAGAACACGGGGCCGGGAATCGTGACCCTCCTGTAGAGGCCCTCGTCGTAGCTCCCGAACCAGAAGGTCTTGTTCCGCCCATCGTAAACCTTCGGAATCCAGAGCGGCCCGCCCAGAGTCCCTCCAAACTGATTCTGGTGGAACGGCGGGCTCAGCGAAACGTGGGTTCCATTTGCGGCATTGAGCGCGGCCTGGTACTGGTTGTTCGGCTGCAGCCAGTTGGCTTCGAGCGATTCATACCCAGCGCCGTGCAGCCGGTTGGTTCCGGACTTGATGTCGACGTTCACCCAGGAGACGCCCGTGCCGTACTCCGCTCCGTACATGCCGCTCATCATCTTGAATTCCCCGATGGCCAGCTCGTTCGGAATGTTGCTGGGCACCGAAAACTCATAGTCCACGTCGGCGATGCCGTCGATGCTGTAGCTGGTGCTCGCCGCCTGAACGCCGTTCTGGCTCACCGAAATGTACTCGTTATTGATGCCGTGGTAGCTCCAGTCCGCTTCATCGCCCCCCAGTTCCACCGTGGTGCCCACGTTGGTGATCATGAGGTTTGTGAAGTCACGCCCCACAATCGGCAGGCTCTGGATCGTATCGGCCTGCAGAACCTGGCCAATGGTCGTATCTTCGGTGTGCAGCATCTGCGTCGACGCTGACACTTCCACCGTGGACGATACGCTGCCCACCGTCATTCTGAAATCCTGGCGCAGCGTCTGCTGGACTTCGAGGGTAACGTTGTTGACCGCCACCTGCGAAAACCCCTTCGCCTCCGCGGTCACCGAGTAGGGCCCCGGGTCCAGACCCGGAAGGGTGTAGTCGCCGTCCGAGTTGGTCACCACAGTGTGGACGATGTTGTCGCTCAGGTCCGTTACCGTGACTTTCGCACCCGCAATGACGGCGCCGCTGGGGTCGGTCACATGACCGACGATGGTGCCCTGCGCATTCTGTGCCCACATAGCGCCCGCCGGGACCAACAAAAGTACGCCGAGCAGGATGACGAGAGCGTACCGCACACGAGATAGCTGAATTGGCTGATGCATGATGTCGTTTCCTTTCCTGTCTGCTTCTGGTGGCACTGGTGGAAACTGATGATTGCCTCCGGAGCCGGCGGTGAATTTCGGTGCTCGACGGTCAGGGAGCATTGCGTCACTGAATCGGATCTTTCTATGGCCTCGCAAGAATTCAGCCAGAGCCGCGGTTCGGTCAGAAAGCTGCGGATCGGTGGAACTCAGGTTGCGAACCACAGTAGCGCAAACTGATCGAATTGTCCAGAAAAGTGATCAAATAGATCAGTTACCGTTTCAAAGTTGGCGCAATTGGCAGATTTTTCATCAAGTTAGCGGGACACTGGTGTGACGCCATGCGCCGGATGAGCGAGCGGATGCCCACCGAGCTGGCTCGCTGCGGGCGTTGCGATGCGGCGAGAATTGCGCTGGTTCAGCCCTGGTTCAGCCCAGGCAGAATTGCGGTTCAGCGCCTGCTCTGCCGCGCAGCCCAGAGCGCTCCAGCGGGAGGGTCGGCCGGCGCATCGAGGACGGAGATTTCCGGGTAGCGTTCGCGCAAGCCGGCGACGAGCGCGTCGCGCACCGGAGCGACTTTTTCGAGGATGCTGCCGGCAACGGCGACGGCAGGGACCGCGAACGGCGGCCCGGACTCGGGGTCGGATGTCCGATCGTTGGGGCGCACACTCTCAAGAGCCCGAATGTGCTCGATCACCAAACCGGCAAGCATGGCCAGATCGCGGCCGCCCTGTTCCAGCACTTCCTGCGCGACCAGGTCGCCTTCTGCCGCCAGCGCGACGACGATGGGGGCCAGCCGCGAGTACTCCGGCGCGGGATTGGCGTTGGCGAACTCGATCAGCTCCGAAATCGAGCTGAGACTCCAGAAGCCCAGCGCTTCGTCGAGAATGCGGCTCGGCCGCCGCTGGTCGATGGCGAGAAATCCGCGGCGCAGCGACTCGATGCCGATGAAATGCCCGGACCCCTGGTCAGCCATTGCCGGGCCCCATCCGCCAGCGGTAACGATCTTACCCGTCGCCGCGCGCCCGGCGACATTCGAGCCGGTGCCGGCGAGAACGAGTACGCCGCGCCCGCCGAAGAAGGTCGAGTCGAGAGCAATCTCCACATCGCCGACAATCTTCAGCTCCCCGCCCACCTGGCGCGCGAAGGCCTCACGCAGCCAGTTGACGACGAGCGGAACGGATTCGCCTGCGGTGCCGATGCAGCAGCGCGTAATAGAGGCCGGAGAAACCCCGGTGGCCTCGGTCAGCTTCTGCAGGCCCTCTCGCAGATTGGCCTCGGCGGTTTCGGCGTCGGCCTTCATGCGCTTGATCGTGCCGGTGCGGACACGCGCCAGCTCGCGCGCGGCATCACCCAGCGCAAACTCTGCTTTGGTGCCGCCGGCGTCGACGCCGAGGAAATACTCCGTGCCGCTCATCGCCCTGCGCTGGTCTGGCCGTGCCGGGGAAGGAAATTCCAGATCGCGGGATCTTCCTCGCCCAGCACCCACGAGCAGAATCCTTCGAGTCCGTTCTGCTGGGCCAGTTGATAGCGGTCCTGGAAGGTGTGCAGATCGGTGAAGAAGACCCATTCCCGCTCCTGGTCGCGATAGAACCAGAAGAATGCAGAATGATCCTCGGCGTCCCACTGCAGCTTGCCGTCCCAGTCGTGCGCCAGCTGCATGGCATCCGGATAGCTGATGTAATCCGCGGTCGGGTTCGGCTTTTCGGTGGGAGCCGCATCGGGAATAGTGGCCGGCGTCACGATGGGCGCACCCGTATACCAGTGGTAGCCGTAGAGCGGGATGCCCAGCGACAGCTTCTCCTTCGGCACGAACTGGAGCGCATAGTTCATGTTGTCGAGCGTCCACTGCCACCCGGCGACCGGGCCAGGGGTGGTCCAGCGCGTGTTCTGGTCGTAGGTCATCAGGCAGATCAGGTCTGCAGATTTCGCCAGTGCGGCCAGATCGTACGCTCCGCGCCAGTCGGTGTAAATCCATTTGGCGAAGCCGTCTGCGCCCGGATAGCCGGGAGCGTTCGGCACTGTCGCGATGCTCAGTTGCAGCCCCGCCGCGTGCAGCGCGTCGGCTGTGGCCTTTACCAGAGCGGAAAGGTTGTCGCGATCGAGATAGTCGACGTTTTCAAGATCGAACTGGAATCCCGTGTAGCCATGCAGCTTGCACTCGCGGACAAGCGCCTCGTTCATCCGCGCCTGCGCTTCCGTGCTCGTCGCCAGCTGATGGAAGGCCTTCTTGTTAAACAGGGCCACGATGGGCATGACCGGGATCTTTTCTTCCTGCGCGCGGCTCAGCACCGCGGGCTCGGGCTCGCCGGTGACGAGGCCGTTCTGATCGACGCTGTACCAGGTGGGGACGAGAAGATCGATTTGCGAGGAGTGCGCGAAAAAGTCACGGATGGAGTTCGGATTGCTGGTCATGTAGAACAGCGCTACCGGCGGTGTGGCGGCGAATGCAGCGGGCGCGAGCGCAAACAGCAGGAGGAACAGCAGTCGTTTCATACGGCGTACACCTCAATTCCGCTGGCTTTGAATCCCTGGAGCGCATCGGCAGCAATTCCGCAGTCGGTCACCAGAATATCGATGTCGCCGGCGGGGCAGATGAGCGCGGGGCTCACCATGCCGATTTTGCTGGAGTCGGCGACGACGATCACCTGCTTCGACTGGCGCACCATGGCGCGAAAGACCGCCGCCTCATCCGGCTCGATGGTGGTGGCGCCGCGCAGCACGTCTACTCCGCAGGCGCCGATGAAGGCTTTGTCCATGAAGACGCCGCTCAGCATCTCAATGGCCGTGGGACCGGTGAGGGAAAACGCGCCCGCCCAGCGCATGGTGCCCCCGGTGAGCGTCACGTTGAGCGCGGGCTGATTGCTCAGCTCCATCCCAATGTTGACGGCGTTGGTGATCACGTGAATCGCATTGCGATGGCGGATGCAGCGCGCCACCTGGGTGGGCGTTGTGCCCGCGGTGAAGCCGACCGTGTCATGCTCGCGGATCAGCTCCGCGGCGGCAACACCGATGCGGCGTTTCTCCTCGGCGAAGCGCGACTCGCGCTCGTGAAACGACGAGTCGAAGCGGAAGGCTTCATATTGCATTTGCCCGGCCAGCCGCGCGCCGCCATGCGTGCGGTGGACGAGGTGGCGCTCCTCCAGCCGTGCCAGATCGCGGCGCACGCTGGGCGCCGAGGTATCCAGAAAACTCACCAGCTCATCGACTGAGGCGCTGCCTCGCTGCAGCAGCACCTGCAGGATTTTTTTCGCCCTTTGCTCGGTTTTGACTGACATGAGAACGCCGAACCATTATCGCGGTTTGGCCGGATTCTGCAAACAGGGCCGGCGCGCAGCAAGGCAGCCGATGGCTCGAATGGGCCCGCAGGTTCAATATCCGAGCCGCTTGTTGACCACGTTTTCGAGCGGCTCACCCTTCGCAAACCGCTCGTACTGGCGCAGAAAGAACTGCATCGCCTGGTCCACCCAGTCGCGCGTGTGATCCGCCGTATGCGGCGACACCAGCACGTTCTCTATCGCCCACAGAGGATCGCCGGGTGGCAAAGGCTCCTGCTCGAAGACGTCGAGTCCGGCGCCGCGAATCCTGCCTTCCTGGAGCGCCTGCACCAGCGCCGCCTGATCGACCACGGGGCCGCGGCCCACGTTGATGATGACTGCGCTCGGCTTCATCGCCGCAAATTGCGCTGCGCCGACCATGTGCCGCGTCTCCGGAGTCAGCGGCGCGCAGACGACGACGTAGTCGCAGCGGCCCAGCATCTCCGCCATTTTCTGCGGATGATAGAACTGCTCGACGAGCGGATCCGGCGCATCGGGAAAATGCCGCTTCACAGCAAGCACGTGCAGGCCCATGGCGCGCAGGCGCTGAGCCACCGCGCGGCCTATATCTCCATAGCCGACGATGCCAGCCGTCTGTCCGGCAATCTCATCCAGATCGAAGGGCTCCCACTTCTCCGCGCGCTGGTTGCGCCGCATGCGTGGAAAATCCTTTGCAAAATAGAGAACAGCAGCGAGTGCAAATTCGCCCAGCGACTGCGAATACACGCCGCTACCGTTCGTTAGCAGGACATCCCTCTCCACCAGTTCCGGAAACAGCAGGCTGTCGAGCCCGGCCCAGCGCGCATGAACCCAGCGCACATGCGGGCAGGCGAGGAACGCAGCACGCAGCAGATCGCGCGTCCCCGACCAGTGCAGGATGACCGGGACATCCCTGGCCGCGCCGCTGACAGCATCCTGCTGACACGCCGGGAAATGCGGCACGCCGCCCAGCATCGCGAGTTGCGGATCGTTCGTGTCGGTCAACACCAGCACCGCCGGCTGCTCGCTCATCGGCTCGTCGCTCCTCTCTGGATTGCGGGCAGCGCCCGCTCCTTCCAGGATATTCCAGGACGCAGGGGAACGGGCCACGCGATGCCGAGGCCGGGCCGAGACCAGCTGCAAGATCGGCGGAAGCAGCGACCCGTACGCCGCGTCACTCGCCGCTGTAATAGCCGTCGCGCGTCTGCACGAACAGCTTCTTGTCCCTGGGTACTGTCAGATCGACGCGATGAAAGCCTTCGGCCGCGGTCGCCGCATCCGGCACGTAGCCCAGGCGATATTGCGAGCGAAGCTCCTCCGCAATCTGCGTGTAGATCGCGGCGAAGTTTTCTTTGCTGGTGACCTCGAACATGCGCCCGCCCGTTTCGCCGGTCATTTGCTCCAGGACTTTCTTGCCATCCACACGATTTTCGCCACCGCGCCGGCCGCCGCCCGGATAGCCGCCGCGTCCACCCCATCCGCCGCCATGGCCGCCGTATCCGTGCTGCTCGCCCTTGAAGTAGATGGCATAAATCACGGTCTCGGCTCGCTGGGCTGCTGCCACGGCGCTGGCCAGCGTTTCGCTGCTGCCGCGATCTTCGCCGTCGGTCAACACCACCAGGGCCTTCCGGCCCTGCTGCTTCTTCATCAGATCGTCGGAGGCCAGAAAGACCGCGTCGTACAAGACAGTGCCGCCCATGTGGTGGCCCCCGTGATAGCCGCCATGGCGCCCGTAGCCGCCAGTGCCGCCCTGATCGTTCTGCGCTTCGTCGGGAGGCGTGGTACCCACCTGATCCATGGCTTCGCGCAGCTTGGGGCGCGAGCTGGTTAGTTCCTGCAGCAGCTCCGCTTCATGCGCAAACTGGATCAGGAAGGCCTTGTCGGGAACCGTCATCATTTGATCGAGGAACGCCTCGCTGGCGTTCCGTTCGTCCTCGAGCGCGCTGCGGACCGAGCCGCTCGTGTCCACCAGCAGCCCCAGGGTCAGCGGCAGGTTGTTGTCCTTGTCGAAATACCTGATGGCCTCCGGGTGCCCATCGACGCTCAGCGCGAAATCGGCTTTGGTCAGGTTCTGTACCATCGCGCCCTTCTTGTCCCGCACAATCACCGGCAGATTCACGAGTTGCGCGTTGACCGTGATGGTCGATGCCGGCGGCGGCTGCGGTGCTCCGGCCGGCTGCTGAGCTTCCAGCCGCATCCAGGGCGAGACGACCGCCGTGCACAACGCGACGCAACAGACCGACGCACGAAAACCCATGCCGAATAGACGGCTTTTTGCGGGATGAGTTACAGGACTCCGCCCTCCAGCTGCTCAGAGGCCGGCAGATCGCGCCCCTTCCACCCGGCACTGCCTGAAGGTTACGAAGGTCACAGGACGGACGCCATATCCGGCCGCCGCGCGCCGTCAGCGCGTGTACACCAGGGATGAGGGTGAGGCCATGACACTATCGCGCAGAGGATTCGTGCAACTGGCGGGCGCCGGTGTTCTCATGCAGTCGCAGCTTCTGAAGGCGGGCGCCGCCGAACTAAGTGTTCACGGGGCCAAAAAGACGGTGGGCGCGTCGAAAGTCGCGCTGATCCACGGCGAGGACCGCCGCAAAAACGTCCATCAGGCCCTGGAAACAATCGACGACCAGATCCGCGCCGGGTTGCGCCATAAGAAGTACGTCGTCATCAAGCCCAACTTCGTATCCACCACCAACCAGCTTGCGGCCACCAACGTCGACGCCATCCACGGCATTCTCGACTACCTCGAGCCCCGCTTCCGCGGCCCCGTTGTCATCGCGGAGTCGTCGGCCGGCGACACTATGGACGGCTTCGATCACTTCCATTACAGCCAGCTGGCCGACGAGCGCCGTTCGCAAAAGGTGAGCCTCGTCGACCTGAACCGCGAAGGCCAGTACGAGACCATCCCCGTGCTTGACGCCGACCTGCACATCACGCCGGTGCGGCTGGCGGCGCGAGTGCTCGATCCGACGGCCTTTGTCATCTGCAGCGCGATGCTGAAGACCCACAACACCGTGGTCGCGACCTTGTCTGTCAAGAACATGGTGTTGGGCTCGCCGCTGCACAGCGCGCCGGGCGACCTGTACTGGAACGACAAGCGCAAATACCACGTGGGCATCCGCCAGACCCACTACAACATGCTGGCAACCGCGCAGAAGCTGCAGCCCAACTGGGGCCTGGCCGTCATCGACGGATTCGAGGGCATGGAGGGCAATGGGCCGTCCGCCGGCACGCCGGTCCCGTCGCATGTGGCCATCGCGTCAACGGATTTCATCGCTGCGGATCGCGTCGGCCTCGAAGTGATGGGCATCAATCCCGACTGGGTCGGCTATCTGAAGTACTGCGGCCAGGCGGGCCTGGGCGAGTACGATCTCGCCAGGATCGAGGTGGCCGGCGCAACCATCGCCTCGGTGCAGAGAAAATACCAGCTGCACCCGGATATCCAGCATGAGCTGGAGTGGATGGGGCCGCTCGTTGAGGGATCGCCGAAGATCGGCAGCTTGCTCCGGCCGCACGACTTCATTTACGGCTGAGTTGTTCCGATCCGGATGCGCGGGCCTTTTAGTGCGCGTAAGCTGCGCGGATGCGCACTGTGCGGTCCAGTTCGTCCATGGCCTGCAGAATCTTCAGCCGCAGGTCCGGATCGGGGTTGGCCGTCGCCAGGTAATTGCGCACCACGTCCAGCGAAGCCTGCGACTGCTGGCCGTCCATGAACGCGTCGAGCCACGCCACCAGGAAGAAGATCTTGCGCTCGCGCTTCACCTGCTCCAGCGCCTCCAGCGACGGCTGCAGATACGGCGCGGTGAGCTGCGACTGACTCCAGTAGTTAAAGGCGCCCAGGCTCGACTGAATCCAGTCCTCCGACCGCTGCGGATTGTGCAGGTACTCGTCGAAATAGTGGGCCTTGGTCGCCGCATCCGGACGCGCCGCCTGCGCGACGTACGCAAATTTCAGTCCGTCGCCTGACGAATCGCGCTTCTGCTCCGCCGCGAAGACCGTGTCCGCGTCGCGATCCCCGTAGGCGATGAGCGCCGTCACCAGCGACCAGCGATCCTGCTGGCGCAGCGTAACGCCGGGGATGGTGAGTTGCCCCGAGAGCAGCTGTTTCATCGCCGCCTGGCCCACGCCCTGCGCGCCAAAGCCAGCCAGGCTGCGAAACCACACGATGCGCAGGTCGTGGTCCGGATCGTGGATCATCCGGTCGATCGCCGTCTGCGCTCCCTGCAGCAGCAGACCGCGCTGCTGCGCGGCACCCACGTAGCGATGCGCCGCCGTGTCGGTGCGCGCCAGCAGGCTCGCCGCCAGCAACTCATCGTGCTCCGCGGGCAGTGCATCGAGCGCCAGCTTTGCATAGGCCGCTGGGTCCAGCTCCACCTCGCGAACCGAGTCCCACAGCGAGCCCCACAGCAGCGTGCGGCGAAACAGATCCGGCATGGTGGCGATCTGCTGCATCACCGCGCCGCGGCTCTTTGCGTCGAGAAGGAAAAGCCCATAGGCGTGGTCGTTATTGTTCGCATAGACCCACGCCGGGCAAGCCTGGCCCTCCGGCCCTAACGGAACCTCGGCGCTCTGCGTCTGCAACTCGGCGCGCAGCGTGCCCACGGAGCCGTCCGGGTAGCCCAGCGCAATCCCGGTTGCAATCGGCCACACCTCATCGGCGCCCGACGTCTCGTATTGCAGAAAGGGATGCTGCGTCAGGCGCAGTTCGCTAAGGCGCCCACCCTGGCACGACCAGCTCACCTCGACGCGCGGCATACCGCGATGGCGAATCCACATGTCGGCCCACGCGGTCAGGTTGCGACCCGACGCCGACTGAAACGCGTCGATCAGGTCGCTCCACGTGGCGTTGCCGTATTTGTGCTGTGCCAGATAAATCTGCAGCCCGCGCTGGAACGCCTCATCGCCAAGCACGTAGTTCAGCTGCTTGAGTACACCCGGCGCTTTCTCATACACGATCGCGCCGTAGGCCGACTTCGCATCCTTCAGGTTCGGAATGTCCTGGTAAATGGGCGTAGTCCCCGGCGTTTCGTCGATGCCATAGGCCGCGGGCTTGATGGACTGATAGAAGCGCTGCCAGATGTCCTCGTTGGGGCGCAGATCGGCCAGCGCCTTGTACGCCATGTACTGCGCAAAGCCTTCCTTGAGCCACAGATCGTCGAACCAGCGCATGGTGGTGAAGTCGCCAAACCACTGGTGCGTCAGTTCGTGCAACACCACCACATCGCGGTTGAGGCGGTTGATCGCGGTCGGCGCGGTGCGGAAGATAACCGACTCCTCGCGCAGAAAGGTCGCGCCGGCGTGCTCCATGCCCCCGTAGGCAAAGCCTGGGATCAGCACCATCTCGTACTTGGGGAAGGGGAACGGCTGCGCAAAATAGTTCGACAGGTAGCGGATGCCCTCCGCCGCGGTCTGCTGCACGGCGGGAACAGCGTCTTCCGCCTTCGCCGCCTGCGATTTTCGCACCCAAACGTTCGGCATCCCTTGCTCCGGATGCACATTCACGAATGGCCCCGCGGCGAAAGCAAACAGGTAGGTGCTGATGGGCTCGGTTGCTCCAAAATCCGTCGTGCGGAACCCGTCGCCTGCCGGCCGTGTCGCCGCGGGAGCGCTGTTGGCGATCACTGTCCAGTCGTCGGGCGCGGTGATCTGGAGCGTGAAGCGCCCCTTCAGGTCTGGCTGGTCGAAGCAAAGGAGGGCCATGCTCGCGTCCATGGGAACAAACAGCGTGTAGAGATATTCCGCGCCGTCGTCGTGATCGTCGAACCGAGTGATGGCCTTGCCGGCCACCCCGATGTTGGCCGTGAACCGCGCATCGACTACATTCTCGCCCGTCTGCAACACCTGGGCAGGCAGCAGCACGTGGCCGTTGACGATCTGAGCCGGGATATCCGCCCCGTTGAGGCGGATATCCGCAATCTGCCCATCGCGAAAATCCAGCAGCAGCGGCTTGCCCGCATCGCGCAACTCAAACCGAATCTGCTCGGTGGCGTCGGTCGTCGGAGCATGCGGGACTAAGCGGTAACTCAGCTGGTAGTGAAGGTCTGAGACGCGCGCCGCCCGCTCCTGGGCCAGTGCCCGCGGGACGCCGTCGGGAATGGCGGCCGGGCTTGTTGACAAGTTCGTGGCTGGATTCGCGGCGAGGCTGGTCGTGGTCATCAGCGGAAGCAGAGCAAGCGCAGCGGCGCGCCAGTCAGCGAACAGCATCAAGGTCAATCGCCTCCGGGACGGCCGCGAGTGGCTCTGCCAGCCACTATACCAGGGACGCGCAGGCCGGAAGACGCGCCTTCGGCAACGCTTTTGTTTTCAATACACATCGAATGGAGGGGCTGCCTGGTTACCAAAAAGTTGCTCTCGGACCATTTCGTAATTTGAGGTTTGCCAGGTGTCCCGTATTCTGTAGAAGATGGCCCGAATGTTGGCCCAAAATAATCCCTGAGGAGATTGGCATGGCAGAAACAGAAAAGAAAGCGAAGGCTCCGGCGAAGCCGCGCAAGACAGCGGCCAAGGCCCCGGCGAAGAAGACAAACGCTGCCGCGGCGCACCCTGTCAGCGTATCGCATGAGGAGATTCGGCAGCTGGCGCATCGGTTCTGGGCCGAACGCGGCCACCCGCAGGGGCAGCCGGAGCTGGACTGGTTCCGCGCCGAGCAGGAGCTGCGCGGTAAGGCGTCTTAAATCAATTGTTTATAGGAACATAGCCTGGCAAGTGGAAGGGTCGGCGGCCGGCGCAAGCCGTCAGTGGGAGTTCACGCGTCAGAAACGAAGCGGTGCGGGATCGAAGCGCGTGAATCTGATCGTCTGTGCCGTAAAGCGCAGGGTCTGCGACTCGCAGGCTGCCTGAAAGACGAATCGGGAGGCAGGACGGCGGAGAAAGAGGACGAATGAGCTCATTTGGCGCCCTCGCCACGCTTCTCTCTCCGACCACCGAGTCCCTGCAGGGAACCTCGGCGATTCGCGATATTTGCAACTCGGTAAATCACGAATAGAGCGAAACTATCCCTGGGCCTGCAGGGTTTCAGCCGTTGACCGACGATCCACCCTGAGGAGGACGGAGATTCATGCACAGCCGTGGCCGCATATTCTCCCTGCTCTGCTCGGCTGGCCTGCTGCCGGGACTCTGTTCTCTGGCCTTCGCATCGGGGCCCGGCGCTTCTCATTCCGGCACAGCGGCATCTTCCAGCGAACAGCAGCCGCCGAACGCAGAACAGGCGAGAGCACTGCACGCGCTGAACCGGCTGGCATTTGGCCCTCGTCCCGGCGAAGTGGAGCAGGTCGCAGCAATGGGCGTAAGCCGCTGGATCGACTCGCAACTGCATCCTGGGAAGATCGACGACAGCGCTCTCGAACAGCGCCTCTCCGAGTACCGGGTTCCGACGATGGACCCGGCGACCCTGATGCAGAATTTCCCTCCCGGCAACCTGATTCGCCAGGCGCTGAATAACCGCATGGCCGTTCCCTCTGGTGAGCCGCAACATGCGATCTGGGAAAGCCAGATTGCGATCGTGCGCCAGCGCCAGCAGTTGCGCGCACAGCAACAAGTGCAGCCCGCCTGGCAGGACGCACAGGGTCAGGTCGCATCCACGCAGGGGATGCAGCCAGCGGACGCCATGATGAATCCGGCCGCGGAAACGCCGACTTTGGCCGAGAGCGAACAGAAACTCTATGCCGATCTGGCGAACACCAGCATGGTCAATCTTCCGCCCCAGCAGCGCTACAAAGCGCTGCTGAACCTCGAGCCTGGTCAAATCCAGGAGGTTGTGCGCTCTCTCGTCCCAAGGGATCGCCCGGCGATGCTGGCGGGGCTGACTCCAGCGCAGCGCGAAACCGTATTGGCTCTGCTGAACCCGCGCGTGGTGGTCGTGAATGAGACAGAGGAAGTCCGCCTGCTGCGAGATATCTACAGCGAGCGCCAGCTACAGCGCGTGATGACGGAATTCTGGCTCAATCACTTCAATATCTTTGCGAACAAGGATGAAGTGGAGTCCTGGTACCTGCCCGAATTTGAGCGCGAGGCAATTGCCCCGCACGCTCTGGGCAAGTTTGAAGATCTGCTGGATGCCGTGGCACAGAGCCCGGCCATGCTCGTTTATCTGGACAACCAGGAAAGCGTCGGACCGGATTCTTTGGCTGCGCTGCGGCGAGAGCGTGCGGCCGAATACATGCGCATGATGCAGTCTCCTCAGGCGCCCGCCGCGCAGCGCCAGCCCCAGCTGGGCATCAATGAAAACTACGGCCGCGAACTAATGGAACTGCACACGGTCGGGGTGAACGGCGGCTATACGCAGCAGGACGTCATTGAGGCCGCCAAAGTGCTCACGGGCTGGGGCGTAGCTCCGCCGCAACAGGGTGGCGGGTTCCAGTTCAACGAGAATCGTCATGAGCCCGGCGACAAAGTCGTGATGGGGCACAAGATCCGCAACGGAGGAGAAAAAGAGGGGCTTCAACTGCTGCACATCCTGGCTACAAGCCCTTCGACGGCTTACTTTATATCGAGAGAGCTGGCGGTCCGCTTCGTCAGCGATGACCCGCCGCCGGCGCTGGTGGACCGCATGGCGAAGACATTTCTCTCCAGCGACGGAAATATCGCGAAGGTGCTGCGCACCATGATCGACTCTCGCGAGTTCTGGTCTGCGACTGACACCGGCAACAAGATCAAGACTCCCCTGGACTACGTGGTTTCGGCGGTCAGGGCAACGAATGCAGAGGTGGCTCAGCCCTATCGCCTGGTTGCAGAGCTGAGAGTCATGGGCATGCCGCTTACCGGTACGCAGCAGCCCAATGGCTATGCGATGACGAACGACGCGTGGGTCAGCTCCGCAGAGCTGGTCAGCCGCATGAACTTCGCGCTTGGCCTGGCATGCAACCGCATTCCCGGGGTCACAGTATCGGTCGACCAGTTACTCGGGCAGGAGGGCGATCCTTCGGCGCAGGTGCAGCAGGAGTCTCGGCTGGAGCAGGCGATCCTGCATACGCCGGCTTCCCCGGGGATTCACCAGGCCGTGCTGGCCAGCCTCGACGATACCGCTGCACAAACTCGTGCGGCGGCGAGCCTCGCCCTGGCTGGAGACGCCGGGGGTAACCCCTTCGCTGCGGGACTGACGCGGACCGCGAGCCAGCCCGCGGAGGCGCAGGACGCCGTGATGGCTGGACTGCTGATCGGATCGCCGGAGTTTCAACGAAGATAGGCAAAGGAAGGGTTTTTCCGAACCACGAGACATTCTGTTGGGCGAAGTGTTACTGCTCATTGAGACCCGGAACGGTCGAACGACCCACCGCCCCGCCGAAATCACCTGAGGAGTTCGAGCGAATGGCAATCACACGACGAGCGCTCATGCGGAACGGCGCGATGGCTGTGGTCGGCACAGCAGCGCTTCCCAGCTTTCTTACCCGCACGGCTCTCGCGGCAGACGCATCCGCCGGCGGAAAGAACCAGAGGGTCGTCGTGCTCTTTCAGCGCGGCGCAGCGGATGGACTGAACATCGTCGTGCCTCACGCGGAGCTCTACTACTACCAGGCTCGCTCCAGCATCGCCATTCCGCAAAACCAGGTTCTGGATCTGGATGGCTTCTTTGGGCTGCACCCCGCGCTGGCTGAGTTCCGGCCCCTCTGGAATCAGAGGCATCTGGCCATCGTCCATGCCACCGGTTCGCCCGATCCCACGCGCTCGCACTTCGACGCGCAGGACTACATGGAGTCCGGGACACCCGGCTACAGGGCCACCGTGGACGGCTGGCTGAACCGCGCCCTCCAGGCGCAGGATGAGTATCGGCGCGAGAAGGGATCGCCCTTCCGGGCCGTCTCCATGGGCACGGATGTGGCTCTGACGCTGCGCGGAAAAGTGCCTGCCGTGGCCCTCAGCAACGTAGGCAATTTCGCAGTGGGCGGCCGCAATCCGGACGCCGCCCCGGTGAGTGAAATCTTCGAGACCATGTACGACGACAGCACGTCGTCCCTGCTGCGCGGGACCGGAGCGGAGACGTTCGAAGCTATCAAAATGCTTCGGTCGACCGACCCGGCGCATTACACGCCCGCCTACGGTGCACAATATCCGCCGGGACCGTTCGGCGACAGTATGCGGCAGATCGCCCAGCTGCTCAAGGCCAACCTTGGTGTGGAAGCCGCGTTTGCCGACATCGGAGGCTGGGACCACCACGTGAACGAGGGCAACGTGGAAGGCCAGCTGGCGCGCAGCCTCCGCGATTTTTCGCAGGGCATTGCCGCATTCTGGCGGGATATGGGCGATGACGCCGAAAACGTAACCCTCATCACCATGTCGGAATTCGGGCGCACCGTTCGCCAGAACGGCACCGGCGGGACCGATCACGGGCATGCCAACGTCATGTTCGTCCTGGGCGGACAGGTCAGAGGCGGCAGGGTGTACGGGCAGTGGCCCGGTCTGAATCCGGAACAGCTGTATCAGGAGCGCGATCTGGCCATTACCACGGACTACCGGCAGGTGCTGGCGGAAGCGGTCTGGAAGCAATTGGGCGCACGGAACATGAACCTCGTCTTTCCCGAAGCCCAGCTGCGGCGGCAGCACTTTCTCGAGTATCTGCCTGCCCTCAGTTAGGACTTCCGTTCAGGCGGCTGGGTCCCGCCCCATCGTTCGCGATGATTCCGGAGCGAGCCGGCTCCGTGGAACTCCGCCTGCAAAGAGCTGTGAGGACCATTCGAGCCAGGGGCGCGAAGGCGCCCGGATCGCCTGCGCCCGCCCTTGTCACGCATTTGTCAGCAGATTGTCAAAGCTGCATCCGGACCCTCGGCAAAACCCTCTCTATGGTGCACAATCATCACAAACCGGAGATATCCGGTGCGGAGACTTCCGAGGTGTTGCACGGGCTATGGCGACCATCCTGGTGATCGAGGACGACCCCCGCATTATGAAAGCGCTGCATCGCCTGTTTGCAGCCGAGGGTTATCAGATTCACAGCGCGAGCGAAGGCAAACAGGGGCTGGAGATGTTCGCCAGCGTCGCGCCGGACGCGGTGGTGCTGGACCTGATGCTGCCCGGCATGTCCGGGCGCGACATTTGCCGGTCGCTCAAGGGGTCCTGGCCTGACACGCCTGTGGTGATTCTCAGTGCCATCTCCGACGTTGCGGACAAGGTATTGCTGCTGGAGCTGGGCGCCGACGATTACGTCACAAAACCGTTCAGCCCCCGGGAACTGCTGGCGCGGGTTCAGGCCGCGATGCGGCGCTCGAAGCGGATCCGCACTCGTCCGACCATCGGATTCGGCGACGTGCAGCTGGATTTCGCCAGAATGCAGGCGACGAAGAATGGCAGCCTCGTCCCGCTTACCGCCCATGAGTTCAAGCTGGTCCGGTTTTTCGTCGATAATCCGGAGCGAGTTCTCACCCGCGAGGAACTTCTGAACGAAGTCTGGGGATACAATTCGTACCCTTCGACCAGAACGGTCGACAATCAGATCCTGAAACTCAGGCAGAAGCTCGAGGCCAATCCCGCCGATCCGGTGCATTTCTGTACGGTGCACGGGGCGGGCTACCGCTTTGTGCCCGTGCCGCACAATTAGCCCGGACGGAGGAACGAGAAGCCGTGGCGATGCGCATGCGAACGACGCTGCTTCTCTCCTTCCTGTCCGTCTCTCTCGGCGTGGCGTCGCTGAGCCTGGTCATCGTCCACAGCATTCTCCAGAAGCAAATCCGGCGGGATATCTCCGCGGGCCTGCAGCGATCGATGGACACTTTCCGCAATATTCAGACACAGCAGGAGCAGACGCTGCGGCACGAAGCGTCGCTGCTTGCGGCGCTGCCGGTTCTGAAGTCGCTGATGACCACGTCCGATACGCTGACAATCCGCGACGGGGCTGGCCCCTACTACAGCCTGAGCGGGGGCGATCTGTTCGCGCTCGCCGATCCGAACGGCACAGCCGTCGCTCTGTTCGAGAACGGGGTGTCGTGGGACGGCGTCGATCCCCGCAGCTTTATCCCCGCGTCGGTGTTTGCGAACCCGCAGGAGCAGTACTTTCTGTTGCGCGGACGCCTCTACGTCATCGCCGCGGAGCCTCTGTACTTCGGGTCCGCGGCCGCCGGCACCAGGCTCGGATACGTGCTCCTTGGCTATTCCGTCAACGACCGGCTGGCCCAGGAAGTAAGCCAGGTGGCTTCGGCAGAGGTGGTGTTTTGCGCGAACCGCATGCTGGTTGCCACCACACTCGACCAGCATTCGCGAGTGGCCTTTGCCCAACACGTGGCGGCACTGGACTCGTACGGCGCGGAGGGACACGACCTGTGGCTGGGTAAAGAACACTTTGTCGGCGCTTCCACGCTGCTGTCGAGTCCTGCTGACCCCGCGGTTCGGCTGGTGGTGCTTGAATCCTGGGACCAGTCCAGCCGTTATCTCACGCGCCTGAATCACGCCCTGCTGCTGCTGGGGGCTTTTCTGCTGGTGCTGAGCGGGTTGCTGGCGATCTATCTCTCCACGACGATCACTCGTCCGCTCGACCGTCTGGTGGCGGGTGCTCGCGCTCTGGGTGCGGGGAACTTCGATTATCAGCTGCGCCGCGCCGGAGCCCGGGAAATTCAGGAACTCGGCGAAGCCTTCGACCGCATGCGCCGCCGCCTGCGCGATGCGCAACAGGAGTTGCTGGCCGCCGAGCGGCTCGCGACCATCGGGCAGATGGCAAGCTCGATATCGCACGACCTCCGCCATTACCTTTCGGCGGTCTACGCCAACGCCGAATTTCTGGGATACGATTCCGCCGACCCGCAGGAGCGGCTGGAACTGCTGGCTGAAATTCGGCACGGCGTTCGCGGCATGACCGATCTGATCGAATCGCTGCTGCTCTTCAGCCGCACCGGCCAGTCGATGCAGTTCTCCTGGGAGTCCCTCTCGTTCCTGACGGAGCGGTCGGTAGCGCTGGTTCGAGCTCACCCCGAGGCGCAGAATGTACGCTTCTCGTTCGATCCCATGCCGCAGGTGGACGCGTGGGTGGATACCCTCAAGATCGAACGCGCCATCTACAACCTGCTGCTCAATGGCTGCCAGGCAGCGCGACAGGGATCGGCGGATCCCCAGGTCCATATCTCGCTGACAGAGGATACCGAGTGGATCAGTGTGCGCATCGCTGACAACGGCCCGGGAGTGCCGGAGTCGATTCGCGTCACGTTATTTCAGCCGTTCGTAAGCGAAGGCAAGCCCAACGGCATGGGCCTCGGCCTGGCGCTCGCTCACAAAATCGCGCAGGAGCACGGCGGAGGCGTAATGCTCGAGGAGTCGCGCCCCGGCCGCACTGTCTTTAGGCTGGCTCTTGCCAAATCGAAACTGCGTCAGTTTGCCACTGCCGCGCAATTGCCCGAATCTCCGGTTGCCGCCGAGTGACTGTGCTCGCAGCCCGGACATCACAGGACTGCAATATGAATAGAATCCGGAAGGCATTTCGACTGAGCGTCCTCTCCATCGGCCTGCTCGCCGCCGGCGCGGTAACAGCGGCCGCCCAGCAGTCGCCGCCGTCTGAGATGTCCGATGCGCAGACTTCGACGCTGCAGCAGCATCTCGACCTGCTGAGCAGCAAGATCGACAGCCTGCGCCAGCAACTGGAGCAGTCGCAGAGCGAGATGGAAGCCATGCGCCAGGAGATCGCCAGCCTGCGCAGCCAGCTTGCCGGAACAACCCAGACTCAGACAGCTGCGCAAGCCGCGGCAGATTTGCGCGCCGGTGTCGAACAGCTGCAGGAGCGCACCGGCGTGCTTGAGTCGGAAGTCCGGCAACATGATCAGACCAAAGTGGAGAGCCTGTCGAAGTATCCGGTGCGCATCTTCGGAACGCTTCTCTTCACTTCGGTCTCCAACTCCGGCGACACCGACGATATCGACTTGCCCATTGTGGCCCTGCCCGCGCAACCGGACGTCCCCGTGGGAAGTTTCAGCGCGACGGCACGGCAGTCGCTGCTCGGTATCGACGCATCGGGCCCGCGGCTGTGGGGCGCGAAATCGTCTGCCGTCATCAGTGTGGACTTCTTCGGCGGTATTCCGTATGCGGACTACACGACTTCCGCGGGCACCGTCCGGCTGCGAACGGCACAGGCCACTCTCGACTGGCCGAACCGTTCCCTCGCTGCTGTTTTCGACCAGCCCATCATCTCGCCGCAGAACCCCACATCCTGGCTATCCGTCGGTGAGCCGGCTCTGGCGTGGTCCGGAAATCTGTGGACCTGGTCTCCGCAGCTTGTCTTCCGGGAAGACAGCATCCTGCCAGGGCGGCAGCTCAGCGCCGCGTTCGCCATCATCGACCCGCCGTCTCCAGGAAGTTCTTCGTCCGGCGGCCAACGCAGTCCCGATGCTGCGGAGCGGAGCCGTCAGCCCGGCTATGAAGCGCGGCTCGGCGATGCGATCTCCTGGCGCGGACGCCCCGTCGATCTGGGCGTCGGCGGATATTACAGCCGCCATGACTACTCCTATGACGAAAATGTCGATGCATGGGCGGGCACTGCCGACTGGAAGATCCCGCTCGCGAATTCCGTCGAATTCTCCGGAGAACTCTATCGAGGGCGGGCGATCGGCGGTCTGGGCGGCGGGGCCTTCAAAGACTACGCGTCCTATGACTACTACACATCGCTGCGCGGACTCGATGCAGAAGGCGGCTGGGGACAGCTGAAATTCACGTTTTCTTCGACTCTCGAAGCGAATCTTGCGGTGGGGCAGGACAATGCGTTCAACAACGAACTGCGAAGGTCCGACCTGGCGTCAGATCAGGATGCCTATGGCAGCCTGGCTCGCAATCAAACCGCCTACGGCAATCTTGTTTATCGTCCCAGATCGTATCTGCTCATCTCCCCCGAGTTCCGGCTGATCCGAAGCTGGCCCATCAGCGGTGCGGTCAACAGCAATAAAATCTTCGGCCTGGCCGCAGGATATCTGTTCTGATGCCACATGGAACATCTCCAATCCGATTCATCGCGATCCTCGCGCTCGTCGCTCTGCAGCAGTGCGGAGTGGTTTATTCCCAGAATGTGGATGTGCGGGCGCACTTCGAAATCGCGCGTCCTGCAACCGGCAAATCTCCCGTCCGCGCTTCGTCGCCTGACGTTGTCCTTTGGCTCAACCCCGTTCTTCCCGGAGTCGCGGCTACCGGCGTTGCGGTGACTCCTGGCCACTTCAGCATGGTGCAGAAGGACAAGGCCTTTCATCCCCATCTGCTGGTGGTGCCACTGGGCAGCATAGTGGCCTTTCCCAACCTCGACCCGTTCTTCCACGATGTCTTTTCCCAGTTCAACGGCAGGCGATTCGATCTGGGCCTGTACGAATCTGGCAGTTCCAAAGAAGTGCGCTTCGACCGCGAAGGCGTCTCGTACATCTTCTGCGACATTCATCCGGAAATGAGCGCCGTTATCGTTACTCTTTCCACACCCTGGTACGTTGTTGCCAGGGGCAGCGGCACCGTCGTGCTGCGCGGCGTTCCCGAAGGCGCTTACGAGATGCACCTGTGGGCGGAGGGCGTGGATACAAAACAGCTTGAGGCTCTTACGCGGCGGGTGCGCATCTCTTCGGCACAGAACGATCTCGGCGTTCTCCAGCTGACGACAAGCGGAACCGCGCCGGCGCACAAGAATAAGTTCGGCGACGACTACCCGCCCGGACCGGCAACCACTTACTGACGAACCTCGAACCAGGAGCCTTCTTCGTCCGATCGCTGCGCTCGATCCCTCGTCAGCCGACGCTATTGCGGCAGATAGAGCGCAAGCCCATGCGCAACCAGATTCGCTGTCGCCCGCAGATTCGTTTGCAGCCGGTGGGCAAGAAAGCCGAGAGTGTCGACCAACTGGCTCCCCGGCCGGCTCGCGCCCTGTCGCCGATTGCGCACGCGCAATGCGGGGCCGCGAGGAATGGCAAGCGTGGCCGGCAGCAACGCCCGCCGGACGGCGTTCGCCTTCGACTCCAACGATTCCGCCAGTACGAACTGCAGAAGCCTGCCTTCCTTGGCGCGGCGAAAGATCACTTCCAGCGGACATCCTCCGAGCCGCTCCACCCAGCGTCGTTGCGGAAGGGGCAGTGCCTCCGTTTCCGCACGTGCTGCCCGTGACAGTCTGGGAGAGAACCATGCCTGGGCCAATAGAAACGCGAGCGCCTCGAGCGCCCTCAGCCGTTCACTGTGCGCGTTGTGCCATTCGGCCCAGAATGCGTCGTCGGAGGCGCGGCGATCGAGGAAGGCGGCCAGCTCGTATACATGATGCACAATCCAGTCTCCGGAGAAAACGTCCCGGAGCAGGTGCAGCGCAAAATATCCCAGCTGGTCGACCGCGTTCAGAGAGCGAAAAGCGAAGTCTCCGAAGCGGCGCTCGATCCTGCGATTCCAGAAGAGGTTCGCCTCCGGAACAGGGATCTGCGACAGCGATTCATTCCAAAGGCAAAAATGAATCTCAATACCGACCGGTAAATCGGGATCGTACATATTGCCCCGCCATGCCCCTCCCATACGCATCAGCGCAGGAACGTGATCGGCGACCCGGCAGTTTTGGTTTTCCATTGGCGTGTACCCGATCTCGATGAGCGCCGCGACTGCCGAATCGATAAACTCCGGCGGGCAGAAGAGGTCTACGTCGCTCTGCATGCGAAAGCGCGGATCGGGCGCGTAATCGGTCGCGAGCGTGAATCCCTTGAGCACCACATGCGGAACACGGGCCATGCGAAGAGCACCGGCAGCTTCGGTGTAGGTCGCCTGGATGCGCTTCCATCGCACCGCGTTATCGGCCATATTCTTATCGAGTCGCGCCACGACCCACTCCGGGAAGCCCGGGGAGGGCAGCTGCGCCAGCGTCAGCGTCAGATGCGCCATATCGCAGATGTTCAGCAGCTCCTCCCAGCCATGGTCATCCAGTTCCAGCAAGCCATCCCGGTTCGCGCCCTGGAACTGCAGCGCATCCATCAGGGCCGCAAACTGCCCGGAAATACGAGCCGTCAACATCCCGTTGCCGATCGGATAAGTACGCATCGAAGTTACATTCTCCCTGCCGGCGTCTGCCCTACTGGCTGCTGTTTTCATCGTCGCCTGAGTAGACCCGGGGCTCTCCCAGGCTGCCGGCCGGCGGAAGATGCCGCAAATAGTCCACGATCGACCACATTTCTTCGTCGCTGAGAATGCCCCGCGAAGCCGGCATTCCCGATGGGGAAATTCCGTTCTCGATGATCCATTTCAGCTGTCCGTCGCTGTAGCGCTGCACCTCGCGCGAGGCCAGCGAGGGCACCGGCGGCGACAGGCTGTTCGCGAACGGCACGCCGGTATTCTGCCCGTCGAGTCCGTGACAAACCACGCAGTAATAGCCAAAGGCGGTCTTGCCTTCCTGCATCACGGTCGGACTATGCGTCAGCGGGCTTCGGTCTTTCGCCCCTTTCACCGTGATGTTGTGCTTGACCCAGCGCACCGTTGCCGTTTCCACGGGTCCGGGGGGTGTGGCCCGGCAACCTGCAGCAAGCAGACACGCCGCACAACCGCCGAGCCAGAGGAGTCGCATCTTCACGGCGTTACTCTCCCGTGACGTGAATCGTGAACGTCATGCGTCCATGACCGCTGCCGCAAAACCGCCCGCAGCGGCCCTGAAAGTCTCCCGCACGAGTGGAAGTGAAAACTACTTCCGACGGATGAGACTTCGACACCGCCTCATTGATCCCCAGATCTCTGACCACCAGGCTGTGCGGAACATCGTCGGAGATGAGATCGAGCCGCACTTTCTCGCCGGCTTTCACCGTAATCTCGGACGGCTCGAAGGCAAATCGATGGACATGGACTTCGATGGTGCGCGCGGGCGCTTCAGCCCACCCGCGAGAGCCAATGGGCAGGCAAAGGACGAACAGCGTGAACAGGGTCGCACTTCTTCGCAGATTCATTTCTTTCTTCCGGATAAGGGGATAATTCGCGTCATGAGGTCAGAGAGCAGCGAGAACGACGGCCGGCGCGCTGCTCCCTGACCTGCTGGTTAGTGAAGGACGTTGAATGTGTTCGTGGCATCGTCGACGAAGTAGACTGCGTCGGCGCCTGCGACCAGACCAAAAAGCGCGCCGTTTCCCGGGGGCGGACCACCGGAATCGTCGACGAGTTTCTCGCTGATCTGTTCGTGCGTGAAGGGATCGATCTCCACCAGGTTGCCATCGTCTCCATTCGCGGCAATCAGGCGATGATCCGGCGTGATGGAGAGACCCAACGGGCCGTTGAGCTCTCCGCCGCTGGATACGGTGATTCCCTGCCAGGAGGGGATGAAGCGCAGGAGAGCATTGGGAACAGCTGCGATGCGGTTGTTCAGCGTGTCGGCGACGTACAGTGTCCCGGAATCCTCATTGAAGGCTACGCCGGTGGGTCCGATCACCAGAGCAACGGGATCGGTGCGCTCGGGGAAGCCGGTCGCGATCACGGTGCTGTCCAGCAACAGGGGCGGCCCATTGTCAGGAGTGAGCAGCAGGAGACGGATCACCGTTCCGCCGTTGACGACGTCTCCATTGGCCGCCACCGTGCCATTGAGCACATTGGTGACGAACAACGCGGCCAGGAATCCGCCATCCACCGCAGTCATATCCCACGGTCCGTTAATATGGTGGCCGGAAAAAGTTTCGACCACCTTCCCCCAGCTGTCGAGGACGATGAGACAACCGGCTTCGGCAGTGGATGAAGCGCCGCCAACCGTAGGCAGGCTGCCTACAATCACGAATCCGCTTCGCAGGGCCACCAGCGCCGTCGTCAGTCCGATGCCTCCGGGGCAGGAGACCTTCGTGGGATCAATCTGTGCGAACTGGCTGAACGTGCCGTCTGTCGCAATCTGCACAATCGTTGTGCCGGTTCCCTGAGCATTGGTGCTGTTGTTGAAATTGCTGATGAGGAATCGGCCTTCGACCAGATCGCCTCTGGTGCGCGGAACTCTTGCGACTCCGTAAGGATTCAGGTCTCCGTTGGCGGGCACGGTGCTGCTGAGGACGGTGACCGTGTTGAGGTTTCCAATCGGTGGTTCGGCGGCAAACGCTGTTGCGGCGGTGGCTGCCATCAACAGCATTGCTCCTGTCGTGCGGATTCGGAGCGACGGAGCGTGGGCTGCTTCCATATTGACTCTCCCGGCGAGAGGCTCGCGAGCGCGGACGATCCGCACGATGCGGCCTGATCGCTCATGGGCCAGACTAGGTGCCGGGCTGCTTAGGGTTGTCATAGAGATGTCGCGGCCACGTAACTTCTTTACGTCACTGCGAGAGAAAGCGCTCCCACGGGCCAATATCGCCGCGGCTCGCACAAAGCGGTGCAAAAGAGTGACAAACCGCTAACAACCGACAACCCACCGCTGTTCATACTCAGCCTCAAAGCACTGCTGGATTCGCGAGGGATTTGAGGGAGCCGATATGGACATCGTTCTGGTGCGACGCAGTCTCGCCACGCTCGTGGTGGTTTTACCGGTGCTGGTGCTGGCGCGATCGGCCAGCGCGCAAACGCCCGGTACAGGTGCAATTTCGGGAACAGTCTACGACCCTGCACATCAGGCGATCGCAAAGGCTCAGGTGGTCGTGATCGATCAGTCGACGCAGGCCTCGCGCACGGCGACAACGGATGCCGAAGGCACCTTCCGCATACCGCTGCTGGCGCCGGGGACGTGGTCGCTCACTGCGACGGCTGCCGGTTTCCAGCCGGCTCCGCCCTCCGCGGTCAGCGTCACAGTCAGCGAGGTGAGCTCGGTGGACGTCGTTCTGGCCGTTGCCAGCGCGAATACCACCGTGCAGGTCTCGGCCCGTCAAAATGCCGCGGACCTGGAGAGCTCCACGCTGGGCGGTGTCGTCGACCAGCGGGAAATTCAGGCGCTGCCCCTCGCCAATCGCAATTACACGCAGATTCTCGGCCTGTCGCCCGGTGTCATCGTCGATCTCCCGAATGCCGCCGAACTGGGATCGGGCACCGAGAATGTCGCCTCCGACGGCGCAACGCCTACCGCGAACAACCTCCAGTTCAACGGTATCGATGCCAATAACCTCGCGGAGAACTCCGCCGCGACCGCGGAGACCTTTGAAGTGGGCACCGCGATTCCCGCCGTCGATACCATCCAGGAATTCCGCGTGCAAACTGCGAACTTCGACGCGGCTTACGGGCGAGGGACCGGGGCCAACGTCGATCTGGTCAGCCGCAGCGGCACCAATCGATTCCATGGAAGCGCCTGGGAGTTCGTCGACAACAACAAATTCAATGCGAGCGATTTCTTCTCGAAACTCAATGGCCAGCCGAAGCCCGACCTCAAGCAGAACGAATTCGGCGCAGCGCTCGGCGGCCCTGTCAGGAAGGACCGTCTGTTCTTCTTTGGCGCGTATCAGGGTCACACCGAAGTGAACGGCTTCAGCCAGGAGCAGACTCCGCTCTTGCCCCTGCTCACGTCGGATCGTTCCGCTGCAAAGCTGGGAGCGCAATTCTGCCCGGCAGGAAACCTCGACGCCTCCGGCCAGGCGGCCGCCGGCTACTTCACCCAGGCGGGAGGCGTGCAGGTGGCCTGCGACGGATCCAACATCAATCCTGTCGCGCTTGCGATCCTGAACGCGAAGCTTCCCAACGGACAGTTCGCCGTGCCCAGCCCGCAGACAGTGCTTCCGGCAACCGGTCCGGATCCCTCGGACCAGGTGCCGCTCGGGTTGTCCACCTACGCCATCCCTGCGTATTACCGCGAAGATCAGTTCTCGATCAATCTCGACCAGGTGTTGAACGAGAAGAACACGCTCGCCGGCCGCCTTTTCTGGTCGCGCGCTCCTGCTGAGGAGCCATTCTCGCCGAATGCGGCGAATGTTCCCGGATGGGGTACCAGCGAGTTGAATCGCAACACGATGTTTGTGCTTGCGGATACCCATGTCTACAGCGCAAATCTGGTGAACATCGCGCGGTTCGGCTATATGCGTTTCGATGGCCTGGCGACAGTGCAGAATCCCCTCACCGCCGCGGCAATCGGAGAAGGGACACCGACCGGCGCGGCCGGCACTACGCTGCACGCTCCCGGCCTCACCGTGGGCGGCTTCACCATCGGCGATGCAGGTACACCTTCGCAATGGCAGGTGACCAACTCTTTTATCTGGCAGGACACCGTGGCCCTTACGCGCGGCCGTCACAATCTCCGTTTCGGAGAGGAAGTGAAGCGGGATGAAGTGGACGAAAATCAACCGCAGCAGACGGACGGACTGCTGGAGATTGGAACCTTCGACGATTTTCTGCTGGGTGAGAGCGCGGCGCAAAACGGCAGCCCCTTCGGCCTCAGCAACATCACGATCAGCATCTCCGGCGGCGGCATCTTTCGCAGAAATGAGCGCTACAACGACCTTGCCTCGTTCGCTCAGGACGACATTCGCCTGACCGACCGGCTCACGGTGAACGCCGGGGTACGCTACGAAATCTTCGGCGCTCCGACTGAGACCACCGGGCGCCTGCCGAACTTCAACGCCGATACGGCACTCCGCGGGTCTGTTCCCGCGTCGGGAACCTACAGCGGATTCACCCTTCCCTCCAACTTCCCGGGCGCTATGCCGGCCGGAATAGTGAAGACTTCCTTCGCCGGCTTATATCGAACCCCGCTGGGCGACGTCTCGCCGCGCTTCGGATTTGCGTGGCAGCTCACCCAGCACCCGACCGTGGTTCTTCGCGGCGGGTACGGCGTGTACTTCGACCGGCACTCCGGGAATCTTGCCGAGCAGACGCTCGCGCAGCTTCCCTTTGCTACGCTCCAGTTTGTTGCCGGCGACCCCAACGGCGCGGCAACGCTGCAGAGTCCGTTTGTCCCGCTGGTGCTGCCGGCGTCGAGTTATCCCGTCTTCATGCCCCGTTCCCCTGCTTCGGCTTCCTTCATCGAAGGCACCAATCCCGGCATGCGCGACGGCCGGACGCAGGAATACAACCTGAACGTGCAGTATGCGATGGGCCGCGGCTATCTGCTGGAAGTCGGCTACGTCGGGACCCAGTCCGCGCATCGCTCCGGGCAGGTGGAATTCGATCAGGCCCTGCTGGCCAGCCCGGGAAATCCGATTAACGGGCAGACGGCAAATTCCATCAACAACGTGACCGCGAGACTGCCGATTCAGGGGGTCAGCGAGGGCTCGCTCTTTACCGACTCCGTCTTTGTCGCCAACTACAACGCGCTGCAGATCGGCCTCCGGCGCCAAATGACCGCCGGCCTTCAGCTGCAGACAAGCTACACGTGGTCGAAGAACCTGGATGAGGTCAACGGCGAGTTTGGTACCGACGTCTTCGAACTGCAGCTTCCCACCAATAACCAAAATGATCTGCGCCGGTCGTCGTACGGGCCAGCGGGAGACGACCGCGACCAGCGCCTCGTGGTGAGCTTTGACTGGGCCGCGCCGCGCTGGTCGCTCGGGCCCGCTGTAGCGCAGCACGCGCTGTCCGGATGGACGTTCTCCGGCATTGGATTGATCCAGTCCGGCATCCCTCTCAGCGTTTTCGACAGCAACGCCGGTTCAGTCTATGGCCTGCTGAGCAGCCAGACACGTGCCGAGCGAACGGGCAGCGATCCTTCCACGCACGGATCGCTGTACAAACGGGTGCTCAACGGCTATCTCGACCCCGATGCGTTCACCCGCGCGCCCGAGGCTCCCAACGGAACAAGTCTGGCGGATCAGGACTTCGGCAACAGCGGCGTTGGCTTCGTGCGCGGGCCCGGCCAGCACAACGTGGACCTCGCCCTGGAGCGCACTTTTCCGCTGACCGAGTCGAGCAGCCTGCACTTTCGCGCTGAGTCGTTCAATTTCACCAACACGCCGCAGTTTGCCAATCCCAACACCAGTCTCGGCTATGCCGATCCAACCCAGCTGAACCCTGTCGCCAGCCCCTCGTTCGGCCTCATCAGCGGGACTGTAACCGCTCCGCGCCTCATCCAGTTCGCCCTGCGCTATTCGTTCTGACCCGGGTGCGATGCGCCGGCCCAAATTATCGACGGAGAAACTTCATGATGACGATTCAGGAAATCGAGTCCGCCTGCGACCTTTCTCGGCCTCCCGACTTTTCCCGGCACGCGCTCGAAGAGCCCGAGGCCTCGCTGCGAGAGATGTTTTCTTCTCTTGGTTTTCCGGTGGAAGTGCGCACGAACTCTCCCGAGATTCTCGCTTACTTCGGAGCCAGTCACTGCATGTTCGATAAGATTTTCGATACCGAGCCGGTGTCGGTTCGCGTTCACGTCGTCGAGAGCAGTTCCATCGACTGCCCGCCCTCGCCGGTTCACCGCATACTGGGTTCGCTGCTGGTATGGGTGGCGGACGATTCGAACTACGGCATCGTCGACCTCGCTCGCAACACGACAGAAATCGTCGTGTCCACGGCAGCGCTGCATCACCCGCTGTACCTTCGCTATTTCTTTCTCGAAGCCGCGGCCTCGTGCCATATTTCCACACGCTACACAACGCCGGTGCACGGGGCCTGTGTGGGGTTCGATGGGCGCGGCGTTCTGCTCTGCGGCGACTCGGGCGCAGGCAAGTCCACGTTGTCCTTCGCCTGCGCGCGGGCGGGATGGACCTTTCTCACCGACGACGGAAGCTTCCTGCTCAACGGCCAGGCCGATCGCCTCGTCATCGGCAACTGCCATCAGGTGAGATTGCGGCCCTCGGCCGCTGAACTGTTTCCAGAGATCGCAGACCTTCCCGTCACGCCGCGGGCGGAAGGCAAGCCCTCCATCGAGGTGCCCACCGCAAGCCTGCCGCACATTCGCACTGCGGAGGCGGCGCAGGTCGACTTCATTGTCTTCCTCAACCGCAACTGGCAGGGCCCGCCGCAGCTCATGCCGTGGCGCCGGGACGTTGCCCGTCACTCCATGCGCCAGGTGCTGTTCGGCATTCCTGAATTGCTCGCTGTGCAGTACACCGCGATCGAGCGGCTGCTCACTGCGGAAGTGTTTGAGCTGCGTTACAACACTCTGGAGCCGGCCATTGAACGCCTGCAGCTCCTGGTGCGTGAGGGCCGGTAAATGGATCTCCTTCCTGAGCCGCGGCCGCAACAGTCCGCTCGCCGCCGAACTCCCCTCGCCTGGTTCCGCAAACACGATCTGGGGCGCGGATTCTGGACCTTCTTCACCGCCGCTTTCTTTTTCGACGCCGGCTTCTCCGTCTACTTCTTTCTCTTCAATCTCTATCTGCTCGATTTCCGTTTCAGTGACCGGCTGATCGGCTTGATCGGCGGAGCCTTCGCGCTCGGCTCGGTGGCGGGAACGCTGCCGGCCGGAGCCCTGGCGCGGAAAATCGGGGTGCGCAGGCTGCTCATCGCCTGCTTCATCGCGGCGCCTCTCTTCGGCGCACTGCGCGCGGTGTGGTTATGGCCGCCGGCTCAGATCGGCCTCGCCTTCCTGGCCGGCGTGTCCATGTGCGGCTGGAGTGTCGGCTATCTTCCATCCATAGCCGGCCTGACGACCGAGAAGAATCGACCCGGCGCATTCAGCCTCATTTATTCCGCCAGTATCGCCAGCAGCGCCGTAGGCGCCGTTGTTTCCGGCCGTCTGCCGCTGTGGCTCAGCCGCGCAGGCTGGGCGCTCACCGCCGTCGAGGTCAAGCGGCTCACCCTGCTTGGCGCCTGTGCTATCGCGGCTGCAGGCATGGACGCTGTGCTGCTGCTGCCTCGTACTTCTTCCCACGGCGGCGACTCGGACGCCGAACTGCAGGCTCCGATGCGCTGGTCGCGCTTCAGGCTCGATCCCTTCCTCGTTCGATTCCTTGTCGTCATGGGGCTCTGGTCCGCTGTTCTGGCCTCGTTCACTCCCTTTGCGAATGTTTATCTGTCGCGCCAACTGCATATTCCGCTTGCAGCCATCGGGATTATCTTCGCCGCCGCCCAGGTCGTGCAGTTGTGCGCCGGTCTCCTCAACCCCGCGCTCTTTCGCTTCGTCGGCCTCGCCGGCGGTATTGTCGTCACGAATTTCGCCGCGGCCGTTGCCCTCGCGCTGCTGAGCTTCGCTCGCAGCGAATCCTTCGCCGTACCGCTGTACCTGATCTTCGCGGCCGCTCAGTGGATGAGTTGCCCGGGCCTGTATAACCTGCTGATGAACGAAACTCCGGAACAGGAGCGCAGCACCGCAGCGGCTCTCACCATGTTTTGCAGTTCGGTAGTCGGCTGTGTCGCGACGCCGTGCGCCGGAACGCTGTTTACGCGCTTCGGTTACCCGCACGTCCTGCTGGGAATTGCAGCCTTCGCGCTGTGTGTCGCGATCCTCTGCCGGGTTCTGCTGCCTGCGCGCCGCAGCGCCTGTGCGGCGAAGGACCCAGCATCGACATCACCGCGGAGAATCGCAAACAACGCCGCCTGACCGCCGGCCGGTGGCCGGCCCTACGGGTTCAGGTAGCGCAGCAGCTCCTTCTCCTGCTTCTCGCTCAGCGAGGCCCGCACGCGCATGTGCCGCACGATCGTCCCCGAGATGCTGGGCGGGAAGCCTTCGGGGGTCGCGTGACAGCGGGAGCAGTTCTGGTCGAAGATGCGCTCCCCGTCCTGCTCGGCATGCGTTGCGGAAGCGGCCGTCTTCCGCGCCGCCTGATGCGGGGCGCCCTGCTGCGCTGCCTGCGACGGCTCCGGTGTCGCCGCCCACACGGCCGCACACAGCGCGACCATCATCATGGTTCCGGGCAAAAGATATTTGGGGCTCAAGGTCATTTTCCTTTCCATGTGGGCAGCAGGTATCGATAAACGATGCCCGTCTCCCAGATGTTTTCGTTGCGCGTTGAGGAGAACTGCCGCGAGTAGCTGGTCAGGATCCTCACGTTGTGCGGCAGGTTGTAGTCCAGCCCGAAATCGGCTCGCTGCGTGTCCACCGCCGGCAAGCTGTCAGAGCCCGTCTGGTTCAGGCGAAAGGTCTGCTGCATGCGAAACAGCGGCTCGAAGCGGCCCACAAAGCTGTCGGCGCCGCCGAAGGCCGCCATGCGGTAATCGGCCTCCACCCAATAGCCATCGCCATGCTGGCCGCGCGCAAACTCCGAGCGCAGACGAAAGCCGGTGCCGATGGGTTCCCACCAAAGGTGGGTGCCATAGAAGTTTTCCTGCGTGCCCTCGAGAAGCCGCCCGTACGAAGCGCCCACCTCCAGCCCCTGCACCGGCAGATACACCTCGGCGCGTCCTCCGGACGATCGTTCCGCGTTGAACTGTTGATTGCCGCTGCGTGCGGAAAACCACGCTGCGTAATCGATGGTGTAGTGCGGCCGGCTCACCGCCGATCCCCGCAGCTCGCCGCCCACGCCGGTGCCGCTCGACATCACGCCGAGCCCGGCGATCAGCGGACCGTCCTGGAAGTTCCCGATCCATACCGGCGACAGGCGCTCATTGTATGTGCCGAAGGGCACAAGGTAGCTGCCGCCGACCACCGTGAGATGAGATGTCAGCAGATAGTCTCCCTGCAGGTAGGTGAGCCCGACAAAGTGCGAATGGTCGTAGCCGGCCTGCGGGCTGCCGCTGGGCGAGAAGGTCTCCAGCAGGGCCGCGCGCGACTCCACCAGAAAATGCGGCCCGATGGGGACCGCTGCCAGCGGCTCGGCGATGGTGAAGTAGGTGGTGTTGCCGCCGGTGGTGCTGGAGAAGAACGCGAGCCCCCCGGACAGCAGCGGCGTATCCTGTGCCGCTGCGTGGAACCATCCACAGAACCCAACGGCAACCAGCAGGATCAGCCTCGAAAGAAGAGGCCGTAACAAGAAAGACAGCTGAACTCTCGGTGGCGACATAGTTACGACGTTAGTGGGCGCGCGGCTGCGATTTGTCGGCGGCTTGTCTCCACGTTGTTATTTGCTTGTCGGGGGCGAGGACGGAGTGCCGTGCGCGGATACTCCGCCTTTGAAAAGTCAGAGGTCTGGGCAGAGGTTCCTTCGGGTGCCGCGGTTTCCCGGCTCGAAAAACTGGTGCGGGCGGAGGGACTTGAACCCTCACGGGGCTTGCGCCCCAACGGATTTTCTTACCAACGACGACTTTCGCCGCCCTGCCGGAATCGCGTCCCAGAGACGCTCCGGCAGGTTCGTGGTCTGGACTATACCTTCACCATGGCCGTTCGGCCAGCAGGTGCTGCCCGTCTAGTCTCTACACCTTCCCCGTCCAGAGTGCTCCGTCGGGGGCTTGGCTCGGGATCGCCATCTGACAGGGTTCCCCGAATTTGAGCAGTTCTGCATCGCCGGTTTCCCGGCGAGCACTCAAGTTGCGCTTAAGTCCGATGCGTCTGCCGATTCCGCCACGCCCGCGTGGCCACCTTAAGTATAAGGCTCGGGTGTCGCTGCGAGGTTCCTTCGCTGCTTTGCCGGCGTCGTTCATCTCGCGCATGATATTGATGGCGCGGCGTCGAGGCGGGTCGTGATTCTGTAGGCATAGAATTTTCTGATCCTCTCAGCCGATGTCCTGCAATTTTTCGCGATCTGGTACATGTCCGCCCCTCCCACCACGCGCAGGCAGACCCAGGTGTGCCGCAAGCTGTAAGCGGTACGTGATTGACCTTCGCGGTCGGTTTTCAGTTTCGTTTCATCGAGAATGGCGTTGAACAATTCCCGGTGCCACTTCGGGAAAAGGAGTTTCGTGGGTTCGGGCATGCGGGTCTTGCCGTTGCTCCCTACCTGCCCGTCGATCCGCGAAGGATGCAGGCGGATTAAGGTGATCGGGTCAGAATTACTCCACCTTTGCCGCGAGCGCCAGGTGAAGTTGGTTGAGGTGGACCTGCTATGGGGCTTTGCTGAAGGGCAGGACACCCGCAAGGAAACCCTCGCGCTCCGCCGTGATGAGATCGAGGCGTGCCGGCGTTTCTTTATCGGTCTGCTGGGCGAGCGCTGCTTCTGGGCACCAGCTCCGGTCACAGCGCATCGAGCGATACTTTCGCCTCACTATGGCTCTGCAGATGCCTTAAGCGCAGGGACCGCTGCAGAGGCTGCAGATGCCGGAGATCCCGTAGGCGCTGGAGGCGAGGAAGTCGGTTGCTCGGTTTTGGAGATAACCGATTTCCAAAAAATCCCCTCTTTTGGAACACGCTTTCTTCCAAGAACAACGAGAGGCAGCGGAACCAGCACGAATTCCGTGAGCCACTGGCTCACCATGAAGTCGGTATAGCCGGCCATGGCATTATCTACTGCCAGTGCCCCCAATCGCTCCCCAAAGATCACATCCGTGACGCTCGGTGGAATGGACCGGATCAAGTGCCTTGGCTCATTGGTGATGACACGAAAGTCTTTCCAATACCACCGTGGCTGCAGACGCCGTTGAATCTCATGCTGGAGGACCCCCGAAACGATCTTCAGCCCCGCTCGCCTGAGATCGTCGGGCGTCTGCCCGCGGAGGCTGCGACCATTGCCCAGGAAGATCCTCAGTTGCTGCTGTTCGTCTTCCGAAAGGCCTGCACGCGGATCGCAGCAGAAGTCCTCGGCATCCTTCGGTAGTGCGGTTTCGGCCATGATAACGATAGCGTATGGGCTTGTCGTGCTCGGCCCGTTGCCGTAGCGGTCGATCAGTTTTTTCTTCACATGAGTCACGATTTCTTCCATTGACAATGGATCTTCCGGAATGAGCACAAGGTCGCAAGCGGTGCTGTATCCCGCGTGGCTGGCGATAAAGCCCGAATCCGATCCGAATAACTGGATGATTGCGACGCGCGGATTCGAAGAAACCTCTGTGTGCATGTGCAGGATGGCCTGGCGCGCCTCCTCTACCGCCGACAGAAAACCAAAAGATTGCCACACCCAAAGGATGTCATTGTCCATGGCCTTGGGAATACCGACGATCGATAGGTCGTAATCGGTACTCCGAGCATAGTGCCAGAGCGCGTGTGCACAACTCATGCTCCCCTCACCGCCGATGACGTACAGGATGTCGATTCCGTCCTGCTTTAACCGCTGAACCGCATCAAGCAGCATTTTCTCCCGATTCTCATTGCCTGGCAGCAGCATGTCGGCGCGTGAAGTCCCAAGGAACGCTCCACCCGCTTCAACCACATCGCGAACCGAGGTGCTGGTTAATGGCTGCGGCGCCACTCCATTGCGGAAGAGCGCTTTGAATCCCTCGCGATAACCCAGGATTTGCAATCCGTGTTGAAGTCCGGTCGCGATCTGGCGCTTGGAGTAGTGCGAATGACGGTCTAAAATCCCGTCGATGACGGCATTAATCCCGGGGGCGATGCCTCCGGATACCAGAATTGCCACCCTAAGCGTATCTCCCTCGCGTAGGGGGTAGCGGAGATGCGTCCGTGGGCGCGCCTCCGGGAAGGTCAGTTGTTGCCCATCTGCCTGGACACTCGTACGAGCGTCCAACAGCACTTCATGAGAGCCATCGGACAGGGCGCCGATGCTGTTGTCAGTGATTGGATTGGGCAACGCAGCGTCCTTCTTTACTACGCGAGGCCACACTGTCCACCCAACTTCCGTCCGCAGGTCGAGCAGCAGTCCCGGGTCGCTACGACGAAGCTTTTCCAGAAACTCTTTTTCGTATTTGACAATATAGCGGCTGGGAAGACCATCCTCCGGAAACCACGGCACAAAAAGCCTCTCCATAATTTGTTTGGCCAAGTTTCTCGCGGAACTAAAAGCGGGCAGCCGAAGGTCGCGTTGCAGCACACCCTTATCAGCAGCTAAACGCAAACCCGCGGGAAGCTCCAGGACCAGTTGTACGGGGATGAATGGGCGTTCAGGGTGGTGGTTTAGATAGTAGTCAATTTCTTGTTTCTGTTTTCCAGCCGAATTCGCACCGAGGAACGCTATCATCCCTTCGCACTCGTCAAGCGGCTCAACAAGCAACTTATCCACATCGCCGTGACGACCGTGCCGCGGCCAGTAAAACAATTCAACTGCCTGCTTTGAAAGCATGTAATAGACCAGCTCAACGAACTCCTGGTCTGCAAACTTGTACGAGAGAAACAGTTTCATGACAACGACCCCCACCTCTCATCTCTTGGAGCGTCGGTGCTCAAAGCGCAGCAGGCTCACCAATAGATCTGTTGGGTACCAATTCAGAGATCAAATACGCCGTCATGTAGTGGCGGGCAGAAAGCGAACTCTGCGGTCCTGGTAGACGCCCGAGTCTGGGATTGCATCCTTGGCGGGAATTGTACTCGCTCGACTGCAGGCGCGGTTGCCAAACATGCCCAAAGCGTGCCCGCATCGGTCATCTGGCAGAAGGTAAAGAGACATTCTGCCTCGCGGAAGCTGGCGACGATGACTACGAGTCGAGTCGGCGGTCTCTTCACAACCGGGGGTTCCTCGTTGCCACTATGGAACATCCCCGGTTTAGTTAGGCATCTGATTGATGCCTATACGGCTTTGAGTCCGCTGCGCATACCGATTGCGTTATCCGAGCAACTGCTTGCGATCGAAGTTGAACTGCTTCGCTTCCCGCGCACAATAGAAAAGCGTGCCGGTGCGGCACGCTTTTCCGATGACCGGAAATACCGGTCAGTGCGGTTTGCGGTATTCGATCTCGTCGCCGTGCAGGTAATACTCCGCGGAGCAGGTGTCGCCGCCGCAGATCATCGATTCGAGCCCGACGAACTGGGCACGGGTAATCAATCCCAGCGCCCCGCAGCGCGGGCAGGCCAGCACCGCCACAAAAGGATTGCGCGCATCGCCCATAGGCGCCGCATTCTCCAGCACAAAGAGCGTTCCTGGTTCCATCTGTTCCGGTATCCACTCATCAAGCATCTGAAGCTCTTCCTGCATTTGTTTACCTCCTGTGTTTGTGCTGTGCCGGGTGATGCGACCGGCCACGAGGGCCGGAGCCATGCTGTGCTGGGTGCGTTCGGACTCGGTTTGGCGGGCCTCCTCTCTCTGATCTTCGGCAGGAAACATGCTGGCAAACAGGCAATTTCCAATCAATAGAACCCGGATTGCGGAGGATATTCGCGGCGCTGCGGGGGGTGGCAGAGGACGGCGCGCGGCGGACTGCGCGGTTCATCCTGCGCTCGGTTGCGTCGGCCTTGGTCGTGCTCGATACGGACTCGGGCATCACAGGCGGCGTCTCGACGGTGGCCCGAGAGCCGCTGATCGTGTGGATGCGATACAGCGCCTGTAGGGCGGTCCGCCAGTTGACGCCATTCTCTTTGCAGGGTCGGGCCCTGTCAATGCAATCTTTGGTGACTTGTTACCCGCAGAGGTTCATTGCGAAGCTGTTGCGCCAACGGCTGCTCGGACCGCGTCGGCCACGCGATCAATCTGTTCCGGTTCGAGATAGGGGTGCATGGGCAAGCTGAGGACGCGCGCCGCCGCGCGCTCGGCATGAGGAAAGCTGCCGATCCCAAGGCCGAACTTCGCGTAGACGGGCTGCAGGTGCAGGGGCATGGGGTAGTGGACGGCGGTGGGGATTCCTGCTTCACGGAGGGTCTGCTCGACGGCTTCGCGCTCGTCGACCTCGATGGTGTACTGGGCCCAGGAGCTGGTGTGGCCGGGGACGACGCCCGGGGTGTGGACGGCTTCGTGGAGGAGAGCGGTGTAGCGGGCGGCGATGCGGTCACGGGCGGCCAGCTCCTCGTCGAAGAAGTCGAGCTTGGCGAGGAGGATGGCGGCCTGCAGGGTGTCGAGGCGGCCATTAATGCCGATGCGGGTGTGCAGGTAGCGCCCCGCCTGCCCGTGGTTGCGGAGCTCGAGCATGGCCTGAGCGAGCGAGTCGTCGTCGGCGAAGCAGGCGCCGCCGTCGCCATAGCAACCCAAAGGTTTGGAGGGGAAGAAGCTGGTGCAGCCGATGGTCGAGAGGTTGCCGGATGGGCGGCCATGGAAGAGGGCGCCGAAGCTCTGGGCGGCATCTTCGATGACGGGCAGGGCGTGGCGGGCGGCGATCTGGTTGATGGCGTCCATATCCGCGGGCTGGCCGTAGAGGCTGACGGGGAGGATGGCGCGGGTGCGGCGGGTGATGGCGGCTTCGAGGCGGGCGGGGTCGAGGTTATACGTGACCGGGTCGATGTCGGCGAAGACGGGACGGGCGCCGAGGAGGGTGGTCATCTCGCCGGTGGCGAAGAAGGTGAAGGGGGTGGTCAGGACTTCGTCGCCGGGGCCGATGTTGAAGGCCATGAGGGCGAGGAGCAGGGCGTCGGTGCCGCTGGCGCAGGCGATGGCGTGGCGGACGCCGAGGCGGGCGGCGAGGGCGGCTTCCAGCTCCTGGACTTCGGGGCCGAGGATGAAACGGCCGTGGTCGAGGACGCGGCGGATGCGGGCGTCGATGGCGGGCTGGAGGCGGCGGTACTGGGCCTGAAGGTCGACGAATTCCATTGCAACTATATTGTCGCGCAGGAGAGGGGCGGGGAGCGCAACCTGAAAGAGCAAAGCGTGTCCAGTGGAAGAGGAGCGGCGAATCCGGCAGGCAAGGAACTGCATGGACAGACACCAACCCACGGCCCGGCGCGTCTCGTAAGTGCCGGCCACGAAAGGACTTACGATGAAGAAGCTGTTGAGTTTAGCGGCACTTGTCTTGATGCCGCTGGCGCTGGCGGGATGCTCGCATCCGCAGCCGGTTTATGCCTACCCACCACCGCCGGCGTACAGCGCGGTAGCCCAGCGGGGGTACAACGATGGCGTCCGGGCGGGGCAGCGGGACCTGCACAACGGGCTGCGTCCGGATGTGGCGAGGCATGCCAGGTTCAACAATCCGCCGGTGGCTCCGCCGTTGCAGGAGGACTACCGGCACGGGTTCCGCGACGGCTACCAGGCAGCGTTCCGGGGCGGACCGGGCGGCGGGTACTGAACTCTGAACCGGGGGCGGGCTGGTGGAATACCCCAGGAGCCTGCCCCCACAAAAAAATTCTCTCAAAACTTGCTATGTGTAAGAAACAAAGTACTTGCGCTGACTCCAAAGCGTATGTGTGGGAAACACAGAGCTTAGCCGCCAATCAACAGCGGTGCAACAGCAGGCTTTGTGTCCCGCGGAGCGGGGGCGATTGGCTGTGCCTCACTTCCCCTGGGGGTGGGACAGCGCTAAACATCTGCAAACATTGGCCGCAATTCTGTTAACTACGTTGACAACATCGGCGGGTTCCTTTTCGATAAGAAAACAGGGTAGTTGCCGGTTCTTATAAGAAAACAAAGCAGTTACGAGGGCAATAATATACGTGACAAAATAGGCCGCATTCGGCCAGAATGGGGGCACCGTGACAGGGCAGACAAGAGAGGGATCAAGTCAGCAGGATCGACAGAGCCTTATTGACAGCTACGACAAGGCGGCGAAGGAGTGGCACGACATAAGCACCCGGTATCGGTGTACCTTTGCCGAGGACTATTGTCGCGGTGCAATAGCCCTCGTGTATCAGCTTAAGATTTCGACTGTTCGGCGGTCGGAACACGACTGGCCGGGAGAGGAACGATTTGGGCTTGGTGGAAAATCGCTTGCCCTTTTCGTTCTCCACCACCAGACCAGTGATCTCATTAACCTGCGCCTGCGGGGTAAGGAGCCTGTGCTTGTCCGCAATGTCGAGCTGGTGGAGATGGTAGAGGGATTCTCCCTTCCCTCTCTTGTACGGCTGTATTTCGTCAAGAAGTTTATCCGCGATCCCGAGGAGGGATTCGAGTTTCAGTCTGTGCTTGATAAATCGTTCCAGCTCAGCCCGGTCTGGATATATCGGAAACCTGGCCCGGTGTTTGTCTTCGCCGGACAGGTCGGTGCCGGTGACCGGCTGAGTCCTCTCCCACCAAGCATAGTCCAGAGCGGCGTGGAGATTGTGCAGCGCGTCTCCGAGGATGAGAGCGAACTGATCCGGCAGGGATGTAACCGGAGTGATCTCGACAAATTGGTTTCCCGTTTCAGGATCATCCTTGACGATGACCGTGTGCGCACCGGCATCGCTCCCGAAGAAG
The DNA here is from genome assembly GCA_030041435.1 of Acidobacteriaceae bacterium. Taxonomy (GTDB): domain Bacteria; phylum Acidobacteriota; class Terriglobia; order Terriglobales; family Acidobacteriaceae; genus Palsa-343. The sequence goes on from JASHNW010000050.1 coordinate 101,886, forward strand.
GCAGCCGCCTGAGCGTCGAAATCCGCGATGTGCTGGTTGGCCCGTTCAATCTTTAGGCGGGCGTGCTCGAACATGGTGCCGAGAATTATATCGAGCGGGGGAATGGTATCGGCGGCATGGCGCTATGATTGTTTTGCTTCCATATTCGGAAACTAAATCATGAGCGCCATTCAGCCTGTCCCCGAGTACGCCATGGCCCTTGCAAATGTCGCCCTCCTCGTACTCTGGATTGTGGCCGTGATCGGAGCGAGGAAGAAGTGGCGTGTTGCTCTGACGATTTTTGGCGCTTTTTTGGTGGGATGCCTGGTTGGCTCCATAACCGGAATGCTGCTTGCGCATTCCGCAGACGCACTGGCCCCTGCTTTCGGTTGGGTGGGAGGATTCGTACAGACCCTCTTCGAGATCAATCACAACCTTCGCGCAAAGCGAATTCGGCAGGAACGCGACGCCAACCGTCCTTAGTTTCAGGGATTACCGTAAACCTAATTCGCCCTTAATTCGACTGATTTGCTCAACCCTGCGGCTAGAGTTGGCCAACTCGGCGTGTATCGTAACGAGTTGTTGATAGTCCATCGCTTCTCGGAAACGCATGTCTCCCAAAACGTTAATACGTGCGGCATGAGCAGCCGAATAAAAGTCGGCTCGTATCAGTTCCGCAGAGTGCTTCGCGTCCAAAAGACCCTGGAGCCATTCGGCAATACTTTGCAGGCAAAGGGCGGTTGTGTTGATCTTCGCTCGAATCGCCGCAAGGTTGTTCGTCGCGTCCTCGTATTCGAGCAGCATGTCTGCTTTTTGCCGTCGCTTCTCGTCGTCTGTCATTGCCAGCACGCCCTTCGATGCGAACTCGTATGCGGATTCTAAGGGCGAACTGGAGGAACCACAAGGGGGGTAGGGTCGGCGTATCGGAGCTTCACTTATTGCAGTCTCGCCCGTTCCGCTTCCGCTCACGGAATTCGTCGAACTCGTTAATCAGCCTGCCGAGCGGGGAAAGCCAGAGGAGAGCGACGACAACGAAGGTAATGGCCGTGCCGGAAAGGAGATCGAAGAGGTCTTTCACGTTAGCCGTACCGCCCGATTGGCAGTATACTCGTGCGGACAAGGGGGAGGAATCACCTGTGGGCGAACGTCAGCCTTCCATTCCTGAATGGCTTCAAGAGGAAGCAGAACGAACTGAATTGTCCAAGATACAAGGGGAACTGCGAGCAGCCAGAGACGCTGCTGCACAGTCTTTAATAGCGGTAAAGGGACCGCTATTCGTTGAGCGGGTTCTGGCCCGTTTGGGGGCCTCTGTCAATGCCCTGCAACAAATTGGGATGGCTGGCTCGATCAATTCTGTAGGAGACGGCGCGTTCAGGATTTGCGTAAACAAGTTGGGTCCGTACGCCAATTACACACATACGGATTTGTTCTTCGAGCCGCTTCGTATCCGGTGCCACTTCCTTGAGGGCGGGGGAGAGGAGTTTCGCTATTGTGCTTTATCGGAAAGAGAACTTGCCGTTATCGACGGCGCTGACCCGATGAAGGAAGAGGAAGTTGCTGACAGCATCATGCGGCGTATGGTGCATCTGGTGAAGACCCGAATGTGACGCGCTTTTTTGGTTGTTGATTTAGCCCGATTGGACGCATTATGCTCTTGTGTATAGAGCATGAGCGGACGCCCCCACATTCCGGCCAGCGAAATCCGCGGCACCGCTGCTGCATTGACCGAATTCACGCGCCGTATACTCGCTGTGCCGCATAGCGCGATTCAGGCGGCACTGGAGGCCGAGAAACAGGAGAAGCGAACGCCCTCTAGACGTTCCGCTTCCCGCGCTTCTGCCTCTTCACCCAAACGGGCAATTTAGAACGGCTCTCTCGTTTCTCCCACCTTACCAGTCAGTTCTGCAAACGTCAGTCTTTTCCCCGAAATCTGCGACACTGCCAGCGCGAAGCGGTCCGCATCGTTGAGCGGGTTGTCCCGAGTGGCGCGATTGTTGAAACGAAAGACCTGCTCTGCAACGTATCCCTCCAGGTGGAAAGGTTCCACGGCAACGTATGTTCCGCGCAGCGTCCGCTTGAGCAGGCTCCAGAAGTTTTCCAGTCCGTTCGTGTGGACTTCGCCCCGGACATACTCCTGCACATGCGTTACGGTCTCGTGGATGTACTCCCGTGCGGCCAGGTCGTAGTACCCGCTGGCCTGATCCGTGTAGACTTTCGATCCACATTCCACCTGCTCCAGAATCTCGTTCTGAAGTGTTTCCCGCTTCACGTTCGGCACAACGCGCGCACGGACCTGACGGTTCTCCCGGTCCAGTAATCCCATTACCGGCACTTTGTCGGAATGCCGATGCGATGCCTTCCAGTCGGCTATTTCGCTCCGCTTCTTCTGGATGGCAAGGCGGCGGCTCTTGTGCATGTTCTTTGGGTTGCCGCCTACAAATGTCTCGTCCGATTCCACGGCCCCGCCTTCAGGTCCGCCCATCTTTACTCTCGGTTCCATGTTCATAGCCAGCCGAATCCGGTGGAGCATGAACCAGGCCGACTTCTGGGTGACACCTAATGCCCGGCGGAGTTCGTAACTACTGATCCCGTTTTTGCAGTTCGCCAGCAGCCAAAAGGCTGGAAGCCACTTCTCAAGGCCAACGGCTGAATCCTCCATTACGGTTCCGGTTTTCAGGGTGAACTGTGGAGCTGGATGCTTGGCGCGACAGTGCCAGCGGTTGTACTTTTCCAGAAACAACACATCCTGCGATCCGCAACGGGGGCACTCAACGCCGTTCGGCCAGCGATTCGCTACCATGTACTCGCGGCAGCGAACCGGATCGGAGAAGTACAGGATTGCATCTCTGAGAGTGTCGAGCTTCATGAAAGGATGATGCCTGATTCCTGTAGTTTTGTCAAGTATATTATTGCCGTTACGAGGCGGCCTCTGCGGCCGGCCTCCGTTTCCGACCCGGTGCGGACGGCGCGACTCGGACGCAATCCTGTTCGCGACTTGGCGACGACCCAAGCTGCGAGTCGGGCGCGATGCGGTGAGGGCGAGACGTTTGCCGTTACCGCGGGACGGCGCGATCGGGAGCCGGGTCTTGTTGCCGCTGCAAAAAGAAAATGGACCGTTGGCAGACAGTCCATTCCTTGTCTTTAAGGGTAGGGGATAGAGGGATGGGAGGGCAAGGGAATTGTGGGGGTTGGGGGTTACGGAGGTAAGGGCTCACATTGGAACCGGCCAATTGGGTTCCCTGGGGCTGGTGAAACGTCATTCTCGCATTCGGAGTTGTTCGGCTTCAAGGTCCTCTCTCGTAGCCAGGCTTTCCCAGCTTTCGGCGAGTGAGATTAAGAGTCCGCGCGTCCTTGGCCAGTTATCCATTCTTGCGGCGTCCCTTCTCAATTGTTGGGCCAGATCTCGTTCCTGCTTACCCCCCTCGAATGGTGCACGCGCTGTCGCTCCCCGCGAATTCATCTTGCCGATGTGTATTCCCTTTTCGATCTCGGTGCTCTGCCATTTTTCCAGTCCGTCCCGGACAGCGCGGTGAGGCCATAATTGATCCGTGGGGTCGTTCGGTGCGTGCGTCAGCAGCTTGCCGATATATTGTTCGGCGATTTTCAGCCGATCTTGGTTCTTGGCATCGTTTCGCGCGGTTTGGACCCAATCGTTAAGCGCTGCGGCGTCAATTCCCGCAGCGGAGAGTCCTGGGATTCGGCTGAAGCTCTCTAATAGTGTCATGCCTGTACTCACCCGAGCCTGTTGTTCGGGGTTGAGGGGGGACTTGGGTTCGTTACGCTGGGAGGCTCGCCGGAAGACATCTGAAATGACTTGGATGAAGAATGTTGGTGACTCGGCCATAAAGCGGTCGAGCGAGGAGTCAGGATCGGTGTTGCGCCAAAATCCGCGGAGAAGCGGCAGAAATCTGTATTCAAGTGCCGCGGTGGTTTCAAGGGGAACGCCGTCGCGGGATCGCAGGGCATTGAATAGCTGCTTGATGTGAAAATCCAAGGCCTGCCATCTGAGAATATGCGGACGTAGTGAGGCCTGATCTTCGAAGGACGTGAGTGTCGTGATCAGCCTATCCGTTGGAATCTCAGAGGCGCGGCCGGACAGCGCGAATATGATGTGCTCGGGTCTTTCGAATCGCAAATATTGATCGACGGCGTAGACAAGTTCCGGACCTGTAGCCCGGATTCCCCAAGGTTCTCTATTTTGCCAGAATTGCCTTTCGGCTTCCTCGCCGAATTGAGCAACCCATTTCCATGTCTTTTCCTCAAGGGGCCAGAACTTTACGAGTTCCTGCATCAGGGCGCGAGACATTGTCCCCGCCCCGACGGACTCGCGAACGGCGGATGACCACGCCTCTCCGAAACGTTCGTACGCCGCGGCGGACGCTGAGGCGGCGAAGCCGACGGTGCTCGTGGCTCGATCCGCGCTCTTATAAATTCCGTCCAGTATTTCGTCGGGCGATGACGCGAGCATCCCGAATGCTGACCCTACGTGGCGCGGCGACTCGACTTCCGCGGCGAACCGGACCACGCCTTCGGTGCCAGCGGCGCTCATCAACTTTTTCACGGCCAACAGACGGTATTCTCCGATCTGTTCGCCAACGCGCCGGATTTCCATCTGGGGGATATGAGGGAGCTTCTCGGTGAATAGGTAGCGGTCCTCGGCACCAATCACCCGGGGGGCGATTATGGCCGCCGCGGCCTCAAGCACTTCTATTTCTCTTTCGGGTAGCACCCACTGCTCCGAAGGAAATGACCGATGTCTTCTGGTAATTTCGGAGAGTTTCTCCCAAAAAGTGACCGTTGCATTCTGCGCCATCGAGTCCATCGCGACGCTGAATGCTTGGATTATCGTCTCGCGGTCTCTGGGCGGAAGGTCATGAAGATCCTCGAGTAGAGCGGCCCACCTCTCTTCGTGGGCGTTCGCGAGACGCACCGCTCGACTGGCGATTTCGCTGATCGTGTCGTCCACGATTTTGTAGGTTAAGATTTCGCGCTCTGACGCCCCGGCCTCTCGGAAGCGGGGCCTAATGGGTTCAAGTTGGAATGCATGGCGAGAGGGGAGCACCGCTAAGAGGAGTTTCCATGCGACAGCAGGCTGGGTAGCGATGACGTGGTCCAGAACGGCGACTCGAAGTTCGTGCGAGGCGTTTGAAGTAGGTTTCCACGTGGAGAGCAGCGAGACTATGCTGCCGATTGGTCGGTTCGCGAGTGTTCCGCCGGGATCGATCGCGTCGAGGCGCGCGAGTACGTTTACTGCAGGCTGGAGATATTTGGGGTCCTGGCCGATAAGTTCAAGCGCCCACAGGACGCCGGTGTGGGGGCTGCTGGACCAAAAGGTGTGGTCGTCTTTTCGATCCTGGAAGATGGCTTTTAGGCTTGGTGCATCGCCCTCAAGCATCTGCTCAAGGGCGTGCAATAAAGGGTCGGGGGCCGCCTCCATCAGCATTGGCAACTGATGAGAGAGGCTTGCGATAACGCGATAATCTTCGCGCAGGCCCGGGATTGTACCCACAAGGTGATTGACGAACTCTTGCGGGGGGCGACCGTTAACGGAAACTTCGTTCCCCGCTCCTAGTGCCCCGAGGATCAGCAGGGTTGTGGTGAGGCCGTCCCGGAGCCAGCTGCTGTGGGAAAGTACTTTGCCTCGGAGTGACGCGTACATCCGCTCGGAGGGTGGCAGCTCAAGGGCTGGATCTACTTCGGCGAGCACTCTGTGGGCGGCTTGGGTGAGCCCCTGCCAGTGGCGGGCCTGGAGCAGGTTGCTGATTTGGACAAAAAGGTCAACCGGGGCCCGGACCGACCAGACAGTGCCAATTAGCTCGATGGGAGAGTCTGGGTGGGTGAGAAACGACCTGAGTGACTGCTCGACTTCTTCGTAGCTGTTTGCACCAGCCAGAGCAGCGACAACTTCGGTGTCTGCTTTGACGGATTGGTCCCATGCGCCCGCAAGAAAGGCAGCCACGAGTCGGTTGTCATTGCTCCATGAGGGGCGTGGCGCGCTTGTGCTGGGAATTCTGCGAGCAAGGATGCTCACGCTTCTTCCGCATTCGTGCGCAAGTTGCCATGCCCTTTCCGGCGAAAAGCCCATGAACTCGAGTCCTTCGCGCATTTCGTATGCAGTAGGGCGATTCAGTTCGATCCAAGATGAGCCCCTTGCAGCATCCCTGCCGATCGGAGCAATCACTCGGTGGCCCCTGTCTGCGAGCATCCCGCCGGCATCCATCGCGGCCCCGCGAACCGCGAAGATAAGGTTCGACTTATCTCGGAGTTGCCGTGCAGCCTCCTCTGACTGAATGATTAGAGTTCGCGCACGAAGGTATTCTCGCGTTTCGTCGTCGGCTGATCGGACGGTTGCGCACAGGAAAGCCAGCACCTCATCGAGTGAGTCTCCCCTGCACCGTTGCACTCCGACGCCGGACATCAGAGCCCGCTGCAATTCCTCGACTTGGCCGGACCGTCCGGCGAGCAGGACTTTCTCCGAGAGCGGGGGAGTAAATCTTCCTGAGTAGAGGTCCCAGAACTCGTCGATGGACTGGACGTCATCCCGGGGCGCGAAATTGTTCTCACGCGCAAACGTGGCGGCGACCCCTGGGCAGAGGCCCATCCACTCTTCAAGGTCGACCGCATCGATGACGCGAATTTCTCTCCACGGGGATTTCGCCTTTCGGCGGTCAATCCATTTTTCTGCCCCAGCCCAGGTGCGCGGCGTTACGAACACAAAGGTTGTTTCCGCCTGGGTGATCCCTTCGCCCGGCTTCTTCCGTCGTTTCGCATAATCCTTCCCGGCTTTCGTCGCGGGATTCTTATCGGCGCCGAACTCCCAGACTGAGGCTCCTTCAGGCACATACGCCTTAAGCGGATGGCTCGCGTTGGCGATGAGGCGACCGTCCCAGCCTGGTATTTGGGAGCTGTCTGCGCCGGGGAACCGGAATGAGCCAATATCACTTGCAGACGCCCGAACGAGCTGGCCTATCAGGCGTGGTAGAACCGCGCGAGCATCCAGTCGCTCGCCTGCCCACGTTTCCAGCTGTGTAGCCCCGACCCATCGCATATCGAATTGATTAAATGTACACCCATGTTTTCCGGGCGTGTCGTAGGGGGTAAAGCTGGAGGGTGGCTGTGCGTAGTTGACGTGGTTCATGGTGTTAAACGCGTCGCTGCGGAGTTGGAGGGCGAGGCGCTCGGTGAGGTGGGTGACGGGTTGCCAGTGCAGGGAGGTGACGGTGGCTAGGGGTGGGAAGTCGTGTCCTGATGCAAGGACGCGGATCGTGGCAGGGGCTCTGGGGGACGGGCCTGGGGATGGGCTGGACGACGGCTTTGGAGGGCGTTTTCGGCCAGTATTGGCGCGGGTTCCGGGGTGGGGTGCGGGGGGCTTCTCCGTGGTAAAATGAAGGTGTACCCGCGACCCGCAATCCCTCGATTTTCCAGTAGTTTTCGCGCCCCGGGAGAGGTTTTGTGCAGGCAGGAAAATCGACCGGGCGCAGCGCACAATCGACCCCTTCCACTGGAGCTCCATGGCAACCAAAGAAGTGACACCGACGGAAAGCGCGATTCCCGCGAACGGTAACGGAACAGCGAACGGCAACGGCTCGGGCAATGGCTCGTATACGGGCGAGAACATTAAGGTTCTCGAGGGGCTGGAGGCGGTGCGTCTGCGGCCGGCGATGTATATCGGGTCGACGGGGGAAATGGGGCTGCACCACCTGGTGTACGAGGTGGTCGATAATTCCGTCGACGAGGCGCTGGCGGGGTATGCGACGCGGGTCGAGGTGACGATCCACGACGACAACTCGATTACGGTGACGGACGACGGGCGCGGGATTCCGGTGGACGACATGACGCTGGATACCGGGGAGAAGATGCCGGCGGTACAGGTGGTGCTGACCAAGCTGCACGCGGGGGGAAAGTTCGACGCGTCGAACTACAAGGTGAGCGGCGGACTGCACGGAGTGGGTGTGAGCTGCGTGAACGCGCTGAGCGAGGCGCTGAACGTGGAGGTGTGGCGCGACGGGCATACGTGGGAGCAGGACTACGCGAAGGGGCTGCCGACGACCAGGCTGCAGCAAACGGGGACGAGCAAGCGGCGCGGGACGAAGGTTCACTTTTTGCCGGACAAGTCGATTTTTACGACGACGGAATACAACTACGACACGCTGGCGCAGCGGCTGCGGGAGTTGGCCTTCCTGAACAAGGGGCTGTCGATTACGCTGACCGACGAGCGGACGACGGACGCGAAGACGGGCGAGGCGAAGAAGGCGGAGTTTAAGTATGCGGGCGGGATTGCGGAGTTCATCAAGCACCTGAACCGCGGGAAGAGCGTGCTGCACGACAAGCCGATTGTGATGGAGGGGCTGCGCGATGGGGTGGATATGGACATCGCGCTGCAGTACAACGACGGGTACTCGGAGACGGTGTTCTGCTTTGCGAACAACATCAACACGGTGGATGGCGGGACGCATCTGTCGGGGTTCAGGACGGCGCTGACGCGGACGGTGAACTACATCGGGCAGCAGCTGGGGCTGTTCAAGGACGTGAAGGAGAACCTGACCGGCGACGATGTGCGCGAAGGGCTGGTGGCGGTGATCAGCGTGAAGCTGTCGCAGCCGCAGTTCGAAGGGCAGACGAAGGGCAAGCTGAATTCGGACATTGCGGGGACGGTGCAGGCGCTGGTGAACGAACGGCTGGGCGGGTTTCTGGAGCAGAATCCGCCGGTGGCGAAGAAGATTATCAACAAGGCGATTGAGGCGGCGCGGGCGCGCGAGGCGGCACGCAAGGCGCGGGACCTGACGCGGCGCAAGGGAGCGCTGGATGGCGGCGGGCTGCCGGGAAAACTGGCGGACTGCTCGGAGCGGGATCCGGAGCGGTGCGAGCTGTATCTGGTGGAGGGCGAGAGCGCAGGCGGGACCGCGAAGCAGGGGCGGGACCGGAAGTTCCAGGCGATTTTGCCGCTGAAGGGCAAGATTCTGAACGTGGAGAAGGCGCGCTACGACAAGATGCTGGGGCACGAGGAAATCCGCGCCATGATTACGGCGCTGGGGACGGGCATCGGCAAGGACGACTTCGACGCGACGAAGCTGCGCTACGGAAAGATCATTCTGATGACGGACGCGGACGTGGACGGGTCGCACATCCGGACGCTGCTGCTGACGTTTTTCTTCCGGCACATGAACGAGCTGATCAAGCGGAACAACGTGTACATTGCGCAGCCGCCGCTGTTCAAGATCAAGAAGGGGAAATTCGAACAGTACATCAAGGACGAGCGGGACTTTGTGCGGGTGATGGTGAAGCGCGCGGCCGAGGGGATGGCGATTCGCTACGGGGACAACGCGGCGAAGATCGAAGGCGCGGCGCTGACGAAGTTCATGGGGCAGCTGAACGACTATCTTGGGTTCTTCGATAAAGTGAACAAGCGGCTGCGCAACGAGGAAGTGACGAATCTGCTGGCGAAGCACGAGCTGGTGAAGCGCGCGGACTTCGAGAGCATGGACAAGCTGGCGGCGCTGCACAAGGACTTGGAGAAGATCCAGAAGAAGTATCAGTTCAAGGGGCTGACGGCGCCGGCGTGCGACGAGGAGCACCAGACCTGGTCGCTGAGCTTTGTGGATGCGCAGGGGGCGGAGCGGCGGATCGACTGGCTGCTGGCGTCGAGCCCGGAGTATCGGCAGATGATGTCGAAGCATGGGCAGATAAGGGAAATGCTGGAGCCGCCGTTTGTGATCGAGTATGCGGGCAAGACTGCTGCGGCTGCGGCGGGCGAGGCGGAGGAGCTGGAGGGCGTGGAGGCGGCGCCGGAGGGAGCCGATGCGCAGGTGGGCAAGGCCGGGGCTCCGGGCGTGAAGCGCGGCGGCAAGACGCAGGAGCCGGTGGAGAAGCTGACGCCGCGAGATCTGTTCGAGTACGTGATCGAGCAGGGGCGGCGCGACTACCAGGTGCAGCGGTACAAGGGCCTGGGGGAGATGACGGCGACGCAGCTGTGGGAGACGACGATGGATCCGGAGCGGCGGACTCTGCTCTCAGTGCGGCTGGAGGATATTGCGGAGACGGAGACGATCTTTACGACGCTGATGGGCGAGGACGTGGAAGCGCGGCGGAAGTTCATCGAAGACAACGCGCTGGATGTAAAGAACCTGGATATCTAAATCGGGCGTGTGTTGGTTAGTGGCTGGTGGCTCCGCTGTCGTTGCTGACGATGAGGCTCGAAACGTTCACCGGCTCGAAGTCCGACAGGGTAAGACTCGTAAGGCAGGCAAGATCGTTATCGTTCCAGCGCGCGTCGGGCGTGCCGATGAGCCCCCCGCTGTCTCCATTGTCGGCCAGGATGATCCCGTAGTTTCGGAAGGCGGTGATGATGATCGCCGCCTGCGGACTGGTGGCGGCACACGATGGGGTCGCCACGGAAGCCTTGAGCCGATAGATCTCGCCGGCGGGACCGGACATGGTGCAGCTTGCGGGCGGTGAGGATTGCGAGATTTGCGACTCGACCGGAATGGCGCTTCCATCCGCAGCCGTGCAACTGCCCACGCCCGCTGTTTGCGTCGCGGGCCAGACCCAGTAATTCAACATATGGTTGAGGGTGAAGCGGATGGGATGCCGAATGGTGCCGTTGGGGGTAGTGGGTGTGCCCGTGCCGATAACCTCGTCGGCATTGGCGAGCAGCGGCGCTACGGGAAGTCCGGCGGCATCGGATGTTCCCATGCCCTGCGGTGTGAGGGCATTGGAAGCGACGTTGGGCCAGAGCGCGTTGGAGGAATCGGTCCAGGGGCCGTTTTCGTAGATCCCCTGCCACATTTCGTAGAGGGCTGGGTTGTTTCCGCCGCCCGCCTCCAGATAGATCAAAACGTGTCTGTCGCCGGTTGAATTGCTGGTACCTTCCACGGGAGCGTTGGCGGGAATGGGGCCGGAGGTGAAATACGACTGATAGACGGTGGTTGTGACCGATACGTCAGGCTGATTGAAAGGCACTTCAAAGGCCGGGATTCCATTCGGAAAGGGAGCATTCGAATTGTTTCCGAAGAATGGCTTGACCGTCTCCGGCAGATATCCGCTGTACATCGGCGCGGCGGGTGAAGTATCGACTGGCAAGCCGGTGGTGGCTGCGTCGACGCGATGGTGAAAGATCGAAGTGGACGGGAAGATGTTAGCGAGGAAAGCGTTGCTGCCAGTGATGGCGAAGCTGATCTGCTGCGCCGCCTGGGCATTTGTCGAGTCGGTCACCACGAATTCAGGCGTGTAGGTGCCCTGGCCGCCGATTTGGGCGCCGCTGATATTGCCGGTTGCCGCATCGAGAGACATACCCTCCGGCAGAGGAGGATAACTGGAACTTGTGCTGACGGAAAAGGTGTACGGCGGAACGCCGCCGCTGGCGACGAGGGTGCAGCCCGCATACGCCGAGCCTTGTGTACCACCTGGGCACGAAGTGGTAATGATGGCCAATGGACCGCTGCTGGCTGTTACCGTGACGGTGGCCGTGGCCGTGGAGGAGCTGGATGCATTGGCCGCTGTCAGCGTGTAAGTCGTGGTTGCCGCCGGGGTCACGCTTGTCGAACCGCTTGCCGATGTGGAGGTGAAGGTTCCGGGCGTGATGGCAATCGTGGCGGCACCGATGGTCGTCCAGCTGAGCGTGCTGCTGGAGCCGGAGGCGATGTTTGTGGGGCTGGCTGTGAAGGAGCTAATCGTCGGTGTGGCGGTCGTGTTTACGGTAACGGTCCGAATCGATGTCGTCGAGCCGGAGGCATTGGTCGCTGTCAGCGTATAGGGCGTGGTCACTGTGGGGCTCACGCTCGTCGAACCGCTCGCCAATGTGGAGGTGAAGGTCCCGGGCGTGATGGCAATACTCGCCGCTCCTGTTACAGCCCAGGTTAGGGTGCTGCTTGCGCCGGAATCGATGCCGGCTGGATTCGCCGCAAAAGAGGTAATTGCCGGTGCTGAGCCAGAGGTCGAGGAAGTGTTCGAGCCGCAACCGGCCAGGCCGAAGCAGGCCAGGGGAATGAGGAGCATTGCCCCAGGATTGAAACCAAATGAGCGGAAATTTCGCGAGCCGATGCGATTTCTGCAGGATGAGCCGGCTGAGACCATGCGCCCTCCGCTCGTTACCTTCACGACACTATCCTAGGCTACTCGGCCAGACGGGACCGCTCCGCCGGGGCGGGAAATGGCACTCCAGAAAAACCTTGTTTTCCTATGGACATTGCAAAGGAGCGGTGCTACGTTCATTTGGAATGTCCAAAGGAGGGCCGGGTGGGCGAGAAGAAATCGGACGTGTTGCAGGGAACTCTGGATCTGATGGTGCTGAAGACCCTGTATGCCATGGGTCCTTTGCATGGTTTCGGCATTGCCCGCCGCATCGAGCAGCTCAGCGACGAGGTTCTGCAGTTGAACGAAGGCACGGTCTATACATCCCTGCTTCGGCTGCAGCAGCAGGGCTGGATCGACTCCAAATGGGGGACTTCGGAAAACAATCGCAAAGCGCGTTTTTATTCGATCACCCGGCAGGGCAAGAAGCAGCTCGAGCTCGAAACGGAAAACTGGGAGCGCATAGCGGCGGTGATTGGGCGCGTGCTGCGGCTGGAAAGGCAGGGATGAAACGATGCGATCCTTGCGGCAGTGGGTGGCGAAGGCCAGGGGGTTATTCACGCGGAAGCGGCTGGACCAGGAATTCGATGCGGAGATCGAATCCCACCTGCGGCTGCTGACGGAGCATTTTGTCCGCCAGGGCATGTCTCCCGCCGAAGCGGTGACGGCGGCGCGGCGGCAGTTCGGGAACGTCACGCTGCTGCAGGAACGGCAGCGCGCGCAATGGAGCTTTGTTTCTCCCGCGGAGTGGCTTGGGGATATTCGTTTTGGGCTGCGCATGCTGGGGAAGAAGCCCGCGTCCAATTTGGCCGTGGTGGTGGCGCTGGCGCTGGGAATCGGCATCAACGTGGCGGTGTTCGGCTTTGTCAATGCGCTTCTGCTGCGGCCTCCCGCAGGCGTGAGCGCCAGGAGCGGTCTGGTGGAGATCTGGCTGCACTCCCGGATTTCGACCGGAGTGCAAAGTTACCTGCCCTTCTCCTATCCCGACTACGCTTACTATCGCGACCAGAGCCGCGCGCTGGAAGGCGTGCTGGCCTTCGATGGAGACGGCGATCCCACCATCTGGAACCGCTCCGGCGAAGGACAGGTGATTCAGGGAGAGCTGGTTTCGGGAAACTACTTTTCGCTGCTGGGCGTGCAGGCCACGCTGGGGCGGGCGATCTCCACCGGCGACGACCAACCCGCGAGCCCGCATCCCGTAGTGGTGCTGAGTCAATCCTTCTGGCAGCGTGAGCTGGGCGCTGATCCGGGAATCGTCGGACGGACGATGATCCTGAATGGCGCGGTCTTCAGCGTCATTGGCGTGGCGCCGCCTGGATTCGCCGGATTGTTAGTGGGATCGGCGCCGGACTTCTGGGTTCCGCTGACGTTGCAGGAGCAGTTCACCCACGATAAGGACCGACTGACCAACCGCAGCGCGTACTGGCTCATTGTGGCTGGACGCATGCGAAGCGGCGTGGATATGGCCAGAGCCGAGGCGGAGATGCATGTTCTCGCTCATCGGCGCGAAGCGGATTATCCGGACTCCAACAAGAATATCGACGCCGTGGTGTATCCGGTGACGTTGGTGCCGGGGCCCTATCGTGGATACGTGCGCGCCTTTACCGGGCTGTTGCTTGGCGTATTTGCGCTGGTGCTTGCCATTGCGTGCACGAATGCTGCCAGCCTGCTGCTGGCGCGGGGCACGGGCAGAATGCGGGAGATGGCGATCCGGTCGGCGCTGGGCGCGGGGCGTGGCCGGCTCATCCGGCAAATGCTGGTGGAAAGCCTGCTGCTGGCGACGGCCGCGGGCGTGGCGGCGGTGGTGCTGGCGTGGTGGTTCACGCGACTGCTGCTGGAGCTGAAGCCGGCGAGTTTGCCTGTGACCCTCGAGGTCCCGCTGGACTGGCGCGTGCTGCTGTTTGCCCTGGTGGTTTCTCTGGCGACCGGCATCGTGTTCGGGGTGGTTCCGGCCCTGCGCAGCGCGGTGGTGGACGCCGCTCCCGTATTGAAAGAAGAAACGCAGAGCGGTGGACTGCGCACCTCGCGCCTGCGCAGTCTGCTGCTCATCGGTGAGATCGCGGTGTGCGTGGTGCTGCTGGCGGGGGCCACGCTCTGCGTGCGCAGCCTGCTGCATGCCAGCTCCATCGATCCCGGGTTCGATACGCACCATATCGCCGTGGCGACCCTCGACCCGGCAACGCTTGGCTATTCGCCTGCAAAAGTTGACGCGTTCTACCGGCAGCTGATGGACCGCGTTGTCGCACTGCCCGGCGTGACTGCGGCCAGCTACGTGAGTCATCTGCCGCTGGGCACTGCGCGGGAATCGACCTCGGCCGGCCACCATGCCGGCCATGGGCCCGATAAGGCCAGGGTGGATGTTTTTCGCGTCGCTCCGGGGTACTTCTCCACCATGGGGATCGCGCTGCTGAGCGGCCGCGACTTCACGCAGAAGGAGAGCGACAGCCCGGAGCCCGGAACGGTGATCGTGAATGAGGTGCTCGCGCGCAAACTCTGGCCCGGCCAGAATCCGGTAGGAAAACGGATCGCCCTGGGCGACGAAAAAAACACCAGCGAAGTGATCGGCGTCGTGAAGTCCGGCAAATACCGGACGCTGGGCGAAGATCCGGTCGCGGTGGTCTTTCGCGGGACGCTGCCGCCTGCCCGGACTCTGGTGTTGCGCACTGCAGGCGATCCGCGTCCTCTGCTCGATGAGGTGCGGCGCAGCGTCCAGGCCGTGGATCCGATGATGGCTGCCACCGGGACGCAGACGATGGAGGAATACATGGCGCTGCCGCTCTTCCCGGCGCGGGCGATTGGGCTGCTGCTCGGCGCCTCGGGCCTGCTGGCCGTATTGCTGACCGCGATGGGGCTTTTTGGGGTGATCGCTTACGTCGTTGCGCAGCGCACCCACGAAATTGGCGTGCGCATGGCTCTGGGTGCAGGGCGATCCGATGTGCTCAGGATGGTTCTGCGCCAGGGAATGGTGGTGACTCTGATCGGCCTCTGCATCGGCCTGGCCGGCGCCTTTGCGGGGGCACGGCTGCTTGCGCCGCTGCTCTACGGCATTGGAGCCAACGATCCGGCGACGCTGATCGGAGTTGCCGCGGGGATTACGGCTGTTGCGATGCTGGCCTGCTATGTTCCCGCCAGACGCGCCATGCGCGTGGATCCTGCGGTGGCGCTGCGATACGAATAGCCGTGCGCCTTCCTGGGCAAAATGTTAACAGGTGCGATTTTGAGGAAGAAGGAAGAAGGCCAGCGCCTGCCGATGGAGCAGGCGCGGCGCGGTTAGCGGGGGCGGTGGATTCGGTCTGAGGCCCTGTCTTACCAGGGATCGGGGCCATCCTTTGAAAACGACTGTCCGGTTGGGCCAGCGTCATCCAGCAGCGCCAGACGGGTTGCTGCGATGGCGCCGACCTCAACGGGTTGAGGTCCCGTGTTGTTATTCAGGTCCGTCTTTGTATATCCGGGATTTGCCGAGTTCACCTTGATCTTCGTCTCTCGCAGCTCATAGGCGAGGTGAACGGTGAGCATGTTCAATGCAGCCTTGGATGCGTTGTAGCCGATGAACTTGGTGTTGTAGCCAGACCAAAAGGGATCGCTGTTGAACGCCAGCGAACCCAATCCGCTGGAGATATTCACGATGCGGCCGGCGGGCGACTTGCGCAGCAGGGGCAACATGGTGTGAGCAACACGGAGCGCGCCGAAGAAGTTGGTGTCGAAAACTTTTTGCACTGCGGACACATCGGCCTCGCCAGGAAGTCCATCGCCGCGCAGGTTAACGCCCGCGTTGTTCATGAGGATATCGAGGCGGCCGTACCGACTCTCAATCTGTTGTGCTGCGGCGGTAATGGTGTCCTGATTCGTGACGTCGATCTCAATGAAGTGAACATCGCCAAGTCCGGCCTGCTCAAGCTGCCGGACGGCCTGTTGACCACGTTCCGCGTTGCGCGCACCCAGCAGGACGGTGCATCCGGCGCCGGCAAGATTGCGTGAAATTTCGAGGCCGATGCCTTTGTTGCCGCCGGTCACCAGGGCGATCTTTTTTACATTTGCCATACGACTGGAAGTCCTCCTGTTGCAATTCGTGGACAACTAAAGAGCCATGCCGCCGGCCACTTCGATTCTCTGGCCATTGACCCAGCGATTCTCGTCGGAGAGAAGCGCGGCAATCATGGGTCCGACATCGTCGGGCACTCCGGCTCGGCCGAGGGCCGTGAAGCCTGCGACCATTTTGTTGACTTCGGGATTGTCGCGCACCATGCCGCCGCTGAAGTCGGTCTGGATGGCGCCGGGAGCAACGGTATTCGCTGTGATGCCGCGGGGGCCGAGCTCTTTGGCCAGATAGCGGGTGAGAACCTCGACGGCTCCCTTTGCGGCTCCGTAAGCGGAACTGCCGGGCAGAGAAACACGCGCGAGTCCTGACGAAATGTTGACGATGCGGCCGCCGTCGTTGATGAGGGGAAGCAGCTTCTGCGTTAGGAAGTAAGCCCCTTTGACGTGGACATTGAAAATCTCGTCGAACTGGGCTTCGGTGGTTTCGCTGAAGCCGGCATGGAGAGAATTGCCGGCGTTGTTCACCAGGTAGTCGAAGCGGTCGCGTCCCCAGCTTTGCAGCGTATTGCGGATTTCGGCGACGAAGCCGTCAAAGGCGCGGGTGTCGCCGGTGTCGAGGCGGAAGCCTGCGGCCTTGCGGCCCAGGGCTTCGAGTTCGCGAGTGAGACTCTCGGCTTCCTTCTGATTTGCACGATACGTGAAGAGGATATCGACACCGCGCCGCGCGAGGTTGACGGCCGTGTTGCGGCCAAGGCCGCGGCTTCCGCCGGTAACGATGGCGATCTTATTCGTCATGACTTGAACTCCTTTGCTTGTGCAGATGGCTGTCCCTGCTTCAGGAATAGCGCATGTTCTCGAGATCGGCGAGCAGCGCAGGCCCCGTGGGATTCCAGCCGAGCTGTGCGCGGGTGTGCGCACTGGAGGTGTGGGCGTCCCTCCCCACGAAGAACCCGAGGAAGCCGAAATGCTCCTCGGCCTGTTGCTGTGAAATGGAAGTGACGGGCACGTTAAGGCCGCGGCCAATGGCGGCAGCGATGTCTTTGAGCGGCACACCCTCTTCGGCGACGGCGTGATATCGGGCTCCCGCCGAGCCCTTTTCCAGAGCCAGCCGGTAGAGACACGCGACATCCGCTACATGCGCAGCGGGCCAGCGGTTGTGACCATCGCCGATGTAGGCTGAGACTCCCTTTGCGCGCGCGATCGCGATCAGTGGGGTGATGAGGCCCTGCTTTACCGTGTCGTGGACCTGCGGGAGGCGCATGACCGAGGCGTGGACGCCATGCGCGATGAGTGCGACAGCCGTCGCCTCCGATACACGAGGAAGGGATGGGGAAGGGGCCAAGGGTGGATCGCTTTCTGTGGCGGCGCGGCCCTGAGCCACTCCGACTCCGGAGCTGACAATGAACGGGCGGCTGGAACCGCGAAGGACGGCGCCAATGGTCTCAACTGCACGCTTGTCCAGTTCGCAGCTCTCCGCAAACCTTGACCAGTCGTGCCGGAAGGCGGTGTGGATGACGGCATCGCACGCGGCAGCTCCGCTGCGCAGGCTTTCCAGATCTTCGAGATCGCCGCGATGCACCTGGGCGCCGGCAGCGGTGAGAGCTTTGGCGCCCGCATCGCTGCGCGCCAGACCCAGCACGTGATGGCCTGCGCCGATGAACTCTTCGACAACCTTCGAACCGATAAAGCCGGTCGCACCCGTAACGAAAACGCGCATATGAAGACTCCTGTTGCTGGATTTTCGATTATTCACAAATACGTTGACTACGTATGCCGCGCGATGGGAGCCGCGGCGTCTGGTGTGGATACATTGACGAATCGCTGCGGCATCCAATAAAACGGAGACAACCTCCGAATGAATAGATAATCGGAGAATGTCTCCGGTTGCAATTATTTTGGGTATGGCAAAGAAGCGCTCACAGCCCGTGCAGCGAAAGCTGCGCACAGACGCTCAGCGGAACCGCGATCGCATCCTGGAAGTGGCGAAGGAGGCGTTTACCCGTTTTGGCGCGGAGGCCAGCCTGGACGATATTGCCAAACAGGCAGAGGTGGGACCTGGGACTCTGTATCGCCACTTTCCCACGCGGGCCGCACTGATCGAAGCGGTCTATCGCAGCGAGGTGGAAAAGCTGGTGGCGGCGGGGCGCAAGCTGGCCGAGACGATGCCTCCGGCGGAGGCGTTGCGGGCGTGGATGCTGTTGTTCGTCGACTACGTCGCAGCCAAGCAGATCATTGCCCCGGCGCTGAATAGTGTCGTCGGGGGCGCCTCGAAGCTCTACGAGGGTTCGCGAGACCTGGTTCAGGGAGCGATCGATGCGCTGGTGAAGCGCGCGATCAAAAACGGCGACATACGAAAAGATATCGACCCCTTCGACCTGCTGCGAGCGCTGATCGGCGTTTCCCATGTGCCGGCCGGTCCTGACTGGCAGCAAAGCGCGCGGAGGCTGGTGGATATTCTCATCGCAGGCTCACGCCCGGGCAGATAGACCGCGGGCGCGGAGCGGCGAAATCTGACGGTGACGCGGCAGTCCGATGCGGAACGGGCGCCGGAGGATCGCCGACCGCCCAGCGATTTGCCTCCTATTTCAGGCGACCGGAAGTGGTGGGATTGGCTGCAGTCTTCTATCGGCTGCGCTTTGCTACGCTTTGCCGAGGCCGGCGGACGACTCTCACCTTGCCGCTCTTTTGTCCTCCGCAGAAGAAACGATCGGCGCCATCTGACTCGAGCCCTGAGATGAGGGTGCCGGGAGGCATGGCGAGCATTTCAAGAACCTCCCCCGTTCGGGGATCCACGCGACGCACTTCGCTCTCTTCGCCTTCAGAAGTGGCGTGCCAGAGTTCTCCGTCGACCCATGTCACACCGGTCACGAAGCGGTTGGACTCGATGGTACGAAGAATCTGCCCTGTATCGGGATCGACCTGGTGGATCCTGCGGTCGCGATACTGGCCCACCCAGAGGGTCCCTTCGGCCCATGCAAGCCCCGAATCGTGGCCGCCGCCGGGCGCCGGGATGGTAGCCAGCACAGAACCGCTCTGAGGATCGATTTTCTGGATGCGGTCTGCGGCGATCTGGAACAAGTGCCGGCCGTCGAAGGCCGTTCCAGCGTGCGCGGCGACATCGATCGAACGTACCGGCTTCCCGCTGGCAGGATCGAAGGCGTTCAACTTGTCTCCGGATGCAAACCAGACGTTGCGGCCATCATAGGTGACGCCATGCACTCTTTCGGCGCCCGGAAAGGGTCCGTACTCACTCACGATTTCGGCTTTTGACGGTTTCATGGATCTACCTTAATCAATCGGCAGCGGAGCGGGGAGTAACAAAGTCGTCGTGAATCCCGGCACGGGCGGAGTTATCCAGCGGCGGGCGCGCGCGCGGCCGAACGACTGCACCTTGCCAGAAGCAGCCAGCGCGTCGAGCGCCCGCTGCACGGTTCGCTGGCTGGTTCCAAGCGCCAGCGCCAGGGCGGAACTCGACCAGGATTCACCGTCGGCAAGGAAGGCGAGCACCGCACCATTGGCGTCTTCGACGGGCCGCGCCAGCACGACAACCTTGCGCGCGCGGCTCGGCGCCAGCGCGAAACCGCGTTGCGTCGCGCTCACGCCGGCCAGCGTCCGCAGCAATTTTCGAAGCCGCCCGATTTCGACACGCAACCGCGCGCGATGCGATTCATCGACGAATCTCGATCCGAAGGCACGCGCAACGAGGACATCCCTGGGCACGTCACCCGGCCACGCTTCGCCCAATGCTCGCGCGAGCGCGAACAACACCGGACGCGTGGCAAGCGAGACCACGTTGCTCTCTGCGCGTACTGCATGGCGGCAGGCGTCCACGACAAGCGTTTTTGACGCCAGCAACGCTTCGACCTCTTCGAGCAGAATGGTTTGTTCGCCGCCACGCTCGATCAGGCGGGCCGCGGGCGCGTTCAAAATAAGGAAAGCACTTTCAACTTCCGCGGTGAGCGCGGGGATAGCAGCAAGGCGCGCGGCGCGCTCGGCCCGAGCGAGCGCAGCACGCGCCGTCTTTGTCTGAAGACGCCGTATCGCGATGCCGGCAACCACGAGCTCATGGGCGGTCCTTGACGCGGGCGGAAAGGGCGCCGGATCGAGCCTCGCGAGCATTTGCTCCGCCGCGTCGAGGCGTCCGATGAGGAGGAGGCGCCGGACCTCGAGATAGCGGGCATGCGCGGCGTTCAGGCGGTCACCGAGGGCCTCGAGCGTGGCTCGGGCTGCGTCGAGCAACTGCGCAGGCCAGCTCAGATCGCGCGAGGCGAGTGCGATCTCAGCTTCGGCGACGATACACCGCGCGCGGGCTACCTCTTCTTTCGCAGTGAACGCACGCCTTGCACTGTGCAGAAGTTCCTTCGCCCGTGCGAATTCGCCGAGCTGCGCCATGGCGATGCCGCGAAGTGCGAGCGCGGGCGCATCGTTGCGCAACGCCACAAGCTTCAATGCGCCGAGGGGATCACCTGCTGCGAGCGCATGTGCTGCGGCTGCGATTACTGAGTCCATCGGAATCCCGCCACACTTGTCACTCCCAGCTTTCGTGCGTCCTGCGCTAAATATAACTTGTGAATCCGAAGTTCGCGGTCAGGCCGAGAATGGAACGACCGGGAAAACCGAAGCCAAGGAGAGAAAGGAGAAACAGGATGGCAACGAGCAAAGAGAGTGGCAAGGAACACGGAAAAGAGCATCTCGGGATCAAGACGCCCCCCATCGTGTCGCGGCAGGAGTGGGAGGCTGCGCACAAGCAACTCCTGGTGAAGGAGAAGGCCCTGACCCGCTCCCGCGACGCGCTGGCGGCCGAACGGCGGCGGATGCCGTGGATGGCGCTCCAGAAGAAGTACGAGTTCGACGGGCCCACGGGCAAGGTGAGCCTGCTCGATTTGTTCGAGGGCCGGCGTCAGTTGATCGTCTATCGCGCCTTCTTCGAGCCTGGGGTGTTTGGCTGGCCCGATCACGCCTGCCGCGGCTGCTCGCTGGGCGCCGATCAGGTGGCCCACCTGGCCCATTTGAACGCTCGCGACACCACGCTCGTTTACGCCTCGCGCGCGCCGCAGGCAGACATCGCGCGCCTGAAGGCGCGGATGGGCTGGGAGATGCCCTGGTACACCATCACCGACAGCTTCGACGTGGACTTCGGCGTCGATCAATGGCACGGCCACAACGTGTTCTTCCGCGACGGCGACAAGGTGTTCCGCACGTACTTCATCAACAGCCGCGGCGACGAGGCGATGGGGTCCACGTGGAGCTATCTCGACATTACGCCGCTGGGCCGCCAGGAGACCTGGGAGGACTCGCCCGCGGGTTACCCCCAGAATCCGCCGTATACGTGGTGGAACTGGCACGACAACTACGAGGCCGAGGCTGTGACTGACCCGAGGTGGGTCGATATCATCACCGATCCTGCGGGAGCTGCCCAGCGCAGGCGCGAGGCAGAGGAGAAAGGATGCAACTGCTCATGAGGGCGGCATCTCCGCGCAAAGCCTGCGCAGCAAAGAAATCCGACGAAAGGAGAAAAACATGGCAACGATGGCGACACACAGAATCGGAACGCATGAGGAGTGGCTCGCAGCCCGGCTGGAACTGTTGAAGGCGGAGAAGGAACTAACGCAGCGCAGCGACGAGCTGGCGCGGCAGCGGCGGGAGCTGCCGTGGGTACCGGTCAACAGGGGATATCGCTTCGAGACCGATGCGGGCAGTGCCTCCCTGCCGGATCTCTTCCGCGGGCGGTCGCAGCTGCTTGTCTACCACTTTATGTTCGGGCCCGCTTACGCCGCCGGCTGCCCGTCCTGCTCATCGATTGCGGACGGATTCAACGGGATTGCCGTGCATCTGGCGAACCACGACGCGATGCTGTGGGCTGTTTCGCGCGCGCCGCTCGCGAAGCTGCAGGCGTACAAACAGCGGATGGGCTGGACGTTTCCCTGGGCATCCTCTCAGGGCGGCAACTTCAATTTCGACTTCTGCGCGTCGTACACCGAGCAACAGCAGCGCGAGGGCATCGAATACAACTTCACGCGCGAACCAGAGATGCAGCGGCGCATCGCCGAGAAAGGCGGCGGCGAAGGGGCGGAGGTCCAATTCGCAAACCTGTGCGGAACCGATGTGGCGACGTACCACCGCGAGCGGCCGGGCATGAGCGCGTTCGTGCTTGAGGCAGGCGTCGTTTATCACACCTATTCCACCTATGCGCGGGGAGTGGATGCCCTGTGGGCCATGTATCCGTGGCTTGACCGTGCACCGCTGGGACGGAACGAGACGGGAATCTGGTGGCGGCGCCACGACGAATACCAGAGCGGAGTGTAGACATGGCGACGATGGCACAACTGCAAATGGTGAGATCGCGGCCGATGGTCTCCCAGCAACCTGCACAGCAGGGTTTCCTTGCCGTCTCGGCGCTGCTCTTCGCGGCGAGCGCAGCCGTGACGACAGCGTGGTGCGGGTCAATGCCGGCGATGGGAGAGATGCCAATGCCCGGAGGCTGGAGCATGTCGATGGCGTGGATGAGAATGCCAGGACAGACGTGGCCCGGCGCCGCGGCGTCGTTTCTCGGCATGTGGGTTGCGATGATGGTGGCGATGATGCTCCCGTCGCTGGTTCCCATGCTGGGCCGCTATCGCCAGGCCGTTGGCACAACAGACGGTGTACGCCTGGGCGGGCTGACCGCGGTTGTGGGTGTGGGCTACTTCGCCGTGTGGACCGCGTTGGGAATGGCCGTCTTTCCACTGGGTGTTGCGCTGGCGACGATGGAAATGCACCTCCCGGCGCTGGCGGGGGCTGTACCGATCGCAGCCGGCATGGTCGTGGCGATTGCCGGATGGCTCCAGTTCACCGCGTGGAAGGCACATCACCTTGCCTGCTGCCGGGAGGCTCCGGGGCGCGGCCGCACGCTGACGGCGGACGCCGGCACAGCCTGGCGGCAGGGTGTGCGCTTCGGATTCCACTGCGGCCTTAGTTGCGCCAATCTGACGGTAATCCTGCTGGTCATCGGGGTCATGGACCTGCGGGCGATGGCGGTCGTGACGGCAGCAATTACCGCTGAACGTCTGGCACCGGCCGGTGAGCGCGTGGCGCGAGGCATGGGAGTTGTTGCCGTCGTGGCAGGGATGTTTCTGATTGCGCAGGCAGTTGGGCTCAGAGGATGAACCTTCCAGTTTGCGCCGGCAGCGGGGGCAACAAACAGAAGCAGCCGGCCGGAAGCCGGAGTGGAGAAAGACGGATCGAGCGAAACGCGGACGAAGGCATGGGGCGCGGGGGCCTGCGCCTGCGCCGCAGTTAGGCGTTTGTCAGTTTTTGCTTGACAAATTCTTTCAATACCTGTTTACTCTAGGCCTGTAGTGAACAGGCCTATGACACAACCATCTGCTCGCGATTTGTTTCCCGGGGCACTCGAAATGATGATCCTCGAGTCGCTGCGCCGCCAGCCGGCCCACGGATACGCTTTGGTGCAGCACATCCAGCAGCGGTCGAACAACCTGCTTCAGGTGGAAGAGGGCTCGCTGTATCCGGCTCTGCAGAGGCTTCTCAAGGCAAGGCTGGTAAAGGCAGAGTGGGGCGTCTCCGCGACGAATCGCCGGGTGAGAACGTACCAGATCACGGCCGCGGGGCTGCGCCACCTGGAGCAGCAGATCTCCAGCTTCGAACGCATGTTCGAGGGCATTACGCTGGTCCTGAATCCGGGTAAATCGCCTGCCAGTTAGGAGGTTCCCATGAACTGGATACCGGGCATCTTCCGTCGCCGCAGGCTCTTCGACGAACTCTCCGAAGAGATGCGCCTTCACCTTGAAGAGCGGGTGGAACAGCTGACGCGCGAGGGGCTGAGCCCGGAGGAGGCAAACCGGCAGGCGCGGATCGCCTTCGGCAATCCTGCGGTGATTGAGGAGCGCAGCCGCGAAGTGTGGCAGTGGCCGACGCTGGAGTCGATCCGAGCCGACGTGCGATTCGCCGTGCGCGCGTTGCGCCGATCTCCGGGGTTCAGCGTCGCGGCGGTACTGACGCTGGCGCTGGCCATCGGCGCCAATGCGGTAGTGTTCAGCGTTCTTAATGCGTTTCTCCTGCGTCCGCTGAACGTGGCCCGGCCCAACAGCCTGTACGAACTCCAGCATGGCAACGAGGCCTCCGCATACCAGTCGTATCCCGACTACCTCGATCTGCGCGATCGCAATCGCAGCTTCGACAGCCTGGTTGCGTACACCGCGGATGAAGTGGGGCTGGATACGGGCAGCGGCGATGCATCGGAAGTGTGGATCGAGGAAGCCAGCGGCAACTACTTCGACGCGCTGGGACTGCAGCCGTATGTGGGCCGTTTCTTCCACACCGCCGACGAGCATGGCGCAGACAGCGCGCCGGATATCGTGCTGAGCTACGAATACTGGCATGCGCATTTCCACGACGATCGCAGCGTAGTGGGGCGCGTGGTCACGCTGAACCGGCATCCGTTTACCATCCTGGGCGTGGCCCCGCGGGATTTTAACGGGACGCTGCTGTTCTTCAATCCCGCGATGTTTGTGCCCCTCGTCGAGCATCCGGCCCTGGGAGAGAACGATCTGACCACGCGCGGAGATCGCTGGGTCTTCGACGTCATGGGCTATCTGAAGCCGGGGGGCACGCGGGCCGAGGCCATCGCGGATTTGAATGGGATCGGCAAGCAGCTCGAAAAGACGTATCCCAAAGACGAGAGCACGATGACGTTCACGCTGGTTCGCCCGGGGCTGTATGGCGATTATCTGGGCCGGCCAGTGAAGGCATTCATGGCCGGGCTGATGCTGCTCACGATGCTCATTCTGCTGGCAGCGTGCGCCAATCTGGGCAGTCTGTTTGCCGCGCGTGCCGCCGATCGTTCCCGCGAAGTGGCCCTGCGGCTGGCGCTCGGCTCGACCCGCAAGCGCATACTGCGGGCACTGTTCACCGAGGCTGTATTGATTTCGCTCGCCGGCGGCGCCGTGGGACTCGCGGGCAGCGTGGCGTTGTTGCGCGCCCTGACCGCGTGGCGGCCGTTTACCAGTTACCCGCTCCATCTGGCCGTGAATCCCGACGTCAACGTGTATGTGGTTGCGTTGCTGCTGGCTCTGGTAAGCGGACTTCTGTTCGGCGCGGTTCCTGTGCGCCAGGTGCTGCGCACGAATCCCTATGAAGTCATCAAAGCTGGACCCGGGGGCAGCACCCGCCAGCGCGTGAGCGCCCGCGAGATCCTGCTCGCGGCCCAGATTGCCATCTGCGCAGTGCTGGTCACCTCGTCCCTGGTTGCGGTGCGCGGCCTGGCGCTTTCGCTGCACGCCCCCTTCGGCTTCGATATCGAGCACACCATGCTCGCCGAGATCGACCTGGGCATGGCGGGATACAGCGGCGATCGCGTGGCCCCCATGCAAAAGCGGCTCATCCATGCGATGGAGGGGATTCCGGGCGTCGAGGCGGTGGGACTGGCCGACGCCGTGCCCTTTGGGATGGGGCTGGGCGACGCGATTGTTTTTCGCGACAACGCGTCGGATCTGCGGCCGACGAACGCCGCAGCCGACGCTTATCTGCTTCATGTTTCTCCGGGGTATTTCCGCGCCGCCGGCACATCCCTCTTAACAGGGCGGGACTTCTCGTGGCAGGACGACAAAAACGCGCCGCGCGTCGCCGTGGTGAATGGTGAGTTTGCCCGCCTGCTGTTCGGTTCCGTCAACGCCGCCATTGGTCGTTATTACAAGCTGCGAGATGGAACGCGCATCCAGGTGGTGGGCGTTGCGGAAGACGGTAAATACTACAACCTGACCGAAACGCCGCAGCCGGCGCAGTTTGTGCCCATCCTGCAGTCGCCTTCCGCCTCCACCACGCTGGTGGTGCGGGCACGGGCGGTTGGGAATCATGCGCCGGAACTGCTGGGCACGGCGATGCGCAACAGGCTTCGACAACTGGACGCCGGCATGCCGGTGAACATCGAAACGCGGGCCAAGCCCCTCGAAGTGACTCTGTTCGGTCCGCGCATGGCGACGGTGGCGCTGGGGGTGCTGGGCCTGATGGGCGCGATGCTGTCCATCACCGGCATCTTCGGCATGGCCGCGTACTCGGTGAGCAGGCGGCTTAAGGAACTGGGCATTCGCATCGCGCTGGGCGCGCAGCGGCGGGAGCTGTTGCAGGCGGCGCTGGGACGGGCCGTGAAGTTGCTGGCAATTGGATCGGCCGCCGGGCTCGTGCTGGGGCTCTTGGCGACACGCGTCCTGGTGCACATCGTGTATCAGGCAACGCCGCGGGACCCTCTCGTTTTGGCTGGCGTGGTGTTCGCTATGGCCGTGCTTGGACTGGTGGCTACCTGGATTCCGGCGCAACGCGCGCTTTCGGTGGATCCGCTGGTGCTGCTGCGCGAAGAGTGAATCCGAACCTCCTGGAACGCTGAACCCCGGAAGGGAAATGCAGGCAACAAGCTCCATGAGCGGATTCGCGCATGCGGCCAGGATGGGCGGAATTATTGTTTCCCGAAGCCGACGCGCTGCTGCAGATCGGCAAAGCGCGGGTCAGCGCGCAGGGGATCGAGACAGGGATCGACCTGGAGATAGACAAGACCTACATCGTGCGCGCGCCAGGCGTCTTCGAGCCATCGGAACGCCTGGTCGCGTTCGCCGAGGCCGGCATAGACCAGGGCAATTTCATATCTGCCGACTCCGTCTTTTCGCACGTCGTTTTCCAGTAGCGCGATGATTCTGCGGGCGGCGGCGGGCTGGCCGACTCGCGCATCGGATCTTACTAATTTCTCCGATGGAGGGTTTGCTTTGCCGATGCTGCCTTCATGGACCAGCGCCTATACCGCTTCCAGCGCCGATCTGTGGGCGCCGGATGCCTCCGCGCACAACGGCGAGTACTGGCTGTATTACGCGGCGTCCACTGTTGGCAGCACGAACTCGGCGATCGGTTTGGCGGTTAGTTCCAGCGGCGAGCCGGGAACGTTTGTGGATTCAGGAGCGCCCGTCTACACATCCGCCGATTGTCCGGGCTCCAACGCCATCGATCCTGCGTCCATTGTGGATACCTCAGGCAATGCCTGGCTGGCCTTCGGCTCATGGTCGAGCGGCATCCAGATAGTGCCCGTGAACAACAACACGGGCGTTCCCACGGGCGTCAGCTGTACGCAACTCGCTTATCATCCTTCCGGCACGGGCATCGAAGGCTCTTATATCTATCCGCACGGCGGTTACTATTACCTGTTCGCATCGATCGACACCTGCTGCGACGGAGACAACAGCACTTATCGGATTATCGTCGGGCGATCCACGTCAGTTACCGGTCCCTACCCGGATCGAGGCGGCCTTACACTAACCAACGGAGGCGGGACCATCGTGGTGAGCGCGCACGGCAACATCAACGGACCGGGCGGGGAGAGCGTGTTCACGGGCGCGGATGGAGCGGTGCTCGTCTACCACTACTACGACGGCAACAACAATGGATATCCGGCGCTGGGGCTGAATGCACTTGGCTGGACCTCCGACGGATGGCCGTATGTTCACTAAGAGCAGCCCGTTTCAGGACAGTGCTCGCTGTGGAGCAGTAAAAGCAGACTCAGGCGCACCGTCTGGAGGAGCAGCCGCATTGCCATACAAGCTGAGATTCAGATCGCCGGGGGCATTCCGCAACGGTCGTTGTGACCATAGCAGCGCGTTTGGGCTGAAATGGTGGATCGCAGTGGTTCTGCTTGCTGCGAGCTTCGGATTCTGCGGCGCGCTGACAGCCCAGGAGCCGCAGGCATATTCGCTCACAGGGGATTTCAGGGGGACGCACGATCCTTCTATCATCAAAGCCGGCGATACCTGGTACGTATTTGCCACCGGGAAGGCCAGGGATGGGGGCCAGTTTCAGATTCGCTGCTCTCGCGATCTGCATGACTGGCAATTGTGCGGCCACGTATTCGACGAGATTCCGGAGTGGATCCGGAAAGACAGTCCCGGAACCAAAGAGCTGTGGGCGCCGGATATCTCCTTTGAAAACGGAGAATACCGTCTTTATTACGCTTATTCATTGTTTGGAAAAAATACCTCGGGTATTGCGCTGGCAACCAACAAAACGCTGGATCGCTCCAGCCCCGACTACAAGTGGGTGGACCGGGGCCTGGTGCTCCGTTCGACGGCCAGCGACGATTTCAACGCCATCGACCCAAATTTCGCGATGGATGAGAAGCATCGCGCGTGGCTGGTATTCGGCAGCTTCTGGAGCGGCATCAAGCTGAGGCGCCTGGACGACAAGACGGGATTGGCCGGCAATCCGAAAATCTATTCGCTGGCGACCCGGCGCCGTCCGGATAACGCGCCGCCGGCTCCGCCCGGGCTTCCTCCGGATTGGGAAGCCATCGAGGCGCCCTTCATTGTTCACCACGGGGACTACTACTATCTGTTCGTATCGTGGGATCTGTGCTGCCGCGGCATTCACAGCACTTATCGGACCATGGCCGGGTGCTCGAAACATATCACCGGGCCGTATGTCGACGATCGGGGAGTTGCGATGACGGAGGGCGGCGGGACGCCGGTGCTGAAGGCCAATGCGCGGTGGCTTGGTCCAGGAGGGGAGTCGGTGCTGATGCAGTCGCAGGGACCGGACATTATCGTCTTCCATGCGTATGACACGCATACGGGATTCCCCGCGCTGCAGGTGTCGACCCTTATGTGGCGTAACGGCTGGCCGCAGGCGGCGCTGGAGCCATGAGCCAGGCACCTGGCCCATGACAACAGCGTGCAAGCATCGGGAAGAAAACGCTGCCCACGCGCCGTTCCGGCTCGAGATATGCGCTCATTGTCAGGGCTCATCCGCCTGGCTGGCGCGTTGCCACGATCTGCTGTCCGCGGCCGCTCGCGTTGCCCCGTCCGGCGCCGCGGCCGATGCCAGTGACATTCTGAGCTGTTCATTTTTGATGAGGAGTTTGCATATCCACTGCTCCAATGTCCTGAGGCGGGACTGCCACTCCTCTTCGAGCCGGTACTCCCGCTCCTCACGGCGCAGTTCTTCTTTGGACATGTTCGTCGCATGCTGCATCGGGGCAACGGGGACAGGTGTCTCGCCGCTGCGAAACCCTTTGCCCATTGGGGTGGAGGTATGTTGCAAGGTATCTGCTCCCTGATCCGAAGGCCCCGATCGCGGTTATCCGATTCGGATCACAGACACCGCAATTAAGCCACAGGGGGCGGGAGGAGTCCATTGGACGAAGGTATCGACCGGGACCTTGGTATAGATCGACAGAAATACCCCGGACCCAGGAGGAGCAACATTCTCATGACTCCATGGAATATATGGGATAGAATTCGACAGATCGGCAACTAAGATTGCACTGCCCGCTGGCCATTCAGCCACGAAAGGAGAAGTGCGCTCTCGGGCGCGAGGGAGGCTGTGAGGCGCCGCCACCGGCGAACCAATACCAAAGTATAATGGACGCTCTCCGGCCCGCGGCGCATCTTTATAAGTGGCGGCCGAAATGAAAGAGACCTATGGATAACCGGCTTAGTGGCACGTTTTGGGGAGTCCCGGGTCCGCAAGGGCGGACCTGCCGGACCTATCTATCGGATATCGCAGCAACGCCGATGCGAAGATACCGGGCTCGCCGGAGAAAGGCCGGGTATATGGCGGGCCATGGGTGTGAACGTGGGTCCAATTCTTCCCCCAGGACGGAATCGTTTTTTATCCTTTGCGCAACTGAATGTGTGACGCGGGCCAAAAGCAGTCGCGACATTCGCACATTTGCAGTGACGGGTGCGCCATAAGGAATCTATGAATGTCACACGGTCGCTTGTTTCGGTTGTCGACGACGACGAATCGATACGCGAATCGCTGCCCGACCTGCTGGGGGAATTCGGCTATGCGTCCCGAGCCTTCGCGTCGGCGGAGGAGTTCCTCGCATCCGATTTTGTCTGCCAGACCAAATGCCTGATTCTCGACATTGCGATGCCAGGGATGACCGGGCCCGACCTGCAGCGGGAACTGGCGCGTCGCCGGCAGACGATTCCGATCGTCTTCATCACCGCTCTGGAAGACGAGACGGTCCGTCCCAGAGCGCTCGAACAGGGGGCCGTGGATTGTCTGTTCAAGCCGTTCAGTGACACTGCACTGCTGAGGGCGCTCGAGGCAGCTCTGCACCGGAACTGAGCGAACCGCGGCGGCAGTATGCGCTTCGGGCCTACAATGTATGCAGCGAGCGTACCCGGCCCCGAAGCGAGGTCGTCCCCATGTCGCACGCCTCACCCATTGTGTTCATCGTTGACGATGACATCTCTGTGCGCGAATCTCTGGAGCTGCTGATCCGCAGCGAAGGCTGGCAGCCCGAGACCTTTGCGTCCGCCCAGGAATTCCTTACCCGGCCGCGCGTGCCGGTTCCGAGCTGCCTCGTGCTGGACGTGTCTCTTCCCGGCCTGAACGGTCTCGATTTGCAGAAAAGTATTGCCCGGGAACGAACCGACATGCCGATTATCTTCATTACCGGCTATGGCGACGTGCCTATGACGGTCCAGGCGATGAAGGCCGGAGCCGTCGAGTTCCTGACCAAGCCCTTCGACAGCGACGCGCTGCTGAGCGCTATCCGGCACGCCATCGAACGCAGCCGGGCGGCTCTCGACCGGGAGGTTGAAATGCGGCTGCTGCGCGACTGTTACACGGCACTCACGCACCGGGAGCGCCAGGTGATGGGGCTGGTGGTCTCCGGCCTGCTGAACAAGCAGATCGGCAGCGAACTTGGCATCAGCGAGATCACGGTGAAGGCACACAGAGGCAAAGTGATGCAAAAGATGAAGGCGGAATCGCTGGCCGACCTGGTAACCATGGCTGCGCGGCTGCGCATTGCACGGCCTTTGGCAACAAGTCCGCGCGCGCACGATTCATCGATGGCTTCGTTCCCCACCAGCAGTTAGATGCCTGGCTTCCCGAGGGAGCCACAGACAGTCGACCCTGTTTACCGCGCTGACCGATACGAACGTATCGACCAACACCATCGTCTGATAGATTCACGGCCACGCTTCCGGATAAATTGGCTCATCGCGCCGGATCAGATGGGATGTGCGCGACGGACTCCGCGCAGGAGCTGCATATGCCAGGCAAGGCAACAGCGATCATCACCGGTGCTTCGCAAGGCATTGGCGCAGCCATTGTGCAGGCGTTTCTGGATCGCGGCTACAGCGTGGTTGCGACCGCGCGCAGCGTATCGAAGGGCCTCGAGCCGAATCCCCGCCTGGCGCTTGTGGATGGAGATATCGGGCAGGCAGCCACGGCGGAAAAGGTGGCACAGACCGCGATGGGCCAGTTCGGATCGATCGACCATCTGGTGAACAACGCGGGCATCTTCGCGGCGAAGCCCTTCACGGAGTACACCATCGGCGAGTTCCGCCGCTTCGTCTCGGTCAATCTGGAAGGATTCATCTTCATGACCCAGGCTGCGGTCAGGCAGATGCTGTCGCAGGGCAGAGGCGGCAGCGTTACCACCATCACGGCGGCGCTGGCCGACAACCCCATCGCCGGACTTCCGGCTTCGATTCCGATGATCACCAAGGGCGGACTGAACGCGATTACGCTGAGCCTGGCCAGCGAGTATGCAAAAGAGAAGATTCGGTTCAACGCAGTTGCGCCCGGCGTTGTGGACACTCCGCTGCATGGGAACAACCCGACGCCGCGTTCCCCGATGGGGACGGTCTCGAGGCCGGAGGACATCGCCGAAGCGGTTGTCTATCTCACAGAAGCCGGTCACGTGACCGGGGAGGTGCTGCACGTGGATGACGGTGCGCACGCAGGGCGATGGTAAGCGGCGAGGGTTTGCGGCTGGGCGGCGCGGATCGGCGGCTGGAGGAGCTTGGCATTCAGCTCCCGGCGGCGCCGACGCCCTTCGGCAGTTACGTCGAGGCGTTGCAGACGGGCAACCTGCTCTTCCTGAGCGGCATGCTGCCGGTGGTGGACCACAAGCCGAAGTATGTGGGCCGGCTGGGGAAGGAACTGGATGCGGAAGCGGGACGAGACGCCGCCCGGACCGCGGCTCTGAGCGCTCTGGCCGCGGCTAAAGAGCGCCTGGGCTCGCTCGACAGAGTGACGCGGGTGGTGCGGCTGGGCGTGTTCATGGCAACCAGCGGAGATTTCTTCGACCAGCCAGGGGTCGCCGATGCGGTATCGGATCTGTTTCGCGATATTTTCGGTCCGGATAAGACGGCAGTTCGTTTAGTGATCGGTGTGGCCAGCCTTCCGCTGGGAATGCCGATCGAGCTCGAGGTCATCTTCGAGGTCGCGGATTACGGCAATTCCTGAGTTCCTGTGGCCTTTCGGATTCAGAGCAAGGTCTCCGCTCCCTGAGGGTCGCGTCGACTTGAGCGCAGCGGCTACGGGATACACCGACCAGGAATTGCGATAGCAGCCTGCAGCGCCCAACGCAGGTCAACTTTCACCAACCGGAAATGGAGGACATATGGCAACCGCCATTGCAGCAGCAACCATGAAAGCCGCGCAGATCGCAAAGGGTGGAGCCGGTTTCGAGATCGTGGAGCGCGAAATTCCCACTCCGGGTGCGGGACATGTGCGCATCAAAGTGCAGGCGTGCGGCGTCTGCCACAGCGACGCGCTCACCGTCGACGGCTCGTGGCCGGGAATTCAGTATCCTCGTGTGCCCGGACATGAAGTGGCCGGGGTCATCGACGCCTTGGGGGCGGGTGTGTCCACCTGGAAGAAGGGCCAGCGCGTTGGCGTAGGCTGGCACGGCGGCCAGGACAACACCTGCCGTGAGTGCCGGCGCGGGGACTTCCGCAATTGCCGGAACGTGAAGATCCCGGGCATCAGCTACGACGGAGGATACCAGCAATACATGGTGGCTCCCGTCGAGGCTCTGGCGGCGATTCCGGACAGCCTCAGCGACGTGGATGCAGCCCCGTTGCTCTGCGCCGGCATTACTACCTACAACGCCCTGCGGCACAGCGGCGCATTGCCGGGCGATTTGGTGGCAATCCAGGGAATCGGCGGCCTGGGTCACCTCGGCGTTCAGTTCGCGAACAAGTTCGGTTACAAGGTTGCGGCGATCGGGCGCGGCTCAGAAAATGCGGTGCTGGCAAAGAAGCTGGGCGCGCATGTATACATCGACAGCAAAGCGACCAACGCAGCGGAGGAATTGCAGAAGCTGGGCGGCGCCAAAGTCATTCTCGCCACCGCACCCAACGCGAAAGCCATGTCGGAGCTGATCGACGGCCTGGGGCCGAACGGCAAGCTGATGGTTATCGGCGCGGCCTTCGATCCCATTGAGGTCACACCCGTCCAGCTCATCATGGGAAGCAAAACAATTCAGGGATGGGCTGCGGGGACACCGGCCGATTCCGAGGACACGCTGCAATTCGCCGAGCTGAGCGGCGTGCGTCCCATGATTGAAACCTATCCGCTGGAAAGGGCGGCCGAGGCTTACGCGCGCATGCTGAGCGGCAAAGCGGAGTTTCGCGTAGTTCTAACGATGTGAAGCCGACGCCAGCGCGGCGCTGACGGATTCATCCGCAAGGCCGGCCTGCAGCGTTCGCCGGGAACCAGGTGTCCGCGTCACCATCCGCAGCGAAGCTGGTTCCCGGCGCTGGGGGGTTGTTTCGAGGATCCGTTCGCTCTGCAGGGCTTTATGGTGCGCCGCTCAACCAGTGTGGGGACAGCGCTGTATCCGGAGGATGGCACAACGAGCGATTCCCTGCCGAGCGCAGCCGAGGCTGCGATGTATGCGGCGAAAAACAACACGAGCACAAACGAGCCGAGACGTGACGGAGAAACCAGGGTGAACTCCATCCCCGAGGAAATGAGATGAAGTAATTGGCAAGGCTCATGGCCCTCACCCGCGCTCCAGGAATCCGGCATTGCGAAGGATACGGCGAACCTTCTTGGGCGAAATCGACAGGCTCTCGGCGACACGGGAGATCTTCCGATCCTCCCGGATCCACACTTTTGGAATGACAATTTCGGCGAACTCTTCGGAGATCTGCTGAAACGTCTTGTCGCCGACCATTCCCTCAGACCAGGCGCGCAGGGTGTCGCTGATGCCGGAGGCGCGGACGATTTGGGACTTCAGCGCAGCCAGTTCGTCAACCAGATGGTCGTTCTCGCCCGGTCCCATCAGGCTGGCGGCCTCGCTGGCGCAGCGGCGAGCCATCTCCCAGTCCTGAAAGAAGTCGTTGGCGGCGGTCACGCCGCGCGCGATCGAGGCTCCGGCGAGCAGCCGGCGATTTTGCGTGCTGCGGGCAAGGGCGAGAGCCTCCTCGCTGTGTTGCAGGGCCCGGTTGGCGTGAACGGCGATGTCCACGTCTTCGCCAAGTTGTTCGTCCACGCGGGCATTTTCGGCGGCCGACTGCAGAATGCGCGCCCGGGCCATCAGGATGTGGTCGTTCTTCTCGAGCCCGAGCCGATAGGCCTCCATCGCCTCGTGAGCGGCATGATCGATGTCTCCGCGATCGAGGTGCAGGTAGCCGAGATTGAAAAGCACGGTTCCCGTGCCCCCGGCGTGCGCGTGAATTGCATAAATCTCCCGCGCACGGCGCAGATCGACAATGGCCTGGTGAGAGATCTGCTGATACCGGGCACGCAGAGCGGAGCCGGCGGCCGCATCGGATCCCACGACGCCGGGCTGCGCGCGTGCGTCGATTTTCCGGCGTAATTGCAGGGCGAGCAGGCGCCGCACATAGGCGGCATTCACCAGCGCGCGCGCCAGGTTCCGGTGATTCGAGTCGCCCTGAGAATAGAGCGCGATGGCGCGATCAAAGTACTCGAGGGCCCGCGTGTATTCGCCCGAGCGGCGCACAATGCGGCCTCTGGCCGACTCAATGTTACCCAGCGCGACGTAGTGGTCCGTCGCCTTCAGAATGCTTTCGGCATGAGACAGGAGGCGCAGCGCTTCTTTCCGCATTCCCTTCTGGAAAAGCAGCCAGCTTTCCTGGATCTGAATGATCGCAGTGAAGATTTCGTCGTGGGATTTCTGCGCGAGCTCTCGCGCGCGGACAATATGGAGCAGTGCTGTTTCATATTCACCCTTCTTACGGTGTGCACGGCCCTTCCAGAAATGCGCCAGTGCGGCCAGACCTTCGTCCGGCAGGTCGCCTTCCGTTCTCAGCACAAAATCGAGGGCGTCGATAACGGAGTCGACGTCTTCGACCGACAGCGCTCGAAACGCGTCCACCATGCGCAGGCGCAGATAGTCGGCGATGGAAAGCCGCTTGCGGCAATCAGCCGGGAAGCGCAGGAGCAGCGTATCGAGGAGGCGGTGGTCGCGGTAACCCACGTCTACCCACTGGGCGACCAGAAGCAGAAGACGCGCAGCGCCGGGCTGTCCAGGATCGAGCCTGGCAAGAGCCGTTTCGGCACGGTCCAGCATCGATTTGCCGGTGGCGATGCGGCGGAGGTGAAGGATGCGGTCGAGTTCGTCGGCAAATTCCCCGGGATGCGACGCAAAGCTGTGTCCATCGTGGTAATCCGGTTCGGGCGACGGCAGCGGCGGAACGCGGGCTGACGGAGCAGCAGCGGATTCGGGACGCAATTTGCCTCCTCGCCGATCTATGGCTGGATTGGAATGATCCCGCATCTGGCCGCGATTATGCGCGGCCGAGGGCGCTTTCGTCCAGTCGTCCGAATCGGACTACCACGCTTGCGCAGTGCGGCAAGACTAAGCTCTACTCGCGTCACACCTTTTGCAAGGACCGCCCGGATGGGATGGCCGAGGAGACAAAAATGAGGCATATCGGAACGAGCAATGGCTGGCACTCTCCAAGATGGGAGGGAATCAGCCGCGCTTATCAGGCGGAAGACGTTCACAGCCTGCGCGGCAGCGTACGCGTGGAATACTCGCTGGCCCGAGCCGGCGCGGAGAAGCTGTGGCGGCTGCTTCATGAAGAGAGCTACATCCCGGCGCTCGGCGCCCTCACCGGAAATCAGGCCGTGCAAATGGCCCAGGCCGGCCTCAAGGCCATCTATCTGAGCGGCTGGCAGGTGGCCGCCGACGCGAACCTCAGCGGCCATATGTACCCGGATCAGAGTCTCTATCCGGTGAACAGCGTTCCCGCGGTTGTTCGCGGGATCAACAACGCTTTAATGCGCGCTGACCAGATCGCGCACGCCGATGGCGAGGAG
The DNA here is from genome assembly GCA_030041435.1 of Acidobacteriaceae bacterium. Taxonomy (GTDB): domain Bacteria; phylum Acidobacteriota; class Terriglobia; order Terriglobales; family Acidobacteriaceae; genus Palsa-343. Next base: position 138,039 of record JASHNW010000050.1, read on the forward strand.
AGCATCGACTGGATGCTGCCCATTGTTGCCGATGCCGAGGCTGGATTCGGCGGCGTGCTCAACGCGTTTGAACTAACCAAGACCATGATCGAAGCGGGCGCGGCCGGAGTCCACTTTGAGGATCAGTTGTCCTCGGCCAAGAAATGCGGCCACATGGGCGGCAAGGTGCTGGTTCCCACCCGCGACGCCGTCCAGAAGCTGACTGCGGCCCGGCTGGCAGCGGATGTGCTGGACGTCCCCACCATTCTCGTGGCGCGCACGGATGCCGATGCGGCCCAGCTCATCACCAGCGACTGCGATCCGATCGATCGCCCCTTCGTGACCGGAGATCGAACCGTAGACGGCTTCTACCGTTTCCAGGGCGGTCTGGAGGCCGCCATCGCGCGAGGTCTGGCTTATGCTCCGTGGGCCGACATGGTCTGGTGCGAGACGTCAGAACCCAATGTGGACGACGCCCGCCGCTTTGCCGAGGCGATTCTCGAGAAATTCCCAGGCAAACTGCTGGCCTACAACTGCTCGCCGTCGTTCCACTGGGAAGGAAAGCTCAGCCACCGCGAGATCGCAGCATTCCAGCAGGAACTCGCGGGGATGGGCTATCGCTTCCAGTTTGTGACCCTGGCCGGCTTTCACGCGCTCAATCTCTCCGCCTTCGAACTGGCGCACGAATATATGCGGTCGGGAATGGCGGCTTATTCAAGGCTGCAGGAGCGCGAATTCGATCTGCAAAGGAAGTACGGCTACAACGCTGTGAAGCATCAGCGCTTTGTGGGAACCGGCTATTTCGATCGAGTCGCCACCACCATTGCCGCGGGGCAAACGTCGATTTGTGCTCTGCCCGGCTCAACGGAGGAGGAGCAGTTTGAAGGCCGCTCCGAACACGCCCCCACATTATCGGAACTGCGCGCAGTGGTCTAAGCGCAATCAGGAAACGGATCAACGGAGAAGAACAATGACAGCAGCAACGTCGCTTGAAGATTACAGCATGCTTCCCGACGAACCGGGAGACCAGATCCTTTCGCCTGAAGCAGTGCAGTTCCTGCGTGAACTGGACCTGCGCTTCGAAGCGCGCAGAGTTAAGCTGCTGAACAACCGCCGCTGCCGTCAGGAGCAGTTCGACCGCGGAGCCTTGCCCGGCTTCCTGCCGGAGACGGAAGACGTTCGGCGCGGCGACTGGGTAGCGGCGCCGATTCCGCCGGAACTGCTGGATCGGCGCGTGGAGATCACCGGACCCACCGACCGGAAGATGATGATCAACGCGCTGAACTCCGGAGCCAACGTTTTCATGGCAGATTTTGAAGACGCGAATGCGCCGACCTGGACGAACTGCATCGAAGGCCAGCGCAACCTTCGCGATGCCAACCTGCAAACCATCAGCTGGTGCTCGGCCGAAGGACGTGTCTATCAGCTCCAGCCAAATCCGGCGGTGCTGTTTGTGCGTCCGCGCGGGTGGCACATGGTGGAGAAGCACTTTTGTCTGTCGGGGATGCCGATTTCCGCATCGCTGTTCGACTTCGGGCTCTACTTCTTTCACAATTTCCAAATCCTGGCGCATCGGCGGTCGGCCCCGTACTTCTACCTGCCAAAACTGGAGAGCCATCTCGAGGCGCGCCTGTGGAATGACGTCTTCCTGTTTGCCGAGGAATATGTCGGAGTGCCGAGGGGGACGATCCGCGCCACGGTGCTGATCGAGACTATTCCCGCGGCCTTTGAGATGGACGAAATCCTGTACGAATTGCGCCACCACTCCGTCGGCCTGAACTGCGGGCGCTGGGATTACATCTTCAGTTTCATCAAGAAGTTCCGGAGCCGTGCCGAGTTTGTGCTGCCGGATCGCGGCGCCATTACTATGGAGCAGCCGTTTCTGCGCTCGTATGTCGAGCTGCTGATCCACACCTGCCATCGGCGCGGAGTGCATGCGATGGGCGGCATGGCGGCGCAGATCCCCATCCGCAACGATGCGCGGGCGAACGAGGAGGCCATGGAACGGGTGCGCCAGGACAAACTGCGCGAAGTGCGCGCCGGACACGACGGCACATGGGTTGCGCATCCTGGGCTGGTTCCCCTTGCTCGTGAGATTTTCAACGAGCATATGAAGGGGAGAAACCAGATTCGCATGCCGGCGGACAGGCAGTCGCGCATCACCGAGAAGCACCTCCTCGAGATCCCGCAGGGATGTATTACCGAAGCAGGTGTGCGCCGCAACATCGATGTTGCGCTGCAGTATGTCGAGTCCTGGCTGCGCGGCAATGGCTGTGTGCCCATTTACAACCTGATGGAAGACGCGGCCACCGCGGAAATTTCCAGGGCTCAGCTCTGGCAGTGGATTCATCATGGCGCGCGCATGCAGGATGGCCGCACCGTCACTCCTGAAATGTGCGAAAACCTGCTCGGGGAGGTTCTGGGGCAGGTGGAGAGATCCGTCGGAGCGAAGGCATGGACGGCTTCGAAGTTCCATCGTGCCGCTGAAATTCTGAAGCGACTCAGCAGCGGAGGATTTCAGGATTTCCTCACCACGGCCGCCTACGCTGAGTTTCCCTAGAGGCGCCATCATCCGAGCTGCGCCTCCATTGCACCTGACGGAGCGGCTGGTCTGGCAGGCGCTCCGTACGTAGCGGAACCGTCGCTGCATGCCGAGGGCTACACCGAGCAGGCCGGTTGGCGGCGGAATGGTGCTGGTCGGCGCGCTGAACCCTGTCTGGCTAGCGGGAGGATAAGGGAGTTCTCCTGGCTGGACCACGAGGACCTGGCAGGAAGGGTGGGAAGTTCGTTCTGGCCGGGCCGCATTTAGAATCAGCTCATGTCAGAGACCGATGCCGGTCCCCTCGCGTCCGCTGCAGTGCTGGCGCGCGCCCGCAAGATCAAACTCTTCCTCATGGATGTGGATGGCACGCTGACCGACGGGGGCGTCTGCCTGATTGCGGCGACGTCGGCTGACGGCTCCGGGGATTCGCAGGTCACGGAGATGAAGGTATTCAACGCCCACGACGGGCAGGGATTGTCGCTCGCCCACACGATGGGCATTCAAACCGGATTCATCACCGGGCGATCATCGCCGGCCGTCGCGCAGCGCGCAAAGGAACTGAGGGTCATGTTTGTCTATCTGGGACAGGCGAAGAAGACCGAGGCCTTTGAAGACTGCATGCGACGCGCGGGTGTGAGCGAAGACGAGGTGGCGTATCTGGGCGACGATTTGCCGGACATTCCGCTGGCGCGGCGCGCGGGATTGGGGGTATGCGTGGCCGACGGGGCGCCGGAGCTGGCGGCGGTTTGTCACTATACAACCCGCCAGCGCGCGGGGCACGGCGCGGCGCGCGAGGTAGTGGAGCTGATCCTGAAGGCGCAGGGACGCTGGGAAGAGGCGGTACCGCAGGCGCTGGCTTAGCTGTTGAGCCCGCGGCGGGAATATTTGTAACGCGGCGATGCGGCCGCCCATCCAAAGATGGCATTCACCCTACGCAAAAAGGCAGGTTTCCGTGACGAAGGAAGAACTCCCAGGCATCAACGCGCTGCAGTCGTGGAAGCAGGTGATCGGTCGCTTTGACAAAGCGCTTGCAGAACTGAGCGACGAACAGATGCAGAAGCAGGTGGCTCCGGGCAGGAACCGGCTGTTCTATCTGCTGGGCCATCTGACGGCGGTGCACGATCGGCTGTTTGCGCTGCTGGGCGTGGGCGAGAGACTGCACGCGGAGCTGGACGAGCCGTTCATCAGCAAGCCGGATGGGGCGGTCGCGGATCCGGTTTCGGCCTCTGAGCTGCGGAAGGCGTGGGCTGAAGTGAACAGCAAGCTGACCGCGGCGCTGGAGAAATTCAGCGCCGCAGAGTGGGTCGAGAAGCACACGGCGGTTTCGGATGAGGATTTCGCAACGGACCCGACGCGGAATCGTCTGGCCGTGGTGCTGAGCCGGACGAACCATGTGTCGTTCCACACGGGACAAATGATCCTGGCGAAGTAGGGCTGGACCCGGGGCGATGCCCGACTCTATGCCGTGGGAGTGAACGGGACGTGGTCGTAGTGGCAGATGGACTGGATCGCGGGCCGCGCGGTCATGGGGCCGCATGGCAGTCCGCCGCCGGGCGAGACCCACTGGCCGACCATCAGGAAGTGCCGCAAGCCGGGCAGCGTGTTCGGCATGGGCTTGAAGCTGACGCCGGGTGGGATGAACCAGCCCTCCATGCTGCCTTTCCAGTTGCCGGTAAAGCGGTGGACAGTGGCGGGGGTGGAGACGTCGACGACCTCTACGCCTGAGCTGATGCCGGGCACGATGCTATCCAGAACGGCGATGACATCCGCGGCGACGCGATGCTTCTCCACTTGATAGGCGTCGTGGTCGCTTTGCTCCAGGCTGGACCAGTATTCGAAATTGCGCGTGGGCAGAAAGCAGGTGACGGCGGTCTTGCCGGCGGGGGCAAAAGTGGGGTCGAAGTTGAAGATCCGGAACGAAACCTGACGGAGTTGTGTGCCGGGGTCCACGGATAGTGGGGCGTCGAGAAGGCGGGTGACGATGGGTGGCTGGCCGGCGAGATCGCGTGCGACACCGAGGGAGACCTGCAGGTAGGAAGGGAAGGTCTGCATCTGCTCGTAGGGCTTGCGCGTGGCTTCAGTCAGGTATTTGCCGCCGAGGAGATCGTAGAGGGTGGCGTGGCCGTCGGCGGCGGAGATGACCCAGTCGGCTGCGATGACTTCGCCGCTCGCCAGCCGGACGCCGACGGCGGCGTTGTTCTCGGCGCCGTTTGCAATCAGGATGCGTTCGACCCGAGCGCCGAGGCGCAGGCGGCCGCCCAGGCCGATGAGCTTGTCGACGATCAGGCGAATCAGGGCCTGGGAGCCACCGATGGCGTAGGCCGCATCGTGCTGGCTCATCCAGCCGAGGGAGAAGAACAGAGCGAGCACGGTCATTTGGCCCATCTCACCTTCGCCGAAGGCGCTTCTGAGCAGCGGATCGGTGAACCGCTGGCCGTATTCCATGCAGGAGAGCCGCGAAAGCTGGCGCAGCAGAAGCAGGCAGGGCAGATCGCCGGCGAGGGCGGGCAGGTTGGCGACCCAGCTGCGGCCGGGGGATGGCATCCGGAATTTTGCGATTTTGCGAATCGCCGCCGTGAACTGGCGCACCGTTCTTTCATCCTGCGGAGCGCGACGGAGGAACTCGGCTTCCAGGCGATCCACATCGGTGTAGATGGTCAGGGACTCACCACTTTCGGTCTGGATGCAGCCGAAGATCTCGTGATCGATGAAGGTCAGGCGGTCGATGTCGCAGACTTCGCGCCACTGCGCGTGCATGGGGCTCGATGGATTCGAACCGTAGAGCCAGTGCAGGCAGGTCTCGAATGTATAACCGCAGCGGCGCCAATTGGCGGCAAGCCCGCCGGGGATGTCGTGCATTTCGAGAACTTCAACCTGATAGCCGCACTTCTGGGCGTAGACGGCGGCGCACAGTCCGGCGATGCCGCCCCCCACGATGACGATCTTCCGGGCATCCTGCTTCATGAAGGCGATCCTCCCGCGCAACTCTTACTGTTTGACCGGCGGGCGCACGGTCAGGCGGGAGCGGCGAGGTACGCGGCGCGGAGGGATGAGGTGAGAAGCCGCGGGCCGGGACCTCCAGTCGCTTGCATCTGGACCGTGCAGGTTAACGCGATTTGCACGATGCGGCTGTGACGGGAGGCACAGGTGTGCGAGGAACCTTTTCACACAGCGAGCGTATGATGCAGTGTGGTTGTCGAGTTGTCTGAGGAGCGCGGCGGCGCGCAGGGCGTACGTGGAATCGCGGAAAGAGTACTGCGATGCGAGGGCCCATCGAATCCAGCCGGCGTGAAGACTCGCCAGAGTCCGCGGCTCTCTCCGAGCCGGAGATTGCCGGCGCGACTGCAGCCGATCTGATTTACGATCTGCGGTTGGGGAAAGACTGCTCGGACGGCTACTACGCGGATGTCTCTCGTTTTTCCGACGCGCTTTTGACAGAGATGGAGCAGCGCGCGAACGCCGCGATCCGCGGTTACAGCCATTATGTGCAGACTGACCTGGGAGAAGCTGCGCGCAGCGAGGGCGAGTACGCGATCGAGCTGCTGACGCTGGGGCTGGCGCTGACGCGGTACGCAGGCGCGTCCGAGCACACGCCGGGGTGGGTGGTCGCGCTGGCCCGGCAGCTGCTTTGGCTGCGACGCCGTTCCGGGCGGATGAAGCAGGCGGTCGATCGGGTGCGGGGGGCGGTGACGGGGATATTCTTCGTTCCTCAGATGGGTACAAGCGTACCGGTCGGAGGGCCATCGCTGGAGCGGTTGCCGCGGCTGATTGCGTGGCTGCAGGCCACGGGCGAACTGGAGCAGGAGTCGATGCGGTTGCGCAACTGGCAGAGCTATCTGGAGACGCTTTCGCCGGCGGAAGGGAAGCGATGGCTTGAGACGGCGGCGGAGCTGTTCGATTGGTTCCGGCGCGAAGCTGAGGCGTCGCTGGGGATGTATACGCGGGGAGTCGCGGGATTCCTGGCCGGAGAGCGCAGAGCGCGGGCGTGGCGGGAAGACCGGATCCTGCGGGACAGAGAACCGGCGGAATACCACCTGGGCATGGTGGCGGCGGAGATCATGAATCGGGGCATGCGGAGCGACTTTCAGCGCGCCCCGCGCCGCGTGGTCCTGGTGCCGACCTGCATGCGCGGTGCACGGGCGAGCCAATGCCGGGCGCACGTTTCCGGGCTGGACATCGTCTGCACGGGATGCGATCCGGAGTGTACGGTGAACCGGATTACGCGAGGGATGCGCAGCCTGAGAGCGCGGGTTTACCTGATTCCCCATGCGACCGGATTCAGCCGCTGGCTGGAACGCTGGCAGCGCGTGCCGGAGTGCAGCGTGACGGCGGTCGCCTGCATGTTGAACATCCTGCCCGGAGGCTATGAGATGCGCGCGCGGGGAATCGCCGCGCAGTGCGTGCCACTGGATTATCCCGGTTGCCGGAAGCACTGGCGGCGGGAAGGGGTTTCCACGAACCTGAATCAGAACCAGCTGGTGCAGATTGTGGCGTTGCCTCGCACATGACTGTCAGCTGCCGGGTATTGGGCCGCGGATGTCTCCAGATCCTGGTTGCTGCGAATTTGTAATGAGTTAGCGGGCGAACTGGCGGAGGTGGTGGTCGGTGTGAAGGTAGCCCCAGCGTTGCCAGTCCTTCGCGGACATGCGGCCGAAGTACGGATGTGGCGGCAGAGGATGAGGTCGGCGGGTGCAAAAGTCGGCGAGGGCAGCGAGGAGGGCGGCGCGGTCGGATTCGAATTCGACGGGTGGGGTGCCTTGTTTGTCCTGGGCGATCTCCGGCGGCGAGGGGAATCCGTGGGGCCAGTGGAGGGGCACGCGCAGCGCGCCGAATTTGAGAAGGGGGTGCGGGACCGGTAGCCGTTGCGCCGGGGTCATCGGCTTGTCGCCCATAGCGCCACGGAAGGCTTCGGTGGTGTGGCAGATCATCTGATGGACGGTCATGGAACCCCATCGGCGCTGGTCGGTTGGGCAGAGCGCGGCGATGCGGGCTTCGAGCTCGCGGCGCGCGGCGGGTTGGGCGAGGGAGCGCATAAGGACAGCGATCAGGGCTCAGTGGTCAGCGTTCAGCGTTCAGCCATAAGTGTGCAGGCGATAGCGTGTAGCTGGCAGCAACCCCGAGTTCGTTCAGCCACGATTAGTCTAGCGATGGCAGGACGCCTCGGGCACTGGAAATGCTAGAGCCTGTTATTAACTTTCCCGTGGATGGCGCTGGGAGCCAATTTTTCTCAGTTCGAGGAGCGAGGAGCGACGAATATGGACTATCTTCGAGCGACGAGTGACGACGAAATGGGGAAAATTGGCCCCAGCCCTCCGGGTTGCGGCGCAAATCGGTCCATACTTCGTTGTCGTCCTCGACTGTGGGCCCGCCACAGCCTTCGGACTCCGCCTCCCACCCCATCGACCAACTGCGGTCGATGGGGACCCCGGTCTCGTCTGGACCGATTTTCGTCCGCAACGCCACCTGCGCGAAAGTTAATAACAGGCTCTGGAGTCGCGTTGAGGATGCGATGGCGTATTCCGTGAGTGTGCGCGGGTGTACGCGCAGCTTTGGCGATCTGAAGACGCTGCTGGCGAAGGCGACGCCTGCGCGGTCAGGCGACGCGCTGGCGGGGATTGCCGCGGAGAACGAAGAGGAGCGGGCGCTGGCGCGAATGTGCCTGGCGGAGGTTCCTCTGGCGCGGTTCCTGGAAGAGCCGGTGATTCCGTACGAGGCCGACGAGGTGACGCGGCTGATTGTGGACACGCACGACCCGCAGGCCTTCGGGCCGCTGAGCGGGCTGACGGTGGGGACGTTCCGGGAGTGGTTGCTGGACACGGGGACGGACACGGAGACGCTGACGCGCGCGGCTCCCGGGATTACGCCGGAGATGGCGGCGGCGGTGTCGAAGCTGATGCGGAACCAGGATCTGATTCTGGCGGCGCAGAAGTGCCGGGTGGTGACGCGATTCAGGAACACGCTGGGACTGCCGGGACGGATGTCGGTGCGGTTGCAGCCGAATCATCCTACGGACGATGTGCGCGGAATCGCGGCGTCGATGCTGGAGGGGCTGCTGTATGGGTGCGGGGATGCGGTGATCGGGGTGAATCCGGCGAGCGACAGCCTGCAGGCGGTGACGCGGCTGCTGGAGATGATGAACGCGTTCCGCGAGAAGTATGAGGCGCCGACGCAGACCTGCGTGCTGGCGCACGTGACGAATACGCTCCGGGCGATGGAGCGGGGTGCGCCGGTGGATCTGGTGTTCCAGTCTGTGGGCGGGACGGAGAAGACGCTGCGGAGCTTTGGGGTGACGCTGGCGCAGCTGGCCGAGGCGCGGGCGGCGGCGCTGGAACTGCGGCGCGGGACGGTTGGGGATAACGTAATGTATTTCGAGACGGGGCAGGGAAGCGCGCTGTCGGCGGATGCGCACGAGGGCGTGGATCAGCAGACCTGTGAGGCGCGGGCGTACGCGGTGGCGCGACACTTTGAGCCACTGCTGGTGAATACGGTGGTGGGGTTTATTGGGCCGGAGTATCTGTACGACGGCAAGCAGATCATTCGCGCGGGGCTGGAGGATCATTTCTGTGGGAAACTGCTGGGACTGCCGATGGGGTGCGATGTGTGCTACACGAACCACGCGGAGGCGGACCAGGACGATATGGATACGCTGGTGACGCTGCTGGCGGTAGCGGGGGTGAACTTTGTGATGGGTGTGCCGGGCGCGGACGATGTGATGCTGAACTACCAGAGCACGTCGTTTCACGATGCGCTGTACGTGCGCGAGGTGCTGGGGCTCAAGCGCGCGCCGGAGTTCGAGGCGTGGCTGGAGCAGATGGGGATTGCGGACGAGCGAGGGCGCCTGCTGGGCAAGAGCGCGGAGCAGAAGCTGCTGCCGGGAGCGAGCGAGTGGCTGAGCTAGAACCGTCCGACGTGTGGGCCCGGCTGCGGCAATGGACTCCGGCGCGGATTGGGCTGGGGCGCGCGGGTGGGAGTTTGCCGACGCGGGCGCTGCTGGAGTTCGAGCTGGATCATGCGCGGGCGCGGGATGCGGTGCACGCGGCGATGGATGCGGAGGCGCTGGCGCGGGAGTTGCGCGCGAGCGGGCTGGGCGAGGCGGTGGTGTTGCAGAGCCAGGCGCGGGACCGGATGGAGTATCTGCTGCGGCCCGATCTGGGAAGGATGCTCTCCGCCGAAAGTCGCGCGCGACTGTCGGATTTCGCGAACCGAGTGGGTCCGTGCGAACTGGCGGTGGTGATTGCGGATGGGTTGTCGGCGGTGGCTCCGGCGAGACATGCGGTACCGCTGCTGCGGGAACTACAGACTGTATCGGGTTGGACAAATGTAACGATGGTGGTGGCGAATTCGGCGCGGGTGGCGCTGGGGGATGAGATTGGCGAACTGCTGGGGGCGGAGGCGGTCGTAGTGCTGATTGGGGAACGCCCAGGGCTAAGCTCGCCGGACAGTCTGGGGGTGTATCTGACGTGGGCGCCGCGAGTGGGAAGGACGGATGCGGAGCGGAACTGCATTTCCAACGTGCGGCCGGAGGGGTTGCCGTACGCGGCGGCGGCGCGGCGGCTCGCGTATCTGCTGCGTGAGGCGCGAATGCTGCGGCTGAGCGGGGTGAGGCTGAAGGATGACAGTGGTAGCGGGCGGTTCATGGCGGATAGCGGATAGCTGGTAGCGGATGGCTGATAGCGGGTAGCTGGTTCATCCGTGGCGGAGAGCCTGAGGCGACAGCGTGGGCCGATGTGTTGCAGGGATCCTTCGGCGGCTGGGGCGGGCTGAGGATGACGCAACTTGTGGCAACCATGGCGAGGCTCGCGGAACCTGCCTTGCAAACAGAACGCGCACAACATTTTGCGTGAAAATGCGTTGGGAAAGGCAGCGGGGGACTTTTTGCGCCTTTCGCCGAGTCCGCGCGTCCTAAAATAGTGACTAGTATGGCAATTCGATTCTTTCGCACTTCGATCGCAGTGGTGGTACTTTTTGCGGCGGTGGCAGCGGCGCGCGCCGATGCTGCGCCGTTCGATCTGACCGGGCCGAGCCTGGAAGTGAAGGTGACGCGGGCGGGCCAGACGCTGCCCATTTCCGAGGTGCCGAATCTGGCGGCCGGAGATCGCGTATGGATCAAGGCCGATCTGCCGGAGGGACAGAGCGCGCATTATCTGATGATCGCGGCGTTTCTGCGCGGATCGACGAACCCGCCGCCGGAGAGCTGGTTTTTCCGGCAGGAGACGTGGGACCGGAAGAGCGAAGACAAAGGGCTGACGGTAACGGTGCCGCAGGGCGCGCAGCAGGTGCTGGTGTTTCTGGCGCCGGAGACGGGCGGAGACTTCCGGACGCTGGTGAACGCGGTGCGGGGGACGCCGGGATCGTTTGTGCGCGCTTCGCTGGATCTGAATCAGGCCATGCTGGACCGGACGCGGCTGGATACATATCTGGCGGCGATCCGGAAGCTGAACGAGCAGGATCCGACGAAGCTGAAGGACGCGACGCCGCTGCTGGCGCGCAGCCTGGGCATGAAGATCGACCCGTCGTGCCTGGAGAAAATGCCGGATCTGCAGGCGGCGTGCCTGACGCAGGGGCAGGCCACGATGATCCTGAACGACGGGCACAGCGAATCGATTGTGGAGGCGCTGACATCGGGGCCGGCAGGCGATCTGGCATCGCAGCTGAGCTACACGCCGCAGGCGAGCTTCGGATACTACAGCCCCTATGTGGGCTCGGTGATGGACATGGCGCGCATTCTGGACACGTTCCGGACGGCGCAATACCAGTACATTCCGGCGCTGGCGACACAGAAGGGCGACGCGCTGGCGCTGATGCTGAACACGCCGCCGTCGTTTCACAATCCGAAATCGGTGCTGGTGACGTCGCTGCCGGCCGTGGAGGCGTCGCAGCCTCCGCCGCTGCATCCGGTGGACTCGAAGCAGAATTACTGTGCGGAGAAGAACTCGCTGGTGCTGGCCGTGGACGGAGCGCCGCTGGTGTTTTCTACGGGCTACGCGCACGAGATGACGCTGCGGCTCAAGACTAAGGATGGGAAGTACATCGATGAAGCGGTAAAGCCGGACGCTGAGGACGGCGGTCTGGTGCTGGAAGCGAAGGACCTGAGCGCGAATGACTTCGGAAATTCGATCGACGCGTCGCTGCACGGGTACTGGGGATTCGAGAAATACGACGGGCCGCAGTTTCGCCTCGAAAACACGCATGCGCAGCACTGGGAGCTGGCAGCGGCGGATCGGGAAGCCCTCATTGTGGGGCGGGAGGACACGATCCATCTGTCGACGGACGATGCAAGCTGCGTGGACACGATCCTGGTGAAGGATTCGACGGGAACCGAGCTGAAGACGGACTGGAAGGCGACGAGTCCGGATGAAGTCGCGGTGACGATCCCGCTGAAGGAGACGCATCCGGGCGCGCTGCTGCTGGAGGTGAAGCAGTACGGCACGGTGACGGCGCAGACGCTGCCGCTGCGGGCGTTTGCCGAGGCCGGCCATCTGGAGAGCTTTACGCTGCATGCGGGCGATACGCAGGGATTGCTGAAGGGCAGCCGTCTGGAAGACGTGTCGACGCTAACGCTGGACGGAGTGACGTTCGCGCCGGGGAAGATCGACTCAACGATGGGCAGCGATGAACTGCCGATGGTGGCGAAGGACGCGAAGGCGGCGGCGAAACTGACGCAGGGCACGGAGGCCGAGGCGGACGTGGCGCTGGACGACGGGCGGATGCTGCAGGTGCAGGCGACGGTGACGGATCCGCGGCCGGGGGTGGAGCTGATCGGGAAGAGCGTGCAGTCGTCGGCCTCGAGCGCTGGCAGCAATATCGAGCTGGCGAACCAGGACGAGCTGCCGCAGGATGCGAAGCTGCGATTCTCGATCCGCGCGGAGTCGCCCAAGGCGTTCCATCGCAGCGAGGCGATCGAAGTGGCGACGGAGGACGAGGCGTTCTCCACCACGCTGAGCCTGGACAACGGGGGCATGCTGCTGGAAAACAGCAAGGTGGCGCTGGTGACGCTGGATCCGGCGAAGGCATTTGGCGGGTCGGCGTTCGGAGCGCTGAAGTTTCGCGTGATCGACAATGGCGCAGCGGGCGACTGGCAGCCGCTGGCAACGCTGGTGCGGCTGCCGGAGCTGCAGACGCTGAAATGTCCGTCGGGCGAGGACCAGCAGTGCCGGTTGAGCGGAGCCAACCTGTTTCTGGTGGATTCAGTGGCGAGCGATCCGCAGTTTTCCAATGCGGTGCAGGTGCCGGATGGATTTCCGGGATATGTGCTGCCGGTGCCGCATCCGGAGAGCGGCGAGCTGTACGTGAAGCTGCGCGACGATCCGACGGTGGTAAACCAGGTGACGCTGGCGGCAGAGAAGCTGCCTCCGCCTCCGGGCGTAGCGGCGCTGCGGCACGGGCCGCGGCCTGCGTATCACGAGGGAGAAGCGGCGCCGGCGCCGGGCGCAGGTGCGACCCAGCCGGCGGCGGGCGCTGCGGCGGCGCAGCCTGAAACTTCCGCACCGGGCCCGTCGTCATCGCAACACAGTCAAAAGCCGGCAACGCAGCCGGCGCCGACGCCGGGGAGCACTCCCGCAACCAGTCCTGCACCGGCGCAGCCTTCGACTTCGCCGCAGCCGCAGAGCGGAGGGAGCCAGACGCAGGCCGCTCCGCCGGCGGGGGGAAGTGGTGGGTCTTCCTCGCAGGGCACGCCGCCGGCGAGTGGGCAGACGCAAGGTGGGCAGCAGGGGAACCAGCCGCCGGCTGCGGCGTCTGGTCCGGCGCCGCAGCTGTAGCGGGCTGCCGAGCGCGGGAGTTTGGCGTACTCTGGAGACGCATTTTCGATGTGGCTGTCACGGTCCGGAGGTCACGATGATGCGTCGAGCCGTACTCCCTCTTATGCTGTTCATCGTTGCGGGAAGCGCCTGCGCGCAACAGAGTGTGCCGGCGCCGGCGCTCGAGCCCCGTCCGACCGCACAAACCGGGGCCGTGCCTCTGGATGTGGTGGTAACGGATAAAGCGGGGCATCCGATTCCGGGATTGCAGGAGAGCGATTTCACGCTGCTCGACAACGGGCACCCGACGCAAATCAAGTCGTTTGAAGCCATCGCAGCGCCGGCAACCGCCACGCCGTCGACGACTCCGACCCAGGCGATGCTGGTGATCGATGAGGTGAACACATCGTTCATCGCGGTGAGCGTCGAACGGACCCAGCTGCACAATTTTCTGACGCAAAACCAGGGGCATCTGCCGCTGCCGGTGAGCATTGCTATGGTGACCGACACCGGCGTCCAGCTGCTGAATCAGCCGAGCACGGACGGAAATGCGCTGGATGCGCAATTGCGCCAGGAGCAGAGCACGCTGCGCTCGATTCCGCGCTCGGCGGGGTTTTACGGGGGCACGGATCGGCTGCAGATCTCGCTGCAATCGCTGAACCGCATCGTGGGATCCCTGGCCACGCTGGAGGGACGCAAGCTGCTGGTATGGATCAGCCAGGGATGGTGGACGTTCAACAACCCGAATGTCATGGTGACGGAGCCGGAGCGGCGCACATTCTTTTCGGCAGTTGTGAGCTTCTCGGACGCGCTGCAGCGCGGACAAATCACTCTGTATGCAGTGAATCCGGAGGGCACGGAGGATGCCGGCAACTTCAGCAATTTCGAATGGCAGAATTTTCTGAAGCCGGTACTGTCGGCAAAGAAAGCCGATCCGGGCGACCTGGCGCTGCAGGTGCTGGCGACGCACAGCGGGGGGCTGGTTTTGTTCGGCAGCAACGACATCGCCAGCGAGCTGGTGAAGTGTGTGGCAGACGGAACGGCCTGGTACCGGCTGACCTTCGATCCCGAGCAGGCCGAGGCGCCGGAGACGTGGCATTCGCTCGAGGTGAAGCTGGACAAGCCGGGACTAAAAGTGCGCACCAGCAACGGATACTATGCGGAGCGGTGAGAGCCGGGGCGAGCGAATATTGGGGCGGGGTGTGGGCGCATCGGGAAGCAGGCAAGATAACGCAGCAAAACTAAAGCTGTGCGCGGGGCCGTTGCTGGCGCTCCTGTGCATTGGCGTCGCGGCGGCCCAGAAGCATCTGGCCATTCCGCAGACGAGCGTCGCGGCGGTGCCGGCCGCGACCGGTCCGATCGTCCTGGATGTGGAGGTGACGGACAAGGCGGGAAATCCGGTGGCGGGGCTACGGACGAGCGATTTCAGCGTGTTCGATGGCCGGAAACCGGCGCCGATTGTTTTCTTTTACGCACACGAGAATTCTCCGGCGCAGCCGGACGCGGACTCGGCCATTCTTCTCATCGACGACGTCAACGTGGACTTCAACTCGGTCAGCCAGGAGCGGTCACAGATCGAGGCCTTTCTGCGCAGTGGCCAGGGGCATCTGCCCGTGCCGGTTTCCATCGTGCTGGTGACGGAGACGCGCATGGAGCAACTGGTCGCGCCATCCCGGGACGGCAATCTGCTGGCGGCAGAGTTCGATCACTGGAATGGGGGACTGCGTCGGATCCCCGAGGCGGCGGATTGGGGCGACATGGAACGATGGCAGTCCTGCATGGGCGCGCTCGATAAAGTGACAACGTTTCTGGCGCGGCGAGCGGGCCGCAAACAGCTGATCTGGGTCAGCCCAGGCTGGGAGTTGTTCTACTCGGCGAATATGATCACGACCGAAGCGCAGCAAAAATGGCTGATGCAGCAAATTGTCGGTTACTCGGACAGGTTGCGGCAGGAGCAGATCGTCGTCGACATGGTCGACCCGCTGGGAACACAGGACGAGGCTGGCATGATGGCGTCGCAGTGGCAGAGCCTGCTGAAGCCGGTCAGGAAATGGAACGATGCGTATCCGGGCGATCTGGGATTGCAGGTGCTGGCCACCCAGAGCGGAGGCCAGGTGCTGTATGCGAGCAATGATGTGGCCGAGGAGCTGGGAAAATGTCTGCAGGACGCCTCCGCCTGGTACACGCTTGACATTGCGCGGCAGACAACCACGGAAGCGGATACCTGGCATGAAGTGCAGGTGAAGGCAAATCGGCCGAACCTGGTGGTGCGGACGCGCAACGGCTACTATGCGGAGCGGTGAGAGCCGGGGCGAGCGAGGTGGGCGAAGGCGAATCGAAGCGGGCAGCGGACACCGATCGAATTTACGATAAGGAAATGATCGAGGGACGCCGCAGCGCAACGGCGGAGCGGGTGGCGATGCGGCGCGCCGCGCATCAACTTTACGACGAGCCGGTGGTTTTCGAGGATCCGCTGGCGCTGACGATTCTGAGCGACGAGGCGGCAGCGCAGGTGCGCACGGGCGCAGAACAGGAAAACCAAAATCTGTGGGCGCGCGGGCTGCGCGCATTTATGGCGGTGCGGAGCCGGTTTGCGGAAGAGGAGCTGGCGGAGGCCGTGGCGCGGGGCGTGCGGCAGTACGTGGTGCTGGGCGCAGGGCTGGACACGTTCGCGTACCGGAATCCATTCGCGGAGCTGCGCGTTTTCGAAGTGGATTTTCCGCATACGCAGGCGTGGAAGCACCAGCGGCTGGCGCACGGGGGCATTGCGATTCCGGAATCGGTGCGCTATGCGGCGGTCGATTTCGAGCGGCATTCGCTCGCCGATGGCCTGGCCGAGGCGGGATTCCGGCGCGAGGAGCCGGCGTTTTTCTCGTGGCTGGGTGTGGTGCCGTATCTGACGCGACCGGCGGCTTTCGCCACGCTGCAGTTCATTGCGGGGATGCCGCAGAGGAGCGGGGTGGTCTTCGACTACGCGATTCCGCGGGAGATGATGGGCGAGCGGGAGCGGGACGCGTTCGATATGCTGGCGGCACGGGTGGCGCGGGCCGGGGAGCCATTCCGGCTGTTCTTCAAGCCGCAGGAACTCGAGGCGGAACTGCGGGGGATGGGCTTTCGGGCGGTCGAGGATTTGGGCGCGGGAGAAATCCGGCAGCGCTGGTTCGGCGGGGATCGGTGCGGCGCGGATGGGCAGGAGCAGCGTCTGCACGGGCGGTCGGGCCGGTTGTTGTGCGCGTGGGTGTAGCCCGGGGCCGATCCCGCAGGGAGTCACCAGACAAACGGAATCAGGCGCCAGCGCGTGACGGCGGCGAAGTCCTGATAGCCCGGCAGTTCGCGCTGCAGCGTGCGGTCTTCGAGAGCGGTGCGCAGAATGAGGAGAGCCGCCATGACGGCTGCAAGGACGAGCGCCCAGAGCGAGCCCAGCGTTAAGGCAACCGAGATGCACATCAGGATCATGCCGACGTACATGGGATGGCGCACGAAGCGATAGGGGCCGGAGCGAACCACCTGCTGACCACGGTCGGACTGAATGCGGACAGACGATTCGGCCCAGGGGTTGACGACCAGCGGCCAGGCGATGAGCGCGACGCTGCAGAAGAAGAGAGCCAGGGCGGGATACAGGGTCCAGAAGGGCATCGACGACCAGTGAAACCGGACAACATCGAGTCCGGCGACCGCGGGTTGCGCGATAGTGAGAGGCAGATAGATGGCCAGGATGACGCTATCGAACGTTTTCGTGCCGGGGCGGTTCCATTTGGAGCGCGCGGGGATGAGCGTGGGATTGCGGCGATGGACCACGAAGCCGACGGCCAGCATGGTGAGGGCATAGGCGACAGCCCAGATCCAGCCGCGGAGCCAGCGGATGCGGCCTGCGGAAGCGAACAGCAGAGCGACCCAGAACGCCATAAAGGCCAGGCCCTGGAGGAGCCGGGGGTATGCGGAATCTCTGCTCTTTGCGCTTTCGAGCGATGTTTGCAGATTGACGGTTTGAGGCATGGGAGGACACCTCCGCTGTGACGGTGCAGGCCGTGGGGCGCGAGGGAAAAGGGCGCGGCTCCGCATCACTCGATGCATAGCCTGGAAGGCGGTTGATTGTCAGTGACGGCCGATACGCAGGCCGGCGGCCGCGGGCACCGATCACATATTGGTGTGGCCGGCGCGCATTTCCTCGTTGAAGCTGGGACGCGTGACGGCGAGCGCGGCATTGAGTTTTGCGCGATACAGGTCGGCGTGGCTGAGAAGGGTTGGGGTGGAGGCGGCGTATTCGCCGTCGAGAGAGAGCAGGCCCTGGCGGGAGAGATCGGCGGCCATGCGGGCCAGCTCTTCGGCGGTGGTGTTCAGGTACTGTGCGTCGCGTGGGTCGGCGATCCAGACGGGCTGACCGGCGCCGAGGACGCCGGAGAGCCAGTAGACCTTGAGGGCGAGGAAGTCCATGCGGCTCTTGTCGTCGGTATCGGTGAAGAAAAACTTTTTCTGCCAGCGGCTGTAGTAGCGGGTGGTGACGGGGACGGGCTGGCGGTTGCCGCTTTTGAGCAGCTCAAGCTGGCCGCGATCCAGAGTCTTGCGGACGGCGTTGTAGATGAAGGTCTCGGCGTAGGGCTGCTCGGGGGCGGGGACGATCTCGGCGAAGGTGACGGTCATGCTGGCGGAGACGAGCGCGTGGAGCGGGGAGCCGGCTCCATCTTCAAGATGCAGGGTGCCGTGGACGATCCAGGTGTCAGCTCCGGAGGTGGAGCGGTGAAACGGCCAGCCGAACTGGCTGAAGCTGACGGGCAGACCGGCAAGGGTGACATAGGCGTCGGGGCGCGGGTTGCGGAGGCGATGCGCGGCTTCGCGCAGGTGGGAGATCATTTCCGGCAGCAGCTCGGACTTGTTGAAGTCGAAGGCTTCGCTCAGCTCGAGGAGGAGAGTGCGCTCGGGCGGTGCGCCGGGCGACTTGGCGAGGCTGAAGCGGGTTGTGGGATGGCCTTTGAAGTCCTTGCCGGAGTCCGTGGAAAGGACAGTGAGGCCCGCCTGCTGCACGGCGGAGTGCAGATTGTCGATGAGATGAGAAGGCAAGGGAGTAGTCGCGTCCATGATGGTTTACGGTTCCTTTCATTGTAACGAGAGGCGCGCATTCGGGGGGCCCGGGGCGATGATGTGGCGAAGAGGGAAGGGGCTATGACCCGAAAGAGGGACGTCGGCTTTCATTACTTATGTAATGATTGGGCCAGTTCTGCCGGGTTCTACATGATGGTGTCTCTTTCCGGGGCATCCGCCGGCGTAGCGAACGCTGCGCGGGTTGGCTGCGAGGGTTTTTTAAGCCGGGAGAGCGCCTGCGAGAACGAAAGCGGACGGAAACTGAAACTCCGGCGGGCGGAGTCCGTCTAGTCTGCTTCACGATAGATTCCCGGAGGAAGATGGAGGATCTTCCGTGCAATCGGTACGTCGTATTGCTTTGGCAGTATTTGCCACGGTCGAATTGTTTGCGCTGCTGGCAGCTTTAGCGAAGCCCGCTTACGGCTATGTGGATCCCGGGTCGGGACTGCTGGCCATGCAGGTGGGCGGATCGATGCTGGTCGGGGCATTGTTCATCCTGCGCTCCAAAATCCGTAAACTTCTCCGTTTGTCTCCACCGGCAAATGTTCCCAAAGCTGAGGCCGAAGAGAGCGCAAAAGCCAGGAATTAATGGCAGCCGGGGAACTGCAGCTCGAAACATTTCGCGATCCGGCCGGATCCCTGCGGATTGCAGGAGAGCGGGCAGTGCGGCGCGTGCGGACGGGGAACGCCGCGGGGGCACTCGCGTTCCTGCAGTCTCCGCTGGCGCTAGACTGGATGCGGCAGGGCCGGCTGATCGAGACGCGCTTTGTCTCCGGGGCGGACGGCGAGGTGACGCTGGAGCATCCGCGGGTTTTCTTTCCTTCTTATCCCTGGGAGTGGCCGCCGGCCGCCTGGAGGTCGGCAGCAGAGCTGACGCTTGATCTGTGCGAGGCGTTGCTGGAGCGCGGACTGATTCTGAAAGACGCGACCCCGCTGAATGTGCTTTTCCGGGGGACGCAGCCGGTGTTTGTGGATGTGCTGTCGGTGGATGCGCGCGACCCGGAGAGCCCGCTGTGGCTGGCATACGGGCAATTCGTGCGGACGTTTTTGCTGCCGCTGGCGGCATACAAGTATCTCGGCTGGCCGCTGTCGGCGACCATCCAGAAGCGCGACGGGTACGAGCCCGCCGACCTGGCGCCTCATCTGAGCGTTTGGCAACGCGGGCGCGAGCCGTTCCGCTCGCTGGTGACGCTGCCGCTGATGCTCGAAAGGAACGGAAGCCACAGCGCGCAGACCGCAGCAAAGGTGCGGCAGAGGCCGGATGTAGCGCTGGCGGTGCTGCGGAGGAATCTCGCCGGGCTGCGGCGGTATCTGCGGCGGCTCGAGCCGAAACGCAGAACCTCGCAGTGGAGCGGCTATGCGGAGAGAGCGGATCACTACCGGGCCGACGATCTGCTGCTGAAGCAGCGGTTTGTGCGCAACGCGGTAGCGGCTGCGCAGCCGAAGCATGTGCTGGACCTGGGCGCGAACACGGGCGTCTATTCACGGTTTGCGGCAGAGTGCGGAGCCGATGTGGCTGCCTGGGATACGGATGTGGCGGCGACGGAAGAGAACTGGCGCGAGTCGCGCCGCCTGGACGCAGCGGTGATGCCGCTGGTGGCAAATGCTGCGCGTCCCACGCCCGCGGTGGGCTGGCGCAACGCGGAGAGCCTGGCGCTGCTGGATCGGGCGCGCGGGCGCTTCGACTGCGTGATGATGCTGGGGCTGATTCACCACCTGCTGCTCTCGGAGCAGATTCCGCTGTGCGAAATTGCCAGGCTGCTGCGGGAGCTGACCACGAACTGGGCGATTGTGGAGTGGGTGCCGGCGACGGATCCGCGGTTTGTGGATCTGATGCGCGGTCGCGACGCGCTGTATAGTCATCTGGACGAGGCTCAATTTGGCGCAGCGATCGAAAAGCACTTCACCGTGATGCTGCGCGACGCATTGCCCAACGGCCGGGTCATGTTTCTGCTGCAAGCCAGGTAAGAAAAGTTGATAGAGCCCGACTCCGCAAGCCCGACACCGCGCACATCCTGGAAGCGTTGCTGGCTGGAGGGCGCAGGCGCCGCGATGCTGATGGCGCCAGGGCTGATCTGGAGCGAGCTCTCCCCAACCCACATCGATGCCTATCACCGGCTGCTGCCGCTGACGACGGTCGACCGGGCTCTGGCTGTCGATCTGGTTCTGCTCTCGCTGTTCGGGATGGTGATGGTGCGCGGGCTGGAGTCGGTGACGAGACGACGCACCTGGGACAGCCCGAACGGGAAGAGGAGCCTGCGGCCCCTTTTGTGGGCGATATGGCTGGGCTATCTGGCGGCAAGCGGCGCCGGCGAGCTTATGTTCTCCCAGATCTTTACCTGGAAGTACCTTTCCGTTCCGGCTGTATTTTTTCTCGCGGCTGAGCTGCTCTTCGCAGCCTGGATTGTTTCGCCGCGAAGATATTCCCAGGCGATTCGATTTCTGCGTTTGGGTCTGCAACTGCTGGGCTTCTGTATCTTCTGGATGGTCGCCGATCTGGCAGGAATGAGCCTTGCGCATCAACCATACGACCGGGTGAGCTTTGAGAAAACTCTGCCGGCCCGCCCAGGTCCGCATCGGCGCATCGTGTGGCTGCTGTTCGACGAAATGTCGTACTACCAGGTTTTTGACCATCGCTGGCCGGGCTTGAAGATGCCCGAATTCGACAAGCTGCGCGAGGGGGCCGTCACCTTCTCCGATGTACAGCCGGATGGAGCGTTTTCAGAAGATGTTATTCCGTCGCTCTTTCTGGCCCGGGTCGTCACGACCTCGCAGGCAACGCGGGAGGGGTGGATGATCTATCGGACCGCCGGACATGCCCCGTGGCAACCGTTCAACGGAAACCGGACACTGTTTGCCGATGCAGAGCGCGAGGGGTGGACGACGGGAGTGAGCGGCTGGTACAACCCGTACTGTCGGCTGATGGCGGCGCAACTGGACTGGTGCCGGATGGAACTTCTGTCACTGCCGGATGGCTTCTCGCGCGATCAGAGCACAATGGCAAACGCCGTCATGCCACTGGCGGCAAAATGGATGTTCCGCGGCAGCACCACCGATGCACCAAAGGCGACCGCCAATCCGCTGGACAACATGGTTCTGATGCAGCCCGACGATGCTCTGATCGGGGACCTGCAGATCGATCTGTGCTTTATTCATCTGCCCATTCCGCATCCTCCCGGGCATTACGACCGGAAGACGGGGCAGATACGGCAGGGGGGCGGCTACATCGACAATCTCGCGCTGTCGGACCGGGTTCTGGGGCGGATGCTGGACGATATCGCGAAGAGCGGAGCTGCGGACCGGACCACGCTGATCGTGTCGTCCGATCACAGCTGGAGGGTGTGGCTGTGGCGTCACGCCTTCGGATGGACGGATGAAGATGAGGCGGCGTCGGAGCACGGATACTTCGATCCGCGGCCCATGCTGATGGTGCGGTTTCCCGGGGAAGCAGAATCCATTACCATCAGCCGCCCGGCGCCGCTGATCGGCATGCACGACCTGGTGGAGCGGCTGATGTCGGGACAGATCGAAAACGCGCAGCAACTGGAGGGGTGGGCAACGCATTAGAGCGGCCAGAAGCTGGCTCACTTATTTCCTTGCCGCTTCGATGGCGGGTCGCCCTCGTGCATTTCCTGCTTCTCGCGGTTTATGAGACTGCTTCCAGAGCTCCCGACGTGGTTTACTGATAAGGAACCCAGCTGCGAGGCTTCCGGCCGGAAGACCGGGAAGGCCCGCCAGACCGCAACTTTATTTTCTGAAAGGCCGTCAATCACTGGAATGTTGCTCGCTGCATCGGTATACACAACGCAAAATGAACGCCTTCGCGCGCGCTGGAAACTGGAGGGTGGATTGCCTCCGGTTCCCGGACAAAAAGTTACCACCAGCCTTACCACCGGCAGCGGGAAAAACGACACGCCGCTGACCTGGATGAAGGAGGAATACCGCTTCCTTCCGCCGGATCACCTGGGGCCAACCATGGATGCACCGTCCGATTACGCGGGCACCTTTGTAGTCTATGACTGGGACCGCCGCGACATCATCTGGGAGTCGGACTGGGGCAACGTGCTGGGCAATCCCGCAGGATATTGCTTTGCCGACGGGCACATCTACATGAACGACTTCGAGGCGGGGAACATCTTCCGCATCGGTGTGCACCCGGAGCCGGGCAAGCTGCTGCAGCGCATTTCGCATCCGTACTTCAACGACCTGCACAGCCTGGAGCGGACCAGCCGCGGCCTGCTGGCGGCGTGTTCAGGCACCGACCTGATTGTGGAAGTGGACCTGCACGGGCGAGTGCTGTGGGAATGGTGGGCGGCGGAGCACGGCTACACTGTGACGCCTTCGGGCGAGGAGCGCGCCAGCGGACGCGGCGGCGAGCATCGCAACCGCTACTACCACACGCGCTACCAGGCCACGCACGTGAACTGCGCGACGGTGCGCGATCCTGGCTCGTGGCCGAAAGCGGAGCAGCACATCCTGTGCCTGCTGTTCCACCAGGGGAAGCTGCTGCAGATCGATCGCAGCAAGCCTGCGGCAGAGCAAGAGGGCGAGCTGATTCTGGAAGGGCTGGCGCGCCCGCACAGCCTCGAGAAGATTCCCGGCGGCTGGATCTTCTGCAACAGCCTGTCGAAGGAGCTGGTGCTGCTGGACGACGATCTGCGCGTGACGGGGAACATTCCCTACGACGGCGGGTGGATCCAGGACTGCACGCGGCTGCCCAACGGCCACATTGTGCTGAACGACGTGGACAATAACGTGCTGGTTGAGTTCGCTGCGCCCCACTGGGAGATCGTCAGCCGGACCGACTATCCGCGCACGTGGCGGATGGGAGAGCTGGTGGTCGTTCCCGAGCACCACGAAGAGGCATTTCTGGACGCGAAGATCGAGGAGATGGCAGGGTAGGGTGCGGATTACCCCACGCAGGCCAGAATTAGATGGGCTGGCTGAGGCACCCGCTGCGCCCACCCAGGCAACACCAGCCTGGGTGGGGCACCCGACGCGTCACCACTGGACTCCCGGATAGAGGCTCGGCAGCCGCTGCGTGCGGTAGAGATTCGTTGCGGCCGCATGCAGATGCCAGATCACGCGAGGATTCTCCTCGCGGGTGACTTCGTACACGTCGGAGTTGTGGCCGGAGTTACAGAGATCGATCTCCACGTCGCCATTGGGCAGATTCTGCACGCCGCCGCCCCAGATGGAAAAGATTTTGGGAAATACATCCTGGAAGACGAGCGTCGCGGTTTTTGCTTTCTCGTCGATGCGGTAGATGGGCACGGTGGTGTAGCAGGGCGCTGCATCCTTGGTTCCGCAGACTTTGCCGTTGGACAGGATGCGGTTGTTGCCATTGTCCATCATGCCGAGGTCGAAGACGCCGGCGTCGCGAGCGCTGAAGATCGCGGGCTGATGCTGCCCGTAGTTCCAGTCGGCGGGCGCATTGCCGCCGACGAGACGGAAGTCGCCGCCGTTGCCGAGGCGCCAGAGAACCTTCCCCGATCCATGGCCGTTTTCGTAATCGATTTTGATGACCCAGTGCTGCGCGCGCATGGAGACGAGCAGGTTGCCGTCGTCTTTGGTGTAGAGAACAGCGTTGGTGTGGGTCCAGTCGGGGAAATCCATGGGGTGGCGGTTCACGTCGAGATGATCGAACTCGCTCCAGGTCCACACCGGATCGAGATTCGCATCGAGCTCGACGAGGATGTCGCCGATGACGCGCGTCGTTCCTGGGTAGCCTTTGAGATCGGTGTAATCGCGCGTTGCGTTGGCGATCACAATCATGTGGCCGTTGGGCAGCACCTCAACGTCGTGATGGACCATCTCCAGCGTGGGGCCGCGATAGCCGGTGGCGCGCAACTCCCGGTTTAGCTGCGGCATGGACAGGTTGTGGACGGTGTCGCCGGCCAGGTCGATCTCGCGCAGGGCGACGGTGGTGTCCGGGGGCGGCTCGCCGTCGGGGCTGTCGACGAGCGCGTGGGAGGCAAGGCCGATGACCATCAGAAAATTTCCATTAGGCAGCGGCTTGATGGGATTGATGATGGTGGCGAAGCGCCGGTCGGGAGGCTGCAGTTTCCACCACTGCGCGTGCCAGAGCTTCGGTTTTGTGGCGAAACGCGCGCCGCAGAGGCTGCGGACCCAGTCGCCCCAGCCCTTCAGGGTGAGCCACGCGGCGTGCAGGTATTTGTGCGTCTGCACGCGGAGGACGGATTCGCGGTCGGGATAGTTCCAGGCCCACAGGACGTTGCCGTGGAGATCGGTGACGATGGCCTGGTCCCAGGAGCCGATGGAGGGATTGATGAGCTCGACACCGGGCTGGGGCGTGCCGCTGGTCTGCACGTCGAGGCGAGGCAGCGCGCGCTGTTTGTAGTGGCCGGTGGTAAAGGTGTGGTCCGTGTCGACCAGCATGGAGCCATCGCGGAAGCGAACGACGGCGCGCAGATGATACGTCGTGTCTGCGTACATGCCGGCGACGAGGATGGTGACGGGTGTATGGCCGGGGTCGGAGACGATCCAGGTGTTGCGGCCATAGGAAGTGGTGGGACCGAACTGCACCGCGACCTCGGCGGCCTGACGCGGGTGAATGGTGTAGCGGGCGACCTGGGGATTGCGAGTGCGCTCGACAACGCCCTGATCGATTGAGTCGCCGCTGCTGCCGTAGATCACCATCGGCGGTCGACGGCCGCAGCCCACGGGCGCGAGACAGAAGGCGGCGATGCATGCTGCACAGAGTCCGAGACGAAGGCTGCGCTGGCTGAGGAGGGCTGGGCTACGGTTCAATGCGATGTATGCCTCCAGCGCAAGTCATGCGCCGCGGGATGTGTTCCATTGGGATCGTGTGCTGCCATTATTTAATCATTCATGGCGGGCTCCGGGGCCGGTTCAGTGCAGGATGGGCGTATCGCCGGCGGGGAGCTTCCAGTGAGATTTGGGACGTGCGACGGCGTACATCTGCGCGGTGATTTCGTCCATCATGGCCATGCGGTCGCCGTGTTCTTCGTAGAGATCGAAGTGCGTGCGGTTGTCGCGATAGGTGAAGTGCGGATCGGCGTGGAGGCTGTCGAGGACGGCTTCGAATTTGTGCGCGGCTCCATCGAGGTAAAAGGTGTCGGCGGTGCCGACGATGAGGTGAATCCTGCCTTTCAGATCGGGTCCGCGGGTGGCCCAGTTGGCGGCGACGATGTGCGCGAGGTCGTAATGGTCGTGCCAGTACGCAACGACGTCAGGGTTCACGTCGCCGGTTTGACGATCGAACATTTGGAGCGGCCGGCCGTCGGGTCCGCGCGGTGAAAAGACCCACTCGAAGGAGGCCATCTGGCCGCCGTAAACGCCGAGGACGGCTTCCTGCTTCGCAAATTCCTCGAAGGTGGCGATGATTTTGTCGTGGTCGCGCACGATGGGGTAGAGGGTGCCGTCAGGACGGTGGTAGACGTTGGCGTGGGGAGCGTACAGGTCGATGGCGGAGAAATCGTGGAAGTCGCTGGGGTCGGGTGAAGTGGACCAGGTGCCTCCGAAGATCTTCGGGTAATTCACCTGGAGCTGCAGGGTCGCCCATCCGCCGGAGGAATGGCCGTTCAGGAATCGGCCGGAGGGGTGGGCGTCCATGCGGTATTTCGCTTCGAGCCAGGGGATGAACTCGGTGGTAAGCGCTGTGCCCCAGGGGCCGTTGTTCACGGAGTCGGCGAACTCGTGGGTGCCAGTGGGGAGCGATTCGTCGAGCATCACCCAGATCATGGGCGGCATTTTGCCGGTGGCCATGCGGCTGTAGATCATGAGAGCGGAGGGGCGGATGGTTTCGAGCTTTGCTCCGAAACCATGGGTCCAGTAGACGGTGGGGTAGCGGTCGCGCGGGCGCTGTGCGTAGTCCGGCGGCAGGACGACCCAGGCGCGGATGTGGGTCTCACGGCCGGAAAATGCGGTGAGGGCTGGACTGACGAAGTCGGCGGGTTCGATGGAGTGCTCGGCGGCAGCGAGAACTTCGGGACTGAGCGGCGGAGTGCGGAGGGTGCGCGGGGGCGCTGTCTGATCGAGCACGAAGGCGGGCTCGTCGCCTGTGCCGGGAGTCCAGTTGGGCAGCGCGACGACGGAGCTTTCGAGATCGCCGGGCTCAAGACCGTCGTAGGCGTAGGTGTGATTCACGTCGAGGATGGCCTCGGCCTGATAGGTTTTAGGCTGGAGCGAGGAGAAAGGCGCGGGGAAGGCCAGGCCGTCGACGTCGATATCGACGGAGGCGCCGGGGGCGAGGCCGTGGACCTCTTCGGCGGCGATGGAAGTGGCGGAGGGGCGAAATTCATTCGCCTGGACCTGCTTTGCGCCGCTGCCTGGCTCGAGGAAGATGAGCAGTCGGCCGGACGCGGGCTGCTGCATGGCGGAGCCGAGCGTGACGCGGAAGAAGAGATGCGGAGTTGCGGTTTGAGCGCAGGCGCAGGAGAGTAGCAGGGGAAGGACGAGAAGACGGAGCTTGCGGACGATCATTCCCGCGAGTGTAGCAGCCAGTAGCGGTTAGCCGGTAGCTGGTAGCTGGTTCTTCAGGGGTGGAGAACGCGGGCTGGACCGCCGGTGGCGCCCTGCACCTTGATGCGTTTGGCGAGGCCGAGAAAGCCGAGCAGGCGAATACACCAGTAATTGAAGTCCACCTCGTACCAGGCCATGCCGTGGCTGGCGGAGACGGGATGCGCATGATGGTTGTTGTGCCAGCCCTCGCCGCCGGTGAGCAGGGCCACCCACCAGTTGTTGCGCGAGTCGTCGCGCGTCTGAAAGCGGCGCGCGCCCCAGATGTGCGTTGCAGAGTTCACCAGCCAGGTGACGTGGAGGCCGAGGGTGACACGCAGAAAGATGCCCCACAGGAGCCAGGGCCATCCGCCGACGAGGAAGAGCCCGATGCCGACCGCGGTAACCGGAACCCAGTGCCAGCGGCTGAGCCAGAGATAGAAGCGGTCGTTGGCGAGGTCGGGAACGTAGCGGGCGAGCAGCGGATTCTTGTTTCTCAATGACCCGTTGAGGATCCAGCCCATGTGCGACCACCATTTGCCGTCGCGCGGGGAGTGCGGGTCGCCGGGGCGGTCAGTAAGCTGGTGGTGCATGCGGTGGACGGCCACCCAGTAGATGGGGCCTCCCTGCAATGAAAGCGTGGAGCAGACGGCCATCGCATATTCAACCCATTTCGGCGTGACGAAGCCGCGGTGGGTGAGCAGGCGGTGATAGCACATGGCGATGCCGACGTTTTGGCCGAGCACCCAGAGAACGGCGAAGACGGCGAGCGCGCTCCAGCTGAAGAAAAAGAGCGCGGCGATGGCGCCGAGATGGAAGACGGTGAGGGTAACGACGAAGATGAGGTTCAGTTTCGCGGAACGCGTTTGGGCGAGCGTCTCGGAGTCGGCGCGAACGGTTTCGACGCGGACGGGGCTGGCGGCAACAGGCATCTCAGCAGCAGCGGACATGCGAACACAGGTCTCCAGTCTTCGACCCTAAAGGATGCCCGCCCGGGGGCAGTGTAAGAGTTGCGTAATTTTGTGCGCGCGGCGCGCAGGTGGAGCGCGAACCGGCCTATGGGGCCGACACCTCGATGGCGCGGACAGGCTCGGGGCGCGGCGTCTCGTCGAGCTTGCCGAAGATCATTTTGCCGGAAGCGGTCTGCAGGACTGAGGTGACGGCGATCTCGACCGTACGGCCGATGAGGCGGCGGGCGTGGTCGACAACGACCATGGTGCCGTCGTCGAGATAGCCGACGCCCTGGTCAAATTCCTTGCCTTCCTTCATGACGAGGATGCGCATCTTCTCGCCGGGCAGGACAACGGGGCGGAGGGAGTTGGCAAGGTCGTTGATGTTGAGCACGGGGACGCCACGGACCTGAGCCACCTTGTTCAGGTTGAAATCGTTGGTAACGATTTTGGCTTCGAGATGACGGGCCAACTCGATGAGCTTGAGGTCGACTTCGCGAATGTTGGGGTAGTCTTCTTCGGCGATCTGCACGGTGAGCTGCGCGTTGGCGCGCATGGCCTGGAGGACATCGAGACCGCGGCGGCCGCGCTGGCGTTTGGAGGAGTCGGAGGAGTCGGCGACCATCTGCAATTCGCGGAGGACGAACTCCGGGATGATGAGGGTGCCTTCGAGGAAGCCGGTTTCGGCGATGTCGGCGATGCGGCCGTCGATGATGGAGCTGGTGTCGAGGATCTTGGTGCTGCGGCGGACGCCGCGTTCGCCGGCGAAGAGACCGCCGAGGGCGGCGAGGTTGAGCAGGTCGCCTTTGCTGGCGCCGACGACGAGGCCGATGTAGGTCATGAGCAGCAGGACGCCGAGCTGAACAAGGCTGCGCTCGTGGCCTTCCGGCAGGCTGTTGCGCAGGACCAGCGAGAACAGGAAAGCTCCGGCGATGCCGGTGAGGCTGCCGATGACCGCGCCGATCAGCCGGCGCAGGGTGAGCGCGCGGACGCGCAGCTCAAAAAGGATGATGAGCGCAGCGGCTGCTGCGCCCGCGACCGCTGCGACCCATCCGTGAACACCGAAAGGGCGGAAAAACCAGCATGCAGCGGCAAAAATGAGGACAAAGAGAAAACGCAAAGCAAATAAATCCATAAAGGCCCCCGGGATAAAGACCCGGCCAGGCGGAAGGCTTGCCTGGAAAGCGTGGGTAACTGTGGAATGCCGGGCACACGGAGTATACCCACGGGCCGCGATGCAGGGAAGAGGATTTTCGTGCGGGGCACAGAGCACAGAGCGCAGAGCTCAGAGGCTCAGGGCTCAGAGCTCAGAGCCAGGGCACAGGTGGTCGATCCGCTATCCGTTAATACTTGCGGACGGAGGGGTCGATCTCGTTGGACCAGGCGGTGATGCCGCCGGCGAGGTTGTGGAGCTTCGCGAAGCCGTTCTTCGCCAGGAATTCGGCGGCCTTCTGGCTGCGTCCGCCGGATTTGCACTGGACGACGATCTCCTGTGCGGGGTTGAGCTCGCCGAGGCGCTGAGGCAACTCGCCGAGGGGAATGAGATGGCCACCGATTTGAGCAATTTGATATTCGAACGGCTCGCGCACGTCGAGGACGAACAGATCGTCGCCGCGATCGATGCGCTGTTTGAGCTCTTTGACGGTCATCTGCGGGATGCCGTTGACGACGGCGGTGGGTGTTTTGGGTTCGGGCATAATTCCACAGAACTGTTCGTAGTCGATGAGTTTGGTGACCGTCGGGTGCGTGCCGCAAACCGGGCAGTCAGGATTCTTGCGGAGCTTCAGCTCACGAAAGCGCATATCGAGCGCGTTGACGAGGAGCAGGCGGCCGATGAGCGGATCGCCCTTGCCGAGGATGAACTTGATAACCTCGGTGGCCTGGATGATGCCGACAAGGCCGGGCAGGATGCCGAGCACGCCGCCCTCAGCGCAGGAGGGAACGAGGCCCGGTGGAGGCGGTTCGGGATAGAGGCAGCGATAGCACGGGCCTTCTTTGGTGGCGAAGACGCTGGCCTGGCCTTCGAAGCGGAAGATGGATCCGTAGGCGTTGGGCTTGCCGGTGAGCACGCAGGCATCGTTGACGAGGTAGCGCGTGGGGAAATTGTCGGTACCGTCGGCGACGATGTCGTACTGCGAGATGATCTCGAGCGCGTTGGCGCTGGTGAGCATGGTCTCGTGCTTGACGACGTTGAGGAAGGGATTCAGCGCCTCGAGCTTTTCGGTCGCGGAGTCGATCTTGGGGCGGCCGACGTCTTTGGTGCTGTGGATGATCTGGCGCTGCAGGTTGCTGAAATCGACAACGTCGAAGTCGACCAGACCGAGAGTGCCGATGCCGGCGGCGGCAAGATAGAACGCCAGCGGGGAGCCGAGCCCGCCGGTGCCGACGCAGAGGACCCTGGAAGCTTTCAGCTTCTGCTGGCCTTCCATACCCACTTCAGGCAGGAGCAGGTGCCGCGAGTAGCGGGCAACTTCGTCGTTGGAAAGGCCGGGGAGGGTGACGGGTTCAGTGATGGTAGCCATTTGGGTCTCCCTTAAGGATGCGGCCTGGGGCCTGCAGGGTGCAAGGGGCTGGCCCCTTCGACAAGCTCAGGGCAGGCTCGAGGCAGAAGCGCTGCGAGCAGCCTGGGTCCGCGCCGGAGGAGTTGGTTCCGCGGGAGGGATGCCGGCATAGCGGAGGTTTCGGCGGATTGGGCATGCGGAGAGGCAAGCGCAGATGCCATTCGCTTCGCTCAGGCCAGGCTCTTCCGTCTCGCGCTGCGAGCCGTCAGGACGACAGAGCGGGGGCCGGGCGAGTTGCGATTCGGTGCTGCAGACGGGGATGCCCGTGCGGCTAGTTCTTGCGCCGCAGGCGCGTTTGCCCTTGCGGCCAGCACCCGCCGGCGATGGAGGGGATGATGGAGAGCGTGTCGGTGGGGCCGACCGCGGTTTCTTCACGGCCGGGCAGGTAGCGGACGTCTTCGTCGTTGAGGTAGAGGTTGACGAAGGAACGCAGCTTGCCGTCGGGGGTGTAGAGGTGCTTTTGAAACTCCGGATAGAGCGCGGTGAGGGAGGCGACGGCCTGGGCGACGGTGCGGGCTTCGACGGTGACGGTGGCCTGCTGGTTGGTGTAGACGCGCAGTGGAGTGGGGATTTCAATCTTCATGCAGAATGCTTTCCTTGAGTACGGTACAACATCGTAGCCAGGATCAGATCCAGACGTGGTTGGGGGCGGTGCGCTTGCTCGGAGAAGAGCGAGGGTGGATTGCGGAGATGGATGGGAGCGTGAGTCATGGGGCGTCAATTTTAGCGTTGAGCGCTTCGGGCTCGAGGCCGGGGTCGAGCTGGCCGGTGACCTGGATGGGCTGGTTCCGGAATGTTTTGTCATCTTCGGTGGCGCCGGCGAGGAGGAAGGAGTTGGTTTGGCGGGCCGCGCCTTGTTCGACGGCGGTGATGACGTAGCTGCAGCCAAGCCAGTGGGCTTCGGCGAAGTCGGTCTGCGACCACTGCGCGGGATGGTCGGGGTGGGAGTGGTAGAAGCCGACGATGTCGAGGCCACGCTGGCGGCCGAGGCGCTGGATTTTGACCAGTTCCTGCGGGGCGATCTGGTAGCGGTTGTGGGCGGAGTCAATACGGGTGTTGCCGGCGCGGATGGCGTCTTCGACAGCGTTGACGGCGGCGGCGCCTTCCGTGAGGAAGCGGCCAAGCAGGACGCCGCAGCACTCGTGCGGATACGTCTCTTCGCCGTGCTGGCGGAGGGCGTCGTAAATTTGCTGGCTCAGGCGCAGCATGTCATTGCTCTTCCCAGAAGCGGTCGCTGAGGTATTTATCGGCGGAGTCGGGCAGGACGGTGACAATGACAGCTTCACGCTGCTGTGCGGCCAGCTCTTCGGCGAGGCGCAGGCAGGCGACGACGGCGGCGGCGGCGGAGATGCCGACGAGGAGGCCTTCGGTGCGGGCGAGGCGTTTGGCCATGGCGTAGGCGGCTTCGGTTTCGACCTCGAGGATGCGGCTGACGAGGGAGGGATCGTAGATGGCCGGAACAATCGATGTGGCGTAGTGCTTCAGGCCTTCGAGGCCGTGGAAGGGCGAATCGGGTTGCATGGGGATGCACTCGATAGCGGGGTTGAACTCGCGGAGGCGGCGCGCAACGCCGGTGAAGGTGCCGCTGGTGCCCATGCCGGCGACGAAGTGAGTGATGCGGCCTTCGGTCTGATCGATGATTTCCGGGCCGGTGGTGCGATAGTGGGCGCGCCAGTTGTTGGGGTTCGAGTACTGGTCGGCGTAGAAGTATTGAGGGTCCTGGGCCAGTTCGCGGGCCTTGCGGATGGCGCCGTCGGAGCTGTCGGCGGGGTCGGTCCAGACGAGCTCGGCGCCGTAGGCCTCGAGGATCCGCTTGCGTTCCGGCGAGACGTTCGAGGGCATGCAGAGCGTGACAGGGAAGGCCAGCGCCGCGCCGAGCATGGCGTAGGCGATGCCGGTGTTGCCGCTGGTGGCGTCGAGCAGGCGGCGGCCGGGGCAGAGCTGCTCGCGGGCGATGGCGTCGAGAACGATGGCCGATGCGGGACGGTCTTTGACGGAGCCGCCGGGGTTGGTCCACTCGGCTTTGCCGAGGATCTGGATGCCGGGCAGGTGCGCGGCAACGCGCTCCAGACGTACGAGCGGCGTATTGCCTATGCGTTCGAGGATGGTGGCGCCATGCAGACGGGTTTTGGCTGGGGAGAGTGTCGCCATGTTGTTACGGACCGACGGTAAATTGCAGGGTGCGGCTGGTTATGCGACCCTGAAAGCAGGGTTTGCCGCTCCATAACAAGTGTAGCGGACCGGGAAGACGACTTGCCATGCTCAGGAAACCAAGACAACGCACTTTCGACGAAATCCTGCAGGAACTTCGCAGACTTCATTTCGATGTTCAGAACGCAGCGGGCGACTCAAAGCAGAAGCGCATTGCGAAGAATGGCTGCGCGATTGTGCTGGAGCCGGCGCAAAATGCGGCGGGGCTGCGCATGGCAGTGCGGCCGGGACCGGTGATTGGCGGGGAAATCGCGCAGTTGGTGGATCGCGGGTTCCAGAAATTCTTCAAGACGAGCAAGGCGGAGTTTCCGGCGACGGCGGAGCGGCTGCACACGCTGCACCAGTTCGTCGAGGAGCTGAAGGAAGTGGCGGGTTCGGTGACGCTTTACAACGAGGCGCTGGGCACGGTGAGCGACGAGTATCTCTACGACCGGGTCAAGGGGCGGGATTTGCCGCTGAGCCAGCGTCCGGTGCCGGCGTGGGATCTGCCGGAAACCCGGTAATCATCTGAAAAATCGAACGCCGTTGCGGCGAGCCGCGTCTATGCAAGCATGAGTTTCCGTGTGAGCGGCGCGCTCTGGCTGGGAATGGCGATTCTGGCGCCGGTGGGGATGCCGCTGCTCGCGCAGAGCGGGGCGCAGCACGGAAATGCCCGCCAGGCTCCGTCTGCGCCCCGGGGGGCCGTGATTCCGATGCCGCCGGACCGGGCCGTGGACTCCTACGCGATCTACTCCATGCTGATGCCCGGAGATCAATTTGCCGGCCTGCCGGCGGACCAGGCGGCGCGGTGGGCGATCTGCGATGTGACGGTGAACGAGGACGACCGGAACCCGGCAGTTCCGCCACAAGGGCAGTTGAAGCCGCCCTCCGAAAATCCGAAGGGATTTGAAGAAGCCGTGGGCGACTACGAGGCGAACAAGTACGTGCGCGTGCAGCTGGCGAAGGGCGCCTTCCATATCGAGCACGCGTTCACGCTGCTGGGGTCATCGGAAGCTACGGCTCTGCGCGGGGCGAAGAGCGGACCGGCGGTGAGCGGCGGCGAGCAGGCTCGGTGGGCGGGATATCCGGGGATAACCTACTTCAGCGAGGTGTATTTCGACGCGAAGCACACCGCGGCGCTGGTGTACATGAACGACTGGTGCGCGCATCTGTGCTCGTCGGGGAGCTGGATTTACCTCGAGAAGCACGGCGGCCGGTGGGTGCGGCGGTCGGGGATTGTGACGGGGGGCGCGTAACGCTACGGTGTCGCGGGCGGCTGCCTTCCGGTGAGCGTCTCAAACTGCGAAACGATGGATGCCAGTGCCTGATCGAAGTTGCGGTCGTGTGTCTTTTGCAGGAAGGCGAAGTCGATGGACTGGCTGAGCGCCCAGAGCACGTAGTGGGTGCGGCGGTCGTAAACGACGAGCCGGAATTGGGGCAGCGGATCGGATGCGCCCTGTACCTTGTCCGGGCGGGAGGGGCCATTGGGCGCGATCAGACGCAGTTCGAGGACCAGGTCGGCCTGGGAGGGATCGCCAACCAGTTCGTATTGGCCAGTGGTTTTGAGGTCCGCATAGAGCTGGTCGTAGCCGCGGCTTGGATCGCCGGTGAACGGTTCGGGGAAGAGGCCGGCGTCGGCTCCGGCATTCGAGAGGAAGATGGTTTTCGCCGAGGCGATGGCCGGCGGAATAGGAGCGAAGGGTGCGGTTTGTTGCGCGAGGGCCGCAGCCGCGGAAAAGAGCGCGGCGCAGAGGATGATGCGAAGCGCAGAAGTCGTCATGAGAATCCTCCGGTCGAGGTGTTGCTCTCGGTGTTGAGGACGAGCGGTGCTCGGAATTGGTTTCGGTGGTTTTGACAGCGCGAACTTACTTTGCGCGGGCGCGCTCGCGCTGCAATTCGCGCCACAGCTCGCTTTTGGAGACGCCGCGCTCGCGGGCGATGCGCTTGAGGGCATCCTTCTCGCTGAGGCCTTCGGATTTTTCGAGATCTGCCAGACGCTGAACGATGGTGGCTGCGACGGAGGCGGGATTTTCGGGACGCGGGCGCACGGAGAGGAGCAAGACCATCTCGCCGCGGATAGCGTCGCGAGCGGCGAGTTGTTCGCGGACGGCGTGGACCGTGCCGCGCAGAAATTCTTCGTGAATCTTGGTGAGTTCGCGGGCGAGGACGACGGGACAGTCCGGGCCGAAGACCGATTCGATGTCAGCCAGGGTTTCGAGAACGCGGTGGGGCGCTTCGTAGAGGACGACGGTGGTGGGCTGGGCGAGCGACGATGCCAGGTCTTCAAGGGCGGTGCGGCGGGCTCCGGCTTTGGGCGGGGGAAAGCCGAGGAAGAAGAAGCGGTCGGTGCTGAGGCCGGAGGCGACGAGCGCGGCGATTGCAGCGCTGGGGCCGGGGATGGGATAGACGGGGATGCCGGCGGCGATGGCCGCGGCGGCGAGGACCATGCCGGGATCGGAGATGCCTGGGGTTCCGGCATCGGAGACGACGGCGATGCGCGCGCCGTTCTTCAGCTCGTCGATGAACCGGCGGCTGCGCTCAGCCTCATTGTGCTCGTGGCTGCTGACGGTGGGTGTCGCGATGCCGTAGCGGTCGAGGAGCTTGCGGGTCTGGCGGGTGTCTTCGCAGGCGATGCGGTCGGCGGAGCGCAGGACGCGCAGGGCGCGGAGGGTGATGTCTTCAAGATTGCCGATGGGGGTTGCGACGAGATAGAGGCCGGGAGCTAACGGCGGGTCCGTCTGGGTCATCGCCGGCGCGGGACGGTCACGATCCTCGCCTCCGGCTTAGTCACGATCCTCGCCTCCGCGCTCGAGCCGGCGGTACTCGGCGAGCAGGCCCATGCTGCTGCTCAGGTTCTGCCAGGTGACGATGCCGACGACGCGGCCGCTTTCGGCGACGGGGATGAGCGAGAGGCGTCCGCTGCCGATGCGGCGGATGAGGACGCCGAGCGAGTCGTCGGGCTGGGCGACCTGGAAGGCGCGTGACATGATGGCCTGGACGTAGCCGTTGCCGTCGTGGCGGAGTGCCTGGACGATGCCCTGGCGGGAGACGACGCCGACGAGATTGGGACCACGGACGACGGGGAAGTCGTCCTGCAGGCTGTGGATGGCTTTATAGAGGGCGTCGGAAAGCGTGTCAGAGGGCGAGAGGGTGTCGAAGTCGGTGAGCATGACGTCGCGCATGCGGACCGTTTCGACGACGGACTGGAAGAGGACGCCCTGGTCCTCCAGTTGCGCGCCGATGAAGACGAAGAAGCCGCCCATGATGAGCCAGGGGCTGAGAGCGGCGGCGATGTGGGTGTTAGGCAGGGCCAGCAGTCCGAGGCCGAGGACGACCGCGCCGATGCCGATCATCTGGCCGAGGCCGGAGGCGGAGCGGGTGGCCTGGGTCATGCCGCGGGATTTCGCCATGGTGCTGCGCAGCATGCGTCCGGCATCGAGCGGGTAGGCCGGAATGAGATTGATGACCGCCAGCGCTACGTTGAGCCACACGGTGGAGCGCATGAGGTGACTGGGCGTAACGATGGGC
Organism: Acidobacteriaceae bacterium; assembly: GCA_030041435.1. Classification (GTDB taxonomy): domain Bacteria; phylum Acidobacteriota; class Terriglobia; order Terriglobales; family Acidobacteriaceae; genus Palsa-343. The sequence goes on from JASHNW010000050.1 coordinate 174,088, forward strand.
AGCCTGGCGATGGGCACCTGCGCCGTGGCTCCTGCGATGAGAGCGGCGAGGAGGGCGGCGAAGCCGAGGTTGGCCAGCGGGCCGGAGGCGGTGAGGGCGATTTGCGGCCAGCCCTCCGAGGCGCGCTCGGCCATTTCCGGGCTGGCGTAGGAAAAGAGGCCGCCAATGGGGAGCAGCAGGATGCTGCGCACGGCTACACCATGCCACGCGGCGGTCATGGCGCGCACGGCTTCGCGCCCCAGCACAGCCCCGAAGAGCAGGAACCAGAGAACGATGCCGCGCCACGAGGAGATGCCGGAAAGATCGGTGGACAGGACGCAGAAGAAGAGCAGGAGCAGGAAGAAATAATGGATGCGCAGATGCACTCCAAACCAACGTCCCAGGGGTAACGACCATGCGCGCATCTCGATCTCCGAAGCTCTTCCGGCTATTTTAGAAGGTCGGCCGATTTTAGAGCAGTTTCGGAATACACGCAGACTTTATGAGGCTGGTACAGGGTGGCTTTTCCCTGATTAAAAAGCCACTTGAGCGTGTGCCTTCGGTCTACACCGGTTCCGAAACTGCTATAGCCGGCGTTTTGGGGAAGCGATGCGGGTGATCGCAGGACAGTACCGATCGAGGCGGCTGAGCGCACCGCGTGGCGAGGATACGCGGCCCACCAGCGACCGGCTGCGCGAGACGCTGTTCAACGTGCTGGGCCCACGCATCGAGGACGCCGTGTTTCTGGATCTTTATGCGGGGTCGGGAGCGGTGGGCATAGAGGCGCTGAGCCGGGGTGCGCGCGAAGCGGTGTTTGTGGAGCAGGCGGACGCCGCGCTGAAGGTGATTCGCGGCAACCTGGCGTCGCTCGGCATTCGCGGGGGTTCTACCACCCTGGCGAGCAAAAGCGGCGCGCCGGGGGCCCCGGTGTATGCGCTGGAAGCACGCAGCGTGGCGGCGGGGCTGAAGCGGCTGGCGGAGACCGAGCGGAAAGCGGATATCGTGTTTCTCGATCCGCCGTATGGCGACGCAGAGGAGTATGCGCTGGCGCTGGGGCTGCTGGGCGGGGCCTGCAGCGGGCTGCTGGCGGCGGGTGGGATGGTGGTTGCCGAGCATGAGAAGAGGCGCGACCTGGAGGAGAGGTACGGCGTGCTCGAGAGAACCAGGGTGCTGCGGCAGGGGGATGCGGCGCTGAGTTTTTATCGCGCGGGGAAGTGAACTGTGCCGCCAGTGTGCCGGCCGGAGTGGAGATCGACGGTGAAGGGAAGTTCGCGGTCGGTGATCAGATCCCAGCCGAAGCCGTGGAGTTCATCGCCGCGAATCTCCACGATGCGCAGTCCTTCCGACGAGAGCCGAGCGGTTTGCCAGGCGAGGCCGGCGGGTCCCCAGGCGAGCAGAGAGTAACTGGCGGCGAAAAGCAGGAGACGATGGGCGGGGAGCGGGCGGATTTCCAGCACGGGGTGGAGCGGGAGGTGGGTGAACTGTTCGGGCGCGGCGGCGTTGACGATGTAGGCGTAGCCGCCGGAGACGGCGCTGAGCTCATCGGGGTGGGGACAGCTCCAGAGGCCGCTGGGCGCGGAGGGATCGGCGAAACCGAGCGCGCAGGTGGCGAGGAAGGGCGCAGCGGCGGACGGATGCACCATGACTTCCAGCGCGCCGCGCTCCACTTCTTCCGCCTCGCGCGGATAGGTAAAGTGGCGCGGCGGCAGGATGAGCGGACGCTGCGGGAGAATCTCCGCCTGCCAGGAGTGCGCGAAGGTGAGATCGGCAGCGGAAGTCATAAGGCAGGGTTCACGGGCCTGAATTGCAAAATCCAGGCGCGCTGCTCGGGCGTGTCGGGGACCTCCCAGCCGCGCGCGTCCTTGATCTGGCGGAGAGTGTCTCTCGGGTCCGCGCCGAGCGCGATCATGATGGAGGCGATGAGCACCGTAGAGCGGCCGATGCAGCCCTGGCAATGCGCGCCGATGCGTTTGCCGGTACGCACGCTCTCCGCCAGCGAGGCGACGAGCTGCCGGTAGCCGGGGAGGTCGTCGGGGACGCAGCGATCGGGGATGGGATACGAGACGAACTCCAGGCCCACCTGGGCCGCGAGTTTGGCCTCGTCGGCAAGGCCGAGGACCCACGCTTCGTCTGCGGGCAGGAGCGAGACCACCACGTCGACGCCGCCCTGGTGGAGCGCGGCCAGATCGTCGCGGAGCCACGCATCGCCGCGGGGGCGGGCGACGATGGCGAGTCGCGGCGAGGGTTCATCGTTGATCCAGTAAATGCCGTTCATGGGTTCAGGGAAGGGCCAATCTCCGATGTTATTCCCCAGGCGGGCGGACAGGAAGCGCCGACTCGAGCGCATGGCGCAGCCTTGCGGCTGCGCCTACTGGGCGGTTCCGTAGAAGGCGTTGTTGCCGGTGCGGAGATCGCGTCCCCAGGTGAGAACCACGTGGGTGCCGAGGACGGTGACCCTGGCTTCGATGCCGGTGTCGAAGAGCCATTGGGTGGAGGTGAGCCCCGGTGTGGGCGCGGCCATGCGGCCGACGTCGAGCAGCGGGCCGGCCTGGATGCCGATGAGGCCGTTCGAGTACACGCGGCGGTAGAGATCGGTGTTGGAGAGGAGAAATTTGTCGCCGAGCGGCGAGCTGCCCTTGCGGCCGTCGCGCGTGCCGATGTGCCCGCGCAGCCAGAGGTCGTTGTCGCGCTCGACGCCGAGCATGAACAGCTCGTCGAAGGGTGTGCTGCCGAGCAGGGCGCCGGCGCGGATGCGCTGCGACGCTTCCCAGGTATTCGATTGCGCCTGCGGGAACCAGTGCGCGAATGCCGAGCCCTGCATTTTCTCAAACAGGTGCGCCGGGGTGGACCAGAGCCGCGCCGTGTCGGACATGGCGCTGGTGGTGAGCGAAAAGCGGCGGTCGGGAATGTCCAGCGGCTGGCCTTCGACGGAAGCGAGAAAATGCAGCGCGGCGCCGGGAAGGATCAACTGCGAATTGAGGGCTGTCCCATCGATCACGTTGCGGTAGGTGCGGTGCGAGAGCTGGGCGCCGGTGGACCAGGTGAGGCGGCCGCTGGTGAAAGACGTAACCGACGCGGCGGCAACTTGACTCTGCAGGTTGAGCGAGCCGAGGACGGGAGCGGTTCCGGCAAAAGAATGGCGGATGGACCAGTTCTCGTCGCGCGCGTCGGCGGCAATTTGCCAGCGGTACTGGGGCAGATCGCGCCATGGCGCGGAGAGCGAAGCCCAAATGCGGCGCTTCTGATCATCCCAGCGCAACAGCGAGTCGAAGTTCATGGCCGAGCGGCCGATGTTGAAGTAACTGGGGTAGACAGTCTCGTAGGGCAGGCCGCTGAAAGTGGAGACGAGGGCGGTGAGAGGAGTGCTGCCGAAGCCGTCGCGCTCGATGGCGTGGAACGCAGCATCGAAGCTGCCATCGGGGCGGGCGCTGAGGACGATGTTGTGTGTCGGGAAGATGCCAAGATCATTGAAGCGCGCTTCGCTGGTGGCGTACTGCGATTCTTTGAGAACGGCGGCGGGCGAAAACGCGAAAGCGCGGTCGAGCAGCAGACGGCGCACGCGCAGCTGCGGGTCGAAGTTGAGAGCGTCGAGGTACGGTTTGCCGATGCGGTTCCAGTACCGGAGAGCGGCGGGGAGATTGCCCATGAGAAAGTACACGGTGCCGGCAAAGTCGTTGGCGTACTTGTCTTTTGGGTCCAGCCTGAGCCCGCGGCGCAGCCACGCCGCGGCCTGCGGATATTGTTTTTGCTCGAAGGCGACACCGGCCAGTTCGATGGGAAAGCGCTTCTGGCGCGGACATTGGCGCTCGCCGGCGACGAGAGCGGCGTGCGCTGCCGGCCAGCGCTGGAGATGCGCGAGAGCCATGCCGTAGTCGAAGTCGATGCTGGGCGAGCGGACCGGCATCGATTCCGCGAGGCGCACCACCTCCTTCCAGTTGTGCTGGTCGAACGCCTGCTGGATTGAGCGTTCACCGGGTTGGGAGGTTGAGCATTGCGCCGGTGCGAAGGCAGAGGGCAGCAGCACGGCTGCAGCGGCGAGGACGATCCGGAGAACGCGAACCGGGTGCGGCGCATGCCTGCGCATCATCCGAAGGCCGAACATTGGACTTGCTCTGGTCGACTCATCCATCGCGCGGTCATGAACTGCGAGGCGGCTGCGGCAGGGCAAGCAGCATCCAGTCATGCGTGGCGCTCCAGTCCTTCTCGAATCCGCCGCGCTCCTGCGTCAGCAGCTTGCGGATCGCCGGATCGTTCATCATCACCAGGCCGCGAGCGGGATCGATTCCGTCAATCACTACATAATGCAATTCCCTCTGGCCGGCGGGGCGCAGCGCGACAATCAGGGGCCGGCCTTTGCTCAGCTGCTGCTCGAGATCGTTCCATGTGCCGCTGACGGCGAAGGCGAGGAATCCGTTTTGCCGGAGATAGCGCTCCATGGCGGAAGGCGTGATGCCATGCAGGCGCGGCGAATAGAGCTGCTGCTGGATCGCCGCCACATCGGCAGCCGGCGTCAGCGCCATGTGCTGCCGGCCGGCCCAGTACTGCATGATCATGGAGATGGAAGCTGCGCCGCAACCGTCGCGCGGCTGCGGGACAAAGGGAACGTCGATCCACAGGGCGGCGGGCGTCTCGGCGGAGAGCGCAAGAGAGAGCAGCAGAAAAGCTGCGCAGCGTGCCAGCATTCGCCTGTCAGTGTACGGCAGCCACGACAACGATGACGACGATGGCAAGGACGATCAGCAGCAGCATGCTCACGCCGAGAAAGCCGGCGGCGAATTGCTGTTGCGCGTCCCTGGCGCGCGAGGCCAGGTCGGCCAGCTCCGCGTCAGAGAGCGTCGGAATCGCGGTGCGGACCTTCACGGCGTCGATGTGCTTCGATTGCATGGCGCGGTTGGCGAGGGGCGTGGAGAGGAATTGGGTCAGAGTGCCAATGTTCTGCTGGCGCGTGGCGGAGGCGGTCTGTACCTGCTGCTGGAGAGCCTGAGAACTGACGATGTGGTCGTTGGATTGGTCCTGCGCCTGCGCCGTGAGCGAGAAGGCGGTTAGGCCGAGGATGAGCGAGAACAGCGCCAGGGAGAATGCGCTGCGGGAAAGAAGTCTGTGGGGGGTGGAGGACGGCATGGCAACTCCGGAGGGGGAAATGGTGTCGCAGGGTGGGATGCCATGCTGCAATCGAGCGGTTGCCGTCGCGGGAGCCAGTTGCGGCGGACCAACGCGTGCTCGTGATCGATGCCGGGGCCGGCAACGGGCCTGCTACGAAGAGGCCAGAACGGGCTCGCCTGAGGCGGGAACCGCAATTTTCCGGCGTGCCCAGAGATACCAGAGGAGCCACGCGGGGCCGGTCCAGACATAGGCTGGCGAGGTGAGGGGGATCCTGAGGATCAGTACCGCTGCCAGGGCACTGAGAGCGACGAGGACGGCGACGGCGCGCTTCGGAAGCTGCGCCGAGCAGACTCGGAGAATAGCGGGGAGAAAGAGCACCTGATCGCAGGGCCAGGAATAGGGCGACACCAGCACGGAGATGCAGAGCAGGAACGCGCCCTGATCCATCCAGTTCCACGCGGCACGGCGGCGCCAGTAGTACCAGCAGGCCCAGGGAAGCGCCACAGCCGCGGGAACGGCCTGCACCCATGCGGGGCGCGACGGGAAGAGAAAGCGCAGGGTGCAGGGAAGGTTGTTCATGTAGTGGAGTTCCATGTGCTCGGAGCGCATGGAGGCGAGATAGTCCGCGAGGACGCGGTGATCGAAGGCCAGAGCGATGGCCGTGGCGATCGCGAGCCCCGCCACGGCTCCGCCGAGAAGACGGAAGCGACGCCTGGTGAGGCAGTCGAGGAGCAGGACCGGCCAGAAAAGAAGAAAAAGGTGAGGCTTGACCGCTGCCAGGATGAGCGCCAGGCCAGCGAGCCAGGGCCGGCGATCGTGGAAATAAAGAAAGAGAGCAATGCCCAGCAGGATAAAGAGCGGAGTCTGCCCCGACATCGCGCAATACAGGATGGGAGCAAAGAGATAAGCGGCGACCGGCGGCGGTTTGGATCCGGCGGCGAGCAGGCGAATCGACGCAACCGCGGCGACGATCATGCCCAGCAGCCACAGAAATGCTGCGAACGGAAGGCTGAAGAACCCGAGCGGGGCGACGAGGAAGAGCGCCCACGGCGGGTTCCGCATGACGATGGGAACGCTGTTCTCTCCGCCGGCGTTGTGCTCGGTGTGCAGAATGGCGGAGCGGCTATAGGGATTGGCGTGCTGGCGGAGCAGCCTGGCGCTGGTCCAGTACCCGATGAAATCGAGGTCGGTGGCCTTTTTATAAAAAACGGTACTGAGCAGCGCGATGGACAGCAGCAGCAGGAGCGAGGCTACCGCGATCTGCGCCGACTTTGCCGCCGTTTTTTGCCAGGATGCCAAAACGCGTGTGCTCCGCTGCTAGAGATGCGAGAACTGGTCTCATCTATCCGTGCTGTGGCGCCTGTTTAAGGCGCCAGTCCCTGTCCGCGGTGGGTCTCAGACGCGGCGGCCACCAGGCGCGCCAGGATGATGAGAGCAGTTCGAGTGCAGTCTATTGCATCCTGCGGGAGGGAGACATAGCACTTTTGGCAGGGACCAAACCTCCGCTGCAGGCGGTACGGCGGCGAGGCGCTCAGGACTCACGACCCGACAAACCGCGCATACAGGCTGCGCGCCACGGCCACATCGCTGGTTCCCTGGATGATTGCCCGCCCGTCGGCAAACAGGGTCAGCGTGTGCTCGCCACGCTCAAAGCGAAGCAGCATCTCGTTGCGCCGCACGGCGCCATGGGGGCGCAGCCGGGCTTCCATCTCCACGAGGTCGACGGGCCGCGACCGCTCGTGAATCTGCACCGAATTGCGCCCGCAGAGCGTAATGTGGGGTCGACCTTCGCCGCGCAGATGCGCGAAGTCCCGCGCGCGGCACACGGCACAGTCCGAGCGGGGCTGTGCGGCCGCGATCTCGCTCCACTCGCTGGTCCACAGGTCACAGGAGAGCAGCGTCCGGCGCATTTTGGCGCGCGCGCCCACCAGCCACTTCAGCGCTTCCGTCACTTGCAGAGACGCGGCCAGGTTCACCGCGCTGTTCAGGATCCCGGCTGTGTCGCAGGTTTCCACCGCGCCCCCCGGGGCTGCCGGAAAAATGCAGGCCAGGCACGCCGTTTCGCCCGGCACGATGTTCATGGTTACGGCGTACGCGCCCACCGCGGCGGCATAAATCCACGGCTTGCCCTGCTCCACCGCGTAGTCGTTGAGCAGGTAGCGAGTCTCGAAGTTGTCCGTCGCATCCAGAACTATCTCGGCGTCGCGCAGCAGATCATGGATGTTTCCGGGCGTCAGATCGGCTACACGCGCGCGCCCATCGATCTGGCTGTTGAACGCGGCAATCTTCCGCCGCGCCGCTTCGGCTTTCGGCAGCGAAGCCTGGGCGTCGGACTCGTCGAAGAGCACCTGCCGCTGCAGGTTGCTCTCCTCCACAAAGTCGCGATCGATCAGGGTCAGCGTTCCAACGCCGGCACGCGCCAGCAAACCGGCCGTGGCCGCCCCGATGGCGCCCATGCCCACCACGGCCACGTGGGCGCGCAGCAACTTTTCCTGGCCCTCGGGTCCGATTCCCGGGAAGAGGACCTGGCGCGAGTACCTTTCCGCTAACGTCTGGGACGAAGCCGCCATCTCTCAGTAGTATAGAAACTTATTGCATCGCCCGCGGCGCTGTTCGGGGCCGCTCGCCGCCGCTCGATGCATCTGACGATTGCGAAGAGGGTAATCAGCGGCGCAGGCGCGAACCGGGGGTGAGGCGAGAAACGCACGCGGGCGCACCGGAGCGTCTCTGGTTGCGTGACGATGGGTTGCGGATCGACATGAGGGCGGTTTGGGCTCGAGAGAATCTTCTGCGTTGGGCGGCGACGCGCCCCGGAGCGCGGACGGCAGGGTGATGGCGATGCGTTCATTCTCCGCCCGCGCCCTGCTGGTCCTGCTGCTGGGGGCTGTGCCTGTTTGCGCGCAGCAGCCGGTGAATCCCGCTGCGCAGGCGCCGAACCCGGCGACTCCCGCGCAGCAGCACGACAATCGAGCCGTGCCCGTTCCTCCGGGCAGCGTGCTGCCATCGGAGAACCAGGCGCAGCAGAAGGCGCCGCATACTCCACAGCCCGTCCCCACAACGCAGACGCTGCGCGGCTGGGCCGGACTCCGGGTGATGGAGATTCGCTTTGTCGGCGTGCAGCGAGCCGACCTGGAACCGCTGCCCGAGCAACTGGAGCAGCAGCCTGGCTCGCCGCTCGATCCGGTCAAGGTGCGCGACAGTCTCCGCCGGCTTTTTGCCACCGGGCTTTACCAGACCATCGCCGTCGACGGCGAGCGACAGGACGGGGGCGTCAAGCTTACCTACACTGGCACGCCGGCCATCTTCCTGGGCCGGGTGCTGGTGCGGGGGGTAAAGAACAGCCAGCTCAGCAATCAGCTCAACTATTCCACGCGGCTCAACCCCGGCACGCCGTTCACGCAGGCGAAGGTCGATCACGCCGCCAGCCTGCTGCAGCAAACGCTCGAGGAGAACGGCTACTACCAGGGCCAGGTCGCGGAGCACCTGAAGATCGACCGGGCCCACGCGCAGGAAGATGTCCAGTTCAACGTTACGACGGGCAAAGCCGCGCGCGTCGGGGATGTCGCCGTGCAGGGCAACAGCGGCATGACTCTGTCTACTTTCCGGAAGAAGGCGAAGCTCAGGCTCAACTCGAAGGTCAGCCGCGACACGGTCAGCCGCGCGCTGGCCAACCTGCGCAAGACCTACCAGAAGCAACAGCGTCTGGAGCCTGAGGTCAGCCTGACGTCGAAGCAATACCAGCCACCCACCAACCACGTCGACTTCAACTTCCGCGCGGACCGTGGACCGATGATCAAAGTAGTGGTGGAGGGAGTGAGCCTCAGCAGGTCCAAAATCAAGTCTCTGGTGCCTATCTACTCCGAGGGCACGCTCGACGAAGACCTGCTGAATGCCGGCGGCAGGCGCATTCGCGACTACTTCCAGCGCGAAGGTTATTTTGACGCCAAAGTTACTCACCTCTCCCACCAGCAGAACGACCTGACGCGGGTCATCTACGACGTGGCACTCGGCCCGCGCGACCGCATCGCGTCGGTCGACATCTCCGGCAACCACTATTTCGGAACCTGGACTGTCCGACAGCGGCTCAGCGTCCAGCCGACGTCGCTGTTCGTTCCTCACGGACTCTACAGTCTTGCGCTGCAACAGGCGGACGTGAACGCCATCACCGCCCTTTATCAGAGCAACGGGTTCACCAATGTCAAAATCACACCGGAGGTTCGCGAACTCGGCGCAGATCCGAAAAACCACGAACGAAGTCTCGCCGTCATCTATCGCATCGACGAGGGCGTGCAGCAGAAGGTTGGCACGTATCGCATCGAAGGCGTGACCCCGGCGCAGCTGGCAGCCCTGCAGCCGAGGCTCAGCCTGCAGACCGGGGAGCCCTACTCGGGCAACTATCTGGCGGCCGACCGCGACGCGGTGCTCGGCTACTTCCTCGACAACGGCTACGATCACGCCCAGGTGACGGTGCGGCAGAATCCCTCGCCCCGCGATCCCAACCTGATCGACGTGGAGCTCAGCGTCGTTCCCGGCGACCAGATTTTCGTTCGCAACGTGCTCATCAGCGGACTCCACTACACGCGCCGATCCACCATCGGGAGCCAGATCCTCGTCAAGCCGGGCCAGCCTCTCGACCAGTCAAAAATCCTCGATACGCAGCGTCAGCTGTACAACCTGACGCTCTTCAACCAGGTGAACACCGCGGTGCAGAACCCCGACGGCGAAGAGCTGCGCAAGAACGTCCTGATCCAGTTCGATGAGGCTCGCCGCTGGGATATGACGTACGGCGTCGGCCTGCAGGCGCAGACCGGAACGCCGAGCACCGGTTGCCCCACCCCGGCGCAGCTGATCGCCCTCGGCATTAACCCGGTCGGCTTTGCCTGCTCACCGAGCGGACACGCCGGCGCCAGCGCCCTGGTCGAGCTGGACGTTTCCCGCATCAATCTCTTCGGACGCAATCAGTCCATCACTTTCCGTTCAGAGTACGGCACGCTGGAGCAGCAAATCACCGCCACCTACGCCGCGCCGCACTTCCTCAACCGCAAGAGCCTCGATTTCTCGCTGGGCGGCGGCTACATCAACGCGCAGAACGTCGTCACCTTTGCGTCATCGACCTCCGAAGGCGACATCCGCATGACGCAGCATCCCGACCTCATCAATACGCTCATCTACCAGCTTTCCTACCGGCGCGTGAAGGTCGACCCCAGCACCATCCAGGTAGCTCCCAACGAGATTCCGCTGCTCTCAGAGCCGGTGCGGGTGGGCGGCCCCGAACTCACCTGGGTGCGGGACACGCGGCGTCCCGAACCGCTCGACGCGCAGAGCGGGATGTACAACAGCATCCAGGAATTCGTTACCGACAACGCCTTCCTCACCTCGGAGGCCAACTTCGACCACTTCGACTGGACGAACTCCACCTACTACACCATCGGGAAGCACCGCAACTTCGTTCTGGCGCGCAACACCCGCTTCGGCATGGAGCGCGTCTTCGGCGAGGCCAAATACGAGGCCATCCCGCTGCCCGAACGCCTCTACGCCGGGGGCCCCGAATCCCTGCGCGGATTCCCGCTGAACTCCGCCGGTCCGCGCGACTCGCAGACCGGCTTCCCCATCGGCGGGGCCGGCGTCTTCGTCAATCAGACGGAGCTGCGCCTGCCCTATCCGCAGCTTCCGTACTTCGGTAAATCGCTCGGGTTCGTGCTCTTCCACGACATGGGCAACGTGTTCAACAACTCCTCCGATATCTGGCCGGCAGCGCTGCGCATTAAGCAGCCCCACAGCTACACCTGCACCGCGCCGCAGTACCTGACCGCAGCGGCGCAACAGGCGGTCACGCGCGCCTCCAGCACCAACACCACGGGCACCTGCGACTTCAACGATTTCTCCCACAGCGTGGGACTGGGCGTACGCTACCACACGCCCATCGGCCCGATCCGCTTCGACGCCAGCTATAACCTCAACCCTCCCGTCTATCCGGTCATCATCACCTACGGAACTCCCGGGCCCGGCATCTGCGTCCACGGCGATACGCTGCCGTGCTACGGTCAGTCCGGCCACTTCAACTTCTTCTTCAGCATCGGGCAATCGTTCTGATGAAACGCCGCGCAGCCATCCCGATCCTCTGTCTGGTCCTCGGGGCCGCGCCCCTGCTGGCGCAAACGCAGCCTCCGCCGGCCCCTGCGCCGGCCGCGGTGCCCGGCTCCGTCGAGCTCGATCACGTCGTCGCCATCGTCGGCGCCAATGTCATTCTGGAAAGCGACGTGGCGCTGGAAAGCCGCTTCTCGGTGCTGGAGCCGCTGCAGGTGCTGCCTGGCCAGAACACCCCCGCCGCTGCTCTGCGCCGGCTGATCGACCGCACGCTGATTCTGCAGCAAATGGAAGAGCAGCGGCAGCCCATCGACAGCCGTCCCGCTGAGGTGAAGAAGGCCGTGGCGCAGCTGCGCAGGGAAATCCCTGCCTGCCGGCAGTACGATTGCGAAACCGATGAGGGCTGGGAAGGGTTCCTGCGCGCCAGCGATCTGACGGAGCAGATGGTCGAGCAGCGCTGGAGCCAGCGCATGGCCATCCTGCGCTTCATCGATCTCCGCTTCCGCAGCGGCATCCGCATCGCTCCCGATCAGATCAGCGCCTACTACCAGAAGACGCTGGTTCCGGCCCTCGAAAAAAACCACGAAACCGCGCCGGCGCTCAGCGACGTTTCCGGCCGCATCCAGGAAATCCTGCTCGAGCAGCAGGTGAGCGGCCTCTTCCAGGACTGGCTCTCGAGTCTGCGCGACCAGGGCAATATCCGCATCGTGGATGAGGCCTACAGCGTGGACCTGAAGCTTCCCGGTGCGTCCGGACAGGGGGATCAGAGCCAGTGAGCATCGCTGCTGCGAGTCCGCCCGCCCCGTCGCCGCAACCCCGCGGCCGCGCCGGGCTGATGGTGCTCACGGTCGTGCTGTGGACGGTGGGTGTGGCCGCCGTGCTTCTTTGCGCGCTCGCCTGGTACGCCACGACGCCCTCGTTTGAACGCCGCGTCCGCCAGGCGGTCGTTGCCGAGATCGAAAAATCCACGGGCGGCCGTGTGGAACTGCAGCACTTCGGCTGGCGTCTAACGCATCTCGAATTTGTCGCCGACAATCTGACGATTCACGGCCGCGAAGCGCGCGGCGAGGCTCCGTACGCGCATATCGACCGGCTCTACGTCCGCCTGCAGATTCTCTCTTTCTTCCGGCCGAAGATCGCCCTCAATTATCTCGAAGCCGACCGCCCCGTTGTTCACCTCATCGTTTATCCCGACGGCTCGACGAACCAGCCGCAGCCGAAAATCTCGTCGAAAAAGTCGTCCACAGACGAGATCTTCAATCTCCAGATCGCGCGGACCGTCCTGAGCGGCGGCGTGGCCATCCTGAACGAGCGCAGCATCCCGTTCAACCTGGCCGCCAACGATCTGAGCGCCGAGGTCAGTTACGTTCCATCGAGCGGCCACTATGCCGGGATCCTCCACGCTGAAGACATCGTTACGCAGCGGGGAAGCGGTACGCCGGTGCATTCCGTCCTGGACGCCTCGGTCGATGCCGGGCGCAACACGGTCAGGCTCGTCTCGCTGACGTTGCAAAGCGGACCCCAGGGCAGGAGCCAGAAGACCGTGCTGCGCGCCACCGGAAGTCTCGACAATTTCTCCGATCCTCAGTGGCAGTTCACGATTAAGGGCGCCGTCGATGCGCTGGAAATCCAGGCCCTCAGCGGTGTCCCCGGCCTCGATGGCGGAACCGCGCAGCTGGAAGCCGGCGGCCGGGGCACGAAATCGCAGTTCACCATCGACGGAACCGCCGCGATCGTCGGCGGGGCTTACAGCGTGGGCACCGTTCACATCACAGACGCCAACGCCCAGGCGGCCGCGCGCGTCACCCAGGACCTGATTGCCGTCACCGGCATCCGGGCCAGCGTGGCCGGCGGGACGGTCGCGGGCGACATGAACATCGTCAACTGGCAGACGCCAGCGCTCGAGCCCGGCCGGCGCAGGCTGGCGCGATCGCAAATCGAAAGGGGAACCATCCGCACCAAGATCGCCGGCTTCTCGCTCGACCGCATCCTTACCATGGTTGCCCCGCCTGACTTCCGCCGCTTCGGTTTCGATACCGCCGCGTCCGGCACCGCCAACGTCGACTGGACCGGCGACGCGTCCGATCTGGTCGGTTCGGTGGACGTGACCCTGGCCCCGCCGCTCGCGCCCACGCCCGGCGAAGTCCCGGTCACCGGCGCGGTCCAGGCCCAGTACATGCAGCGCTCCGGCTCGGTTGCGGTGACCAGCCTCGCCGTGCACACACCGGCGTCGGTGCTGCACGCCTCCGGCATGCTCGGCGTCTACCCCATCACGCGTCCGTCGCAGCTCATGGCCAGCGTGGACACGCGCAACATCGCGGAATTCGATCCGGCTCTGGCGACGTTTGGCATCTCGGCGCCCGGTGAGCCAACGCCCGTCCCCGCCAATCTTCACGGTGCAGCGAAATTTAACGGGGAAATGACCGGCACCCTCGACTCGCCGGAGTTTCGCGGCCATGTGCAGGCCACCAACTTCGAGATCACGCCTCGCGCCGTTTCGTCCGCTGCGTCCATCCAGAACATCCACTTCGACTCGCTGGTCGCCGATGCCGACTACGCGTCCGGCTTCCTGGGCATCAGCGCCGCGACCCTCGTTCAGGGTCAGAGCACGATTCACATCAACGGCCAGGTCCGCGGCGATCCCAAAGCGCCGAAGGACCTGTTTGCAGACAGCTCCACGATTCGCGCCGGCATCCAGGTCAGCCATGCCGATATGGGCCAGTGGAGCGCCCTCATCGGCACGAGGTATCCCGTCACCGGGACGCTCAACCTGCACGCGCAGACCGATGGCACCATCGGCAACCTGAACGGCGGTGGGCACGTGAGCCTGACCAACGGCGCCATCGACGGCGAAAACTACCGCTCCCTGGCGTCCGATGTTACATTCCGCGGCAAGGACCTGAGCGCCACCGATCTGGTCTTCGCGTTCAAAACCGGGCGCATCACCGGCAGCGCAGGGTACGACTTCGGCGCGCAGGCCGTCCAGTTCAACGTTCAGGGCGGAGGCTTCGATCTGGCCCGCATCCGCCGCATCCAGAACAGGGATTACCCCGTCACCGGAGCGGTCGACTTCGAGGCGCACGGCAGCGGTCCGGTGAGAACTCCCTCGCTGCAGGCGAGCCTGCACGTCCGCAACCTCACGCTCGCGCGCGAGTCCACCGGCTTCGTCGACGTTGAAGCCAACACCCAGGGCCGCACCCTGCAGGTCCATCTAAGCTCGCATCTCAACACCGCCACGGTCGATCTGACCAGCGAAACGCAGCTGGGAGGGGACTACCCGACCCGCGCCAGCCTCGACGTCTCGAAATTCGATATTGACCCGCTGCTGCGGACCTTCTCCGTTACCGGGATCCGCGGGAGCTCGTCGATCGCCGCGGATGTCACGGTCTCCGGGCCGCTGCGCCACCCGAAGCAACTCAGCGGCGACGCCCGCATCAGCGAGCTTTCGCTGGTCCTGGAGGATGTGCCCATCCACAGCGACGGCACCCTGCACGCCACGCTGAGCAACGGCACCCTGCGGCTCGATCCGGTCCACATCCTCGGCCCCGACACCGATCTGCACGCGCAGGGATCGCTGGGCGTTTTTGAGAAGCCGCGTCCCATCCACGCGACAGCCAACGGTTCGGTGAACATTGCGCTCGCCGAGACGCTGGACACCGACATCGTCTCCTCCGGCCGCGTCGATTTCACCCTCAACGCGCAGGGCACCACGCTCAACCCCGACCTGACCGGCAACGTAAAGTTCGCCAACGTCAACCTCTCACTCGAGGACTACATCAACGGCCTGAGCCGCATGAACGGCGAACTGGTCTTCGACCAGGATCGCCTCGACTTCAAGAATGTGACCGCCTATTCAGGTGGCGGCCTCATCAAAGTCGGCGGATTCGTCACCTACCATCGCGGCCTCTACGCCGACCTGACCGCTACGGCGCGCGGGGTGCGCATCCGCTATCCGCAGGGCGTCACCTCGACGGCCGACGCCGATCTGCGCTTCCAGGGGACGCAGGCCAGCATGCTGTTTAGCGGCCAGGTCACGCTCACCGCCTTTTCCATCAGCCCCGATGTCGATTTCGCTGCGGTCGCCGCTTCCACCGGCGGCGTGACTCTGCCGCCCAACCCGGACGCACCTTCCAACCGCGTGCGTCTCGACGTCCGCATTACGTCGGCGCCCTCGCTCGACTTCCAGAACTCGTTTGCGCGGCTGGCCGGCAACGTCGATCTCAGCCTCCGTGGCACCCTGGCGCAGCCGACTGTGCTGGGGCGCATCACGGTCACCGAGGGCAGCGCGACCTTCAACGGCGAAAAATTCCAGCTGCAGCACGGTGAAATCTACTTCAGCAACCCGATCCGCATTGAGCCCAACATCGACCTGACCGCAACCACCACCGTCGAGGACTACAACATCACCATCAGCCTTGCGGGCACACCGGCCAAACTCGCGCCCACGTTCCGGTCGGAGCCGCCACTCTCCGAGCAGGACATCTTCTCCCTGCTGGCCATGGGCCGCACCCAGGAAGAGCAGCAAATCTACAGCGAAGAGGAGCAGCAGGCAGGCGTCAACTCCACGGCCGACTCTCTGCTGGGCGGGGCGCTGAACGCCACCATCTCCAGTCGCATCCAGAAGCTCTTCGGCGGCGGCTCGGTCCGTGTCGACCCCACTTTTGTCTCGGGCGTCGGCAACGCCACGGCGCGCATCACCATCACCGAGCCGGTTTCGAAACAGGCGACCCTGACCTACGCGACCAACGTCAACTCCACGGCCGAGCAGCTGATCCAGGGCGAATGGCGGGTGACGCAGGACTTCTCCGTGCTTGCCGTCCGCGACGAATCCGGCGTCTTCTCGCTGATCTTTCGCCTGCACCGGCACTACCACTAAAGGGCGGGCGCGCGTCAGGGCGGAAACCGTCGTGCAACCCGCCCCGGATCAGGGGTTTTGCGATCGGGAGTCTTGCGCCGGCGCGGAAATTTCGTTTGAATTGCGCATCCAAATGCCCTTCTCCCGTGTCTGAATCAACAGAAAAGGGGCCATCTCCCGGCCCTCAGCCGCGGCTGCGGCTCCTGGCCGGCACAAACCATATCCGCAACGGGATGGTCCAGGAGTGTAGGTATGAAAGCAATTGCAGCATTTCTTCTTGCCGCGGTCCTTGCCGTTCCCGCGGCGTTCGCGCAAAACGACGGTCAGATCCAGGCGGCCGCCCAGAAAGCCCTCAGTGCTTCCCGGTTCAAAGACGTCCAGGTCTCCGTGCAGAATGGCGTGGTCACGCTCAGCGGCAACGTCGATCTGGTGGCAACCAGGCTCAATGCCGAAATGAAGGTGCGGCACGTCAAGGGTATCGGCGCCATCCGCGACGACATCCAGGTCAACGGTCCCGAAATCGCCGACCCACAGCTCCAGGTGAAGCTGCAGAAGGCCATTGCCTACGGTCTGCTCGGTTACGTCCCGGTTGCCTTCCAGGCCATATCGGTCCAGGTGCATGACGGCGTAGTCAGCCTCGGCGGCCATGCCGCGGGTCCCGTTGCCGCCTCCGACGCGCTGGCCATCGTTGAGAACACCAGGGGCGTGAAAGACGTGATCGACGAAATTCAGGTCGACCCGGTTTCCCTCATCGACGAACAGATCCGTGAGCGGGAATTCCGCGCCATCTATGGCTATCCGCTCCTGAACCAGTACGCCATCGATCCGGAGAAACCCATCCGCATCCAGGTGGCGAACGGCCACGTCACTCTCTACGGCGAGGTGGCCACGCAGGCTGAGAAGAACGCCGCCGGCATTCAGGCCAACACTGTCTCCGGCGTATTCAGCGTGACCAACGACCTTGTGGTCGCGAACGCGCCGAGCGAAAAACCCAGCAAATAACCTCGCAATCCCCAGGGGCCTGTTTCGCACAACAGGCCCTTGTTTTACCCCGTCGCTATCCGCACCAAGCTATCCCCTATACCCTAGAAGTATGCCGCTCGTGCGCTCCATCCGCGTCACTCTGGAGATGATCAAGTGGGAGCACTCCATCTTTGCGCTCCCCTTTGCCCTCACCGGCGCCATGCTGGCTGCCCACGGATGGCCGCCGCTCATCCCGCTGGCCTGGATCGTCGTTTGCATGGTCAGCGCCCGCTCCGCCGCGATGGCATTCAACCGCTGGGCCGACGCCGATCTGGACGCCGCCAATCCGCGCACCCGCATGCGCGCCATTCCTGCCGGCCTGCTCACCCGCAAATTTGCCGGCGGTTTCACTATCGCGATGTCCGCGGTCTTTCTTCTGGCGGCCGCACAGCTCAATCGCCTCACCCTGCTGCTGTCGCCCATCGTGCTGGCAATTCTTTTTCTTTACTCCTACACGAAGCGCCTTACCCGCTGGTCCCACCTTTTTCTCGGACTCGCCCTCGGCCTTGCGCCCACGGGCGCGTGGATCGCCATCCGGGGCGCGATTGACCCGCGCATCCTCGTGTTGACCGCTGCCGTTCTCTTCTGGGTTGCCGGATTCGACGTTCTCTACGCCTGCCAGGACGAAGCGCACGATCGTGCCGCCGGACTGCTGAGCGTTCCTGCCACGCTCGGCACCGCGACCGCGTTCGTCATCGCCCGGACGATGCACCTCATCATGCTCGCCCTGCTTATTTGGCTGGTCGCGCTCTTCCATCTTGGGGCGATTGCGCTGGTGGGCATCGTCGCCGTGGCCGCTCTGCTTCTCTGGGAGCACCTGCTCGTCTCTCCTGGCGACCTCAGCCGCCTGAACGCCGCATTCTTCACGATGAACGGCGTCATCTCCGTCATCTTCTTCGTCTTCGTCGCCGCGGACGTGCTGATGCGCCATCGCAGCTAACGAACACTCGAGGTGGAATCGGCCTGGTGGTTTCCGGAATCCAATAGCCGTGAATTGCTTTTGCGGGAGGCGGCTTTGGATCTGAAACTCGCGGGAAAAACTGCGCTGGTCACGGGCTCGACGGCGGGCATTGGTTTGGCCATCGCGCAATCGCTGGCTGGTGAAGGCGCCCACGTCTATGTCAACGGGCGCACGCAGCAGCGCGTAGGTGAAGCCCTCGTCGCCATCCGCTCGCAGGTCGACGCAGCAAAGGTTGACGGTATCGTCGCGGATTTTTCCAGTGCGGCCGGCGCGGAAACGGTTATCGCAAAACTTGCCGCCGTCGATGTGCTGGTGAACAATGTCGGCATCTTCGAGCCTAAGCCCTTCGCCGAGATTCCCGACGCCGACTGGTACCGCTTCTTCGAAGTCAACGTCATGAGCGGCGTGCGCCTGTCGCGCCATTACCTGGCCGGCATGCTCGCGAAAAACTGGGGCCGCATCATTTTCATCTCGAGTGAGTCAGCGGTGCAGATTCCGGCGGAGATGGTCCACTACGGGATGACGAAGACCGCACAGGTGGCGGTGGCGCGCGGCATCGCCGAGTCCGTGCCAGGGACGGGCGTCACCGTGAACAGCATCCTGGCCGGCCCAACCGCTTCAGAAGGCGTGGGGGGCTTCGTGGAGGCGATGGCGAAGCAGCAGAACAAGTCCAGGGAGGAAGTCGAGAAGGCGTTCTTCGAATATGCGCGGCCCTCGTCCCTGCTGCGGCGCTTCGCCACTGTCGATGAAGTCGCAGCCATGGTTACCTATGTTGCCGGCGAGAGCTCGTCGGCGACCAATGGAGCGGCGCTTCGTGTGGATGGGGGCGTTATCCGAGCCATTCTCTGAATGGGCTCGCCGCCTACTTCGAATCGGCGTCCTTCGGCAGTTCCAGCGACACCAACCCGAATTTTGTCTTTCCGTCCTGCGTCGTGTCGATGCCGACGATCCGGAACCGCTGCGGCGAGCCGGCTCGCAGCTCGTGATCCGCGTCGCCGCTCCCGTTCACTTCCACATGCCCGCCGTGCTGGCTGGAGCAAGTGAGGCCGCTGCTGGTCACCGTCAGGTTGCCGACCGCCTGCCCATGCACGCACTCCAGCACTTCGCCGTACTTCGCCAGCGGCCTGCGGTAGAACGCGAGCACCTGCTCCGCCGAATCGCTGGTTTCGTAACTCGCGACCTGCAGGCTGAAGTGAAAACTGTTCAGCGCAAATCCCAGATTGGCCGCGGACGAGTCGCTGTCCTTCTCCTTGTACGGCGTAGCCCCGGGATACACCGGCAGCCCAATCTCCTTCGCCGTCGCATGGCCGTTGGCGTGTACGTTCAGGCTGAAGTCGGAATCCTGCGCGTACGCCGCGCCCGCCAGCACCAGAACTGCACCCAGCGTAGCCACCGAAAACTGAGTTCTCCGTCTCATAAAGCTCCTTGTCAGCAGTTACGCTGGCCCCAGCGTTCCGGTTCCTGCCCGGTGGTTCTTCTTCACGCGTATCCCGCCCGCATCGGGCATCGTTCCACAGTACGCGGCCCTCGGTCGCGCGCGTGATCGTCGCCAAAATGCTCATCAGTGTCGTCCTGCCAGCCCCATTCGGACCCAGCAGGCCCGGCGCGACATCCAGATGGAGAGGATCAACCGGAATTATCGTTTCCCGGTTGCCAGTTATGAAGTCATCTGGTCGGCAGTTTCCCAAGCGACGGCCTGTTAGCAGGCTCCTGGGTTCGCCGCCTCCATCACCGCTTCCACATGAGCCGCCGTGGTGTTGATGTACACCACCCCGCCCGCCTCGAACGACGCGCGCGAGCGCATCTGAGGAAACGCCAGCGGCAGCTCCGTGCACGCCAGGCTCACCAGCGGTTGGCCGCGAAACTGTCCTGTGAACGCGGTCCTCGCCAGGCTGCCCACTCGCTCTGCCATGCCCTCCACCTGGCCACGCTGCAGCTCCTCGATCAGCTGCAGCGTCGCTGCCCGCTCCACTTCGTGCGCCGGCCCCGCAGCTTCCATCCCATGCTTTGCAAACCCCTTGCGGAATCTGTCCGAGTCCATGGTCAGCGCCGTTCCCAGGATCAGCACCTGGCGCGCCCCGATGCGCGCGCGAACGCGTGCCGCCTCCTGCGCCGCGGCGTCCACAATGCTCACCACAGGGATCCCCACGCCGCGCACGATCTCCTTCAGCCGGTGATGCGGCGTGTTCGCGGCCAGCAACGCCACCTCCGCGCCGCTCGCCTCCAGTCGCCTGAGTGCCGCGCGATGATACTCGTCGAAGCGCGCCCACGATCCCTCATCTCCATCCGTCCCGAGCCACGCAAACGCCGTCGCCAGATCGAGGCTTTCGATCGCTATCTCCGGCATCGGCGCCGTGCCCATCCCGCCCTTTGCGATGTGCCGCTCTTCGCACCGCCGGCAAATCTCCGCGTAGTACTCCACCGTCGATCGCCAGCCGATGCCGCCCACGATACCGATTTTTTTCATCGGGGTTTCCAGGATTCGTTTGCACAGCGCGGCGCCGCTCATTTTCGCAGTTTGCCGCGCGGACTATTGTCTGAACATTGCGTTGAGGTCGTGTAAACCGGCCGCTTTCTTCGCAAATTTAAACGTGCCCTTTCCCTGCATTTCCCTGGCCGCAGCCTGCACCGCGGCCAGCGCCGTGCGCGCCAGCGCGCTGCCCACGCTGACGCGTTTGACGCCGAGCTCCGACAGTTCCGCCAGGCTCAGTTCCACACCGCTCAGACCCATCAGCACATTTACCGGGCGATCCACCGAGCGCACCACGGCCGCAATATCTTCTTTGCTCCGCAGCCCCGGCGCATACAGCACGTCCGCGCCCGCCTCCTGATAGGTCCGCAGCCGATGAATCGTGTCGTTGAGATCCGCGCGGCCGTAGAGATAGTTCTCCGCGCGCGCCGTCAGCGTAAACGGAAACGGCAGCGCCCGCGCCGCTTCCGCCGCGGCCAGGATCCGCTCGATCGCCAGCTCGATGTCGTAGATCGGCTTGTCAGGGTTCTGCGTCGCGTCCTCGATCGATCCGCCCACCAGGCCGGCTGCCGCGCCCAGCCGGATCGTCTCCGCCACCGTCTCCGGCGCATGGCCGAATCCGTTCTCCAGATCGCCGCTCACCGGCAGCGGCGTCGCTGCAACGATCTCCGCAACATGCTTCATAGCCGCATCGCGCCCGATTTCCCCATCCGCTTTGCCCAGCGAGAACGCGCAGCCCGCGCTCGTCGTCGCCAGCGCCGCGAAGCCCGCATGCGCCAGCAGTTTCGCCGTTCCCGCATCCCACGGGTTGGGAATGATGAAAGCGCTCTCGCGCTGATGCAGCGCCTGAAATGCGCGCCCCTTCTCACTCTGCGTTGCCATCGCGAATTACTCCTGTGCCCTGGATGCGCCGAACCTGCACAAAGTCCCCTCCACAGTTTCCACGAAGTTCCGCTCTTCGCGCAGGATCAACCGCATTCTTTCCGCCATCGCAAAGTTTTCCCGCGCCTCCGCATCCGTTCGCAGCCGTGCGCGATACGCCTCGTACGCGGCCAGATTGTCGAACCCTATCAGCCCCCAGGCAACATCGTTCGTCCCCTCAGAGGGCAGAAAGTATCCCAGCAGCTGCCCTCCGCAGCGCGGAATGATGCGGCCCCAGTTCTCTGCGTATTGCCGGAAAGCCTCTCGTTGAAATGGATCGATCTGGTAGCGAATCACACACGTTACCCTCATTTGCAACTCCTCTCCGACGAAAATCCGCAGGCTCCGCCCGCGCGGCGTCGGCGCTCCTTCCACAGCAGCCATGCGCGATCGCCTTGCGCCGATTCATTGCCGGGATCAGTATGCGGTTTGCCTTACCGCAACACTTCGTTTACCGTAAAATAATGGAATTCAACGTCGACGCCGCAGTCTCCCGCATCGCCTCGGCCATCGGCGAGCCG
Organism: Acidobacteriaceae bacterium; assembly: GCA_030041435.1. GTDB lineage: Bacteria > Acidobacteriota > Terriglobia > Terriglobales > Acidobacteriaceae > Palsa-343. The sequence goes on from JASHNW010000050.1 coordinate 196,008, forward strand.
GCGCGGACGCGCATGCTCTACTGCCTGATGGAGGGCCCGGCGCGCACCAGCACCGAACTGGCCATTGTCGCGGAGGTCACGCCCTCCACCGCCAGCGTCCATCTCAGCCGCCTGAAGGAGGACAACCTTGTCCGCGTCTTCGTGCAGGGCCGTCACCGCTACTACTCGGTGGCTTCGCCCGCTGTCGCACGCGCACTGGAAGGCCTGAGCGTTCTCGCCGGACGGCCGCGCGCCGGCTTTGTGCCCTCCACGCCCGTCCACCTTCGGGCCGCGCGCAGCTGCTACGATCACATGGCCGGCGCCATCGCCGTTTCGCTTCACGACCGGTTCATCGCCGCCGGCTGGCTGCAGATTGCGCGCAAAAGCGACGCCTACGATCTGACCTCGGAAGGCGCTCGCGCGCTCCACGATCTCGGCGTGGATGTCGACGCAGCCCGCGCCCAGCGGCGCCGCTTCGCCTTTGCCTGTCTCGACTGGTCGGAGCGGCGGCCGCATGTCGGCGGCGCACTGGGGGCTGCGGTGCTTCATCTGGCACTGAAGAAAAGGTGGGTCGCGCGCGAGCTCGACAGCCGCGCGCTCTCCATCACCAGCCTCGGCCGGCGCGAGCTGCACGCCCGCTTCGCCCTCGAGATCTAAAGCGAAGCAGGTTGCCGCTCACCACAGCAGCTTTGCAGCGAACTGTACCTGCCGCGAGGTGGTCGACGTGCTGGTGATGACGCCGGCCGTCGGGGATACTCCAGAAGGCGTGAACACGACCAGGTTCGGCGTGTTGAAGTTCGCCCGGTTGAGGATATTGAAGAGCTCTCCGCGCAGTTGCAGACTCAGGCGCTCGTGCAGCGTCGTGTCCTTCAGCATGGAGAAATCCCACGTCGCCAGCCCCGGCCCGGTCAGAGTGTCGCGTCCCAGGTTGCCGTAAAAGCCGCTCCCCGATGGCGGCGCGAGAAACGCCGCGGGATTGAACCACTGCGTCGCCTTGCCCACGATCGCCGGCCCGGTGAACGCCGGGTTCGCGAAGGGGCGGACAGGATTCTTCGTGTCGCCGTTGTTCGATGGGTTGTAACTGAGCTGAGGCGTGAAGGGGAAGCCGGCCTGCAGCGTCACAATGGAGTTCGCCGTCCACCCGCCGACGAAATCGTTGGTGAGGTGGCCTGCTCCTCCCATGAACTGGTGGCTGGTTCCGAAGGGCAGCTGATAGATCGCGTCGATCACGCCCACGTTGCGCACGTCGTAGGTGGCCGGGCCCCAGTCAGCGCGAATGTCCGACGGGTTCGAGGCCAGCCCCGGCGCATTGCCCGCCGCCGTTGCGTTCAGCGAGTCGCCATCGTCCATCGCCTTCGACCACGTGTAGACCCCACGCAGCATCAGCCCTTCGCTCAGCCGGTGATTCGCGTCCACCTCCAGCCCGTTATACGAGCTGTCTCCCACGGACCACCACGCCCACGCCGCGGCCAGCGCCGGATTGGCGAGCGGCGTGCCTGAAGGGATGTAATACGCTCCCGCCGGGACCGCCGCGCCTGCCAGGGGCGCGGGAAAATCGCTCGGGTAGGCCGCGGGGCAGGGAGCCGCCGGGCATTTGGCCGCCGCCGGCTCATTGTCATCGAGGCTCACGATCTGGTGATAGCCATGCGACCCCACATAGCCCACGGTCAGGGCCGTGTTCGGCGTCAGTTCCCGCTCTACGCGCAGCGACCACGACTCCAGAGTTGGCGTCCGCATATCCGGCTGCACGCCCGCCGGCGCAACCTTCGCCTTCGCGGGAATCACCGTCGTCGACAACGGGAAGTCAGACACCGGAAGACCGGAGATGCCGTAGGAAGGATTGAACGGCGCATTCTGATCCATGCGATAGCCGAGCGCGTCCTGCATGTCGTTGTAGAGGCCGAACCCGGCGCGCACCACCGTCTTCGTTCCCCATGGGCTCCACGCCAGCCCGATGCGCGGCTGGGGCAGGAACTTCGCATGGTTCACGGTAAAGGTGGAGTTTCCAATATGCGGCTGCGTCTGGATCACTCCATCGGTGAAAACAAAAGACGCCGCTCGCCCATGTGCTTCGTTCCATCCCGTCGTGAAGCCGTCGCGGAATCCCAGGGACAGCTCGACTCTCGGCGACAGCCGCATCACGTCCTGCGCGTACCAGGCGCCCAGCAGGGAGCGCCAGTTCATCTCCGTTGGCGCAGGATCGTACGCAAAACTGCCCACCGTGCCGGACAGGAACTGCTGCAGCCCCGTAAATGTCGCCTGACCGAACTGCGTCAGCGCCAGGTCTTCGTTCGCCTGCAAATTCTGCAGCCAGATGCCCGCGCTTAGATTGTGCCGCCCCCGCGTCCACGTCGCGTCGTCCTGATACGTATAGAGGTTGCGCGCGATGTGCAGATCGCTGCCCACATTGCTGCCCGCCAGGCTCACCTGTGCCGCCGGATTGGCCGCCGCGCTGCCGCCCACCACCACCGCGCCTACCGGCTTGCCGGTCACAAATCCGCCCACGCCGGCCGCCGGTGTGCCCGGTGTTGGCTCGCCGGTGTAGAAATACGCCGCGCGCGAATAGCCGAAGCGCGCCGTATTCAGCAGCGCCGGCGAAAACACGTGTGTCTCTTCGAGGCTCAGCACCTGCTCCCGCAGGTTCTCGAGGTCCGTGCTGTACAGGTCGGTGCTGGTCGGCGTCACGTCGTTGCTGTCATCGATGGTGTAAACGCCGGTCAGCATATCCTGCGCGGAAAACACCTCGTCCAGGCGCAGCGTGCCAAAGTCGTCGCGGATCGTCTGCAGCGGATCGTTAAACGCCTCGGCGATCCCGCCAAAATCCGGCGCTCCGGCGCTCTGCACCGGCCACAGCGCCAGCAGCGGCGCCACGCTCGGGGCAACGCCGACGTCAACCAGCCCGGACGCAGGGCATGGATTGGGCGCCGGCGACACCAGTTTGCAGGGCAAATAGCCGGCCCGCGCGTTCGTATCCGGAACCAGGTCCACGCCTGTCTGGTGCAGATGCTGGCGAAATCCTTCGTAATTCCCAAACGCAAACGTCTGATTCTTCCGCACGGGTCCGCCCAGGGATGCGCCGAACTGATTGCGCTGGAACGGCGGCGCCGTGCTGCGGTCGAAGTAATTCCGCGCGTCGAAGACGTCATTGCGCAGGAACTCATACGCCGACCCGTGCATTGTATTGGTGCCGCCTTCGGTGACAATTAATACCTGCGCCCCGGAGCGTTTGCCGTACTCCGCCCCGTAGGTATCGCGCAGCACGCTGAACTCCTGCACCGCGTCCACGCCCAGCAGCTCCTGGCTGGTTCCGCCCGGCTGCATGTTGTTCTCCGCCGCGCCCGTAAATTCCACGCCGTTCAGAAGGAAGAGATTCTGCTGCGGACGATTCCCCGATACAGAGAAGTTATTTCCAACCGTCGAATTCGAAACTCCGATGCCGCCCGTCTTCTCCGCTGTAAAGTTCACCACGCCGGGATTCAGCGTGAGCAACTGATCGAAGCTGCGCCCGTTCAGCGGCAGATCCTTCACCTGCTCCCTGCCCACCAGCCCGGAAATATCCGTGGTGGTCACGCTCACCATCGGCACATCGTCGTGGATCTCCACCTGCTGCTGCACGGCGCCCACCTGCAGCCGCAGGTTCGCGGTCGCGTCCTGCCCAACGACCAGATGAATGCCGGTCCGGACCTCCTTAGAGAATCCCTGCTGGCTGGCCGTCACCTCGTAATCACCCACCGGCAACGACAGCACCTGGTACCGCCCTGAGCTGTCCGTCACCGCACTGCGCTCCGCACCGGTATTCACATCTTTCACGGTTACAGTTGCGCCTGCCAGTGTGGCGCCGGAAGGATCCGTCACCGCTCCGGACAAGCCTGACGAGACCTGCGCTGCTGCGTGAGGCGCCAGGGCGGCCGCAAGCGCGAAACTCAGCGCAAGCGCCATGAGGGAGAACAGGGAACGCAAAGAAAGCGATGGCCGGCGAAATGGGGAATGCAAGGGAGCCTCCGAATGGACGGGTCCGCAGCCGAAAGCCTGGGGGCCGGCGGTCCGCGTCAACAAGAAAATAACGATTCAGTACAGCTTGATTCATCATATCAATACGGGTTACGCCGATCCTCTCCGGTCTTCCGGAAAGCCCACTCGGGCGCCCTGCTCGCCTTGCTGCGGTGGCCCCGGCAGACCCCGGCGCTGCTGCGTGGATCAGGTGTAAAGTCCCTCCCGGCAACATGCTGCCGTGATATCGTTATGCCACTCCTGCGGCAGCATTCCGCTGAGTACTGAATGTCCGCGTGCCCCCCTCGCGCCGTGCCCTTTCGCAGCCTGCGCGTCCGCGGACCAAAATTTTCTGCGTCCGAGGTCTCTCTCCATGGTTTGCAAAGCAAGTGCTTTCGCTCCCCGGCGTCGTCGGATGTTTTCGTGCTGGTTCGTGCTCGCCGCTCTTGTCATTCCTGCCGGCCTGGCACTCTCCGCCGCCGCGCAGCCCGCGCATCCGCTTCTGCTGCGCAATCCCTCGCTGAGCCGCGACAAGATCGCTTTCCTCTATGCCGACGACATCTGGACGGTTTCCCGCGGGGGCGGCGAGGCCGAGCGGCTCACCTCCGGCGGCGACATCGTAGCCGGACCCTACTATTCGCCCGACGGCACGCAGATCGCCTATTCGACCACGCAGAACGGGTTGACCGACGTCTATGTCATCGACGCTGACGGTGGCGTGCCCCGCCGTCTCACATGGAACCCCTCGGGCAACTTCGCTGAAGGCAACTTCGCCGTGGGCTGGACGCCCGACGGCAAAGATGTCCTCTTCGATTCCATGCGCGCCAGCTACTCGGATTTCTTTCAGCTCTTCCGCACCCGCGCCGACGGCGTCGGCTCGCCCACAGTGCTCCCGCTGCCCACCGCCGTATTCGGATCGATCTCGCCTGACGGCGACACCATTGCCTATGTTCCGGTGCTGCAATGGGAGGATGCCTGGAAGCACTATCGCGGCGGCCAAACCACGCCTGTTTGGCTGGTCGATCTCAAGACCCTCGACCTCGTTAAGGTGCCGCGCGACAATTCCAACGACTCCAGCCCCGTGTGGGAAGGGAAGACCGTCTACTTCCTCTCGGATCGCAACGGCCCCGTGTCGCTCTTCAGCTACGACACCGGCACAAAGGAAGTGAAGCAGGTCATCGATAACCACGGCTACGACCTCAAAACCGTCGCCGCAGGCCCTGGGGCGCTGGTTTACGAGCAGTTCGGCTCGCTCCACCTCTACGACCTCGCTTCCCATCAGGAGCACACCGTCGCCGTCACCATTCACGGCGCCCTGCCGGAACTCGTCCCGCATCTGGCCAACATTAACCCGCGCGAAACGCAAAACGTCAGCATCTCGCCCACCGGAGCGCGTCTCGTGGTGGAGGCCCAGGGCGACATTTTCACGCTGCCCGCGGAAAAGGGCGACACGCGCAATCTGACGAAGACTCCCGGTGCCGCCGAGCGCGATCCCGCCTGGTCGCCCGATGGAAAGTCCATCGCGTATTTCAGCGATGCCTCCGGCGAATACCAGCTGTTCATCCGCGATCAGGAAGGGCTCACAGCGCCGAAGGTCATCGACCTCGGCCCCGATCCTTCGTTCTATTACAACCCGCGCTGGTCGCCCGATTCGAAGTCCATCGCCTTTACTGACAAGCACCTTCATCTCTGGTACGTGGACGTCGCCACCGGGAAGCTCACCAAAATCGATACCGGCATCCGCGGCTCCTTCGGCAGCGCCATGGAAGTCTCCTGGTCGCCCGATTCGCAGTGGGTCGCCTACACGCGCGATCTGGAGAACCAGCTGCACGCCGTCTTCTTCTACTCGCTGGCTACGCACACCTCCACGCAGATCACCGACGGCATGAGCAACGTTGCCCATCCGGCCTTCGATCCCGACGGCAAATACCTCTACTTCACCGCTTCCACCAACAATGGACCCTCGGACGCCGGCATCGATCTCTCCTCGCTCGACCGCGCCACCACCAGCAGCGTCTACGTCATCGTCCTCGCCAAAGACGGCGCATCGCCCGTCCCGCCGGAAAGCGACGACGAAAAAGTGAAGAAGGAGGAGGAGAAACCCGCGGCGGCCGCGGATCAGAGCAAGGATCAGGAGAAGGGCGCGGCGGCCTCCACCGACAAATCCGCTGCCGAGAAAAAGGAGCCCGAGAAGCCGAAGCCCACGGTCATCGACCTCGCCGGCATCGGCAATCGCATCCTGTCGCTGCCCATTCCGCCGCGGAATTACATCGCGCTTGCGGTCGGCAAAACAGGAGTCCTCTATCTCGCCGAGGGCCCGGCTGTCGGCCGCCCCTCCAGCTTCGGAGGGCCGCCCATCCGCTCGCTGTGGCGTTTCACCACCGAGAAGCGCAAGACGGAAGAAGTCCTCAGCGACCTGACCGACTTCGACGTATCCTTCAACGGCGAGAAAATCTTCTATGCCCACGAGGAAGGCTGGTTCCTGGCCAACACGGCCGACCTGAAGCCCGGCGGCTCTGAAGGCAAGCCCGTCAACAACCACGGCATGTTCGCGGTTATCGATCCGCGCGCCGAATACGCGCAGATGTATCGCGAAACCTGGCGCATCGAGCGCGACTTCTTCTACGACCCGCATCTCCACGGGCTGGACCTTGCGAAGATCGAATCCAAATATGAGCCATACGTCGCCGGGCTCGCCTCGCGCGACGAGTTCACCTACCTGTGCAACGAAATGCTGGGCGAAATCGAAGTCGGCCACATGTTCGTCCGCGGCCCGCACACGCATGCCGAGGGTCCCAAACCCGGCCTGCTCGGCGCCGACTACATGGTCGAGAACAACCGCTATCGGTTCTCCAAAATCTACAACGGCCAGAACTGGACGCCCTCGCTCATCGCGCCGCTCACGCTGCCCGGCATCAACGTCAACGTGGGCGACTACCTGTTCGCTGTGAACGGACGCGAGCTGCACGCCACCGACAACCTGTACAGCTTCTTCGACGGCACCGCGGGCCAGCAGACCGTTATTCGCGTCGGCGCCAAACCCGACGGCAGCGATGGCCGCGACGTCACCGTGGTTCCCACCGCGACAGAAGAAGGCCTGCGCAACATCGACTGGATCGAATCCAATCGCCGCCTCGTCGACAAGCTCTCCGACGGGAAAATTGCCTACATCTACATGCCCAATACCGGCGGCTCCGGCTACGACAATTTCAACCGCTACTTCTACGCGCAGGTCGATAAGCAGGGCGTCGTGCTCGACGAGCGCTATAACGAGGGCGGCTTCATCGCCGACTATGTCGTCAACGTGCTCGGCCAGAAGCTGCTGAGCGGCGCGATCGAGCGCGACGGCAAACCCGTGCACGATCCGGAAGGGGCGATCTTCGGGCCCAAGGCCATGATCATCAACCAGTCGGCGGGCTCAGGCGGCGACGCCATGCCATGGTACTTCCGCAAGGCCGGCCTCGGCACGCTGGTGGGGGTGCGCACGTGGGGCGGACTGGTGGGCATCGGCGGGTATCCCGTCCTGATCGACGGCGGCAGCGTCACCGCGCCACGCTACGCCATCTACGGCCTGCACAACGAGTGGGAAGTGGAAGGCCACGGCATCGCGCCCGACGTCGAAGTGGAAGAACTGCCGAAGGACGTGGCGGCCGGCCACGATCTCCAGCTCGAGAAAGCCTTGTCGATCGTGATGGAGCAACTCAAAGAGCACCCGGTCGCGATGCCTTCCATCCCGCCTTACCCCAACTACCACAAGAACGACGGGCTGGGCCACTAACCCGGCAGTTTTTCCCTGGAGCGGAAGGCGTTCGCATCCACGAGCGCTTTCCACTCGCCAATCGGCTGCGCCGCACACCTCTGCCGCCGATCTGTTCCCGTCCTGCTCACCCTGCTCTCAAGTTTTGCGTCCAACCGGAACCCGCAACGTGCAGCTCACGTATGCTCGCTGAGGGCCAATCGGTTCCTGTTTCTTCCGGTCCCAATTTCACAGCCAAGGCGACGCATTCATGGGCGACTTCTGGCACGACCTGCGATATTCCCTTCGCATGCTCATCGCGAACCCCGCGTTCACGTTCACGGCCATCGCGGCCCTCGCCCTCGGGATTGGCGCCAACACCGCCATCTTCACGGTCGTGAATGCGGTTTTGCTCAAGCCGCTCACCTATCCGGAACCCGAGCGCATGGTGCAGTTCATAAATACGTTTAGCGACGGCGACAGCCCAGGCGCCTCGCCCGTCAATTTCAATATCTGGCGAGCCCAGACCAGCGTCGTCCAGGACGTGGCCGCCTACGACTTCGGCGGTCCGGGCTTCAACCTCACCGGCGCGGTCCCCGAGCAGGTACACGGGATTCATGTTTCCGCCGACTATTTCCGTCTGTTTGGCGCACCCATCGCGCTCGGCCGCACCTTTTCTGCGCAGGAGGACTCTCCCAACGGCGGCCATGTGGTCGTCATCAGCTATGGCTTCTGGCAGCGCAAGTTCGGCGGCAACCCCAACATCGTCGGCACCTCCGTCTCGCTCAGCAATGAGCCCTACACCATCATCGGTGTGCTGGGAAAATCCTTCGTCACCGATCCCGAGTCGGACATCTGGGTACCCTTCCAGCTCGATCCCAACAGCACCAACTTTGGGCATTACTTTCTCGTCGCCGGCCGCCTGAAACCGGGCGTCACCCTCACTCAGGCCAACGCCCAGCTGAAACTGGCTGCCGATCAATACCGTCGCCTCCACCCCGACGATCTCGGCCCCAAAGACAGCTTCGGCGTTCAGCCCCTCCGCGACTCCATCGTCGCCGGCGCCCGCAATTCGCTCTTCGTTCTCCTTGGCGCCGTGGGGTTTGTCCTGCTCATCGCCTGCGCCAACGTCGCCAACCTTCTGCTGGTCCGCGCCACGGGCCGCAAGCGCGAATTCGCCATCCGCGCCGCGATGGGCGCCAGCCGCGCGCGCATCCTCCGCCAGCTGCTCACCGAAAGCGTTGTTCTCGCCGTCGCCGGCGGCATCCTCGGCCTCATGCTGGGCTACGCCGGCGTGCGCGCCCTGCTAGCGGTCAGCCCCGCGGGTCTTCCCCGCATCGGCGAACACGGCGCCGCCGTGGGTATCGACGCACGCGTGCTCGCCTTCACCCTCGGCGTCTCCTTCATCACCGGCATCCTCTTCGGAATCTTTCCCGCCATCGGCGCTTCACGCCCCGACCTCAATACCACCCTGAAGGAAAGCAGCAACCGCTCCGGCACGGGCTTCCGCCAGAGCAAGGCCCGCTCGCTGCTCGTCATCAGCGAGGTTTCGCTGGCTCTGGTCCTGCTCATCGGAGCCGCGCTCCTCATCCGTACTTTCCTCGCGCTGCGCCAGGTCAATCCCGGCTTCGATCCGCGCAACGTTCTCACCCTCGAAATGTCCCTGACCGGCGATCAATTCAAAAAGACCGCCGGCGTGGCACAGGTCGCGCACGACGGCCGCGAACGCCTCAACGCCATCCCGGGCGTCGCAGTCTCGGCCTTCACCTGCTGTCTGCCCCTCGAAGGCGGCTACGGGCTGCCCTTCAACATCATCGGGCGTGCTCCGGATCCCAAATCTCCGTGGAACGGCGGCGCCGGCTGGATGAGCGTTTCTCCCGGCTACTTCGCCGTGTTTCACATCCCCATCCTGCGCGGGCGCGACTTCACCGAGCAGGACACCGGCTCCGCGCCCGGCGTTGTGCTCATCAACCAGACCATGGCCCGGAAGTACTGGCCGAAAGGCGACCCCGTCGGCCAGCAACTGCTGATCGGCAAAGGTGTCGGCCCGCAGTTCACCGAGCCGCCGCGCCAGATTATCGGCGTCGTGGGCGATATCCGCGACGGGGGCCTCAACAACGAGCCCCGGCCGCTCATGATCGTCCCGGTTGCGCAGGTCACCGACGGCATGACCGCGCTCAACGCCAACATCGGCCCCATGGTTTGGCTGGTCCGCACGCACGGCGACCCCCGCCCGTACATCGCCGCCGTTACCGAACAGCTGCGCCAGGCCAGCGGCGGCTTCCCCGTCGCCCGCGTCCGTCCCATGACCGAGGTCGTGGTGCAGTCGACGGCCCGCGAGGACTTCAACATGCTCCTGCTCACCATCTTTGGAGCCTCCGCTCTTGTGCTGGCTTCCATCGGCATTTACGGCCTCATGGCTTACTCGGTCCAGCAGCGCACCCAGGAAATGGGCATCCGGATGGCTCTCGGCGCCGACCGTGCCCGCATTCGGAATCTTGTCGTCTGGCATGGCATGCGGCTGGCTCTCGTCGGCATTGTCGTCGGCGTCGGCGCTGCCTTCGGGCTCACGCGCTTCATCGCCAGCTTCCTGTTTGGCGTGAAAACCTGGGACCCGACGGTTTTCGTATCCGTCCCTGTATTGTTATCCTTGGTCGCGCTGCTCGCCGTCTGGCTGCCGGCCACCCGCGCCTCCCGCCTTGACCCGCAGCAGGCCCTGCGCATCGAGTAACGCGGCGCGCGGTCCGAATTGTCTCGCCCTTCCACACCTCCCGTGATAGAAGAGATCACGAGCGCACGCAGGCGCCCCGCTCGTCCCCTCCCCGGTCCCAAATAGCGAACAGCGACGGAGGTGCACGATGGCCGTTGGTTTCATCGCGTGGGGAAGGTTTCTGGATGCCGCGGGCAACAAGATTACTGTGCCCGCTCCGACGACCGAGCCGCACAGTCCATGGCTCTGGGATTTTATTCGCAGCCAGGCCGCGGCACTCGGCTCGTCGTTCGACATCGTGCAGCTGCCGCCGTGGTCGCTCGCCCAGGGCGGCGCCGGGGTCGGATGCGACGGCTACGGCGTCTTCCAGCGCCGCAATCTCAACGGCACCCGCTACGGCTCTCTGGAAAGCCTGATGGCCGCTGTCGCCGCGCTCAATGCGCATGGCTGCCAGACCTACGGCGATCTGGTTCTCCACCAGATGATCGGCGAGAACGGCGGCCCGGGCGTCTTTCGCTACGTCGGAGCCGACGGCAAAACCATGAATGGACGCGGCCAGACGACCCCCGGCTGGTTCCGCGGCGGTATGAAGGAGGACGATCCCATCCCGCCCTTCTGCCCTGAAGACGATGTGCCCGTGCCCGCTGACGATTTTCCCTTCGGCCGGGAAGTCAGCTACCAGCACTGCCACCCGGCTCAGGTGACGGAGAACGATGCGAAGGACTACCTCACGTGGTCGCAGGCGCGCACCGGCGCGGTTGGCTTCCGCTTCGACGACACCAAAGGGACCTGGGCGCCGGCCGTCCGCGCCATCATGGACGCACTGCCGCAAGCCCCCTTTTACAGCGAATACTTCGACGGCGATCCCGCCAACCTGAACTGGTGGACCACCAGCGCACCCCTGAGCGGGCGCTCCGCTGTCGAAGACTTTACCCTCCACTTCGCCATCCAGGCCGCCTGCAACGGATTCGACGCCACCCAGTTCGATCAGGGATCGGCGGGCTACTGGCAGTGGAACTCCGGCCTCTCCGTGGGCTTCGTCGACAACCCAGATACCGATACCACGCCCGGCGAGCAAGTGGTCTTCAACAAGGGCATCGCGTATGCCTACCTGCTGACGCTGCCGCTGCGCCTGGCGCTCGTCTACGGCAAGGACTATTACCCCAGCTCGGTGTGGCCGGGCGCGTACGGCCTCCAGCCCCTGATCGACAATCTCTGCTGGATCAGCCGCATGTTCGCCGTCGGCGGCTACCAGGTGCACTGGGTCGACCGCGACGTCCATGTGGCCTCGCGCGACGGCAACGGTGGCCCCATAGGCTGGAGCGGCGGCCTGCTCACGGCCATCAACTTCAACACGCTCAGCCCGCGCACCATCACCTGTTCCACGCCCTTCGGTCCCAATCGCTGGCTGCACGACTACACCGGCCACCACCCCGATATCTGGACGGACGGCAATGGCAACGCCACCTTCACCATTCCCTCCAATGCGTGGTCGGGCGGGCAGTCCTATCTCTGCTTTGCGCCCGGCGGCGTCAGCCGTCCGTATCCCGCCATTGCGCGCACCACAACACAGACCGTCTTCGCTGCCGCCGATCTCGACGTGATGCCGGCCCGCAACCAGCCAGCTCATCTGCCGCAACGCATCTATTGCATGAAGAACACCAGCGCCTCGCTGCAGTTATCAGCGAGCGTTCCTTTGAACGGTGCCATCGCGGCCACGGTTAGCGATACCAGCGGAAAAGTCATCGCCGAGCACCGCATCGGCACGGAGGCCCGCCATACGAGCGGCGCAGTAGTGAACACCGGCTGGCACACCGTCTCTGTGCAGGGTTTCGGACTGCCCGCTGCCGGGTCTCCATTTCATCTAACCATCACCTACACCGGATCTGCGGGCTGACAGCGGCGCGGCAGGCAGCTTCCAGCCGTCGCGCAGTTTCGCATTGCAATCGCGTTTTCTTTCGTGCTAGGTTGTTGGCTCCGCACAGGTCCTCAGTAGTCGATCCATTCCTGTTCTTCACCGTCGATCTTCATCGACTCCCAGGAGAACCAATGAGGCGCCTCCATCTCACCTTTCTCTCTGCCCCGTTTCTTCTCATCGCAACCTGCTGCGCCCAGTCCACCATGGTCCCTGTCCTTACCCGCGCCTACGATAACAACCGGTCCGGATGGAATCGCCAGGAGACCATCCTCACCCAGGCGAATGTGAAGGCCAAAGGAATCGTCCGCGCCACCATCATCCCGGTTTACGGCGATGCGCGCGGCACGGAATCCCAGCCGCTCGTGCTGCCGGGCGTGAAACTGGCCGACGGCTCGACGCACGACATCATGGTGCTTCCCTCCATGGCCAACCAGGTACGCGGCGTCGACGCTGCCACCGGAGCCGACCTGTGGGACGCCACCCTCGGCACTCCCATCCAGGGCAGCGCCGCCATCGACGCTCACATGATCAACGACAAATGGGGCGTGCTCAGCACCGGTGTGATCGATCCCGACACGCAGCGTGTCTACCTCGTCGCGTGGATCTCGCCTGACGGCACGCCGCAGAACGCGAAGCACTATGTCTGCGTCCTCAACATCGCCGATGGCACCCTGGTCGTTCCGCCGATTCTTGTGGCCGGCACCAGCGGCGCCCAGTCCTATGGGAGCACGATGCGCAAGCAGCGCAGCTCGCTGGTGCTGACGAATATCAACGGCCGCAAGACCGTGTTCTGGGCCTCGGGAACCGTGCTCGAAACCAACACCGGCGCTGCCGGATGGATCTTCGCCTTCGACTGCGCAACCAACGCCATCACCGCCTCGCTCGCTCTCTCCCAGGGCCAGGGGGCGGGCATCTGGATGGGCGGCCAGGGGCTCGCGGCCGACGCCCAGGGCTTCCTCTACGCCGTCACGGGCAACGGCGCCTTCGACGGCGCCACCGACTTCGGCGAATCGGTGATCAAGGTCCAGTACACTCCGCCGGGCTCGGGCGCCGCATCGCTCAAGGTTGTGAGCTGGTGGTCTCCGTATTCCGACTCTGGCCGCACGGGCGGGAACCCCACCGGCGTCACCGCGGCGGCCCAGCCTCAGAACAAGCTCGCGGGCGCCAGCGCGCCTACCGAAGCCATGAAGCCTGTCGGCGCAGGCATGTCTGTATCGCTGAAACACGCGCGCGTGGTTAAGACGAAAAACAGCCTTGGCCAGGCGGTGAAGCTCTACTATCCGAAATTCGTCACCAACGCGCCGTGGGACGACGAGGATCTGGGCTCCGGCGGAGGCGCGCTGCTGGAAAATTATGGCATCTATATCGCCGCGGGGAAGGACGGCATCGCCTACGTAACGAAAATAGCCGACATGGGAGAAACGCAGCCCGCCGACTTCGCCAATCCCAAAGCCAACTGCGCCAAACTCGCTTCGCCGCCCGTGTGGCTCACGGAAGACCCCGGCCCGGTCGACCCCTGCCCCGCCAATCCCACGACGCTCAATTTCATGCCCTGGGGCAAGACGCGTCACATGCACATGACGCCCGTCCAGTACCTCAGTCCCGTGCACGGGCAGATGATCTTCGCGTGGGGCGAAAACAGCCAGCTTCACGCCTGGGGCGTCTCGTCCTCCGGCGCGCTCACTTACCTTGCCCAGAGCAATGAAATTGCATCCGCCAATGTGACAAATTCCCCAGGCGGCATGCCCGGCGGTTTCTGCACGCTTTCGAGCAACGGCAACACGGCGGGCACCGCGCTGCTCTTCTGCACCATCCCCTACGGCGACGGCAATGCCACGGTCACCAATGGACGGCTGCTCGTCTACGATCCCGACAACTTCATCACCAACGCCGACGGCAGCCACACGCTCGCCGTGCTGTGGGACTCGCAGCAGTGGAACATCACATTCCTGTTCAATAAATTCGATCCGCCCATGGTGGATGGCGGCCACATTTACGTTCCCAATTACAACGGCGGCGTCGACGTCTACCAGCTGGCCCAGTAGTGCATCTCCCTGCACCCTGAGCCCTGTGCCCTGCAACCTGAACGCTGATCTCTGTGCTATTCCGCCCGCAGCGCCTCCACCGGATTGACGCGGGCCGCCCGGCGCGCGGGAATATAGCTCGCTGCCAGTGCAGCGGCCGCCAGCAAAGCGGCCACGCCCGTCAGCGTCCAGGCATCCCACGCCCGCACCCCGAACAGCAGGCTGCCCATCAGCTGCGCTGCGCCAATCGAACACCCCAGCCCGGCGACAATGCCAATGCCGGCCAGCCAGCCCGCCTCGCGCAGAATCATCCCATGCACCGCGCTCCGCTGCGCTCCCAGCGCCATACGCACGCCGATCTCCCGCGTCCGCTGGCTCACCGAATACGCGATCACGCCATACAGTCCGATCACGCTCAGCACCAGCGCCAGCGCGGCGAACCCTCCCACCAGCCAGGCCGCCGACCGGTGCACCCACGCCGCCGGCGAATCGTGGATGCGCAGGGTCATGGTCGTCTCGTCCTCCACGCCCGCGCCGGCATTCACCTGATGGATCGCGGCCGCCAGCTCCGGCAGAATCGCCTTCTCGCTCCCCGCCGTGCGTATCAGCATCGAGAAATACGTGCTCGGATCCTGCGCGAACGACTCATACTCAGTCGGCCACTCCTCGGAGTCCAGCGCCCCGTCTTTGATATTCGCCACCACCCCCACAATCTTCCTCAGCGAATCCGGCTTCAGCTCCGTGTCGCCCATCGTCTGTCCGATCGGATCTTCTCCCGGGAAATACTTCTCCGCGAACGCCTTGTTGATCAGCACCACCTTCGCGTGGCTCGCGTCGTCTGCCTCCGTGAACCACCGCCCGCGCACCAGCTGCCCCTGCACGGTCGAAAAAAAGTCTGCGCTCACCTGGCGGTCGTTCACCTCGTTGTGTACCCCGTTGTAGGGCTTGCCCACAAAGCGCACCCAGTCGGTGTCGCAGTTGCAGGTCACCGGGGCAACCGTCGTCACCGCCGCCTGCTCAACGCCGGGCAGCATGCGCACCCGCTCCAGCGCCGCCTTCGCAAACTGCTCCTGCTGCGCTTCCTTCGTGAATTCCGCATCCGGCAGTCCCACATCCAGCGTCGCCAGATGATCCGGATTGAATCCCAGTTCCACGTGCAGTAACCGCCAGAAGCTCTTCGCCAGCAGCCCCGCGCCCGCCAGCAGCACGACCGCGATGGCCAGCTCCGCAATCACCAGATGCGCGCCCAGCCGCTTCCACAGCCTGCCCGCTGCGCCTCGACCGCCATCGCCCAGGCCTTCCTGCAGATGTTTGAACGGCAGCCGCAGAATCGGCGCCAGCGAAAACAATCCCCCCGCCAGCACCGCAACCCCGGCTGCAAACAGCCACACATGCGGCGTCAGTCCCAGCCCCTTCAGATACGGCATGCCCTCCAGCATTTCCTTCGTCATCATGCCGCGCAGCACCTGCATCCCCGCATCCGCCAGCGCCAGTCCGGCCGCCGACCCCGCCAGCACCAGCACCAGCCCCTCCGTCACAAACTGCCGGATCAGCCGCATCCGCGACGCGCCCAGCGCGCCCCGCACCGCCATCTCTCGCCGCCGCTTCTCCGAGCGCACCAGCAGCAGGTTCGATACGTTGACGCACGCAATCAGCAGCAGCAACCCGGCGCCGCCCAACAGCACCAGCAAAATCGGACGAATATTTCCTGTGATCGCCTTCGCCAGCGGCATCACGCTCGCGCCCTGTCCCCGATTCGAATCCGGATACTGCCTCTCCAGCTGCGCCGCAATCGCCTTCATGTTCGCGAGCGCCGCCGCGACCGTCACTCCAGCCTTCAGCCGCCCCACGCCGTACAGGTCGTGGCAGCTCCGCCGCGTTTCGCACCCGCTGGTTGGCTGCAGCGCTCCGAAAATCTCCGCGTCGCCCTTCGGCGCAAACGCAAAGCTTGCCGGCAGCACGCCGATAATCGTCACCGGCGCTCCGCTCAGCTTCACCGTTTGCCCGATGGCGTCCGATCGTCCCCCAAACCGCCGCTGCCATGCCCCATAGCTCAGCAAGGCCGTGGCCGGAGCCGACACCGCGTCTTCGCCGGCATGGAAATCCCGTCCCAGCGCCGGTTGCACGCCCAGTGTCCGGAAGAATCCCGCGCTCACGCGCATCCCCGGCACCGGTACCGCCCCCGTCGGCGTCTGCAGCAGGAAGCTGTCGCCGTCCCAGGCATCGAGCGAGGTCAGGACTGTATTCATCCGCTTCCAGTCCACATAATCCGGATACGATAAATTTCCTCGCGGAAACAGCGCGAGACTCTCCGTCACGTCCACCAGCCGGCCGGGATTGGCGTAAGGCAGCGGCTGAATCAGCGCCGCATCCACAAACGAGAAAATCGCCGTGCTCGCGCCGATGCCCAGCGCCAGCATCAAAATCGCCGTCACCGCAAATCCAGGATTCTTCCGCAGCTGCCGCACCGCGAAGCGCGCATCCTGCAGCACCGTCTCCATGCGGAGACCCATCACTTCGTGGCTCTGCTCCTTCATTCGCGTCGCGTTCCCAAACTGCCGCATCGCCGCGTAGCGTGCCTCCTGCGGAGACATGCCCTGGTCCTCCAGATCCCTCTCCACCTGCTCGCGGTGGAACGCCATCTCTTCGTCGAGATCGCCGCTGAATCGCTCCCGCCGGAACAGCACCGCCATTTTTCTCGCCAGACGCCCCAGTGCGCTCATCCCGCCTCCTCCGCGTCCTCCAGCACCCGGCCGATCGCCGCCATCATCTGCCGGAACTGCGATACCTCCAGCCCCAGCTGCTTCCGTCCCGCCGCCGTCAGCGTGTAGAACCGCGCTCTTCGATTCGTCTCCGTCTTCCGCCACTCCGCCTTCACCCAGCGCTGCAGCAGCAGCCGCTGCAGCGCGGGATAGAGCGAGCCCTCTTCGACGGTCAGCACATCGTCGGAAATGCGCCTGATCGACTGCGCGATGCCGTAGCCATGCAGCGGCGCGCGGGTCAGCGTTTTCAGGATCAGCATGTCGAGGGTTCCAGGCAGCAGGTCAGGGTTCTTCGCCATGCGCGTAACCATAGACAATCTATGCATAGAATGTCAATGGCATGGCAGCGCAAACTGCCGGCTCGGCAGCAGAGAATGCGGCCGGGGCCACGCGGCGGAATATCCGCTACACGCGATGAGCTAGTTGTTCCGCAAGGCCACCATGGGATCGATGCGCGAGGCCCGACGCGCCGGCAGATACCCCGCCACCAGCGCCACTGCCAGCAGCAGTGCGACCATCCCCGCGTAGGTCACCGCATCCGTCGGCTGCGTGCCGAACAGCAGCGAGGCGATCAGCCGCCCCACTCCCATCGAAGCCACCGTGCCCACCACCAGTCCCGCACCCACCAGCCCCAGCGTCTTCCCGAGCACGGCACGTTGCACGTGCCCGCGGCTCGCGCCCAGCGCAATGCGGATGCCGATCTCCTGGGTCTGCTGCGTCACGCCATACGCAATCACGCCGTAGATGCCGAGCGCAGCCAGCGTCAGTCCGAGCGCCGCGAAAATCCCCACCAGCAGTACGAAGAAACGCCGCGGCGAAACCGCCCGGTCCACGATCGTCCGCAGCGGCCGGAACTCCGTCGCCGGCTGGTTGGGATTCAGCTCCCGCAGCG
>JASHNW010000051.1 GCA_030041435.1 Acidobacteriaceae bacterium
ACGGGCGCGTTTCTGCGCTTCTTCTTCCCGTCTTTGACGGCGATGGTCGGCTACTGGGCGACGCTCGCGCTCAACATTCCCGATTTCACGCGCTACTCGAAATCGCAGGGCTCGCAGATTCTGGGCCAGGCCGTCGGACTGCCGGTGGCGATGACGCTCTACTCGTTCATCGGCATCGCGGTCACGTCGGCCTCGGCGATCATCTTCGGCCATCCCATCTGGAGCCCGATCGAGCTGATGGGCCGCTTCCATCAGCCGGTAGTGGCGGCCATCGCCATGGTGGCGCTGCTGGTGGCTACGCTCAACGTGAACGTGGCGGCCAACGTGGTGTCGCCATCGAACGACATTTCGAATCTGAATCCGCAGTGGATTTCGTTCCGCACCGGCGGTCTGATCACCGGGTTTCTGGGTCTGGCCATGATGCCCTGGAAGCTGCTGGGGAGCTTCAGCAACTATATCTTCGGCTGGCTGGTGGGCTATTCCGGACTGCTGGGCCCGGTGGCCGGCATCATGGTCGCGGATTACTTTGCGATTCGCTCGAAGAAGCTTGATGTGGAGTCGCTGTACATGCGCGGCGGCATCTACGAGTACCGCAGCGGCATCAACCCACGCGCCATGGCGGCGCTGGCGCTGGGCATCGGCTGCGTGCTGGTGGGGCGCTTTGTGCCCGCGGTGCGGTGGCTTTACGACTATGCATGGTTTGTCGGATTCTTTGTCTCGGGCGGCCTCTACGTCGCCCTCATGCGCGGCGCGCCCGCGCCGTCCCCGGTTAACGAACTCGCAGGAGAAGAAGTATGAGCACACTGATTTCTGAAGCGCGCGTGGGCAAGCCCGTTGCGGTCACTTCGTCGTACATCGCCGGAGAGTGGGTCGCGCCCGGCGGCGAATCGCACGCCATCGTCAACCCCGCCAACGGCGAGACGCTGGCTATTTTGCCCTATGCGGGAGCGGCGGACGTGGACCGCGCGGCGCAGGCGGCGCACGCCGCGTGGCTCAGGTGGCGCGAGGTTCCGGTGGTCGACCGCGTGCAGCCGCTCTATCGCTTCAAGGCGCTGCTGGAAAAGAATGTGCGCGAGCTGGGCACAATCCTGACCCGCGAGAACGGCAAGACGCTCGAAGATGCGATGACCGAAGTGAAGCGCGCCGCCCAGATGGTGGAAGTAGCCTGCGGCATGCCATCGCTCATGATGGGCGACTCGCTCAACGATGTGGCGAAGGGCATCGACTGCCGGACGGTCCGGCAGCCCATCGGCGTCTGCGCCGGCATTACGCCGTTCAATTTTCCGGGGATGGTGCCGCTGTGGATGTATCCCTTCGCGATTGCCGCCGGGAACACGTTCATCCTCAAGCCTTCGGAGCGCGTGCCCATGACGCCGACGCGCGTTGTGGAACTGTTGCTCGAAGCAGGGCTGCCGGCGGGTGTGATTCAGCTCGTCCACGGCGGCCGCGAAGTGGTGGAAGCGCTGCTGGCGCATCCGCTCATCCGGGCCATTTCGTTTGTCGGGTCGTCGCCGGTCGCGAAGATCGTTTACAAGGAAGCCGCGGCGCACGGCAAACGGGTGCAGGCTCTGGGCGGCGCGAAAAATCACCTCGTGGTGATGCCTGACGCCGATCTGCCGCAGACCGTGGATGCAATTCTCGGCTCGGCTTTCGGCGCGGCGGGGCAGCGATGCCTGGCGGGAAGCGTGCTGGTTCCGGTGGGCGAGGTGGCCGAGCCGCTGCTCGAGCTGCTGGTGAAGAAGGCGCAGGCGCTGCGCGTCGGCGACGGCCTCGAATCCGGCGTCGCGGTGGGTCCGCTGGTGGGGGCCGACCAGAAGAAGCGCGTCCTGGGGTACATCGAGAAGGGGATTGCGGAGGGAGCAGAGCCTATCCTCGATGGCCGCAACATCTCCGCTGGCCCCGCCGGCGCATTCGTCGGGCCTACCGTTTTAGACCACGTGGAGCGGACGGCGAGTGTCGCCCGAGAAGAGATTTTCGGGCCGGTGCTCTCTGTGGTGCGCGCCAGGACGCTCGACGACGCCATCGCGGTGGTCAATTCCTCCGAGTTCGGCAACAACACCACCATCTATACGAAGAGTGGCAAGGCGGCGCGCGAATATGAGAGCCGCGTGGAGGTGGGGATGGTGGGCGTCAACATGACGGTCGCCGCGCCCATGGCATTCTTCCCGTTTGCGGGATGGAAGAACTCCTTCTTCGGCGATCTGCACGCCCACGGAAAGGACGCGGTGGCGTTCTATACGGACCAGAAGGTGCTGATGACGCGGTGGTTCTGAGAAGGGCAGGGTATAGGGTATAGGGTTTAGGGTATAGGGGTTAGAGGCTGTTATTAACTTTCGCGCGGCCGGCGTTCTGCCCCAGTGCGCCAAAAACTGGCGAACCGGGGACCCCATTGCGAGGGAAAATCGGGCCAGAACCGGGGCCCCCACGAACGGATCCTGGTTCGTGGGGTGGAGACGAAGCCGAGCCCGAAGGCTGTGGCGGGTCCACTGTCGAGGGCGAGAATGAAGTATGGCCCGATTTTCCCCGCAACCCGCAGGGCTGGGGCCCATTTTCCCCATTTCGTCGTCGCTCGTCGCCAAGATACACCCGGTATTTGTCGCTCCTCGCTCCTCGAACTGAGAAAAATGGGCTCCCAGCGCCGGTCGTGGGAAAGTTAATAACAGCCTCCAGGGATCAGTTCGCCGGAGGCTTAATCCGCTGTGGCCAGCTCGTATCTGCGCTCGCCGGCTCCGCGGCGGCTGACCATCCAGGCGAGGCCGAGCGCGCTGGCGGCCATGAGCGCGGCAAAGAGGAAGATGGGCGCATAGCCCAGCCCGACGACGATGAGCCCGATTACTGGCCCGGTTACGCCCAGCGAGAGGTCGGCGAACGCGGTAAAGACGCCGAGGGCCGAGCCGCGATTCTCCGCGGTGACACAATTGACGGCCTCCACACCCAGGGCGGGAAAGACCAGCGAAAAACCGAAGCCAGTGAGCGCCGCGCCGGCGAAGGCCAGCGCCGGCGTGTGCGCCAGCCACAGGAAGGCCAGCCCGGCGGCTTCCACGAACAGGCAGACGAACGACACCGGGAATCCGCCCCAGCGGTCGATCGAGTGCGAGAACAGCAGGCGCGCAAACGCGAAGGCGAGGCCAAAGCTGGTGAGCGCAAAGGCGGCGTTGCTCCAGTGGTTATGCGCGTAAAAGAGCACCATGAACGACGCGATGGTGCCGAAGCCGGTGGTGGCCAGCGCCAGGCTCATGCCGTGCGGCGCCACGCGGCCGAGCACCTGGCGAAACGCCAGCGGCTCGCCCTTGACCACGGGAACCTCGCCCAGCGGCCAGGCGGTGAGCAGGCCGAGAACGGAGGTGGCGACGCTGACCAGGCCGACCCCGTGCAGGCCCCAGGCGCGTTCGATCCAGACCCCAACGGGAGCCCCGACCGCCAGTCCGCCATAGGAGCAGATGCCGCTCCAGGAGATGACTTTGGCCATGTGCTCGGGGCCGACGCGGGCGATGCCCCAGAGGGACGATCCGGTGGCCAGCCAGCTTTCGCCAAAGCCGAGGATCAGGCGGCTGACGAGCATCACGCCAAGGCAGGCCAGGGGCAGGCTGCCCAGAGACCCGCAGGCGAAGAGGCAAACACCGGAAGCGGCGCAGGCCAGCAGCCCGGAGAGCACGGTCCGCCGGGCCCCGGCCGTATCGGCCATCTTGCCAGCATGGGGGCGGCTGAGCACGGTGGCGACGTACTGGGCGCTGACGGCCAGGCCGGCCAGCACGGTATTGAAGCCCAGGCGCAGGTGGACCACCCCTGGCAGCACCGCCATGGGCATGCCGATAGCGAAGTAGCAGAAGAAGATTTGCAGCGAAGTAGGGAGAATCCGGAGGGTGACGCTGCCCGGCCGGTCGGGTGAGGGAGCTGGGGCTGAGAGGGGCATCTCCTGCTTTTATGGTACACGGGAGCAGCCGGGGAACCCCGGCCGGGGATTGTCCGGGAGCCTGCGGGAACCCGTCGAGAGCCATCCGGCATGACCCGGAATGGGGACTGGCGCAAAAAAAGCCGGAGAGTACAATATCAGTTACGCGTTCGGCCGCGCGGGGGCCCACACGGGTAGGGGCAAGATTCCGGTTCGTCTTCTGACTCCGCGAGCCCTCGGATCGCGTCTAACGTTTAAGGATGCGGGCCCGGTCGCCGGGGAGGAGCCTGTTTATCCGGCCCCTCAGTGAACGCGTTTGAGAAGAGAGAGGTCTTCCCCAAGGTGAATTCGACCGTCAAGCAAATCCTGTTCTGGGTGTTGATCATAGCCTGCCTGCTGGTGCTGTGGCAGTTGTTCCAGAAGAACAACGGCATCGGCGGCCACGAGCAGGAAGTGAACTTTACCCAGTTTCTGGGCGATGTGGAATCCGGACAGGTAGCCGATGTGACCATTACCGGCTCTGAGGTCCACGGGCATTACCGCAACGACAAGGGCGCCTTCCACCTCTTCGTTCCGGCCAATTACCCGCACCTGTTCGATGTCCTCGACCAGAACAAAGTCAGCGTTACGGTGAAGAACGACAACGGCAACAGCTGGTGGGCCTGGCTGCTGCAGTTCTCGCCGCTCATCCTGATCGCGCTGCTGTGGTTCTTCATGATCCGCCAGATGCAGAGCGGCGGCAACAAGGCGCTGTCGTTCGGCAAGAGCCGGGCGCGCCTGCTCTCGATGCAGCAAAAGAAGGTGACGTTTAAGGATGTGGCCGGCGTCGACGAGGCCAAGGAAGAGCTGAAGGAGATCATCGAGTTTCTGCGTGAGGCGCAGAAGTTCCAGAAGCTGGGCGGACGCATTCCCAAGGGCGTACTGCTGGTCGGGCCTCCGGGCACCGGCAAAACGCTGCTGGCCCGCGCGGTGGCCGGCGAGGCCAACGTCCCGTTCTTCTCCATTTCCGGCTCGGACTTCGTGGAGATGTTCGTCGGCGTGGGCGCCAGCCGCGTCCGCGACCTCTTCGAGCAGGGCAAGAAGAACGCCCCCTGCATCATCTTCATCGACGAAATCGACGCCGTGGGCCGCCATCGCGGCGCCGGCCTGGGCGGTGGACACGACGAGCGCGAGCAGACCCTGAACCAGCTGCTCGTCGAAATGGACGGCTTCGAGTCCAACGACGGCGTCATTCTGGTAGCCGCCACGAACCGGCCGGACGTGCTCGATCCCGCGCTGCTGCGGCCTGGCCGCTTCGACCGCCGCGTGGTGGTGGGACGCCCCGACGTGCGCGGCCGCGAAGAAGTGCTGCGCGTGCACGCGCGCAAGGTGCCGATCGCCGACGATGTCGATCTGCGCGTCCTGGCCCGCGGAACGCCGGGCTTCAGCGGCGCCGATCTGGCCAACATGGTCAACGAGGCTGCCCTGAACGCCGCCCGCGCCAATCGCAAGTCGGTGCTGATGTACGACTTCGAGCAGGCCAAGGATAAGGTGCTGATGGGCGCCGAACGCAAGAGCATGCTGCTGACCGACGAGGAAAAGCGCGTGACGGCGTACCACGAAGCCGGCCACGCTTTGGTAGCGGCCATGCGCGACCACGCCGATCCGCTGCACAAGGTCACCATCATCCCGCGCGGCATGGCGCTGGGCGTGACCATGCAGCTGCCGGAGGACGACAAGCACACGGTGACCAAGAAATACCTCGAGACGCAGCTGGCCATCCTGATGGGCGGCCGCATCGCCGAGGAGATCTTCCTGCACCAGATGACGACGGGCGCCGGCAACGACATCGAGCGCGCGACCGATCTGGCCCGCAAGATGGTCTGCGAATATGGCATGAGCCGTCTGGGCCCGCTGACCTTCGGCAAGAAGGAAGAGCAAATCTTCCTGGGCCGCGAGATCGCCCAGCATCGCGACTTCAGCGAGGAGACGGCGCGGCAGATCGATACCGAGGTGCGCAGCCTGGTGGACGAGGCGTACCGCTCGGCATGGGACATCCTGAACGGGAACCAGCCGATCATGCACAAGCTGGCGGTGGCGCTGCTGGAGCGCGAGACTCTGGATGCCGCCGACATTCGCGCCATTATCGACGGCAAGGAACTGCCCCCGCTGAAGCCTTCGGGCGGATCGGGAACGGCGGTGGCCGACGTGCAGCAGGTGCTGAAGCCGGAACCGGGGCGCACCGGCCCGTTGCCGGAAGGCAGCCCCTCGCCGGCGTAACCCGAGCGAACCGGAACCACAAAAAGGCAGCCTGTGGGCTGCCTTTTTGTCTGGAACCCAGCGGGGAGCGCGGCCCCGTGCTGAACGCTTTGGCACGCCAGGCCGCTCTGGTTGACATCATGATGTCTACCATGCAAGCATCATGATGTGCGAACCACACTCACCCTCGACGACGACGTGGCCGCGCTGCTGAAAAAGGAGGCGGGCAAGTCAGGCCTGTCGTTCAAGGCAGCTGTGAACCGGTACCTGAGGCTGGGCTTGCGGCAATCCAAAGCCTCCACACCCGCGAACTTTGTGATTGAGCCATTCAGCCTGCGCGTGCCGCCGGACTTGCGCATTGATTGCATTGGGGAGCTTCTGGAACAACTGGAAGGCCCGGAACACCTGTGATTGTCATCGACGCGAACTTGCTGCTCTATGCCTATGTTCGCGAGTTGCCATTCCACGCGGAGGCACGCAGATGGCTGCAAGAGGCGTTTTCCGAGGAACCGCTGATTGGAATTCCGTGGCAATCCATCGGCGCCTTCCTGCGCGTAGCCACGAACCCCAGGCTTTCAATGGGAGACTTACCCACCGATCGTGCGCTGGCCATTGTTGACAGTTGGCTTGCTCTGCCGAATGTCCGTGCTCTGGCGCCGGGGGACAACCATTGGCCACTTCTGCGCCGCGCGCTCACACAGAGTCAGGTCCGCGGTCCGCGCATCACCGATGTTCAGCTGGCCGCCATCACGATGGAGTACGGCGGCACCCTGCATACGACGGATCGCGATTTTGCGCGCTTCCCCGGCCTGCGCTGGACGAATCCCCTGACGGCCTGACGTTCTGCGAAAATATGGGCAGCATGTCTTTGCGCTGGTCTGCCTTTCTGCTGGCATCGCTGCTGCTCGTGGGTGGCTGCGCCGGCTACCACACGGTCGATTCCGCCGTGCATCTGCCGGGCGATGTGCAGACGCTGGCCATTCCGGCGTTCAAAAACAACACGCAGTCTTACCAGACGCAGGCGGTCTTCACGCAGGCGGTGATTCGCGAGTTCACCAGCCGCACCAGCTACCGCATCGTCTCCGGCGAGGACCCGGATGCAGACGCGACGCTGCGCGGAACCATCACCAGCTTCCAGATCATCCCGCTCACTTACGACAACACCACCGGGCAGACGTCGAGCTATCTGGTGACGATCGTGACGAAGCTGACGCTGGTCGACCGGCAGGGCAAAACGATCTGGCAGAATCCGTCCTACACGTTCCGCCAGCAGTACGAGCAGACGCAGGATCTGGCCAGCTTCATCCAGGAGGATTCAGCGGCGACGCGGCGCCTGGCGCGGGAGTTCGCGAGCGCCGCAGTAGCCGATATTGTGGAATCGTTCTGAGGGCTGGTAGTCGCGGGCCGGCTCAGCGGCTGCGCGACGAAGATTTCTTTGCCCCGCTCTTCTTCGCGGCAGACTTTTTCTTTGGGACCCTGGCGCCGGCTTTGCGCGCCTCGGAAAGACCGATGGCGATGGCCTGTTTGCGGCTGGTGACTTTCTTTCCGCTGCGTCCGCTCTTTAGTTTGCCCTGCTTCATCTCGCGCATTTCTTCGCGCACTTTTTGCTGCGCCTTCGGGCTGTACTTTCTGCCTCTCGATGAACTTTTCTTCGCTGCCATCGGCAATTCTCCCTTCTTCCTGAATGGGAAGCGGCGCGGGATGAGGAGGTTGCGTGGGGAGGTTAACGTCGCTGCACGCGAAACGACGGAGGGCGGCCCAGGATTACTTCCGGTGCAAAATCGCCTGAAAAATCCATGTAATAACGCTTTACAATATGAACGGATCGCGTTATTAATGACAATTGATCGTCGAC
Organism: Acidobacteriaceae bacterium; assembly: GCA_030041435.1. GTDB lineage: Bacteria > Acidobacteriota > Terriglobia > Terriglobales > Acidobacteriaceae > Palsa-343. Next base: position 7,986 of record JASHNW010000051.1, read on the forward strand.
TTCAGAGATCGCGAGACAGAAGTCCTGTGGGAGACGGGAAGAAGCCGCAGGTTCCCGGCCTCAATCTGGAGTAAGGCTGGCATGAAGCTGGCCATTCTGGACGCCGCCGTGGAACTGTCGGAACTGCTTGTTCCCCCGGGGAACAGGCTGGAAAAACTCAAAGGGCGCCGCGCGGGACAACACTCGATCCGCGTCAATGACCAGTTCAGGATCTGCTTCGTGTGGAAGGCTGGTAACGCGCATGATGTTGAGATCGTGGATTATCACTGAGGAATCGCTATGAAGACCTTCGCTTTTCATCCCGGAGAGATTCTCGAAACCGAGTTCATGAAGCCGCTGGGCCTTTCGGCATGGAGGCTGGCGCGGGAACTGAACGTTCCCCCTCCGCGCATCAACGATATCGTGCGCGGCAAGCGCGGGATCTCCGCGAACACGGCATTGCGCCTCAGCAGGTATTTCGAAATGTCTGCGCAGTTCTGGCTCAATCTGCAGAACCGCTACGATCTCGCGGAAGCCGCGAAGGACAAGTCGATCCGAAAAGTACGGACCCGAGAGGCGCGGGCAAGAGAAGAAGCAGCCTAAGTGGCGACAGCCGCCGCGGGCAGGATGTCTTCGACGTCGACCCACTGCGTAGGATAGTCGCCGGTGTAGCAGGCGACACAATAGCGGTTGCCTTCGCCGCCGTCGCAGGCGTTCTGTAACCCATCCAACGACAAATAGGCGAGCGAGTCGGCTTCGATGAACTGGCGGATCTCCTCGACCGTATTGTTGGCGGCGATCAGCTCGGATTTGCGCGGCGTATCGACGCCGTAATAGCAGGGCGAAATGGTGGGCGGGCAGCTGATGCGCAGGTGGACTTCGGTGGCGCCGGCCTGGCGCACCATGCGGACAATCTTGCGGCTGGTGGTGCCGCGGATGATGGAGTCGTCAATGAGGATGATGCGGCGGCCCTCGAGCAGATTGCGCACCGGATTGAGCTTGAGCTTGACGCCGAAGTCGCGCACGCGCTGCTCGGGCTGGATGAAGGTGCGGCCGACGTAGTGGTTGCGGATGAGGCCGAAGCGGAAGGGCACGCCGCTCTGGGCCGCGTAGCCGATGGCCGCAGTCACGCCGGAGTCGGGGACGGGGACGACGAGGTCGGCGGGCACGTGCGATTCGCGGGCGAGCTGGCGGCCCATCTGCTCGCGGCTCTCCTGCACCCAGCGGTTGAAGATTTTGCTGTCGGGGCGGGCGAAGTAGACGTGCTCGAAGATGCAGCTGGTCTGGTTGGGCTGCGCGAACTGGCGGGAGGTGACGCCGTCCGCGGTGACCATGACCAGCTCGCCGGGCAGCACGTCGCGCTCGTATTTGGCGCGCAGCAGATCGAAGGCGCAGGTTTCAGAGGCGAAGACCACGGTGTCCGGTCCGTCGGGATTCGGGATGCGGCCCATGGAGAGCGGACGGAAGCCGTGCGGATCGCGGGCGGCAAAGACGCGGTCGCGGGTCATCATCACGATGGAGAAAGCGCCTTCGACCTGGCCGAGCGAGTCGGCGATGGCGTCAACGAGCGTGGTCGAGTGGGAGTGCGCGATGAGCTGGACGATGATTTCCGAATCGGAGGTGGTCTGGAAGAACGCGCCCTGGCGCTCGAGGTGCACGCGCAGGTTGCCGAGATTGACCAGGTTGCCGTTGTGCGCGATGGCGATGAGGCCCTTGGTGGATTCGACGCGGATGGGCTGGGCGTTGAGCAGGGCCGAGTCGCCGGTGGTGGAGTAGCGCGTGTGGCCGATGGCCATGTCGCCCTTGAGCCGCGCCAGCACGTCGTCGGTGAAGATCTCCGAGACCAAGCCCATGCCCTTGATGTTGGAAAGGTGCGTGCCGTCGGCGGTCGCGATGCCGGCGGATTCCTGCCCGCGATGCTGCAGCGCGTAGAGGCCGAGGTAGACTTGGCGGGCAGCGTCGGGATGGCCGTGGACGGCGACTACGCCGCAGTGTTCGCGGAGCTTGGGGTCGTCTGTTGCGGAAAAATCCCGGGCCTGAAGGCCCTCGTTGTGGGGCGGCGTTTTCCCCGGGCTAAAGCCCGGGGCTTCTACCGTTGGCGTGCTGCGCACGACCCGCTCCGCGGCAGGGGCTGAAGCCCCGTCTTTTTTTGGCGCTGTATCGGCACGACTGAAGTCGTGCCCTGATACAAAAGCGGATTCGTGGCCGGGGATGCCCTCGATGAGAAGGTGGGTCACGCGATCACCTCTGCGGCAAGCTGGGTTTCCAGCGCAGTGGAGAAAGCTGAATTCAGTTCGCCAATCGTTGAGGATATCTGCGTGCTCCCGTGGAGCAAAACCTCAAGCGAATCACCGGCCGTAATCCCGATGTTTTTTAAACCGCCGAGCTTCGCATTTCTGGCGACTGCCTCCACTTCATTCATCGAGGATCGAGAACAAGTCATCAGAATCGTGCAAGCCGACTCTTCGAATAGCGTTATCGCGTTTCCTCGACCGTGGCCGACACTACTCACGTCGATTCTCGCGCCTATGCCCATCGGGAACGAAGCCCGTGCAAGGGCGACTGCGAGACCGCCCTCGCCCGCATCGAACGCAGTTGAAATCAATTCGCGATCAACAAGCGTTTTGAGGATTGAATTGACGCGAGAGTCAAACTCCACGTCGATCCCAGGTGGGGTGCCCCAGATTTCGCCGAGAACGGCCTTGGCAAATTCAGAGCAACCGAAGACCCGCTCGCTCAGCCAATCGTCGCGTTCTTGATCGAAATCGACTGCATAGGGTCGCCACAACAAGATGACCTCGTCGCGCCGAACGAAATAATTCGGTACCGCTTTCGTTACATCCTCCAGAATCCCGACAACGCCAACCACCGGCGTCGGATAAATCCCCTCGCCCTTCGTTTCGTTATAGAGCGAGACATTCCCGCCGGTGATCGGCGTGCCCAGCGCGGTACACGCTTCCGCGATGCCGTCGATGGCGGCTGACAGCTGGGCCATGATCTCCGGCTTTTCGGGATTGCCGAAGTTCAGGCAATTCGTCGCGGCCACGGGTGTAGCTCCGGTGCAGGCGACTTTGCGGGCGGCTTCGGCGACGGCGTGCATGGCGCCCAGTTTCGGATCGAGAGAACACCAGCGTCCGTTGCCCGCCAGCGCCATGGCTAATCCGCGTTCGTGGCGGACGCCGTCAGCATCCACCGTGCCGGTGCCCTTGATGCGCATCACGCCCGCTTCCCCGCCCGGGCCCTGCACGGTGTTGGTCTGCACCATGGAGTCGTACTGCTCGAAGACCCAGCGCTTGGAGCAGATGTTCGCCGAGGCGAGCAGCTTTTTCAGGTCGGCGGTGTAGTCGCGCGGCTTTTTCAGTTCCTCGAGAATATGCGGCGGCGGATCGAGCGGGACAGTGATCTGATCCGGCCTGGACCACGTGCCGACGGGGCGGTGGTAGACGGGCGCTTCATCGGTGAGCGACTCGTTCGGGATATCGGCGACCAACTCGCCGTGGTGGAGGATGCGCAGGCGCGGCTCTGCAATGACTGTGCCGACGATGACGCCCTCCAGCCCCCACTTCTCGAAAACGCTGAGGACTTCCTGCTCGCGGCCTTTTTCTGCCACCAGCAGCATGCGCTCCTGCGACTCGCTCAGCATCATCTCGTAGGCCGTCATGTGGGTTTCGCGCTGGGGGATGTGGTCGAGATCCATCTCGATGCCCACGCCGCCGCGCGCGCCCATCTCGCAGCTGGAGCTGGTGAGGCCCGCCGCGCCCATGTCCTGAATGCCGACCACGGCGCCGGTCTTCATGGCTTCGAGGCAGGCTTCGAGGAGAAGCTTCTCCATGAACGGGTCGCCCACCTGGACGTTGGGGCGCTTCTGCTCGGAGCCCTCTTTGAACTCCTCGCTTGCCATGGTGGCGCCGTGGATGCCGTCGCGGCCAGTGCGCGCGCCGACGTAGATCACGGGGTTGCCGATGCCGGTGGCCTTCGCGTAGAAGATTTCGTCGCGCCGGACGAGGCCCAGCGCGAAGGCGTTCACCAGCGGGTTGCCGGAGTAGCACGGCTCGAATTTGGTCTCGCCGCCAAGATTGGGCACGCCGAAGCAGTTGCCGTAGCCGGCGATACCGTGAACCACGCCTTCGACGATGGAGTGGTTTTTGCGGACCACGTCTTCGGAGGTCTCGGCGTCAGCCTCGAGCGGTCCGAAGCGGAGCGAGTCCATCACGGCCAGCGGCCGCGCGCCCATGGTGAAGATGTCGCGCAGGATGCCGCCGACGCCAGTGGCCGCGCCCTGGTAGGGCTCGATGTAGGAGGGGTGGTTGTGCGACTCGATCTTGAAGGCGCAGGCCCAGCCATCGCCCACGTCGATGATGCCGGCGTTTTCGCCGGGCCCCTGGACGACCAGCTTGCTGCGGGTGGGCAGGCGGCGGAGATGGACTTTGGAGGACTTGTAGGAGCAGTGTTCGCTCCACATGACGCTGTAAATGCCGAGTTCGGTGAGCGACGGCGTGCGGTCGAGGGCTTTTTCGATGCGCGCGTACTCATCGGGTGTGAGGTTGTGCTGTGCCAGAAGCTCCGGCGTAATGGCGGCCGGCGGGGGCGACCCTGCGGTGGGAGTTTTCATGGCCGGTTCATCTTTATTGTCGCATGGGGGACTGGCCGGGACTGGCAATTGCGCTTCGCGCGATCAGCCGTCCAGGCGGACGCCGCTGCGCGGCAAGAGACACCCGGGCTAAACAGGGGCGGCGATGTTTGCCGCGTTGTGAATCGCAAGCAGGGTATCGAGGAGCGGCTTGAGATTTTTCAGGTCGAGGGCGTTGGCGCCGTCGGACTTGGCCTCGGCGGGGTTGTCGTGGACCTCCAGAAAGAGGCCATCGACCCCGGCGGCGACCGCGGCGCGGGCCAGCAACGGGATGAATTCGGGCTGGCCGCCCGAGACGCCGTTGGCGCCGGAAGGAATCTGGACCGAGTGGGTGCCGTCGAAGACCACGGGGGCGAAGGCGCGCATGATGGCGAGCGAGCGCATGTCCACGACGAGATTGTTGTAGCCGAAGCTGGCGCCGCGCTCGGTGAGGAACGTGCGCGTGTTGCCGGTCGACCCCACCTTTTCGACGGCGTGGCGCATGTCCCAGGGGGCGACGAACTGACCCTTTTTCACGTTGATAGCGCGGCCGGTGCGGCCGGCGGCAACGAGCAGGTCGGTCTGGCGGCAGAGGAAGGCGGGGATCTGCAGCACGTCGGCGCCCTCGGCAGCGATTTCGCAATGGCCGGGCTCATGGACGTCGGTCAGGATGGGCAGGCCGGTGGACTCAGCCAGGCGGCGCAGGATGGCCGTGCCTTCGACCAGGCCGGGGCCGCGAAAGCTCGAGACCGAGGTGCGGTTGGCCTTGTCGTAGGAAGCTTTGAAGATGCAGGGCACGCCCAGATCGCTGGTGATGCGCTGGATGGCATCGGCCATGGTGCGGACGTGGGCCTCGCTCTCGATAACGCAGGGCCCGGCAATAAGGAAGAGCTGGCCTCCGCCAACGCGGACGGGGCCGATTTCGAATTCGCGGCTCACGTTTCCAGCGTATAGCGGATAGCGTGTCGTGTGTAGCGGCAGGGCGACGGCGACGGCTTCGCCGTGGACTTCGAGGAAGATGCGTTCGCCGGTGAGGAAAGGAGGTGGGCTTCGCGATCGCGCATTGGTGACCGCGGTCACGGACGTTTTGCCCGGTTTGCGGTGAGCATTGGGGCGGGGGTGACTCCGTGGAAGTGACAGTGGAACATCTGGGTGCGGTGCAGTTTGAGATCAAAGCGCGGCAACACACCATTGCCAGCGATCAGCCGCCGGAAAACGGCGGCTTCGACGAGGGTATGACTCCGCCGGAACTGCTGCTGGCGTCGCTGGGCTCTTGCGCGGCCTACTACGCGGCCGACTATTTGAAGCGGCACGGACTGGCGACCGAGGGCACCCGGGTGCGCGTCCATGCCGAGAAAGTGAAGAACCCGGCGCGGGTGGACAACATCCGCATCGACGTGGATCTGCCGCTGGACTGCGAGGAGCGGGATCGGGAAGGCGTAGACCGCGCCGTGCACAACTGCCTCATCCACAACACGCTGCGGCACCCGCCGAAGATCGAGATTGGGATTCACGCGCCGGCGCCGGCGTAGAAGCGACTGATGCCACATAGCTGCGCGGCTGCGAATGCCATTAAAAATGGTAAAATGCCATCATGCGTACCACAATCACGATTGATAAGGCGGGCCGAATTGTCGTTCCCAGGAAGATACGGGACGAATTGCACCTGGTGGCCGGAACGGCTCTCCGGATCGAGCGCTCGGGTGACCGGCTGACCCTCACACCGGCGTCGCGCGAGGCCGAGCTAAGAATTGTGAACGGCACGCCGTTGATCGTTGCGGCGAACTCCGCCGACAATCCCGTTCTTACGACCGAGATGGTGAACGAAATCATCGCTCAGGGACGGCTGGAGCGTGGGCTTCGCATCCTCGGCGTGGATCGGGACCGGGAAACCGAGTGATCTTTCTCGATACATCGGTGTTGGTCGCCGTTGCTCATGTGAGCCACGACCGTCATACGGCCAGCCTGGAACTTTGGAATCGATGTACGCGGAAGGACAGTGCGATCAGCGCCCATACGCTGGCGGAGCTCTACAGCGGCATGACCGGGATGCCTCCTGCGCTGCGCCTGCGCCCGCGGGATGCGATGCTCGCCGTTGAGACGTTTCTCCAGCGGTTGACGCCGATTGCTCTGACCTCCGACGAGTATTCAGGCGCGCTCACGCGCGTGGCCCAGCTCAGGCTGACCGGCGGAATTATTTACGACGCACTGCTGCTCGAGTGCGCACGGAAGTGCGGCGCCAGTCAGATCTACACCCTGAACCCGCGCCATTTTCGCACCGCTGCTCCCGATCTTGCCGAGCGCATCGTAGCGCCCTGAGGTTCAGGGTTGAAGGGCCCCGCGACGCTTCCGGAATCCTTAGAGGCTGTTATTAACTTTCCCACGACCGGCGCTGGGAGCCCATTTTTCTCACTTCGAGGAGTGAGGAGCGACAGATACCGGGTGTATCTTAGCGACGAGCGACGACGAAATGGGGAAAATGGGCCCCAGCCCTGCAGGCTTCCACCCCAGCGCGGGACGCGCCGGGGACCCCGGGGTTGCCGGGCAAATCGGGCCATACTTCATTCTCGCCCTCGACGGTGGACCCGCCACAGCCTTCGGGCTCGGCTTCGTCTCCACCCCACGAACCAGGACCCGTTCGTGGGGGCCCCGGTTCTGGCCCGATTTTCCCTCGCAACGCCGGCCGCGCGAAAGTTAATAACAGCCTCTAGCCGACTTCAACGTTCGAGGCTTCTGCCCGCTCCTGGGAGAGCTTTGCCTTCACCCGGTTCTCGTAGCTGGCCTTCACAAACGCTGCAAAGATCGGGTGCGGCTCCAGCGGCTTCGACTTGAACTCGGGATGGAACTGGCAGCCGAGGAAGAACGGGTGGCCGGGAATCTCGACGATCTCGACGTAGGTGCCGTCGGGGGTGGTGCCGGTAATCTCGAGGCCTGCGCCGGTGAGCAGCGCCTCATATTCGCGGTTGAATTCGTAACGATGACGGTGACGTTCTGAAATCTCGGTCTTGCCGTAGGCTTTGGCCGCGACGGAGCCGGCCTCGAGCATGCAGGGCCACGCGCCTAAACGCATCGTCCCGCCCATTTCCTCTACACCGGTGAGCTCGCGCAGCTTGTAGATGACGCGGTGGGGCGTGGCGGGATCGAATTCGCTGGAATTGGCGCCCTGCAGGCCGCAGACGTTGCGGGCGTATTCGATGCAAGCCGTCTGCATGCCGAGGCAGATGCCGAAATACGGAACTTGGCGCTCGCGGGCGTAGCGGATGGCGTTCAGCATGCCCTCAATGCCGCGCTTGCCGAAGCCGCCGGGGACGAGGATGCCGTCGAAGCCGCGCAGCTGCGCTTCGTAGCCTGGCTCCTCGAGGCCCTCGGCCTCGATCCAGGTGACATTTAGCTTGAGATTGAGCGCGAGCGCGCCGTGGACCAGCGCTTCCTTCAGGGATTTGTAACTGTCCTCGTACTCAACATACTTGCCGCAGATGGCGATGGATACCTGGTCGCGCGGGTTGTAGCAGCGGTGGACGAGGTCGCTCCACCGTTCCAGCTTCGGCTCCGGCGTCTCGATGTGCAGGTAGCGGAGCGCCAGCCGGTCGAGGCCCTCCGCCGCAAACATCAAAGGCGCTTCGTAGATGGATTCGACGTCCCGTGCGGTGATGACGGCCTGGTCTTCGAGATTGCAGAAGAGGGCGATCTTGCTCTTGATTTCGCGGGAGAGGAAGCGGTCGGTGCGGCACAGCAGGATGTCGGGCTGGATGCCGATGGAGAGCAGTTCCTTGACGGAGTGCTGGGTGGGCTTGGTTTTCAGCTCCTGGGCTGCGCCGATCCACGGAACGAGCGTGACGTGGACGAAGACGGTATTCTCGCGGCCCAGTTCCTGGCGCATCTGGCGGATGGCTTCGAGGAAAGGCAGGGATTCGATGTCGCCGACGGTGCCGCCGATTTCGACGATGGTGATGTCGCCCTCGGCGGCGACTTTGCGCATGGCGTTCTTGATTTCGTTGGTGACGTGGGGGATGACCTGGACGGTCTTGCCGAGGTAGTCGCCGCGGCGCTCCTTGGTGATGATCTGCTCGTAAATGCGGCCGGTGGTGAGGTTGTTATCGCGAGTGAGTTTGGCGTGGGTGAAGCGCTCGTAGTGGCCGAGATCGAGGTCGGTTTCCGCGCCGTCGTCGGTGACGAAGACCTCGCCGTGCTGGAACGGCGACATGGTGCCGGGGTCGACGTTCAGGTACGGGTCGAACTTCATCAGGTTGATTTTGAGGCCCCGACTTTCGAGGAGAGAGCCGATGGAGGCGGCGGCAAGACCCTTGCCGAGGCTGGACACAACTCCGCCGGTCACAAAAATGTACTTAGCGGACATTTCTGCGTCACCTTAGTTGGATTTGTGTGCTGGACGAACCAGGCGGGCACGATCAAGTATGGCTGGAATTGGCGGAGAAGGCAACAGGAAACCAGGAATGGAGCCCGCCGCCCAGCCCGTAGCTATGCCGGGCCAGCCAGAAACACCCCAGTCTCTTCGCGGCTCTCCTGCGGCCCAGGGGGGTAGCCCCCGAATATGTTACCTTTATCCGTCAGCAAGTCATTGAAAATAGAGACTAAATTGCCTTCGATCCCCCCAAATAGCAGGAAATTCCATCGCCGGCTTCCGGCCCTCCGAGCCTACTCCGGCTTGTAGGCGCCGGTGCCCCAGTGGAAGGTCACCGCGGGGGTGCAGGTGGGGTCGGGGACGGGCGGGTTCTTCGAGTCTTCGAGCGAGGGGTAGTGGGTGACGCCGGCGAAGCGGACGGTGGTGTCGCCGGTTGCCTGGTCCTTGATGCCGGGCAGATCGGCGAGGACGAAGCGGCCCTCTGCAGTCGTGCGCGGGTGGAGGGTGCGGCTCTGTGCGCCGGAGATGGATTCCAGCTTGAGCGAGGTGCTGGGCGGGAAGCCTGTGCCTTCGACCAGCACCATGGTGGCGTCTTTGACGCCGAGGATGATCTGCAGGCGGCAGCTCTCGCTCTGATTGGCGATGGGGAAGGGCACGGTGGTGACAGCGGCGCCGCGATGGCGGTCGTCATCGAGCAGGGCCACGCGGACGGGCTCGCCGGGCGCGGCGGTGGCGTGGATTTCGACGGGCTGGTTGGGCTGCATGACCGTGTTGCAGGCGGGACCCTTCGGCGTGGCGGGAGCGCCTTCCGGCGTGGGCGCGGAGGGCGCGTTGGCCGGCGGAGGCGGAGGACACATGGCAACACCGTTGGGATCGAGGATGAGGCCGCTCATCAGAGCGTGGGATTCGGCGTTCAGCGGCCATCGAATCAGGGTGAGATGGTCGCCCGGGGTGAATCCGGCGCCGGTGACATGGTAGGCGATGTCGGTGGCGCCCTCGGCGTTTTTGGTGCGGCTGGCTTCAACCAGAGCAACGGAGAGGCCAGGGGTAGACATGGGAGGACCCCACTGCGCCTGAATCGAGGCGAGGCGGAGGGCCATCTGGATGGCCTGCTGCTGACGCTCCTGCTCCTGCTCGGCCGGGGTGAGGGTGTGGGAGTCCGGCGGGAGGTTCTGCAGCTGGAGCGGCGGCGTGGGCGAGGGCTGGGACTGCGCGGGCGCGGCGGGCTGCGATTGCTGCGAAGGCGGGCCGGCCTGCTGGGCGCCGGGGGTCTGCGCGGCGGCGCTGAGGCACAGGGAAACAGGACACACGAGGACAGCAAGACTGCAAAGGGCTGGCAGGAATCTCGGAACCATACGTCTGAGGATAGTCCAAAAGAACGAGTGCCGGGGAGTTCGGGGCGGCTCGGTCGCGGGGCGCGCGCGGGGTGGGTGACGGATGGGTGCGTGGCCGTATCTAATGGGTGGTTGAACGAGCGAGGGGAGCGATGAGAGGCGCAGGGGTCATGACGATGGCGCTGGTGCTGGGGCTGGCTGCGGGGCTGGCGACCGTAATTGCGCCGACGGCCGCTGCGCAGATCGCGGCGAACGGAAAGCGGCTGATCCTGAAAGACGGCACGTACCAGATCGTGGCGAAGTACGAGATCCACGGCGACCGGGTGCGCTACCTGAGTGCAGAGCGCGACGACTGGGAGGAGATTCCCTACGCGCTGATCGACTGGCCGGCGACCGATAAGTGGAACAAGGAACATGGGCCAGGCGCGGCGGCAACGGGCGCGGAACAACCGCCGGCGGGGAACGGGCAGCCCGAGGCGAACGGGCAAGGTGGGGCGAATGCAGGAGACGCTGGTCTGAGCGAGGCGGCGAAGATCGATGCCGAAGCTGCGGCGGTGCGCGCGGACCTGCGGGCGCGGACGCCGCTGGTGGCGCCGGGCTTGAACCTGCCGGACGAGAGCGGGATCTTCGTGCTGGACAACTTTCAGGGGATACCGGAACTGATCCGGCTGGGGCAGACGGTGGGGATGGTGAGCGGCGGCACGAGCCACAACGTGCTGCGGGCGGCGATCGATTCGTTTCATGGGTCGCAGGAGCCGGTGCGGATCAACGGACAGGCGGCCGGGGTGCGGCTGCATGTGGACGATCCGGCGCTCTACGTGAGCCTGAATTCGCAGAACGACGAGGAAGTGGAGCCCGAGTCGGCGCTGGTGGTGAACACGCACGGCGCGAGCTCGGTGCCGGAAAAGAACGACTACAGTTCGCCGGACAGCCGGTACGCGATCGTGCGGGTGGATGTGCGTCCGGGCGAGCGGGTGATTGGGGCGGTGCGCATCACGCGCGCCGGCGACACGCGGCAAAGCGAGGACATTATTCCGACGACGGCGACGATTCTGCCGGGGCGGCACTGGATGAAGCTGACGCCGAAGGAGCCTCTGACCATCGGCGAATACGCGCTGATGGAGATTCTGGGGCCCGGCCAGGTGAATCTGGATGTGTGGGATTTCGGAGTGTCGCCGAATGCGCCGGAGAATCGGCATCCGCTGACTCCCGTCAAGGACGGGCAGAACTAAATGAGGGGATAGGGTATAGGGGATAGGGTATAGAAATTAGTCCCGTTACCAAAGGCAGGGTGCGCGTTGTCCGACAGGCGTGTAGAACAACGGTGTGGGCCGTCCGATCCAATCGCATCGCGAACTTGTTATTTGGCAGCGTGCCATCGAGATGTGCGCCGCGATCTATGAAGTGACGCGGTGCTTTCCGCGCGAAGAGATGTACGGTTTGACGAATCAACTGCGTCGAGCCAGCGTCTCCATCCCAAGCAACATCGCAGAAGGGTACGGGCGGCTGTCGCGAGAACAATACAGACACTTCCTCGGCATCGCGCAGGGCTCCAATCTGGAAATTCAGACGCAACTGGAAATCGCAAGGCGACTGCGATTCGCAGATGCGTCTGTCATCGAGAAGGTTGAAGCTTTGTCGTTCGAGACGGGGAAAATGCTGACTGCTCTGCTGAAAAAGCTGACGCCTAAACCCTAATCCCTATACCCTAAACCCTGCCTTTACCCCTTCTTCTGCATGTCAGTGATGGCGGCGAGGACGTCGGCGCTGTGGACGTTGGGGTCGACCTTCGTCCAGACCTTGACGATTTTGCCGTCGGGATCGATGAGGAAGGTGTTGCGCATGGCGATTTGCATGGGGCCGAAGCTGCCCAGCGAGCCGTATTGCTGCACGACCTTCTTGTCGGGGTCGGCGAGGAGGGTGAAGGTCAGCGAGTCCTTGGTGCAGAACTGCTTGTGGCTGTCGACGGTGTCGACGGAGACGCCGAGGATGACGGCATTCAGCGCCTGGTACTTGTCGAGATCGCGCTGGAAGTTGTGGGCCTCGATGGTGCAGCCGGTGGTCATGTCTTTGGGATAGAAGTAGAGGACGACCCACTTGCCTTTGTAGCTGTCGAGAGAGACGGGCGTGCCTTCCTGATTGGGCAGTGTGAAGGTGGGTGCGGTCTGGCCGACTTCAGGCATGGGCGCGTTATCGACAGCGCGCGCGCGGACGACGAAGACGCCGGCTACGACGAGTACGACAGCGGCGGCGATGGCGAGGACGGAGTATTTCGACATGGAGCTTCTCCTTGTTCGTGCTGGGGGCCGGTGGAGTGTCTGCGAGGGGCGGCGGGAGAGTGGGGGTCCCGGAGACCCGGTGTGCGTGCGATCTATTATGCGTTTTCGAGGGCGATGACGGCAATTCCGGCGGCGTCGGCCTGGGAACGGATGGCGTCGCGATCGAAGATGAGGGTGCGGTGGGCTTCGAGAGCGAGACAGGTGGCGCCGGCGGCACGCATGGTCTCGATGGTGCGGATGCCGATGACGGGGACATCGAAGCGGAGGTCCTGTTTGGGCTTGGCGACTTTGACGACGGTGAGGGAGCGGTCGAGGGTCGAGGCGGGATCGGATGCGGGGTCGCCGAGCGAACGCATGATGGAGCCGGCGCGTTCGATGGTGGCGTCGGTGCCTTCCATTGCTTCGACGGCGACACAGGCCTGGGCGGCAATGATGACGGTCTGGCCGAGGTCGAAGGCGGCGAGATGGCGTGCGACCTCGCGGCCGTAGGCGATGTCGCGGGTCTCCTGGTCGGTGGGGGCGCGGGCAGTGAGGACGCCAGGCTGCGCCAGCAGCGGTTCGAGATACGACGTGGAGGGGATCAGCTCGATGCCCTCGTCGGCAAGGACTTTGGCGACGGCGCCGAGGAGCATATCGGTGTTGCGGGTGCGGAGGTTCAGGAGGAGCTTGGCGAGGCGCCAGTCGGGGCGGATGCTGGAGAAGATTTGCTTGTGCTTCACCTGGCCGGCCATCACGGCCTGTGAGACGCCCTCGCGGTGAAACATGTCGATGAGGCGGGAGAGCTCGCCCAGCGACAACCAATGAACGCGGATGCCGGGGTCAGCCTGGGCGCGGGCGTCTATTTCCCGGTCGGTTTCCTCCCTGATCGCCGCGACAACGACTTCCGTGCCGTGCGCGCGGGCCGCGTCAAGCAGGAGGAAGGGGAAGCGTCCATTGCCGGCGATGAGGCCGAGTTTCTGCATGCCATTCCCATTATTTCGCAGGGCTGACGGGCCGCGCGAGGTGGTCGAAGTTCATGATCGCGTTGAAGACCAGCGGATAGCTGCCGATGGTTTCGCCGCGGTAGATGGGGTTGATGGCGAAGAGGAGAACGTTGCCGGCGCCCAGGTGAGCGTCGACGACGATGGGCTTCTCCTCGATCTCGCCGCCTCCTTCGAGCAGGCCGGAGAGGAGCAGGTCCTTTTCTTCGTCGAAGCGGAGGATGACGTCGGGGCGGTCCTGCACGGGGATGATGGAGGGGTTGTTGCGGGATTCCTCTTCGTTGAGCGGCGTGGCTTCCCAGGGTTTGGGGGCGGGCAGCGTTTCGGGGGCGACGGGTACGCGGCCTTCGGGGACGTCCATGTCGTCGGGACCGCCGCGGCCGGTGGGGCGCTTGTAGTCTTTGGCCGTTAAAGCGTGGCTGGGATAGGTGGTGTTGGCGATGGTGAAGGCGAGTCCGCTGGAGCTGTAGACGGCGAGGGAACTGCCGTAGCCGGCGGCGATGGGACTTTTGCTGTCGACGAACTGCGCGCCGAGGACGCTGCCCACAACGTTGAGGCCGGAGGCGTGGTTGACGAAGACGCCGGGCGCGAGGCCTTCGGCGATGGCGAACTCGGCGGTGTCTTCCGTGGCGATGAGCAGGCCGCCTTTGTTGACAAAGTCTTTGAGGTGAGCGAGGCCATCGAGGCCGAGGCCGGGGCGCGTGTCGGGCGTGGAGTCGATGCGGCCCAGATTGGGCGTGAGAGCGGTCTTCTGCCAGGGCAAAGCGTTCCCATACATCGGTTCGCCGAAGAGGATGCGCTCGGGGGTGGCGTCGCCGATGGGGCCGAAGAGGATGACGTCGAATTTGGCGCGCAGGTTGGGCTCGCCGGCGATGGTTTGGGTGGAAATGTAGTCGTAGGGGACGTGAAGCTTGTCGAGGGCCTGGCGCCACCAGCCTTCGGTTTGGGTGTCGATCCAGGTGTGCAGGATGGCAATGCGCGGCAGAGGGGCGTCGTGCGTGGCGACAGAGGGCGCTGCGGCGAGGCTTACGGCTTCCACATCGGCATCTTTGACGGCCGCGGCGACCGCGGATGCGTTGGCGATGCGGACGATGAGCGATCCGGCTTTGAAATGTTTGCCGCCGGCGTCGAAGGCAGCGTCGGCGACGGAAACCGTGGCGTCTTTGAGCGCGTAGCGCAGGCCGAGAAGGGTGATGTCGCCCCTGTTGTCGATGGCGAGGAAATCGCCCGAGCCGGTAACGGAGCCAGCAGGCGCGGCCAGGTCCGTGACCGCTCCCATTTTCGCCTTCAGGATAGAAACGTCAGTGACGCGCACTGTGGGCACGGCGAAGAGATCGGGGAAGGACCAGCCGGTGTCGTCGTAGGGATGCTTCTGCGGGTCGTCGGGCGCCCAGTACTGGCGGTCGAGCAGCGCGTCGGCGATGCGGGAGTACGGCTGATCCATGCGGATGACGTAGCTGCCGGCGGGAAAGGTGCGGGTGGCGGGTTTGGAGGCTGCGACGTCAGATTTTGTGCCGGTGCCGGTTGCGGATTCCGCGTCCGGTTTCTTTTCGACGGGAATTGTCACCGTTACGGGTGCAGAAAGCTGACTGATCTCGACGTGCTGGAGGGCGAGCACGCGCAGCAGGGCGGCGCGGCGGCTGGGAGACTGGCCGTCCGGCGGGATGACATAAGCGGCGGGGCCGGCAGCGGTGGGTTTCTCGACCGAGCGCTTCGCTTTGAGGTAGTAGTCCTCGAGGAAGTGCTGGGAATTTTGCGCGAAGTAAGAGAGCGTCGTGAGCAGCGCGGTCTCTTCGTAGTTGTTGTTGTCGCGCTGCGACCAGGTAACGACGGGAAGCGGCGGGTTCTGCTTGTACCAGGTGCGCTCGTACTCGTCGGGCTCGAGGATGCGCTTTTCGGTGTCGGCGCCGTCGTTGCCGAAGGTCTCGTAGAGGCGGCTGATGCCGTTGTGCATGGCGGCGAGGAACATGAGGTACCCAGGGCTCCACGTGTCGAAGTCGCCGTGGGTGAAGACGCCGGGCATGCCGAGTTCGGTCATCTGCGAGACGTTGTTCCAGCCGATTTCCGCCCATTCGCCGGCGAGGATGGGATCGATCCAGGCGTTGTAGGGGCCGTCGCCGACGGTGTTGTCGTAGAGGAAGGGGACGGATTCATGCAGGTCGTGGAGAACCTGCGCGTGCCAGCCGAGGCAGGTGTCAAGGACGTTGCGGGTGAGGTTGAGGGTCATGGCCATGGCGTCGCGGTTGTTGTCGTGCGCGACGTAGTGGCCCCAGTACATGAGACTGGGGTAGTTCTGGCCGAGGTGGGCGCGGTGCCAGTTGTAGAGGTCGACCATGCGGTCGCGGCCGTCGACTTCGACGACGGGCGTGATGAGCACGATCATGTGCGAGCGGATATAGCGGATGTAGGGCGAGTCGTCGACGGCGAGGCGGTAGGCCAGTTCCATAAGGGCTGTGGGCGCGCCGGTCTCGGTGGAGTGGATGGTGCCGGTGATGTAGTAGACGGGGAAGGACTGCTGCACAAGGCTCGCCGCCACGGTGTCGTCCAGGTGGATGGTGCGGGGATCGGCAAGCTGGGCGAGGCGGGCGTCGTTGGCCTGCTGCCGGGCGAGGAGCGATTCGTCGGCGATGGCGACGGCGATCATCTCGCGGCCTTCTTCGGAGTGGCCGATAGTGAAGACCTTAACGCGCGGGGTGCTGGCGGCGAGCAGACGGAAGTATTTGTAGACGTCTTCGGCGTAGGGGAGCATGTTGGGCGCGCCGGCGACGTCGCCGAGGACTTTCGCGGGCGTAGGGACGGTCTTCGAGGCGGGAAGATAGTCGGTGAGGGGGGAGTTGAAATACGGCTCCGTCGTGTACTGGCGGATCTTCGCGGTGTAGTTCTCGTCGAGGGGCTGCTGCGGATCGCGGGCGTATTGCGTGCCGATGGCCGCGAGACCGGTGGAAGGCGTGCCGGGGGTGTTGCCGGCATTTTGGGCGAGCGCGGGCAACTGGAGCAGGCACAGAGCGGATGCAAGTACCGAACCCGTCAGACGGAGACCAATCGTCATAGGAAGCACTACCTTCGAAGGGATTTGCAGCGAAGGATGAAGGATATCAGTGACTGCCGGGCGGGCACTCGCGCATTCGGGAGGCGCGTCCGCCTGGACGGCCAGTCCTACTCCCACTCGATGGTGCCGGGGGGCTTGGAGGTAATGTCGTAGACGACACGGTTGATGCCGCGGATTTCGTTCACGATGCGGCTGGAGATCGTCTTGAGGACGTCGTAGGGGAGCGGGACCCAGTCGGCGGTCATGCCGTCTTCAGAGTGCACGGCGCGGATGGCGCAGGTGTATGCGTAAGTGCGCTGGTCGCCCATGACGCCGACGCTTTTGACGGGCAGGAGCACGGCGAAGGATTGCCAGATGGATTGATAGAGGCCGGCGTTTTTAATTTCCATGACGACGATGTCGTCGGCTTCCTGGAGCAGGGCGACGCGCTCGGCGGTGACTTCGCCGAGGATGCGGACGGCGAGGCCGGGGCCGGGGAATGGCTGTCGCTGCAGGATCTCGTCCGGCATCTGGAGGTCGCGGCCGATGCGGCGGACCTCGTCTTTGAAGAGGTCGCGGAGCGGCTCGATGAGCTTGAGCGTCATGGTCTCGGGCAGGCCGCCGACGTTGTGGTGCGACTTGATGGTCTGCGAGGGGCCTTTGACGGAGGAGGACTCGATAACGTCGGGGTAGAGCGTGCCCTGGACGAGCCAGTCCACGCCGCCGGTCTGCTGGGCGATGCGGCGGGCTTCGTCGTCGAAGACGGCGATGAATTCGTTGCCGATAAGCTTGCGCTTGGCTTCGGGATCGGTGACGCCGGCCAGTTTGCCGAGGAAGCGCTTGCCGGCATCCACGGCGACGAGTTTGAGGCCCAGCCTGCCGCGCAGGTTCAGCTGGACCTTTTCGAATTCGTCTTTGCGCAGGACGCCGTTGTTCACAAAAACGCAGGTCAGCCGGTCGCCGATGGCGCGGTGGACGAGGACGGCGGCGACCGAGGAGTCGACGCCGCCGGAGAGCGCGCAGATGGCGTGGCCCTGGCCGACCTTCTCGCGGACGGCAGCGACGGTGGACTGGATGAAGTGCTCGGGGGTCCAGTCGGGGGCTGCGGCGCAGATGTTGAAGAGGAAATTGCGAAGCAGTGCGGTGCCCTGTTTGGTGTGGTGGACTTCCGGGTGGAACTGCACGGCCCAGATGCGGCGCTCCGGGTTGGCAATGCCGGCGACCGCATTGGCGGTCTTCGCAGTGAGGTGAAAACCGGGCGGCAGGTCGAGCGCTTCGTCGCCGTGGGACATCCAGACGTGCATCGAGGCGGGGAGCTTCTCGAACAGAGGATTCGTGGAATCGATCAGTTCGACTTCGGCGTGGCCGTATTCGCGCTTGGCGGCGGAGCGGACGCGTCCGCCAAGGTGGTGGGTGATGAACTGGAGGCCGTAGCAGATGCCGAGCACGGGCAGGCCGAGCGAGAGGACGGCGGGATCGGCGGGGGGCGCGTCGGCGTCGTAGACCGAACTGGGTCCGCCGGAGAGGACGAGGCCGATGGGGTTCTGAGCGCGGATTTCGTCGAGGGAAGCCGTGCAGGGCAGGACGGCGGAGAAGACGTTTTGCTCGCGGATGCGACGGGCGATGAGCTGGGTGTACTGGGAGCCGAAGTCGAGGATGACGATCGATTGGGTGGCGGCGGGGGTGGTCACAGGTTAGTTTGGCAGGGAACGATTTTGATGTAAAGAAACTGCCCGGGCCAGAATTCCGGCGCCAGTTCCGGCCGCTCAATCCGCGGACCGGCGAAGTGCTATCCTCGCCAGAGAGGCTCTACGATGCGCGATCAGGCGATCGTCACCAGAGATCCCGAGATCCTCGGCGGCGCCGCGGTCTTTCGCGGAACCCGCGTTCCGGTCAAAGCCCTGTTCGATTATCTGGAAGGCGGCGAAACGCTGGAGGGCTTTCTGAGGGGATTTCCCACCGTTTCCCGGGACCTGGCGATCGCGGCCCTCGAGGAAGCCGAAGCACTCCTGAATAGCCAAGCCTGAATGCGCATCCTGATCGACGAGTGCATCGACGAGGCATTTCGCAATTCCTTTCCAGACCACGACTGTGAGACTGCTCATTATGCCGGCTTCGCGGGACTCAGGAACGGGGAACTTCTCGCCGCCGCGGAACGGGCGGGCTTCGAGCTTCTGGTGACCGTCGACCATGGCATCCGTTTCCAGCAGAATCTCACAGGAAGAAAGCTGGCCGTTCTTATACTGCGGCCGCCGTCGAATCGGCTGAATGATCTTCTCCCGCTCGTCCCGGCATGCCTGGATTCACTCAAGACGATCCGAGCCGGCGAGATCGCGCTGGTGGGCGGCGAGTGAATTTCGCCGCTGCGGTGGCAGGGCGCGGGCCGGTGGGGCCGTTCACAGGTTAGTTCGGCAGAGGTTGGGTAGGGTGTAAAGAACTGCTCCGATGTTGCTCAGCAGGAGTTCTGTCACTCAACTCGACCTTGCTTAGTTTGGTCCGGACTCGTCATCGAAGCCGTCGTGCGACGGGTGCGAACCGAAGGGGCCATTCTCCCGGTAATGAATGCCGTATGCGTACGTGGCGTCCTGGTTTTTCGTGGTTTCATCGCTGTATGCCTTCGCGTCGGAGATATCGCTCCTAATCGAGCCATGGACCGCCGACCTTGCTGCAGCCCGCGCACGAACGTCTGTCGCTCGGGACCCGCCCCGTGGAGCGTGTGCCTTGGAGGCGGACTTTGTCCTCTTTGCCGTGCCCGTCTGTGGAGCACCCCGCAATGGCGTCCTGGTTGGTGGAATATATTCGACAAGGCTTTCCCTGCAGGGGCAGTTCTTCTTTGCATGGCTCTTAAGATTCTTGGATTTGAGCCTTGTGCCACAGCGCCGGCATACCGTCCAGCCGGGGGGGAGATCTGTTCTTGTGCGAAACGGATGCGCGCGAGACTGACTAGGTTTCGTTGGCGGTCTAGCGCGCCTAACAACGCTCTTCGGTTTGGAAACCATCCCCTCCAACTTCGGCGGTCTAAGTTCGGGGTGGATCTTTTCTGATTCGGGCCGGCACGCATAACCGATCAGCGCGGCTGCCCTGTTTTGTGGAATTTCTCCTGAACCTCCGCAATGGACGCAGTCCGGGTTTGGCCCAACACAAGTGCATCGGCTCATCGCCAGCGATTCTAGTCCCTGCCGTTTCTAAAGAACCAAGGAACTTTCGTATCCGTTTGATCGATTACCTTCTGTGGATCTGCGACTAAGAGCCGTAGACTTGAGACGCGTTGCGGGGGCAGGCATGGATCGCAGGAAGTTTTTGAGCGGAGCGGCGTCGGCGGTGGTGGCGGGTTCAGTCGCCTGTGCTTTGCCGGCAGGCGCGGAGGATGGGGCGCATGGCACGGCGGCGGGTTCGGGGCCGGATGCGAAGAAGACTCCGGGCGCGAAGCATCCGCGGGCGATCACGATGTGGGAGTTTTCGTGGATCGAGAGGCGGTGGCCGGGGGCGGGTTTCGAGGACTGGGACCGGGCGCTCGACGAGCTGGTTGAGCGCGGCTATAACGCGGTGAGGATCGATCCGTTTCCACATCTGCTGGCGGCCGATCCGCACAAAACGTGGCTGCTATGGCCGGAGTGGAGCACGCAATGCTGGGGGTCGCCAGATGTGAACCGCATTGTGCTGCTGCCCGCGCTGTTTGAGTTCCTCGGCAAATGCCGTGAGCGCGGGGTGATGGTGGGGCTTTCGACCTGGTATCGCAAGGACGATGCCGATACGCGGATGAAGATCACCGGGCCGGACGCGATGGCGGCGAACTGGATCCGGACGCTGGAGCTGATCGAGCAGGCCGGGTTTCTCGACACGATCCTCTATACGGACCTGTGCAACGAATGGCCCGGCGAGGACTGGGCTCCGTTTATGAAGCCGCTGTCGTATGGGCAGTGGGATCAGCCGGCGTCGCTCGCGTGGATGCAGAAGGCGATTGCGCTGGTGCGGGAGCGCTACGCGCAGATGCCGCTGTTCTTCTCGGTGGCGACGGGGAGCATGGCGGCGTTCGGCGAGCACGATCTGAGTTATTTCGACCTGCTCGATCCACACATCTGGATGGCGCAAACGCGGGACGGCGAGTTCTACCAGCTTAGCGATTACCACTACGAGCGATTCGACAATAAGGGCTATACGAATCTGAGCCTGAAGGCGGAAGGGGTGTACCGCGCGCGTCCGGACTACTGGCAGGACGGGCTGACGCAGGCGATCGGACAGTTTGCCGAAGTCTCGCGGAAGATCAAAATACCGCTGATCACCACGGAGTGCTGGGGCGTAGTGGATTACAAGGACTGGCCGCTGCTCACCTGGGACTGGGTGCAGGAGCTGTGCGTACTGGGCGCGCAGACGGCGGCCGCGTCAGGACGGTGGCTGGCGATGGCCAGCAGCAACTTCTGCGAGCCGCAGTTTGTGGGGATGTGGCGGGACAAGCTGTGGCACCAGCGGGTGACGGGGGCGATCAAATCGGCTGAGATTGCGCCGGAGCTGGGGACGGGGCGGCTGTACGCGAGGCTGTGAGAGCAGAGGGATTGGCGAGGCAGAAGCGCCCTGGATGGACTCACTGCTGACAGAAAACATCCCCCTCGCGGCGACTCGCGTTGTGGTACGCTGATGCCGCGCCGGACAGAGGTTGGGGCCGGCCCCTCCGTGCGCCGGCGATGGAGGGTGGCATGAATTCTGCCGTTGCATCAACGCGTTCCCGCGGATGGTCGATTTTTCTGGGGATTCTGCTGTTTCTGGCCGGAGTGTTGTCCATTGCCGCTCCGTTGTTTGCCGGCATCGCAGCCAGCATTTTCTTCGGATGGCTGATCCTGCTGGCCGGCATCGCGCATCTGGTCTATGCGTGGTCGGAGCGCGGCGCGGGTGCGGTTGCCTGGCAGATCCTGATTGGAATCGTCTATGTCGCTGCCGCCGTCTACATGCTCTTCGAGCCGGTGGCGGGAGTCGCTGCGCTGACGCTGGTGCTGGGCTTCTATATCGCTCTGGAGGGCATCTTCGAACTTGCCGTCTTCTCTCTGGTGCGACGGCTGAAGAGGTCGATCTGGTTTCTCGTTGACGGCGTGATCTCGCTGGTGCTCGCCGCCCTCATCCTTGGGCACTGGCCGTCGAGCTCGTATTGGGCCGTGGGCACGCTGGTCGGCATCAGCCTGCTGTTCAGCGGCATCGCGCGAATCAGCTTTCCCATGCGCCCAGCCGTTGCTCCCGTCCTGCCGTGAATCGGGAAACGTTCCGATACGCGAGCGCTCCTGCTGATCGGAGGGCTCGCCGTCAGCTTGTGCTCGCGGGGGATGAGGCGTCCGGCGGAAGGCAGAGCTTCCACAGCTCGACAAACGCGGCGACGCGGGCTACCTGGAAGAAGTCGGAGGCGATGAGGTAGAGGAAGGTGACCGCTCCCCACCAGAGGTAGAGGGGAGTGCCGTGGACGACCGACTCGAAGGGCAGCGGCGTAGCGGAGAAAACCATAGCGAGGACAATAAGCGCGAGCTTGACGATGCCCATGACGAGGTTGATTTCGACGAGCTTGGCGGTGAGCGGGCCGAGGCGAAAGCTGCGGGCGAGGCTGGCGGCAATGCCGCGGCGCTCGAGGATGGCGAGCAGCGGGGCGATGGAGAAGACCCAGCTGAGCAGCGCCCAGAGGGTGAAGATGCCGAGCGAGATGACGATGACCAGAGCGCAGTAGAGGACGAGGTTGGTCTCGCCCTGTCCGCCGTCGGCAGTGGGCGATGCGCCGGCGAGCGAGTAGCCGGCGGCCCAGTGGATGGCCGCGAACCAGACGGCGAAGGTGGCGCAAAGCGCGAGGACGCGCAGCAGCTGCAGGGTGACGCTGACGGCAGGCCGCCAGGGGAGCTTGCGATCGTAGCGGCACAGGACGGCGTTGCGGCCGAGCCCGGAAGCGATGGCAGCGGCGGCAACGGCGACGGGGAAAATCCATGCGGCGGCGTGCAGGACGGGGGCGCGGAGGATCTGATAGGTTTCGGCGATCGAAAGCGCGCCGTTCATGGGCAACTGCAGGGAGAAGTCGAAGAGGCCGGTAGAGCGGATCTCGGCGGTGTTGAGGGTCCAGATGCGGAGGCCCTGCCAACCGAGCAGTGCGAGTAAGGGCACGCCGAAGAGCCAGCGCCAGAGGAGCTCGAGGGCGAGGAGCGAGGGGCGATGCCAGCAGGCGGCGAGGATGTGGACGAAGGATTGGGTGCCGCGCTGAGATGCCCGCGCATTGGCAGGAGACACAGTCGCGGAGATCGACGGATCGGACAAAACGGCTGCGCCTCGATAGCATTCACGTCGCGGCGGATATGATCCGCCAGGCCAGGAGAGCGTCCCTCAGGGGCTAAAGCCCACCAACCTGTCACTCTCTCAACGGCGCGGCTGATGCCGTGCCCCTTCAAAACAAGTTGGACTTATCTGTTACTTCACCACGATGTTGACCAGTTTGCGGGGGACGAGGATGACGCGTGCAACTTCTTTCTCCGCGATGGCGGCGGCGATCTTCGGTTCGGCGAGCGCGGCGTCGCGGATCTGCTCTTCCGTGGCGTCGGCGTCGACGCAAATGACGGAGCGGAGTTTGCCGTTGATTTGGACGGGGATCTCGATCTGCTCTTCTTTGGCGAGCGCCTCGTCGAATTTAGGCCAGGGCGCGCGCAGCAGGTTGTCGGTCTGGCCGATGTGCTGCCAGAGCTCAAAGGCGAGATAGGGCGCAAACGGCGCGAGCAGCAGCGTGAGCGTGCGGAGGATTTCCGCGAGCACGGCGTCAGGGACTTCGCCCGCGGCGATTTGGGGCTCCGCGGCCGTCAGCAGGTTCACCAGCTCCATAATTGCCGCGATGTCGGTGTTGAAGTGCCAGCGTCCAGCGAAATCTTCGGTGATTTTGCGGATGGTCTGGTGGAGCTTGCGGAGCAGCGCCTGGGTGGTTGGCGACGGACTGGCGGGCGCAGCGGCGCGGGTGGATTTTGAGCCTGCCTCGCTGGTTGCGGCGCTGCTGCCGTGCTTGATGGCGAAGCGATAGACGCGGCCGAGGAAGCGGCTGACGCCGGCGACGCCGTCCTCCTGCCAGTCGAGGTCGCGGTCGGGCGGCGCGGCAAAGAGCGAGTACATGCGCGTGGCGTCGGCGCCGTAGCGGGCGATCATTTCGTCGGGCGAAACGACGTTGCCTTTGGACTTGGACATCTTGGCGCCGTTGCGGATGACCATGCCCTGGGTGAAGAGGCGCCGGACGGGCTCGTCGTTTTCGATGAGGCCGAGGTCGCGCATGACCCTGGTCCAGAAGCGCGAGTAGATGAGGTGGAGGATGGCGTGCTCGACGCCGCCGATGTACTGGTCGATGGGGAACCAGTACGCAACCGTATCGGTTGCAAATGGGGCCTTATCGTTGCGGGCGTCGGTGTAGCGATAGAAGTACCAGGACGAATCGACGAAAGTGTCCATGGTATCGGTTTCGCGCCGGGCAGGGCCGCCGCATTTGGGACAGGTGGCGTTAACGAAGGCGGGGATGCGGCCGAGGGGCGAGCCGCCCTGCTGCGTGATTTCGACATTGTCGGGGAGCAGGACGGGCAATTCGCTGTCGGGGACTGGGACGATGCCATCCTTTTCGCAGTAGAGCATGGGGATGGGCGTGCCCCAGTAGCGCTGGCGGCTGATGCCCCAGTCTTTCAGGCGAAATGTAACGGTGGGCTTGCCAAATCCCTGCTCCTGGGCGACGGCGGCCATTTTGTGCTGGGCTTCCTGGCAGCCGAGGCCGCTGAATTCGCCGGAGTTGATGAGCAGGCTGTCTTCATCGGTGAACGGGAGCAGCGAATCGCGTTCGCCGTTTTCCACGGCTTCGCCGCCGCGGCGCGGGAGGATGACGACTTTGATTTCGAGGCCGTACTTCTTCGCGAACTCGTAGTCGCGATCGTCGTGGGCGGGCACGGACATGATGGCGCCGGTGCCGTAATCGAGGAGGATGTAGTTGCCGACCCAGACGGGGAGACGCTCGCCGTTGAAGGGGTTGATGGCGTAGTAGCCGGTGAACACGCCGTGCTTCTCGATGGCGCCGACGTCGCCGGCTTCGCGGGCTTTGCGCTGCTGTTCGAGCAGGGCGGCGACGGATTCGGCGAGCGCGGGGTCGCCGGCGGCCATCTGTTTGACGAGCGGGTGCTCGGGCGCGAGCTGGAGGCTGGTGGCGCCGTAGATGGTGTCGACGCGGGTGGTGAAGACGGCGATCTTATTGCCGCTGGGCTTTACATCGTCACGCGCGGGCAAAATGGCGGTGCCGCTGCGGCGGGCTTTCTCCTCGTCTTCAGGGACGGTGCACTCGTCCGCCAGGGCGAAGTCGATCTCCGCGCCTTCGCTGCGGCCGATCCAGTTGCGCTGCATGGTGCGGACTTTTTCCGGCCAGCCGTCGAGCTTCGCGAGGCCGTCGAGGAGCTCCTGGGCGTAGCGGGTGATGCGCAGGAACCACTGCTCGAGGTCGCGCTGCTCGACGATTTGCTCGTCGTGACGCCAGCAGCAGCCGTTGACCACCTGCTCGTTGGCGAGGACCGTGGCGCACAGCGGGCACCAGTTGACCTTGCTCTTTTTGCGGTAGGCGAGGCCGCGCTCGAACATGCGCAGGAAGAACCACTGGTTCCAGCGGTAGTAGTCGGGCAGGCAGGTGGTGATTTCGTTGCGCCAGTCATAGGAGAAGCCGACGCGGTTCATTTGCCGCTTCATGGCGACGATGTTGGCGAGGGTCCACTGACGCGGGGGCGTGTTGTTTTTGAGGGCGGCGTTTTCGGCGGGCAGGCCGAAGGCGTCCCAGCCCATGGGGTGGAGGACGTTGTAGCCCTGCATCCACATATAGCGGGCGAGGGTGTCGCCGATGGAATAGTTGCGGACGTGGCCCATGTGGAGCTGGCCAGAGGGGTACGGCAGCATCTCAAGGACGTAGTATTTGGGCTTCGCGGAAGGGTACGGCTCGGCAGCATAGAGATCGGGTTGCTCGGCCCAGCGCTCGGCCCAGCGCGCCTCGATGTCGGCGGGGTTGTAACGGAGGTCCTGAAGTGCGGCATCTCCGCCAGCCGCCTGGGTGACGGCTTCCGAGTTTTCGGTTGTGGCCATCTCAGTCTCGATTGTAGCTGGCAGCGCGTAGCTGGTAGCTGGTAGTCCGAAGTCGTTGATTCCGCGATGTCGGCTACCGGCCGCGAGCTGTTGGCTTTGGCCGCTGTTTGGGATTTGGATGCGCTTCCACCATGGAAAGCATCATGGCGAGGTTGCGGCGGTCGTCATCTTCCTCATCCACCGGGGTTTCGGCGATGAAGGCGCAGTGGGCGAAGCGGGGGTCGTTGAGCAGGCGGCGGAAAGGCGCGAGGCCGAGGGTTCCCTGGCCGATGTGCTGATGGCGATCGAGTTTGGAGCCGCGCGGGGCTTTGGCGTCGTTCATGTGCCAGACGCGGACGGCTTTGAGGCCGATGGTGTTTGCGATGAGGGCGATGGTTTCTTCGTAGCCGGGCGCGGTGACGAGGTCGTAGCCAGCGACATGGCAGTGGCAGGTGTCGAGGCAGGCGCCGACGGGGACGAGGGGGCGCAGGCGATGCAGGAGGGCGGCGACCTGTTCGAAGCTGCCGCCGAGGGAGAATTCGGCTCCGGCGGTGTTTTCGATGAGGATGCGGAAGCCGCAGTCGCTCCGGGGGCTGGATTCGTTGCCCAGGTCAAGTCCATCGGCAGCCTGTGCGATGCTGTCGGCGGCGCGGGCGAGACCTTCTTCGCGGGTGAGGCCGCGCCAGGAGCCGGGATGGAGAACGAGATATTCAGCGCCGAGAGCGAGAGCGCGTTCGATCTCGCCGCGAAAGGCGGCGATGGATTTATGGCGGACGAGGGCGGACTGGCTGCAGAGGTTGACCAGGTAGCTGGTGTGGATGACGAGGGGCGCGCAATCGAATTGGCGGCGGAGGCGGCGCATTTGGTCGCAGTGGGAGGGGTCGAGCTGGGCCGCGCGCCACATGCGGGGACTCGAGGAGAAGATCTGGAGGGTGTTGGCGCCGATCTGGTGGGCGCGCTCGGCGGCGCGGAAGACGCCGCCCGAGGTGGAGAGATGGATGCCGATGCGGGGGGTGGTCATGGCCGCGTCCAGTGTAAGGGGGGCGCATGCAGCGGAGGGGGTCCGGCATACAATCGGCACACGGCAGGCAGAGGGCAGTTGCACGGAAAGGGCACAACGCATGATTGCAGGGATGGGTCTGGCACTGTTTACCGAGGCGCATGTGGCGATCAGCCTGATCGGCATCGGGTCAGGGTTTGCGATGGCGCTGGGGATGCTTCGCGGGCGGCGCTATCCGGTGACGACGGCGCTGTTTCTGATTACGACGGCGCTGACCAGCATTACGGGGTTCCTGTTCCCGTTCAGGAGGGTGACGCCGGGGATTGTGATCGGGATTTTGTCGATTGTTGCGCTGATTTTTGCGGTGGGGGCGCGGTACGTAGGGCGCCTTGAGGGCGGTTGGCGCGCGACCTGGGTGGTGACGGCGATGCTGGCGCTCTATCTGAACTTCTTTGTGTTCCTCGTGCAGCTGTTCGAAAAGACACCGTCGCTGGCGGCCATGGCGGCGCGGCAGAAGGAAACGGTGTTTGCCGGGGCGCAGCTGGCGGCGCTGGCGGCGTTTCTGCTGTGGACGGTGCTGGCGATGAGGAGGTTCAAGGTGGAGAGCGTTTGAGGGGGCGAATTGCTCGTTTTCCAGCCAGGTGGTTACGACGGGTAGTTGTGTGAAGGCAGCATCTTGGATCATAATGATCATTATGACCGTGTCGATTATGGAGATGCCATGGTAAACGAAGTGACAGCCGTTAGCTTTCGGCAGAATCTTGGCGAGATGCTCAACCAGGTGCAATATCGCCGCGACAGCATCGTGATCAACAAGGATGGAAAACCAGTCGCGGTTCTGGTGGATGCGGAGTTGTTTGGCAGAATCCGGCGTTTACGGCGCCTGTTCGACGATCTCAGCGGAAAAATAGCAGAGGCCTACGTGGATGTTCCCGAGAGCGAGGGGATTGCGGAGATTGAGGCAGCGGTGGCGGCAGAACGGGCGAGCTGATGCCCGCATTGCGGGTTGTCATCGATACAAATGTGCTGGTATCGGGCCTTGCGTATCCTTCCAGCATCCCGGGCCGCATTGTGAGTGCCTGGCGGCGTGGTGCGATCGATGTGATTCTGTCGAGATACATTTTGGATGAAATGAGACGCGTGCTCCCTCGGCTGGGTCCGATTCGATTCAGCGCGGAAGAAGTCCGCAATCTCGCGGATAGCTTCATGCTGTTCACAGATATTGTCGAGCCGGACGGCGAGCACGAACCGGAATTACGCGATGCCTCAGACCAGGCGGTGCTGGCGACGTTTCGGGCAGCAAGTGCAGACTACCTGGTCACTGGGGATAAGGATCTTCTGGTTCTCGCGGGGAGATACCCCATCGTCACCGCGGCGGAGTTTTGGGCGCGTCACGGAGAGTAGAACGGGTCTCATCAATAGATTTGAGGCTTCGGTCAAAAGTACGAGCCCCGCTGCTGCGGCGGATCTCATCTGCAGCGCCTTCGCGTGCATTTGGCTTACGTGACCAGTTCCAGGCATTCCCAACGTCGAGTGACCTTAGTGTTGGGCAGGTCCCGTTTTCGGCGATTTGTCGCGTTACGATAGAGGGTGATGTCGGCAGCGAGAGAGCGGACTGTGGTGTGCCTGTCCGGGGGGATGGACTCGTGCGTTTGCGCAGCACTGGCCGCCCGCGACTACGACGCGTATGCGCTGCACTGCGGCTATGGGCAGCGGACTGAGGAGCGGGAACTCAAGTCGGCGCGCGGCGTAGCGGAAGCGCTTGGGTTCAGGGACTTTCTGCACCTGCGGCTGGATCTGTTCCGGCGCATTGGCGGGTCGGCGCTGACCGATGATCGGATCGACGTGCCGGAGGCTGCGGACGGCGCGGGGGGTGGGCTGGAGCATGCGAGCACCCGAGCCGGATCCGCAATCCCTGTGACCTATGTGCCGTTTCGCAACGCGCATTTTCTGTCGGCGGCGGTGAGCTGGGCGGAGGTGCTGGGGGCGAAAGCGGTGTTCATCGGTGCGGTGGAGCAGGACAGCTCGGGATATCCGGACTGCCGGCCGGCGTATTATGCGGCCTTCCAGGAGCTGATTCGCCAGGGCACGAGAGAAGGCGACATCCAGGTGAGGACACCGCTCATCCACATGCACAAGAGCGAGATTGTGAGGCTCGGCCTTGAACTGGCCGCGCCGCTGGATTTAACGTGGTCATGCTATTCGGGTTCGGAAGCCGCATGCGGCGTATGCGAGAGCTGCGTGCTGCGGTTGCGGGCTTTCGAGCAGGCCGGTGTGAAGGACCCGATCCGGTACGCGGGGCGGACGGAGCGGGGAGACGACATTCAGGAGCGAGCCGCGGAGCAGTGGTCGAAACCCCGAGCAAGCTGAAGCTGGGTTGTGCGGGAAGGCCGAGGCTGCGGCGCACTCGATAAGAGAGGAATGGACATGAAGAGGACAAGCAACTGGTCATGCTTCGCGCTGGCCGCTTTTTTACTTACAGTATTTCTGCCGCTGTCAACGCCCACCGCCGGGGCGCAGACGGGGGTGGCGGGTTCAGGGAAGATTCACGGCGTGGTAACCGACCCATCGGGAGCGCCGCGGGGTGACGGGACGGTGTCGTTGTATCCCAGCACCGGAGCCGGTATAACGGCCGGTGAAGAGGCGAAATACGATCTTCCGGTAGATGCCAACGGCAATTACAAAGGGGACAATGTCGCGGCCGGCACCTACAGCATCATCTATCGAGAGCCGAGTACGCCGAAGAACCAGGTTGTGGACCAGATCGACGAAGTGAAGGTGACGGCGGGGCAGGATACGGAAGCGAACATCGACATGTCGCGGCCGGCTTACATTGCCAAGCTGACGCCGGAGCAGAGGAAAGCGCTGGAAGAGGCGCAGAAAAAGAACGCCGCGATCATGAAGGAGAACGCGCAGATCAAGAACCTGAATGCGGATTTGAAGACTGCGCGGGACGACGACCGGAAAAAGGATTTTGCCGATGCAGCGGCGCTGATGCAGAAGGATGCGAGTCTTAAGCCGGATGCGGCGGTGCTGTGGGTGGAACTGGGGCTGGCGCAGGCGGGGCTGAAGCAGTGCTCGGATGCGGAGACGGCGCTGCAGAAAGGCATCGCGCTGGACGCCGCGGCGAAGAAGCCGGATCCGGAGCTGGAAGGCGCGGCCAACGACAAGCTGGGCGAGTGCAATGTGACGGACGGCAAGATTCCCGACGGAGAAGCAGCCTACGATGCCGCGGCTAAGGTGAATCCGGCGGGAGCGGGGATGTATTACGAAAACGAGACGATCATGATGGATCGCGTGGGGGCGACGAATCCGACCGCGCAGGATGCCATTGTGACGGCGGCGGACAAGGCGATCGCGGCAGATCCGAACCGGCCGATTCCGTACTATCTGAAAGCGCGGGCGCTGGTAGCCAAGGCAACCGTGGATCAGAAGACGGGCAAGATCGTCGCGCCGCCGGGGTGTCTTGAGGCTTACCAGAAATATATCGATCTGGCGCCGAACGGGCAGTTCGTTGCTGACGCGAAGGCGGTGATTGCGGAGATGAGCCAGACGCAGGCGACCAGCTACAAAGCCGGAAGAAAACACTGATCTTCGGGCCGATGAACCGGAAGGAAGAGCGCCGTGCATACGGCGCTCTTTTGTTTTTGCGACAATCTTTGCGGGATGACGGAGGCGTCTGTGTCGGAGGGTTCTGAGATCGTTCTGAGTTACGACGAAGCGGCGGCGGTAGTGCGCGATCACGCAGAGCAGGTGCGCGGCCAGCCGCGGCCGGTGGAACGAGTGGCGCTGTTCGCGGCCGCGGAGCGGGTGCTGGCTGGGGCGGTGAAGGGGGATCGGGATCAGCCTCCGTTTGCACGCGCCATGCGGGATGGGTTTGCGTGCCGGGCCGTCGATTTGCAGGCCGGATGGCTGCGGGTGAGGGGGCAGCTGCGGGCGGGTGAAGCGTGGGCAGGCGGCGCAATCGGGCCGGGAGAAGCGGTGGAGGTCATGACCGGCGCGGCCGTGCCGGCGGGCGCGGACTGCGTGGTGATGGTGGAACACGTGAGCGTCGCGGAGGGGCGGATGCGGCTGGCGGGGCCTCGCGAATTGGCCGCGGGGGAGAATGTGGTGCCTGCCGGCGCGGAGGCCAGGGGCGGAGACGTGGTGGTTCCGGCGGGGCGGCGGCTGGGTGTGACGGAGATTGGGGCGGCGGCGGCGTGCGGGGCGGCGGAGGTCGAAGTGTGGGCGCGGCCACGGGCAGCGATTCTGGCGACCGGCGACGAACTGGTGGAGGTGGGCGAAAAGCCGCTCGTGCATCAGATTCGTAACTCGAACAGTTACAGTCTGGCGGCGCAGGTGCACGCGGCGGGAGGCGAGCCGGTAATGTTTCCGGTTGTGCCGGACGATGCGCGGGCGACGGAGCGAGCGATTGCCGAGGCGGCGGTGTGCGAGTTGGTGCTGCTCACCGGCGGCGTATCGATGGGGAAATTCGACTATGTGGAGCAGGCGCTGACGGCGCTGGGGGCGCAATTCTTCTTTACGGGAGCGAAGATCCAGCCGGGCAAGCCGGTGGCATTTGGGAAATTGCGGGAGACGTACTTTTTCGGACTGCCGGGGAATCCGATTTCGACGATGGTGACGTTTGCGCTGTTCGCGGCTCCGCTGCTGCGGGCGATGGGCGGCGAGGACGATGCCGGGCCGCGCTTCGTACTGGCGCGCGTGGAAGAAGAGGTACGGGTGAAGGCGGGGCTGACGCGGTTTTTGCCGGCGCGGATCGAAAGCGATGTGCGTGGAGCGCGGGTGCGGCGCATTGCATGGCAGGGGTCGGGGGATCTGGCGGCGGCGGCGCGGGCGAACGCGTTTGTGGTGGCGCCGGAGACCGCGGAGGGTTTGGCGGCGGGGGAACTCGCGTCGGTGCTGCTGCTCTGATCAGCCTCGGATCAGGCGCGGCTGCGAGGCGATGAAGGCGTAGAGCGCGACGCCACAGTAGGCGATCGCAGGGACAGCGTAAGCGAGGGCGACGCCATGTCCCATCTCGGAGAGCTTGCCCATGGCGGGGGTGAGGACGGCGCCTCCGATGATGGACATGACGAGGATGGAGCCGCCGATTTTCGTCTTGTCGCCGAGTTCCTTGATGCCGAGCGCAAAAATCGTGGGGAACATAAGCGACATGAAGAAGCTGGTGACGAAGAGACACCACAGGCCTGCCCAGCCGGGATGCAGGACGGCGACGAGCGCGAGCGCGGTGTTGGCGACCGCGTAGAAGCCGGTGAGGAGATGCGGACGGACGTGACGCATGAGCCAGGCGGAGAAGAAGCGGCCGACGGCAAAGGCGGCAAGCGTGCCGGTGAGCAGATAGCCTGCGGTGCGCTCAGGGACGCTGGTGTACTGCTGCGCGTACTGGATGAAGTAGCTCCACGTGCCGACCTGCGCGCCGACATAAAGGAACTGCGCGGCGACGGCGGCGAGGAAATGCATGCGCAGCAGGCGGCCCTCGCCTGGTTGCGGTGAGCCGGATTGCGAGTCTTCCGGCGCAACGTCCTGCTCCGTGCCGACTTTGGGGAAGCGCGTGCGGGCGATGAGCAGAGCCCAGAGGAAGACGATGGCAGCGAGGACCATGTAGGGATGGACGACGCGGAGAATCTCGGAGCGCAGGTAAGCGTGGTACTGGTGCTGCGCCTGAAGCGCGGCGACCTGATTGGGTTTCAGTTCGATACCGGAAAAGATGAAGACCGTGCCAATGAGCGCTCCGCTGATGGAGCCGAGGGGATTGAAGGCCTGGGCAAGGTTGAGGCGGCGCTCGGAGGTGCGCGGGTCGCCCATTTCGGCGATGAAGGGGTTGGAGGAAGTCTCAAGAAACGAGAGACCGCTGGCGATGACGAAAAGCGCAACGAGGAAATACGCGTAGCGGTCGGCGAGCGCGGCGGGCCAGAAGAGCAGGGCGCCGGTTCCGAAGAGGCAGAGGCCGGTGAGGATGCCGGTTTTGTATCCGGCTTTTCGCGCCACCATGCCGGCGGGCAACGCGAACAGAAAATAGCCGAGGTAAAAGGCAAACTGCACCAGTCCCGCCTGCAGGCGGTTGATGGTGAACGACGTCATGAACTGGCGGATGAGGATGTCGTTGAGGTTGTTGGGAATGGCCCAGAGGAAGAAGAGCGCAGCG
>JASHNW010000005.1 GCA_030041435.1 Acidobacteriaceae bacterium
CTGGCTTTGAACTGTGAGGGGAAGCCGGTGTGCGAGCGCCTGCGCGTGCTGACGCCCGATCCGCCGACGCCGGCGCGGCTGCTGGGGGCGCTCGACAAGATGCGGCAGCAGATGCCGCAGTTCGACCGCGTGAGCGTGGGGTATCCAGGGGTGATCAAACACGGCGTGGTGCTGACGGCGGTGAACCTGCATCCGAAGTGGGTTGGCTTCCCGCTCGAAGCGGAATTGAGGAAGCGCTGGAAGAAGCCGGTGCGCGTGGAGAACGACGCGGCGATTCAGGGCTTTGCGGCGATTCGCGGCAAAGGTGTGGAGATGATTCTGACGCTGGGCACGGGTATGGGCTCAGCGATTTATGCGGATGGACACTGCGTGCCGCTGGAGCTGGGGCACCATCCCTGGCTGAAGAAGACGTATGAGGATTACCTGGGGCGGCACGGGCTGAGGAAATACGGCGAGAAGAAATGGAACAAACTGGTGGCGATGGCGATCGCGCAGACGCTGCACACGTTCAACTGGGATCACCTGTACATTGGCGGCGGGAACACGAAGAAGCTGAAGCTCAAGGAGCATCCGCACATCACGATCGTCTCGAACATGGATGGATTGATGGGCGGGCTGGCGCTGTGGCGGAACGAAGGAAGGGATTAGGGATTAGGGATTAGGGATTAGGGTATAGGGTATCGTGGTGGCTGCAAGCGAAAGGGCTCATGAAGAATGCCGCATCTCTCGTATTGATCGTTCTGGGGAGCTCAACGGCACTGCATGGAGCGATCAATCAGTCCTGCAAGGCAGGAAGTCAGGATAAGTCGCTCATACATGTCCACGGTCGGTTGAACGTTTACAACGGGGGTTATCCGAATCTCCGGCTTTGGCATATCGGCACTCATCATCTCTTTGGCATCTACAGCGACCCGGCAGATTTGCGGTGCGCTCGAATCGAAAACTGCGAGCAAGACGAAGATACAAAACTGCCCAGCAACCTGGAAAAATTGGATCTTCTGAAGGTCACGGTTTATGGCGACTTCGAGATTCGAGTACTGAAGCCCTTCGAGGCAGGGCACATGCAGGCGGCTTGTATTGTGGAGGCCGGGAATCTCGTGATCCGACATTGATCGTTGTGCCGCTGATGCGGTGTCCCAAAATGTCGGATCAGAAGGAGAGGGAGATACAACCGCGGATTCTTCAAACTGAAAATCGTTTGGGGTCTCGTGCGCTCAGAATGACAGCCGCGATGATGGCAAGAACTTCAGGGACCTAACGCTAGCCTAGCGTGCGGCGAGGTGCGCGGCGTGGAGTTTCTGCAGCGGGTTGACGGTGATTTTGCGATCCTGGAGGGCGGCGATGCCTTCGGCGGCGGCGCGGGCGGCGGCCATGGTGGTGATGGTGGGGACGCGGGCGAGGACGGCGGCGCGGCGGATGGCCTTCTCGTCGAAGTAGGGATCCTGGCCGCGGGGCGTGTTGACGATGAGCTGAATGCGGTCGCCCTTGATGAGGTCGACGACGTTGGGGCGGCCCTCTTTCACTTTGTAGACGCGCTCGACGGTCATGCCGGCGCGTTCGATGGCATTGGCCGTGCCTTCGGTGGCGACGAGGCGGAAGCCCAGTTCGACATACTGGCGGGCGAGGTTGACGAGGTTGGTCTTGTCGCGATCGCTGACGCTGAAAAACACTGTACCTTTGAGCGGTAAAGCGAGGCCGGCGGAGAGCTGGGCCTTGGCAAAGGCTTCGCCGAAGTTGTCGGCGACGCCCATGACTTCGCCGGTGGATTTCATCTCGGGGCCGAGGACGGTGTCGACGCCGGGGAATTTGTTCCAGGGGAAAACAGGGGATTTGACGTAGAAGTGCGTGCCGGTGCCGAGATCGTGGCCATCGGCCTCGAGAAATTCGCGAAGCTTGCGGCCGGTCATGAGGCGCGAGGCAATCTTGGCGAGCGGGACCCCGGTAGCCTTGGAGACGTAGGGCACGGTGCGCGAGGCGCGGGGATTGACTTCGATGACGAAGACTTTGTCGGGCTGGCCGGGGCGGCGCTGGATGGCGAACTGCAGATTGACGAGGCCGACGACGTTGAGGGCCAGGGCGAGCTTGCGGGCGTAGCCGCGGATGGTGTCGAGCGTGGCGGGAGCGAGATCGACGGCGGGCAGGACGCAGGAGGAATCGCCGGAGTGGATGCCGGCTTCTTCGATGTGCTGCATGATGCCGGCGATGACGACGTCGGTTCCGTCAGAGAGAGCGTCGACGTCGACTTCGACCGCGTCTTCGAGGAAATGGTCGACGAGGATGGGGCGATCCTGGGAGTACTCGACGGCTTCCTGCATGTAGCGGGAGACGGTTTCGCGATCGTAGGCGATGACCATGGCGCGTCCACCGAGGACGTAGGAGGGGCGGACGAGGACGGGGTAGCCGATGTGCTCGGCGCCGGCAAGGGCTTCATCCACGCTGGTGGCGATGACGCCGGGCGGCTGGGGAATTTGTAACTCTTCCAGTAACTTTCCGAAGCGCTTGCGATCTTCGGCGAGGTCGATGGACTCGGGCGAGGTGCCGAGGATGGGCACGCCGGCGGCTTTGAGGCGGAGGGCGAGGTTGAGGGGCGTCTGGCCGCCGAACTGGACGATCATGCCGACCTGGGCGCCGCCGGAAGACTCGTGCTCGTAGACAGCGAGCACGTCTTCGAGGGTGAGCGGCTCGAAGTAGAGGCGGTCGCTGGTGTCGTAGTCGGTGGAGACGGTCTCAGGGTTGCAGTTGACCATGATGGTCTCGTAGCCGTCTTCGCGGAGCGCGAAAGCGGCGTGGCAGCAGCAGTAGTCGAACTCGATGCCCTGACCGATGCGGTTGGGTCCGCTGCCGAGGATGATGATCTTGTTGGCCGCGGTGGGCGCGGCTTCGTCTTCCTCGTCGTAGCTGGAGTAGAGGTAGGGGGTGAAGCTTTCGAATTCGGCGGCGCAGGTGTCGACGAGTTTGTAGACAGGCTTGAGGCCGTGCTGACGGCGCAGATTGCGGACCTGTTCGACGCCGGCAGCGCCGGGGAGCGACCAGGCGTCGGCGATGCGCTCGTCGGAGATGCCGAGGCGCTTGGCTTTTCGTAACTGTTCCGGTGACAAACTACCCAGGCGAGCGAGCTCGCCGGGCGCCCCGGATGCACTCTCCTGCGGCGTTTTGGTCAGGGAAGATTCGGCGTCGACGATTTCCTTGATCTGGTAGAGGAACCAGGGATCCATGGAAGTGGTGCGGGCGACCTCGCGGACGGATTGCCCCTGCTGGAAGGCGAAGCGGATGTAGCTGAGGCGCTCCGGCTGCGGGGTGACGAGGCGCTGGGTCATGCGGCGGGGGTCGAGGACTTCGGAGCCGGATTTTTTGCCGGTTTCGAGGGAGCGCACGGCCTTCATCAGGGCTTCCTTGAAGGTGCGGCCGATGGCCATGACTTCGCCGACGGATTTCATCTGCGGGCCGAGATTTTCGTCGGCGCCGGGGAACTTTTCAAACTGCCACTTGGGGATTTTGACGACGACGTAGTCGATGGTGGGCTCGAAACAGGCCGGGGTCATCTTCGTAATGTCGTTGGGAATTTCATCGAGGGTGTAGCCGACGGCGAGGCGGGCGGCGATCTTGGCGATGGGGAAGCCGGTGGCCTTGGAGGCGAGCGCCGAGGAGCGCGAGACGCGCGGGTTCATCTCGATGACGACCATGCGGCCGTTGACGGGGTTGACGGCAAACTGCACGTTGGAGCCGCCGGTCTCGACGCCGATTTCGCGCATGACGCGGATGGCGGCATCGCGCATGGCCTGGTATTCGCGGTCGGTGAGGGTCTGCGCGGGGGCGATGGTGATGGAGTCGCCGGTGTGGACGCCCATGGGGTCCATGTTTTCGATGGAGCAGATGACGATGACGTTGTCGGCGAGGTCGCGCATGACCTCGAGCTCGTATTCCTTCCAGCCGAGGACGGACTCTTCGATGAGGCACTCGTGGACGGGGGAGAGGTCGAGGCCGCGGGCGAGGATTTCCATCAGCTCTTCGCGGTTGTAGGCGATGCCGCCGCCGGAGCCGCCGAGGGTGAAGGAGGGGCGGATGATGACGGGGAAGCCGATCTTGGTGGCGAAGTCGAGGCCGTCGCGCAGGTTGTTGACGAGGGCGGAGCGCGGGACGTCGAGGCCGATGCGGGTCATCGCATCCTTGAAGAGGAGGCGGTCTTCGGCCTTCTTGATGGCTTCGAGTTTGGCGCCGATGAGCTCGACGCCGTATTTGTCGAGGATGCCGGCGTCGGCGAGGTCGACGGCGAGATTGAGGGCGGTTTGTCCGCCGACGGTGGGCAGCAGGGCGAAGACGCCGGGGCGGCCTTCCTCTTTGAGCATCTCCGACTCGATGTGGAGGATCTCGTCGAGGTAGTCCCTGGTGAGCGGCTCGATGTAGGTGCGGTCGGCCAGCTCGGGATCGGTCATGATGGTGGCCGGGTTCGAGTTGACGAGGACCACCTCGTAGCCTTCGGCGCGGAGGGCCTTGCAGGCCTGGGTGCCGGAGTAGTCGAACTCGGCGGACTGGCCGATGACGATCGGGCCGGAGCCGATCACGAGGATTTTGGCGATGTCGTTGCGGCGTGGCATCTAAGGTCTGCTCTTATTCTCTCTTGAAGCTAACAATGATGGATGACTCGGTCCCTGTCGATGGGCGTATGTACAGGGGATGCCTGCAGGTTTCCGCGTTCACCGCCCTATGCACATCGAGCGGGTAGTAATCCTGAATCGCCTTTCCCGGCAGAGCCAAATACACGCGGCCTGTCGGAGTCGGTTCGAAGTTGAACCTGCCATCGTTGTCCGTTGTGGCACTTGCGATGGGAGCTCCATGCGGCACAAGACGAAGCTCAATCCGCGTATCCGCGGCGAAAGCCTGACCGCAAATCTGGCGAACCTTCAGCGCCGGGGGCTCAATCGTTTCTGAAAATACGAATGGAAAGATGAAAATCAGGGAAACGGCCGCAAATGCCCGTTTCATCCCCTCCACTCCTCCATCATTTTGCGGAAGTCTTTGAAGAGGTAGTGGGAGTCGTGGGGGCCGGGGCTGGCTTCGGGGTGGTACTGCACGCTGAAGAGCGGCAGGGTGCGGTGGCGCAGGCCTTCGAGGGTGTTGTCGTTCAGGTCGACGTGGGTGAGGTCGATTTCGCTGGGGTTGATGGAGTCGGGATCGACGGCGAAGTTGTGATTGTGGCAGGTGATTTCGACCTTGCCGGTGTCGACGCACTTGACCGGGTGATTGCCGCCGTGGTGTCCGAACTTGAGCTTGTAGGTTTTGCCGCCGAGGGCGAGGCCGATGAGCTGGTGGCCGAGGCAGATGCCGAAGATGGGCGTGCGGCCGGCGAGGCGGCGGATGCTGTCCTGGGCGTAGTGAACGGGCTCGGGATCGCCGGGGCCGTTGGAGAGGAAGACGCCGTCGGGCTTGAGGGCGAGCACGTCTTCGGCGGAGGTCTGCGCGGGCACAACCGTGACGCGGCAGCCTTCCGCGGAGAGCATGCGCAGGATGTTCTTCTTGATGCCGAAGTCGTAGGCGACGACGTGCAGATTGGGACGGTCGACAGCGGGTTCTTCGTCGGGGCGCAGCGAGGCATGGCTGAGAGGGTCAGGGCCGTCCGTCTCCCACTCGTAGCGGTCGCGCGTAGAGACCACGCTGGCGAGGTCGGTGCCATCCATTTTGCGGATGGAACGGGCTTTTTCAACGAGGACGGCGGGATCGGTTTCGATGGAGGAGATGACGCCGCGCATGACGCCGTGGGTGCGCAGATGGCGGACGAGGGCGCGGGTATCGATTTCGGAGATGACGGGGACGCGGTAGCGGTCGAGGTATTCGTCGGCCACCTGGGTGGAGCGCCAGTTGGAACTGATGGGCGAGAACTCGCGGGTGACCAGGCCCTCGATGTACGGCTTAACGGCTTCGTTGTCCGCGGAGTTGGTGCCGTAGTTGCCGATCTGGGGATTGGTGAGGACGACGATCTGGCCGGCGTAGGAGGGGTCGGTGAAGATTTCCTGGTAACCGGTCAGCGATGTATTAAAAACAACTTCTCCGCGGCATTCGCCCTGGGCGCCGTAGCCCTCGCCCCTGAAGATGCGCCCGTCTTCGAGCGCAAGGATTGCCTGCATGGAGACTCCTGATCACCCCGCTGCACCAAACTCGGGTGCATCGGAGGCCCCGATATGAGGAGTGGATTCTCCTGATTTTATCAGGGAGAAGCGGGCTGCACACGGGGCGCGCGGGGCAAAGTGCGGAGAAATTCCAGGAAAAGCGAAGCCCGCTCCGGTGGATGCCGGGAGCGGGCCGGTGAGCGCGGCCGGCGATCTCAGCTTTGCGGAGTCTGAGACGGGGTCTGGGGCTGGGGCTGGGTGGGCTGCTGTTCCTGCTGCTGGAGTTGCTGCTTTTGCGAGGGCTGGTTCACCTCCGGCACGGTCTTCGCCGGCTCGATGCCGGGGATGAGGGGCGCGGTGTGAATCTGCCCACTGGCCGCATCGACAATGGAAATGCCATAGCGGTCCAGGGTGTCGGCGATCGCCTCCTCGAGAGCGGCGCGATCGGTAGCGTAGCGAGCGCGGTCCGAGATGAGCTGCGCGTCGGCGACGGCCACGTTGCGCTGCTGCTGCAGGACGTTGGCGGTGGTGGAGGCGCCAAGGCGGAGCTTCTTGATCTCGGCGTCGAGGCTCTGCTGGTTATAGTCCAGGTTGGTTTCAGCCGCGGTCACGGTGGCGCGGTCGTTGGTGAGCGCGTACTGATCGTTGATGACCTGCATGCGAATCTGCACGTAGAGCTGCTGCAGGCGCATCTCCGCCTGGCGATATTCGATCTGCGTCTGGGCTTCCTCGGCCTGGGCGGGACGGTTGCGGATGGGGATGGTGAGGTTGAAACCAGCGCCTTTATTAGGACCGCTGCTGTTGAACAGGTTCTGGAAGACGGAGCTGTAACCCACCATTGGATACGTATCCGGGGCGCACTTCTGGCCGGTTTCGAAGTTCAGGCAATTCGGGCTCTGCGCACCGCCGGTGGCAGTCGCTCCGTAGAACGCGTAAGCATCCAGCGTCGGCAGCAGTCCGTTCTTCGTGGCCCTGAGCGTGATCTCGTCGTTTTTCATGTTGAGGATTGCCTGTTCGACGGCGGGGCTGTTGGCGTCCGCTTCGCGCACCAGATCGTCGACGGAAAGACGCTCCTCCGGGGTCTCAGCCAGGCTGACGCGGTCGGTGGGGATCACGGGGGCGCCGGCCAGGGTGGGGTCGTCGAGATTGCGCGCGATGGCCTGCTTCATGAGGAGCTGCTGATATTCCAGGTTGCTCTGCGACGAGATGAGGGCCTGCTGGTCGCTGGAGACGCCGCTTCGGGCGTTGACCACGTCGAGAGGCGCCATGCTGCCCACCTGGAGCTGCTTTTCGTCGTCCTTCTCGAGGGCGGTGGACTGATCGAGGGCACGCTGTTTGGACTGCACGTCATCGTAGGCGCCCACCAGTCCCCAGTAGATGTCTTCCACCTGGTTAATGGTGTAGAGGAGCTGGGAGCGGAAGACGGAGTCGGCGATGCGGCGATTGTTTTTCGCCTGGACGATGAATCGGCCGTTGATGCCGGGACCGAATCCCTGCAGGAGATGCTGGGTGAGCTGCGCGTTAAAGATCGAGTTGAGCTGCGGACTGTACGGATAGAACGGGTTGTTGGTGGTGACGCGGTTGTTCTGGTATCCGACCTGGAGCGCGGTGCCGGTGATGAAGCCCTGGTTATAGGTGAAGTTATATTCGTCGGTATTGGTGGTCAGCGCCGGCAGACCGCCGCTGAAGAGGGTATTGGTGGAGGGCGTCTTTTGGCGCTGCAACTGGATCGTGCCCTGGAGATAGGGGTCGAGGTTCTCGGGGGTCGGTCCCGCGCCGCTGGTGGAAATAGCCAGTCCGCCGGCGCCGGTGCCAGCGACGCTGCTGCCGCCGGGTCCGCCGCCGGAAGTAACGGCGGTGCCGCTGCCACCGAGGGTGTTGGTGACCAGCGCGGTGCTGGAGCCCTGGGGAATCTGGCCGGCGCGGGTGCGCACAAGGTCGGCGTCGGCGACATTGAGGTTGAGCCGCTGGATGGCAATGTCGTAGTTATTCTGCAACGCCAGCAGGACCGCGTCGCTGAGACTGAGATAGATCCTGCCGTCTTTCACGAGGTCGTGAAGCTGGAGCGAATTGGCGAAATTCGGCGGCTGCACAGCGCCCGGCGTATAAGGAGCGATGAGGTTGGGAAAGTAGCCGCGGGGTTTGGAGAAGTCACGTCCGGAGGGCCGCAGGTAGAGCGGCTGGGTGTAGTTCGGCGCCGGCTCCGCGGGCAAACCCGGGGCCGCGGGAACAGACTGCTGCGGAACCTGAACCTGCGCCCAGGTGGGCGCAGTGCCGGCAAGCAGACAGGAAATGGCTGCTGTGGCTCTTAACTTTGAAAACAGGCTGCCGGGCTTCTTATTGGGACTGCTACCGAAATCAGAAACTGACATTGGCCGTCTCCACTCCTCTGACAACGCGCTGCCTCAGGGGCTGAGCCCCGGGAAAAGTTATGACTGCTGCGGCATGGATGAATCCGTGCCCTGATACAAAGCATGACGATGTGCCGACAGGAAACCTCGCGGGTCACAGTCCTCGCGTGCGCCAGGATCAGGCCGTCGTTGCGAAGACACTGCGACACGCGGCAAATTGCGAACCAATACACACTCCTGGGCCATTAAACCGCTTTGGCTCCTCAGCTATACGCGGCAAGCCGTGGCCTGGTTCCGTAAACTCATAACCACAGTCAGGAAAGCTGAGTATATCGCAGCGATCCTGCGATATCGGAGACGATTCCGATGCAACAATTCGGCAGAAAAAGTTAAGAAATGACAGAGAATTCGCAGTTAGTCGGCGCGCGCAACTGGAAGGTGACGGTGGCTTACGACGGCACGGATTTTCACGGCTGGCAGGTGCAGCCGGATCGCGTGACGATTCAGGGCGCAATGGCGGATGCGCTTTCGCGCGTGACCGGCGAGCGCGTGCTGCCGCAGGGCAGCGGACGAACGGATGCCGGCGTTCACGCGCGCGGGCAGGTGGCATCGTTTCTTCTGCGTGCAGCGATTCCGGCAGAGAACCTGCAGCGAGCGCTGAATCGCACGCTGCCGGAGACGGTGCGCGTGCTGAGCGCGGAGATTGTCGCCGCAGATTTTCATGCGCGCCATGCGGTAGTAGCCAAGACGTATGAGTATCGGATCTTCCGCGGGGAGATTTGTCCACCGTGGACGGCGCGGTTTGCCTGGGCATCGCATTGGCTGCTGGACGTTCAGCGGATGCAGGAGGCGGCGCGGCTGACGATGGGGACGCACGACTTCACATCATTCGCGGCGAGCGACCCGGATTTGGCTGCTCGGCGCGCGGAGGAGGGGGGCGAACCAGCACGCGAGGGGAATGTGCGGACGATTTTCGACTCGGAGTGGAGAGAGGAAGACGAACTGCTGGTGTATCGCGTGCGGGGGAATGGATTCCTGCACTACATGGTGCGGAACCTGGTGGGGACGTTCGTCGATGTGGGGCGCGGGCAGATTGCGCCGGAGGACGTGGCGCGGATTCTGGAAGCGCGTTCGCGGTCCGCGGCGGGCGCCACGGCGCCGGCTCGAGGGCTGTTCCTAGACAGCGTGGAATATTGAGCTCAGAGTTCAGAGCACAGAGCACAGGGCGCAGGGCGAAGAGCACAGAGCTCAGAGCACAGGGCGCAGGGCACCGGCCACCGGGCACGGGGTGGGGCACCCACGCGGGTGCTAGGCTGAGATTTCGATGGTCACCTCAGCTCAGGCTACCGGTTCGATTGCGCGGATTGCTGCCGACCGCCGCGTGCATCAGGCATTCCAGTGGATGCACCTCGAGGAAAAGCGCATCCTGGAGTGGCAGACGGAGCTGGTGAGCGTGCCGGCGCCTCCATTTGGCGAAGGGCCGCGCGCAGAGTGGCTGTGCGAGCGGTTCCGCGAACTGGGGCTCGATGAGCCGCACATCGATGAGGCAGGGAACGCGGTTGCGACGTGGCGCGGGAGCGAGGCGGGCGGGCGCTGCGTGCTGCTGTCGGCGCATATCGACACGGTGTTTCCGGCGGGAACGCCCATTGAGCCGGCGCTCCATGGATCGCGGCTGAGCGCGCCGGGGGCGTGCGACAACGGCGCAGGCGTGGCGGCGATGCTGGCGATCGCAGGAGCGATGCGGCACGCGCAGGTGCAGACGGGCTGCGACATCGTGCTGATCGGCAACGTGGGCGAAGAGGGCGAGGGCGATCTGCGCGGGATGCGGCACATTTACCGCAGCGGCGCAGAGGGAGCGATGGCGCGGGAGAAGATCGCCGCGCACGTGGTGCTGGATGGCGCGGGGCATGAAGCCGCGGTGACGCATGCGCTGGGCAGCCAGCGATTTCTGGTGACGATCACCGGGCCGGGGGGCCACTCGTGGACCGATGCGGGCAGGCCGAATCCGATTGTGATTTTGAGCCGGGCGATTCAGCGATTCTCCGAAGTGGCGCTGCCGGATGTGCCGCGGACGACGGTGAACGTGGGGACGATTGAGGGCGGAACGGCGGTGAATGCGATTCCGGAGCGGGCGACGGCGCGGTTCGATCTGCGTTCGACGGATCCCGAGCAGTTGATCCGCCTGGAGGTGGAACTGCACCGGGCGGTGGAGGACGCAGTGATCGCGGCGGGATCGCGACAGCCGACGGATGGAAAGGGTTTGGGGTTTGCGATTGAGAAGATTGGCGACAGGCCGGCGGGGCAGCTGGCCGCGGATGCGCAGTTGATGGAATTGCTGCGGGCGGTGGACCGGCACCTGGCGATTAGGACCGAGCAGCGCGTTGCGTCGACGGATGCGAATATTCCGCTGTCGCTGGGCGTACCGGCGGTGAGCATCGGGGGCGGCGGCCAGGGCGGAGGGATTCACACCTATGCGGAGTGGTACGACGGGCGCGGCCGCGAACTGGGTCTGCGACGGCTGCTGCTGCTGGTGATGGCGCTGGCCGCGGGTTAGAAAATCTCCAAATCGCCGGAAAACCATCCCGCAGGGGCTAAAGCCCAGTTTTTTTTGGGCCCTTTCGGCACGGCTGAAGCCGTGCCCTTTCAAAGAATCGAGCATGTTGGGAGGAGTTAAGCGTTTCGGTAGGCCGTGAGGCCCGGCGCAGTCAAAATGGCTGCCTAATGAGAGACTCTCCCAATTGAGATTGCTCTAGACTGGCAGCGTGAAAGCGCTCGCTGCAGGAGTTCTGTTCGTTCTCGCTATGAG
The DNA here is from genome assembly GCA_030041435.1 of Acidobacteriaceae bacterium. Classification (GTDB taxonomy): domain Bacteria; phylum Acidobacteriota; class Terriglobia; order Terriglobales; family Acidobacteriaceae; genus Palsa-343. Next base: position 11,262 of record JASHNW010000005.1, read on the forward strand.
TTCCCCCATCGTTTCCGCACAGCTGTACGCACACGCCGATGCAATTTATTACCACGGCAACATCCTGACCGGGGTCGACCTGGAGTCGGAACATCCGGAACGCGTTATGGCCATGGCGATCGCGCATGGCGAGGTGCTGGCCACCGGCGACAATGCCCGGATCATCGCGGAATACTCCGGCCCGGAGACGCGGATGATCGATCTGCGCGGCGCGTTCGTGATGCCCGGATTCAACGATGCGCATGCGCACCTGGGGATGGGCGGGAAGATTCTGCTGTCCGTCGATCTGCTGGGGGTGAAGTCATTGGCGGAGATGCAGGCGCGGATCCATGCGGCAGCCGAGAAAGCGCCGGCGGGGCAATGGCTGACGGGCGGGGGATGGGATCACACGCTGTGGCCGGGCGGGAAGCTGCCGACGCGGGCGGACGTCGATGCGGTGGCGATGGGACATCCGGCGATCTTTACGCGGGTGGATGGGCACATTGCTGTGGCGGATTCAGCGGCGCTGGCGGCTGCGGGCATTACGCGGGCGACGAAGGATCCGCAGGGCGGGGAGATCGACCGCGATGCGGAGGGCGAGCCGACGGGGATCATTCGGGAAACGGCGCAGACGCTGGTGAAGGCGCCACCGCCGACCAGCGAGCAGCGACGGCGCGGGCTGGAGCTGGCTTTGCAGGATGCAGTGTCGCACGGCGTGACCACGGTGCAGGACTTTTCCGACTGGGACGATTTTCTGGTCTACGAGCAGATGGAGCGCGAGGGCAAGCTGCCGGTGCGGATTGCGGAGTGGATCCCGTTTGCGGAGCCGCTGAGCCTGGAGGAGGAGCAGCAGGCGCATCATGCGAAGACGGATCGCATGCTGCACACGACCATGCTGAAGGGGTTCATGGATGGGTCGCTGGGCTCGCGGACGGCGGCGATGAATGCGCCGTACTCGGACGATCCGGGAAATGCGGGGATTCCGCGGTTCGAGCAGGACAAGCTGAATGCGATGGCGGTGGAGCGCGCGAAGGTGGGGTTTCAGATGGGGTTTCATGCCATTGGGGACCGCGCGGTGGAGATGGCGCTGGATGCGTTTGCGGCGGCGGAGCAGGCGGCGCCCGAGAAGGACCCGCGCTACCGCATCGAGCACAGCCAGGTGGTGAGCGCGGGGGATTTTGCGCGTTATAAGCAGCTGGGCGTGATTGCATCGATGCAGCCGAGCCATCTGCTGAGCGATATGCCGTGGGCGCGGCAGCGTCTGGGAGCGGAGCGGTCGAAATACGCGTATGCGTGGAAGTCGTTTCTGGATGCGGGTGTGCCGCTGGCGTACGGGACGGATTATCCGGTGGTGCCGATCTCGCCGTTTCCCGGGGTGTACGCGTCGGTGACTCGCATGAACGAGGCGGGGACGATGACGTTTCATCCCGAACAGAAGCTGACGATCTGGCAGACGCTGTATGCGTACACGCAGGGGTCGGCGTATGCGGAGTTTGCGGAGGGATGGAAGGGGAAGCTGGCGCCGGGGCATGTGGCGGACTTTGTGGTGCTGGACCGGGACCTGACGGCGGTGACGCCGCGGGAGATTTTGGGGACGGCGGTGCTGCGGACGGTGGTGGGCGGGAGGACGGTGTACGAGAAGCCGGCGCCGGGCAGGCAGTAACCAGGAAGCGGCAGCGGCCAGATCAGGCGGAAGGTCTAATACAGCCGGAAGTTCACCTCGATGCGGATGCGGATGGCTACCGGTTTGCCGTCGCGGTCCCGAGCCGGCTCGAAGCGGTACTGGCTCACGGCCCGCATGGCATTCTCGTCGAGGCCGTAGCCGAGACCCTTCTCCACGCGCACATCGGTGGGATCTCCCTGCTCGTTGACGAGCGTGGAGAGGAGAACGACGCCCTGGATCTTCTTCTTCCGCGCCTCGTCGGAGTATTCCGGATTAGAGAAGTGGATGGCGTGCGGCGGTGTGGTCCCCGGCGGCAGGTGGGACCGACTCGGCCCATTGGGATCGATGCAGGGCTGCAGGTGCGGGATGGGCGGCCGCAAGCGGAGGAACGGCACGCTCACGCAGACCTCGACGGGAACGGGATTGCCGTTCAGCGTGCCTGGCGCAAACTTCGATTGCTGGATGGCGGCGGCGGCCGCGGTTTCCAGCGCATCGCCCTGGGGGTTGAGGAGGCTGAGCTTGCCGACGGAGCCGTCGGCTCCGATAACGGCGGTGAATCGGACGATGCGGGGGCGGCTGGTGTCGGCATCCGCCGGAAGCGTTGCCATGGCCGGGCTGGTGAGGTAGGGAGACTCAATTCCCGGTACGGCACGGTAGACGCCACTGGCGTCGGGCGAGGGCGCGACCTGGTCAGAAGCAGGCGGGGCGGTCTGGGCGGGCGGGTTGTCAGGGCTCGACGGCTGCTGCGCACAGGCGGCGCTCGCGCTCAGGGCCAGGGTTACCAGCACAGATACTGCTGCGTGCATCGTTCATCTCGCCGGGATGGTGCTGAATGTAGCACGGCGCTGGACTCCGCGCACCTTCGCGGGTAAGCGAGGCCTGCGGCGGCGAGGCCGCGGGAGTTGCTCGGGTCCGTGGTGCTGCGGACGGTGGTGGGTGGGAAGACGGTCGACGAGAAGCCGTAGGCCGGGCTGAAGCCGGGGTTCTATTGATTCGCCTCAGCGGCACGACTGAACAGCTTGCGGAATACGCCGAGTTGGCACAGAAAAATCATCCCTCGGGGGCTAAAGCCCAACGTATTATTCGCCAACTGCGGCACGGCTGAAGTCGTGCCCCTTCAAAGAATCAAGTTCTTCCGCGAGCTGCGAAACCGTGTCCCTTCAATGCGGCGAAATCACCTTCCGGATCAACCGCGGCACAGATCGATGAAAATTCAATGGACCTGGTGGAAGGCCCGTTACAATCGAAGAACTGACATCCCTGAGGAGATTCCCACGCATGGCTACAGCCACCGTCGAACGCAACGCCGCCTATAAAGTCGCCGACCTTTCGCTGGCAGACTGGGGGCGTAAAGAGATTTCGATCGCCGAGCACGAGATGCCCGGGCTGATGGCGATTCGCCGCAAGTATGCCACGGAAAAGCCGCTGAAGGGCGTGCGGGTTTCCGGCTCGCTGCACATGACGATCCAGACCGCGGTGCTGATTGAGACGCTGAAGGATTTGGGCGCGACCGTGCGCTGGGCGAGCTGCAATATTTTTTCGACGCAGGACCATGCGGCCGCGGCCATCGCGGCGGCGGGGATTCCGGTCTTCGCCTGGAAGGGCGAGAGCCTCGAGGAGTACTGGTGGTGCACGCTGCAGGCGCTGACGCATGAGGGCGGCACGGGGCCGCAGCTGATTGTGGACGACGGGGGCGACGCAACGCTGCTGATCCACAAGGGCTACGAGCTGGAAAACGGCGACACCTGGGTGAACACGGCGTCGGAGAGCGAAGAAGAAGCGGTCATCAAAAAGCTGCTGAAGCAGGTGTATGCGGACGACAAGCAGCACTGGCACAAAGTGGTGCAGTCGTGGCGCGGGGTGAGCGAGGAGACGACGACGGGCGTGCACCGGCTCTACAAGATGAAGGAGCAGGGCAAGCTGCTGGTGCCGGCCATCAACGTGAACGACTCCGTCACCAAATCGAAGTTCGACAACCTGTACGGCTGTCGCGAGTCGCTGGCGGACGGCATTAAGCGCGCGACGGACGTGATGATGGCGGGCAAGGTGGCGGTGATCTGCGGATACGGCGATGTGGGCAAGGGGTCGGCGCATTCGCTGCGCGGCATGGGCGCGCGGGTGATCGTGACGGAGATCGATCCGATCAACGCGCTGCAGGCGGCGATGGAAGGCTTCGAGGTCACGACCATCGAGGACACGCTGGGACGCGGCGACATCTACGTGACGTGCACGGGGAACGTGGACATCATCACGCTGGAGCACATGAAGCGGATGAAGGATCAGGCGATCGTGTGCAACATCGGGCACTTCGACAACGAAATTCAGATGGACAAGCTGAACAACTCCAGCGCGAAGAAGACGAACATCAAGCCGCAGGTGGATCAGTACACGTTTGCGGCGGAGGGCGGCAAGCCGGAGCACAGCATCTTCATCCTGGCCGAGGGGCGGCTGGTGAACCTGGGCTGCGCGACGGGGCACCCGAGCTTTGTGATGAGCAACAGCTTCTCCAACCAGACGCTGGCGCAGATCGATCTGTGGAAGAACAAGGACACTTACGCGATCGACGTCTACACGCTGCCGAAGCGGCTGGACGAGGAAGTGGCGCGGCTGCACCTCGAAAAGATCGGCGTGAAGCTGACCAAGCTGACGCCGGCGCAGGCGGAGTACATCGGGGTCGCGGTGGAAGGGCCGTACAAGAGCGAGCACTATCGTTATTAGCGGATAGCGGATAGCGGGTAGCAGACGGCGGTTGGCAGTAAGCGGTCGGTAGTTGGCGGTCAGCGGTACGACAGCCGGCAAAAAAGGCGGTCAGCAAAAACACAAGGAAGGCGCGGCTTCGGCTGCGCCTTTTTGCTTGGCCGCGAGGGAACCGATCAGCGCTCGGGGGATGGTGCTGGTTGCGAGGCGGGCGCCGGTGGCTCGTCGATCCAGTAGTTGCTGCGCGCGCTCACGACGAGGTTGGGGTAGTCCGGGAGACGCACGCGCAGGACGTGCAGACCGGGATGCGGCGATTGCGGATGGAAGCTGATGAGATAGCGGTTGGGGACGTGGCTGGAGATCGCGATCAGATCGCGCTCGATCGATTTTGGATCGTGGAAGCGGTAGAATTCGCCGCCGGTCAGGTGGGCGACGGACTCGGGAACATCGCGCTGGAGGCTGTTCATGCCGGCGATGGTGGCCATCTTGATGAGCCGCAGAGGCGGCGCGAGCAGGCTGAGGCAATCGTAGAGCTGCGCCCAGGTCTGGCCGGCCGTGCGCTCGGGATTGTTGGGGTCTTTGGCCATGCATCCATGGGCGGGACCGGGCGTGCCGGGCTGCACGAACTTCGAGGACTCGCTTTTCATCTCCGACCGCGTGCTTGAGAACGACAGCGTGTAGATGGCGGTGTTGGTGTCGCTGACGGCGCGCAGCGCGTCTTCGAGATCGATGTGGCTGCCGAAGTCGCGGGTTTCGCTGACGAGCAGGATGGCGCGGCGGTACTCCGGAGGCTGTTTTCGCAGCAGATCGACGGAGAATGCGAGGCTGTCAAGGATGGCGGCGCCAGGGTCTCCGGGGGTGAGATGGCGGAGCGCATCTTCGGCTGCATCCAGGTTGGGGGTGAAGTCCTGAACCAGGTGCGGATGGCTGTCGAAAGCCACCACCGCGGCCTGGTGCTGCACCCCGCCGACCACGGCATCGAGCAGGGAGGTGAGCCGGCGTTCGGAGCCAAGCTGATGCGCGCCGGCCCCGCCCGTTTCCACAACGACGACGAGGGCCAGCGGCTGGCCACCGTTGTCTTCCACGGTGATTTTTTGTGGGATGGCGTCGTCAGTGACCGTGAAGTCGGCGGCGGTGAGCGTAAAGACCGGCTCGCCGGCTTTGGTGGTGACCAGCGTCGGCACAAGAACAAGAGTGGTTTGGGTGGTGAAGACAGGTGGAGCAGCGGGGGCCTGGGGCGAAATCTGCGCGAGGGCGAGCGGGGCCGCGAGCAGCGCAAGTGCCATCAGGGTTGGGCGTGCTGCTCGCATAGCGATCCGCCCTCAGTATGTCAGCGGCCGTGTTCTTCGAGATACTTTTCCGCTTCCAGGGCGGCCATACAGCCGGTTCCGGCGGCGGTGATGGCCTGGCGGTAACGCCGGTCCTGCACGTCGCCGCAGGCGTAGACGCCGGGGACGCGCGTGAAGACGTAGTTGTGGGTTTTGATGTAGCCGTCTTCGTCGAGATCGAGCTGACCGGCGAACATGGACGCATTGGGGATGTGACCGATGCCGAGGAAAAGGCCGCTCACATTCAAATCCGATTCGACGCCGGTTTTGGTGTCGAGCACGCGGAGGCCGGTGACGGACTTCTCTTCGACTCCCAGGACGTCCTGGACGACCGTGTTGGTGAGGAAGGCGATCTTAGGGTGCGCGATGGCGCGGTCGAGCATGATGCGCGAGGCGCGGAAGTGCTCGCGGCGATGGATGATGGTCACTTTCGAGGCGAAGCGGGTGAGGAAGAGCGCCTCTTCCATGGCGGAGTCGCCGCCGCCGACGACTGCGATTTCCTGGCCGGAGAAGAAGAAGCCGTCGCAGGTAGCGCAGGAGCTGACGCCGTGCCCGATGAGCGCCTTCTCCGACGGAAGGTCGAGCCACCGTGCCGAGGCGCCGCTGGCGATGATGAGGGTGCGGGTGTGGACGATCTCGCCGCCGAGGTTCAGGGCGAAGGGGTGCTTCGTGAGGTCGGCGGTGGCGAGATGGCCGACGGTAAATTCCGCACCGAAGCGCGACGCCTGCTTGCGCATGTTCTCGATGAGTTCGGGGCCCTGAATGCCCTCGGGCCAGCCGGGGAAGTTCTCGACCAGGGTGGTGATGGAAAGCTGGCCGCCGGGTTCGTGGCCTTCGAGGACCAGGGGGTTGAGATTGGCGCGCGCCGAGTAGATGGCGGCGGTGAGCCCGGCGCAGCCGGAGCCGAGGATGACGGTATCGCGAATGATGTCTGACATTAGCCTGAACTTTCGATTGTACCTGTGGGCGCGGCGTTGGCCGTTGCGTTTGTTCGGTTTGCGAGGCCGAGCGATCCCCTGTGAGGAGTTCCGCAGTGGTTCCGTTTTTGGAACCGCGCCGATTGTTGTTCCGAAGTGGAAGGATGCGCGCAACACCGCGAACGATTCTTCGTCCGGGTGCGGTCAAGGCGTGGCGCAATAGACCGGAGGCAGCCAGGGCACGTGTTGCCAATGCCTTCGGGGGCTGAGATGTACGGCGAAAAGGCCTGGGAGAGACAACCATCGGTGGGCAGGATCGCCGGACTGATCCTTGCGCTTTTTCTGTTGGGTGCGGAGTTGGCCCACGGGGGAGGGCCTCGCTGGGTGGCTGGGTCGAGCTATTTTGACGCATCGGCCGAGGGCCAGCCGGTGGTGTGGAGCGGCGGCCAGGTCTCGTATTACACCGATCTCAGTCCGCTGAGTCCTGTCGAGACGGCGGCGCAGGCGAATGCCGTGCTGGCGGTGGTTGCGTCGGTTTGGAACAACGTAAACACGGCGGGGGTGTCGATCACCTACGGCGGGAATCTGGCGGAGAAGGTGGACGCCTATGTTGCGGCCAACAACTCCGCGCTGCCTGCGGATATCCTGCCCAGCGCAACAAACAAGCCGGTTGCAGTGGTCTACGACGAAAACGGCAGTGTCATCAACGCCATTTACGGAGCCGGCGCGAGTTCGCCGCTGGCCTGCGAGAACAATGGGGTCATCGCGACCGTCGACAATTTTGCCCTCAGCGGGAACATTGCGCACGCACTGATCCTGGTGAATGGATTGTGCGCGACCACGGCGGCCCAGCTCACGAATATTCAGTATCAGCTGGTTCGCGCCTTTGGGCACGTGCTGGGCCTGGACTACGCGCAGACCAACGAGGAGATGTTTGCCGCGGATCAGATTACGACCAACGGTCTGCAGGGCTGGCCCATCATGCACCCTATCGAGCGCCTGTGCGACGGGGCCGGGGGCAAGTGCATGCCGAACGGCACAACGTTGCGCATCGACGACATCGCTGCGCTGAACCGGCTTTATCCGGTAACGGCAGCCAATATCGGCAGCTTTACCGGAAAAAAAATCACCGCTTCCGCGACGATTTCCGTGCAGGGAACGATCGAATTCGCCCGTGGACAGGGGATGCAGGGCGTGAATGTGGTGTTGCGGCCGCTGACGCTGGGTGCGCCGGACGTCCGCTATACGGCGACGGCGGTGAGCGGGGAGTACTTTCAGGGAAATGCCGGGAACCCGATCACGGGGATCACGGATGCAGAGGGGAATCCGCTGAATCGTTTTGGAAGCAGCGACGTCTCGCTGGAGGGTTATTTCGATCTTAGCGGCGTTCCCCTGCCGCCGGGCACAACCATTTCGGACTACCAGCTGACATTCGAGGCGATCAATCCTCTGTATACGGGCGGGTCGTCCGTTGGGCCTTATACCACGGGGCAGGTGACGCCTTCGGGGACGATGCCGACGATTACTCTGATGGGGTTGAGCGCGGGGTCGGCGGTCACGGAGACGGTCGCGATCGGCGATTCCGCGGATGAGGCGCAAAGCGGGCCCGACGGTGAGGAGTCGGCGCCAGCCGGGGTTCCGGTGAGCGGCGAATGGACGGGGCGCATCACCGGCTATGGGCACTCGGGGTGGTTTGAGTGGTGGGCGCGCGGCGGCCGGGAGTTCACGATTGAGGCGCAGGCGCTGGATGAGACCGGCGCGGCGACGGAGAACAAGGCGCAGGTGGTGCTGGGCGCGTGGAACGGCACCCATGCCGTGGGAGTGCCTCCGGTGACGGGAACGGTGCAGCCCTTCAACGGCGCGGTTGTGGGGTTGACGACGCTGCCGGTTCTGACCGTTGCCGACAGCGAAGTGCGCGTTGGTTTGGCCGATCTGCGCGGAGACGGGCGTCCGGACTTCGCGTATCGCGGGCGCATCCTGTATGCCGACAGTGTGACGCCGGCGCGTGTGCCGGTGTCGGGCGGCCAGATCGTGATTCAGGGAATGGGGTTTCGGCCGTCGGTGACGGTTTCGGTGAACGGGATCGTGGCGCCGGTGCTGAGCGTGACGCCGAATACGATTGTCGCCGTCGCGCCGGCTTCCGCAGGAGCAACGGGAACGGTGCCAATCGTCGTTCAGGATGCACAGACGCTGGGTGTGGCGGCAATCACCTCCGGGTTCAGCTACGATGCGCAGAGCAACGATGCGCTGGCAATTGTGACCGGGCCCTCGGGAACGGAGCCGATCGGGGTGCCGCAGCCGATGGTGGTGCGAGCCGTAAACACTGCTGGAGAGGCCGCGGCGCCGGGCGTTACGGTGACGTTCGCCGTGACCGCGGGTACGGCTTTCCTCGGGTGCGGACAAGCGTCGTGCAGCGTAGTCACAGCCGGCGACGGCACGGCAACGCTGCCGGTAACCGCGAATTCTGCCGCTCTGGCGCAGGTAACCGCTTCGCTGGCGAATGGGAGCAGTGTCGCCGCACAGTTCATGGGAACGGCTCCGCCGAGTCTGGCGGCGCTGATGCCAAATCTCTATATCGCCCTGGGCGCAACGGTCGTGTGGCCGGTGGAGGCGCTGGCGCTGAATGGGTCCGGGGAGCCTGTGGCCGGGCAAAATGTTACGTGGGCGGCGGCGAGTTCGGGCGTGAGCGTTGCGACGGGGCAAAGCGTGAGCGGAACGAGCGGCGTGGCTGCCAATCAAATTACGGCCGGACCCTTCACCGCGAGCGTTGCGTCTTCGGCCAATGCCTGTCTGGCGGGCACAGCAAACTGCGTCAGCTTCAATGTGATTCCAGTGCAGCCGATGACGGAGGGATTGGTGGCGTGGACCGGGACGACGCAGTATGTGGCGGCGAGCCAGACGTTCCAGCCTGTGGCGCTGCACGTGACGGACGCGTTTGGCGACCCGGTAGCCGGAGCGGCGGTGACGTTTGCCGAGGCGTTTTATGGATGGACCGAGCCGTGCCCGGCGCAGGGCGGATGCCCGCCGGCGCCACTGCTGGCGCAGGCGACGGTGCAGGCAGTCTCGGGAATTGACGGATCGGTGACGCTGACGCCGCCGGCTGCGAACGGGGAGGCAGGACGGCTGCTGGTGACGGCGGTGACGGGAACCAACACTACGCTGAGCTTCGAGCTGGATGCGCATCCATAAAAAGACAGCAACAGCGGTCAGCAGTCAGCGATGAGACACGGAGATTTTGCGCGGAGCAGGGAAGCCCGGTACTCTCAGGAAAACGCTCTGCGAGGTTCTGCGATTCTTACTCGTCCTTATATTCATCCAGACGCAAAATCTGCGCTGCACTGCGACGGCGTGAGCCTGGAGGCGCTGGCGCGGCGATTCGGCACTCCGCTGTATGTCTATTCGGCGGGTCACATCGCGGAGCGGCTCGGATTGTTCGAGAGAGCTTTCAGTGGCATTCCGCATGTGGTCTGCTATGCGGTGAAGGCCAACTCGTCCCTGGGAATCCTCAGGCTGTTCGCGCAGCGCGGCGCCGGCTTCGATATTGTTTCCGGCGGGGAGCTGGAGCGCGTGCTGACGGTGGACCGTCATGCTGCCGAGCGCGTGGTCTTCTCCGGCATCGGCAAGACGGCTGCGGAAATGGATCTCGCGCTGCGCTCGGGGATTCTGCTTTTCAACGTGGAGGGCGAAGGAGAGCTGGAACTGCTGTCGGAGCGGGCCGCAAAGCTGCGCAGGCGTCCACGGATGGCGCTGCGGGTAAATCCCGATGTGTTTGCCGAGACGCACCCCTATATCTCGACGGGGATGCGGGAACATAAGTTCGGCATCGACATCCGGCGCGCGCGAGCGCTGTACAAAAAAGCGGGGAAGCACCTGGAGCCGTGCGGAGTGAGCGTGCATATCGGGTCGCAGATAAGGGCGGCGGACCCGTTTGGAGCCGCGGCGCAACGAGTCGCAAAGCTGATCGCCGAGCTGCGCAAAGATGGCCATGCGATTCGCTACATGGATGCGGGCGGCGGGCTGGGCATCGAGTATCACGCCGAGCGGCCCTTCGACGCCGAGGCCAAAGTGCGCGAGTATGCAGCCGCGCTGATGCCGGCGGCTGAGTCGGTGGGCGGCATCACGCTGCTGCTGGAGCCGGGGCGTTTTCTGGTGGCTCAGGCGGGAGCACTGCTGGCGCGGGTGCTGTATGTGAAGAAGAATGGCGCGAAGACCTTTGTGATTACCGACGCGGCGATGAACGACCTGATCCGGCCCGCGCTCTATCAGGCGTATCACGAGATCGTCGCCGTGGCTCCGCGCCGCTCGTCGCGCAAAATGGTTGCCGATGTGGTGGGTCCGGTTTGCGAGACGGGCGATTTCTTTGCGCGCGATCGCGAGCTGCCGCCGCTGAAGCCGGGCGAACTGGTGGCGATTCTGGATGCGGGCGCTTACGGCATGTCGCTGGCGTCGAACTACAACTCGCGCCCGCGGGCCGCGGAGGTGCTGGTGGAAGGGCGGCGGGCGCGGCTGATCCGGCGGCGGGAAAATGTCGACGACATGCTGGCTACGGAGCGTTTGGCCACCGGCCTCTGATATTTTGGTACGTCTTCCGTTTCAGGACTGATCAGGAGCCGGAGGTTACGGATGCGTCTTACTGCAAAATCTGCTTTGGTGGCGATGTGTGCCGCGTGCCTGGTGTTTACGATGGCAGCGCGCGCCGACAACAATCTGAAGGTCAAGACCGACAAGGGCAAGGTCGAGGGCAAGCTCAGCACCGACGGCCAGGTCCGCACGTTTCTGGGCATTCCCTATGCGGCGCCGCCGGTGGGTCCGCTGCGCTGGAAGCCTCCGCAACCGGCGGCGAAATGGAAGGGGGTGCGCGACGCGACCAATTTCGGTTATCGCTGCATGCAGCCGAACATTTATAACGACATGCATTTTCGCGATCCGGGCGAGAGCGAGGATTGCCTGACGCTGAATGTGTGGACGCCGACGAAGAACAAGAAGGCGAAGCTGCCGGTGATGGTGTGGATCTACGGCGGCGGCTACACCGCCGGGACGACCTCGGAGCCGCGGCAGGATGGGGAGCATCTGGCGCACAAGGGCGTGGTGGTGGTGTCAATGAACTATCGGCTGGGCGTGTTCGGATTCTTCGTCCATGCGGATCTGGCGGCTGAGTCGCCGGAGCATGCGTCGGGCAATTACGGGTTGATGGATCAGACGGCGGCGCTCCAATGGGTGAAGCGCAACATTCGCGCCTTCGGGGGCGATCCGGGCAACGTGACGCTGTTTGGCGAGTCGGCGGGATCGTTCAGCGTGAGCGCGCAGATGGCGTCGCCGCTGGCGCAGGGACTGTTCGAGCATGCGATTGGCGAGAGCGGAGCAGCGTTTTCGACCCGCGGGCTGCCCTTCCGGACGCTCGAACACGAAGAGAAGGCCGATGCGGACTGGGCGGCGAAGACGCTGGGGACATCGGATCTGACGGCGCTGCGGGCGATGAGCGCGCAGGACATCATGGAGAAGATGGCGGCGCAGCCGAGGATGGAGCACTCGCCGGTGGGGCCGGATGTGGACGGGTATTTCCTGCCGGAGAGCGTGCCGCAGATTTACGCGGAGGGCAAGCAGGCGCATATTCCGCTGCTGGCGGGGTGGAATCGCGACGAGCCCAGCGGGCTGGTGGCGCGGTTCCCGCAGCCAGCAACGCCTCAGAGCTTCCAGGAGACGGCGCAGAAGACGTTCAGCGACCACGCGGACGAATTTCTAAAGCTGTATCCGGCGGACACAGACGCGGATGCCGTGCGTTCGACGATCGATTTTGCGGGCGACTCGTTCATCGCCTACGGAACGTGGGCCTGGCTGGAAGCGCAGGTGAAGACGGGCGGGCAGCCTGTGTACCGCTATCACTTCGAGCGGCCGGCGCCGGCGGACAAGTTTCACGCGGCGGGTTCGGGGGCGTTTCACTCGGACGAAATCGAATATGTGTTCGGCACGCTCGATTCGCGCATCGATGCGAAGTGGCAGCCGGAGGACTACAAGCTGAGCGATCTGGTGGAAACCTACTGGACGAACTTCGCGAAGACGGGAAATCCCAACGGCAGCGACGCGCCAAGCTGGCCGCAGTACAACGCGGCGGACAGCTGGCAGATCATGCATCTGGATGTGGATTCGCACGCCGGGCCGGATCCGTATCGGGAGCGCTATTTGTTCCTCGAGAGCGCGTGGTCGAAGCCGCGGCCGTGATCAGGAGCTGAGCTGCTGCAGCAGGCGATCGCGCTGCGGCGCAAGGACCTGCTGCAGCGGTCCGGCGGCGGTGACGCGGCCGGCTTCGAGCACGATGACATGGGCGGGCAGACGCCAGATTTCCGCCAGATCGTGCGAGACATAAACCACGCGCACATCGAGAGCCAGCAGCCGCGACAAAATGTCCTGCGAGGAGGCGACGTCGAGGGCGGCGAGCGGCTCGTCGAGCAGCAACAATGTTGGATTGGGCGCGAGCGCGCGGGCGAGTGCGACACGCTGGCGTTCGCCCCCGGAAAGCTGCGCCGGCCTGCGCTCGGCCAGCGATTCCGCGCCGAAGAGACGCAGCATCTCCGACACGCGCTGGCTGCGGGCATCGCGGCTCAGATGGCGGATGCCGAATGCGACGTTCTGCGCAGCGGTGCGGTGCGGAAACAGCGCGGCCTGCTGCGTGACGAAGCCAATGGAACGGCGGCCGGGCGGAAGGGCGACGCCGCGCGCGGTGTCGAGCAGGGTGCGGCCGGCCAGGTCAATGCGGCCGGCGTCGGGCGCGATGAGTCCGGCGAGGACGCGCAGGATGGTGCTCTTGCCGGCGCCCGACGGGCCGAAGATGGCGGTCCATCGGCTGGCCAGAGAGAACTCCGCATGGAGCGTGAACTGGCCCTGGCGATGGCGGATGTTCACGTCAGGCATGGCGCGCTCCGCCGCCGCTTCTGCGCGCATAGAGAAGCACCAGCGCGGCGAGCGAGATGCCGAGCAGCAGCAGGGAAGTGCGATTCGCCTGGGCGTAGCTGAAGTCCTGCACCTGATCGTAGATGGCGATGGAGAGAGTGCGCGTGGCGCCGGGAATGTCGCCGCCGATCATCAGGACCACGCCGAATTCACCCACGGTATGGGTGAAGCAAAGCGCGGCCGCGGCCACCACGGAGCGGACGGAGAGCGGCAGCAGGATATCGCGGAGGATGCGCCAGCGGCCGGCGCCGAGCAGGCGGGCCTGCTCAATCAAAGCTGCGTCGACGGCGTGGAAACCCGCCGTGAGCGGCTGCACGGCAAAGGGAAGGCTGTAGAGAACGGAGCCCACCACGAGGCCGTCAAAGGAGAACGCCAGAGGATGGCCGAGCAGATGCGAGGCGAGGCGGCCGAAGCCGGTGCGCGGGCCGAGCAGGATGAGCAGATAGAAGCCCAAAACCGTGGGAGGCAGCAGGATGGGAAGGGTCGACATGGCCTCGACAAACGGACGCAGCGGCGAGCGCGTGGAGACGATCCAGAAAGCCAGAGGAACACCCATCGCCAGCAGGACCAGCGTGGTGCTGGCCGCGAGACGAAGCGTGAGCCAAAGCGTCTGCAGGTCCATCAGGGATGCGAGGGCTCGACCGGTTCGAGGCCGCCGGCGGCGAGGCGCTGCGCCATGGCGGGCGAGCGCAGGAAGTCAAGAAAGCGCCGGGCGGCGACGGCGTTGGGGCTGTTGCGAACGACGATGGCTCCCTGCTGAATGGGCGGATAGTCTTCAGCAGGTACCCGGATGAAGTGGCCGTCGGCGCTGAGGCGCGGCGTGAGCGCCGAGGTGAGCGAGAGGAAGCCGACCTGCGCGTTGCCGGAATCGGCGTACTGGGCGGCCTGGGCGATGTTCTCGGCCACCACCAGCCGCGGCGCGACCGTGGCCAGCAGACCTGCGTGGTTGAGTGCTGCCTGGGCGGCGCGCCCGTAAGGCGCATGTTCAGGGTTGGCGATGGCGATGGACCTGATGGAGGGACCGCGCAGGACGTCGAGAGAAAGCTGGGCGACGCCGGAATCGTTGCGAGTCCACAGCACCAGTGTGCCGTGCGCATAGGGGATGGGATGAGCTTCCTCGGCGCGACCGGCATCGATGACGCGCTGCGGGAAGGACAGGTCGGCGGCCATAAAGAGATCGAAGGGCGCGCCCTGGATAATTTGCGTGGCCAGCGTGGCCGATGACTGATAGGAGGCGAGGACGTGAATGCCGGTCTGGCTTTGGAAGGTGTCGAGCAAGGGCGGCAGAACCGGCTGGAGGTCGGCGGCCGCGGCCAGACGCAGGGTCTGCTGGGCGAAGGCGGGAGGCAGGACACAGCACAGCACAAGTGCGAAGGCGAGGATTCGTCGATCAGACACGGAGCACCATCACCTCAGTCGATTTGATCAGCGCGGCGACGGTCTCGCCCTTCTTCAGCCGCAGCTCGCGGGCGGCGTCGGCGGTGATGATGGAGGTGATGATCTGGCCGCCGATGGAGAGACGAATCTGCGCCATCAGGCCCTCGATTTTCACGTCGACGATGCGGCCCACCAGCTGATTGCGTCCGCTCACCGTGCGCATGGACTGGCGGCGGGGCGTCTCGGGACGCTTCGCCTTGTACAGCAGCGCGTCCAGTTCGGACTCGGGGATGCGGTAGTGGCCACCCGGGGTCTTGATGGCGCGCAGCTTGCCGCGGTAGATCCACTGCTTGATCGCGGGATAGGAGATACCCAAGCGCAGCGCGGCTTCGCGCGGAGTGAGGAGCGATGCCATGAGAACGATTCTATACAATATTGTGCGTCGATCTATGCGGAAATAGACGATCCCGGCACGCCGCCGGCGAGTGTTAGGCTGAAACTAACCACTTTACGATGAATGAAATCCATCAATTACGCTGCACGGGCTGCCTGCGCACGGTTGCGCCCGGAGAAATTGGGGGCAATTTTCGCTGCGGAGAGTGCGGCGAACTGTTCGAGGCGGTGTATCCGGGCTGGCACGGACCCAGGCATACGCTGCCGAATCCCAGCGCGCTGCGCTGGCTGTGGCGGGAGCGGCGAATGTCGCTCGAAGCCGTGGATCGCAGCGGCGTGTGGCGTTTTCGGGAGATGCTGCCGGTGCTGCGCTCCGCGGACGATGCGGTGACTCTGGGCGAGGGCAATACCCCGCTCTACGATTTGCCGCAGGCGGCGCGCCGGCTCGGCCTTACGACGCTGCGCGCGAAGCATCAGGGAATGAACCCCACCGGGTCGTTCAAGGACACCGGGATGACGGCGGCGCTGTCGGTGGCACGGGAGAACGGATTTGCCTGGGTGGCGTGCGCGTCCACCGGGAACACCTCGGCGGCGATGGCGGCGTATGCGGCGCGGGCCGGAATCCACAGCCTGGTGCTGCTGCCGGAAGGCAAGATCGCGTGGGGCAAGCTGGCGCAGGCCATGGATTACGGCGCGCTCACGCTGCAGCTGCGCACCGATTTCGACGGATGCGTACGCGTGCTGTCGGAAGTGGTGCAGCGCGCCCCGGTCTACCTGCTGAATTCGGTCAACCCGTATCGCATCGAGGGACAGAAGACTCCGGCGCTGGAGATCGCGGAGCAGATGGAGTGGGAGGTTCCGGATCACGTGATTGTGCCCGGCGGGAACCTCGCCAACAGCTCCGCGCTGGGCAAGGGCTTCCTGGAAATGAAACATCTCGGTCTGACGAATCGGGCGCCGCGCATCTCGGTGGTGCAGGCGGAGGGCGCGAATCCTCTGGTGCGCTCGATGCAGGAATTCGGCGGCGAGAGGCTGGAGCCGGTGCAGGCGCACACGCGCGCGAGCGCAATCCGCATCGGCAATCCGGCGTCGTGGCGCAAGGCGGTGCGCGTGATCCAGCAAAGCGGCGGCTGGGTGGAGCAGGTGACGGAAGCCGAGATCGCGGTGGCCAAGGCGGAGATCGGCGCGGAGGGGATTGGCTGCGAGCCGGCGTCGGCCGTGACCCTGGCGGGGCTGAAGAAGCTGGTGCAGCAGGGGAAGATCGCGCCGGACGAATCGGTGGTGCTGCTGCTGACCGGCCACACGCTGAAGGATTCGGATTACACGATCCGATACCATCGCGGCGAGTTGCTAACGGAAGCGGAGAGCGCGGGCCTGCAGGCGGAGCTGAACGCCACCCGGCGCAACACCATTGAACTGGATGCATCCGTGGAGGAAGTGCTGCGGGAACTGGAGCGCGCCTCGCGATGAGCCGCGTTTTTCTGAGGCTGCCGGCAACGTCAGCGAATCTGGGGCCGGGCTTCGACACGCTGGCCGTGGCACTGCAGTTGCACCTGGAAGTGGAAGCGGAGGCGGCGCAGGGTTTCAGTATCGAGGCGTCGGGCCGCAACGCGGAGATTTGCGCCAATGTGCGGGAAAATCTGCTGATTGAGTCGTACAGCGAGTTCCTGCGCCACTACGAGCGGCCGGTGGTTCCGCTGCGCATTCATATGCGGAACGAGATTCCGCTGGGAATGGGATGCGGATCGTCCGCGGCGGTGAGGCTGGCTGCGGTGGCGCTGGCGTCGCATTTTGGGGGACTGGAGTGGGATCGAGAACGGATTCTTGCTGAAGCCTGCCGGCTCGAAGGGCATCCGGACAACGCGGCGGCCTGCTGGCTGGGAGGGTTTGTGGCGAGCGGGTCGGAGGGCGATGCCGTCCGGGCGGTTTCTCTCGCGCCACCGGCGGAGTGGCGGGCGCTGGTCGTGATGCCGGACCAGCCGCTGGCGACGACAGCGTCGCGCGCGGTGCTGCCGGACACGTATCCCCGGCGGGATGCGGTCGCTAACCTGCAGCGGGTGAGTCTGCTCACTGCCGCTTTTGCCTCTGGAAGGGCGGAATTGCTCCGGTTTGCCATGGGCGACCGGCTGCATCAGCCCTACCGGGCGGAAGTCTGTCCGTTGCTGCCGAAGTTGCTGCCTTTGGCCGGAGAGGACGGCATCGCCGGGGTGGCGCTCAGCGGGGCGGGTCCGGCGGTTCTGCTGCTGGCGGCTTCAGAGAGCGCGGCCCTGCAGGCGCGGGAGCGGGTCCGGCGGGAGCTTGAGGCAGGGGGGGCGGCGGAAATCCTGATCTGCGGGCTTGAAACGAAACCAGGTTGCTACAAAATTCTGGATTAACTGCATTGTTTCCGTGAGGTCTGACGGGAGGGGCCATGAAACAGTTCAGTGACGGTTCTACCACCTTCGTAATGCAAAAGTTATGGTGTCCGTAACTCAAACATGGGATTACCAAAAGTGACTGAAGATTGCTTGCAACAGCCCCCTAAAAGCCCTATGTTCGCATCCGTGGGCAGTTCTGGGGGAGGGCTGCTCCGGCGTCCGTGATTCTGGATAAGAATCCGGGCGCCTTAATTTTTGTGCGGCCGTCCGGACCTCCTGGACGGCCGTTACTCGGTTGCGACCTTCCGGCCCCCGTCGCATCTATAGGTATCGGGTAGACTAGGGTGCAGGAGGGTCTCGGGGAAACATGGCTGCCGCAGGAATTGCTGAAGTAAGCGACGCGACGTTTGAGCAGGAGGTGCTGCAGTCGGAGCAGCCTGTTCTGGTTGATTTCTGGGCCGCATGGTGCGGTCCGTGCCGGGCGCTGGCGCCCTTTGTGGATCAGGTGGCGACCGAGTATACGGGCCGGCTGAAGGTGGCGAAGATGGATGTGGACCACAACCAGGCGACGCCGATGCGGTTTGGCATCCGCGGAATTCCCGCGCTGCTGCTCTTCAAGGGCGGCAAGGTAGTGGACCAGATTGTTGGCTACGTGCCGAAAGAGACGATTATCAAGAGCGTGAGCAAGGTCGTACCAGCGGTGGCGGCGACGCAAGTCTAAGAGACCGATTTTTCATGAGGAAAGGCCCGGAGCGATCCGGGCCTTTCCTTTTTGCGGCGGGTTTTTCTGTGCCGGAGGGGACGGGATCCGCCGCTGAGCGCCTGCGAGACCGTACCATGGCAGTGGCCCTCCGATGCTGAAATCCCAGGATCATCCCGCAGGTGGTTCGCCGGGCGCGGTTTACACGCGCCGCATGGCGGAGACGCGCGACCTTTTGCTCGAGGAGGCGAAGCGGGACCGGGCGCTGGGGTACGCGAAGCTGGGACTGCTGGCCCTCATTTTCTTTGGCGCGATTGCGCTGCTGCGGACGCCGGCTCGGCTGGCGTGGCTGCTCATCCCGCTCGGCGTATTGGTGCTGCTTGCGGCGATGCACGAGCGCGTTCTGCGCCGGGTGCAGTACCGAAACCGCGTCCTGAGCTTCTATGAGCGCGGGCTGGAGCGGCTCAACGACCGGTGGGCGGGGACTGGCGAGAGCGGAGAGCGATTCCTCGATCCCGCGCATCCCTATGCGCGCGACCTCGACATTTTCGGCAAGGGGTCGCTTTTCGAGCTGCTGTGCACAGCGCGCACGCGTGCGGGCGAGGAGACGCTGGCTGGCTGGCTGCTGGAAGCCGCACCGCTGGACACGATTCGAGCCCGGCAGGCGGCTGTGGCCGAGCTGCGCGGGCGGGTCGGGTTTCGGGAGCGGCTGTTTGCCGCCAGCGACAGCGTGCGCGCCGGAGTCCATCCCGAGCGGCTGGCAGGGTGGGGAGAGACGAAGCCGGAGCTGGGGCCGCAGTGGTTTCGCCCGGTGATGCTGGCATTGGGGCTTTTGTGGCTTGCCACCGGCTTCTACTGGATGTTCAGCGGCATCGAGTCGCAGGCCGGCGGCCTCGACTGGCTGGCCCGGGGCAACTGGTACTGGCTTCTGGCGATGACGGTGGTCAATATCGCCGCAGCCCGGTTCGTCGGTTCCGGTGTTGAGCCGTTTTTGGAAGCCACCGAGGGCGCCGCCGTCGATCTGAAGTTGTTCGCCAGGGTGCTGGAAGTTCTGGAGCTGGAACCCTTTCAGGCACCTTTGCTGTGCGAGCTGCAGTCAGGTCTGCAAACCCGCGGGACTCGGCCCTCGGCCGCGATCCGCAGGCTCGACCGGATCGTGCAGTACGTGGAATCGAGGCGAAACTTTCTCGTCCGCATCATCAACCGCCTGGTCTTGTATGAGGCGCAGACGGCATTTGCCGCCGAGGCCTGGCGCGGAC
>JASHNW010000052.1 GCA_030041435.1 Acidobacteriaceae bacterium
ACACGAACTCGAACTTCTCCGGCGCGTCCTTTTCGGCGACCTCATCGGGGATGACCCCGAACGACACGTCCGGGACGGTTTACAACTATATGGTCGGCTACGACGGGGTGGGCAACACGACGTCGCTGACCGACTCGGTTATGGGAACCTGGACGTACCAGTACGACACGCTGAACCGTTTGGTCGCGACCGGTCAGGTGTCGGGCGGCCCATACAACGGGCAGTATGGCTGCTGGAGCTACGACGGGTTCGGCGACCGGACGATGGAGGCGATTTCGCCGACAGCGTGCAGCGGCTCGCCCACGCCGACTTTCCAGGCGCAGTACAATGCGTCCAACCAGGTAAAGGAGACTGGCCTGATGCCGGCGGGCTACCAGTACGACGCAGCCGGAGACGTGACCGCCGACGGCGTGAACCAGTATCTCTACGACGGGGCGGGTCGCATCTGTGCGGTGAAGACGGCGGCGGGCCCCTTGTGGGGTTACATCTACGACGGCGAGGGAAACCGAGTGGCGAAAGGCTCTCTCGCCAGCTGGCCAGCCAACAATGTCTGTCCGGCGCAGTCGCAGATCACGGTCGCGACGGAGTATGTGCTCGGCCTGGGAGGAGAGCAGCTGACGGAGATCAACGGCTCCAACCAGTGGCAGCACACCAACGTGTTTGCGGGAGGGGCGCTCCTGGCGACCTACACCAACTCGCAGAACGGCTACGATACGGTGTTTGCGCTGACTGACTGGCAGGGGACGAAGCGGGCCGAGGACAGTGCGGATGGATGCCTGATGGGCTGGTCGAGCCTGCCCTACGGCAATACCAGCGGCAGCAACTCGAATCCGACGCCTGTATCGATTGACAGCGCCGCGCAATGCAGCGTCGATGCCACGGAGCACCATTACACGAGCAAGATCCACGACTCGGAGACGGGCAACGACGACTTCGGGGCGCGGTACTACGCCAACACGGCCGCGCGCTGGCTCAGCCCGGACTGGGCAGCGGCAGCGGATGCCGTCCCCTATGCCACCTACGCCAGTCCGCAGACGCTGAACCTGTATGGATTCGTGGGGAACAACCCGCTAAGCAAGGTGGACCCGGATGGACATGACCCGCGGGAGTGGAACGGGCTCAGCCCCGGAGCTACAGACTTCAACATGGTGGGCACGTACGGAGGTGGACCCGTAGGCGCGGATTCGGCTTTACCGAATGATGGCGACTGGAATCCCTACCAGGCGCCGCCAACGCAAAGCAATCAGGCCCAACAGCAGGACGGCGGCGCTGAGGAAGGTTCAGGCACAGCGGCTGTGAAGAGCGCAGTTGGGTTCTTGGGAAAGATAAATAAGTGGTTTCACCGTGCCAAGACAGTCGAATCTGTGATCAACGATTCCACGCTTCTAGCTGGATGGCGTAAGACGTTGGCGCTCGCGGATGCAGCAGAAGAGCGAGATGGGGGCCAGTCCCGAGATGCAGACCCCACTCGGATTCCGTTGGACGCGGCGACCCATGATCTCGCCTATGCCAATATTCAATATTACGTGGTGAAGCTAGGTATCACTGCAAATGGCGAAGCCCCAGATGCATTCATGGCCAAGTTTGAAAGCGGGCTGCTCCCCGGGCTTCAGCAGCAGGTGACGGATGCGGGAATCCGGTACAAGCAAGCTGTGGAAACATATTATAGTCAGTTCGAAAGCGGCCCACAGCAATAAGCAATAAATGACGTTCTCGGAGAATATTATGGACGACCGCCGACCTCACAAATGGCTTCATCGGCGCACATTCGCCTACACTCTCATATGCCTCTGCGTAATATCAATGTGTTTTCTCTCATATGCGTATCGGCGATATGTTACCGCAGTTGGATGGCATATCCTGCATGGGAGCACTGTAGAAGTAGCTCACCGCCAGTTGAGACTCCCGTTATTATGGTGGGCGGACAAGGATTCCGAACATTACGATACGACGCTCCTTTTCCGCGCGCGACCGAGCCGTGCTACGCTAGCCCCTGAGATCACAGTAAGCCCTGCCCTTTCTGGATCAATGAGTAGTTCTGACCAAGAAGAGTTGAAATCGATGCAGGCTCTCGTCACGGGAATCAATCGTAGGGCAAGCCGGGGTGAAGCGGCATCTCTCATCACAATCAAGACACCGACCTCAACGTTTTATTGCCGCAATCAACCTATTGCGGTTGCCGGGATTGTACTGAGTTCTCAACTCTTTTGTAACGCCGCAGGTATCAAATATTCCTTTGTGTATGATGGCGATCTGAATGACGAGAAGGAAGCTGAATTGATATTGTCGACATTGCGATAGCTCAGTTCAACGAGGGGACGGTCTTTCAGCCGGTACATCGCCCACAAGACAGAGGCGGCCCAACAGCAGAACTCGAATTCGACCACGACTCAGGGCAAGAACACAGACTTCGCTAGAGCCTGTTATTAACTTTGTTCCTGTGTTTTGAAAGGGATGACGGATTGGGCCTGCTGTCGTGCATCCTGGGGTCGTGGGACGGAGTGAGCGGCGTGGGTACTCCAGCTCATCCACCTTCGATAAGGCAGATGACGTTCAACGACGGGAAAAGCCTATCGAACAGCGCGCAAGCCTACCACGTGATCATCGTTCCATGATCTATTGTGCCGAGGTTAAAGTTATGAAGCATTTACGTTATGTCTGTCTTCTGCTGCTGATCATGGTCTTGGTCTGGGGACAAAGTGCTTCGCAAGGCAAACCATCCGTCCTCCCGAACCAGCCCGATGCCTTGGTCAGCAGCCTCTATGAGCAGGTCGTGGCTCGCCATCCACTCGGTATACCCTACGGCGCGGACTTGAAGATTTTCGCACCGTACCTCAGCAAGGCGTTGCTTCGCCGATTCGATTTGAACAATGCGTGCTTTGCCGACTGGCGTCGCCGGAATCCAGACCCTAGTCTGAAGCCCCCCGTCGGACTGATCGAGAATGGGCTCTTCTCAGGTGGTAACGAGGAAGCACAACCGCAGACTTTTCACATCGAAAGAGCCGAATCCGGTAAAGACGGCTCCGCTCGTGTATACGTGAAGCTCACTTGGGCAGACCCCCCAAACAATCCTCTGACTTGGAACGTGGCGGCAGTGGTGGTTCGTGAAGATGATCGCCCTGTCGTGGACGACATCCTGTACCTGAAAGATGGCAACGGCGATGTCGAGTCGAGCTTATCGAAGGACCTGTCTACGGGGTGCGACGGTGCGCGTTGGGTCGACGCTGGTAAGCAATAGGCAGCAAGGCCACTACAGCCAGCGGCCCAACAGCAGAACCCGAACAATGAAGCTGTCGGGAATACAACGGTAGGCGATCTTTCGAAGGTTCTGACCAACGAGATCGGGAGCTTGAGCACGCCCAAAGGCGGCGATCCAAAAGAACTTCAAAACGGTTCAGACGCACTCGCCAATGCGCTTATCAATAACGCAAACAAAAAGAGGCCAAACGAAGTAGCCCCAGACACAGGCACAGCGGCGACGCCGCTTGCGAAGGCTATGCAAGATGCCTATACGAATCGGGCTAACGGAGGAGCGGACCCGGTCCAAGGGCGAACCTTCTACGGAACAAGCCACATAACGCCAGATAGACTCCACAGCCGTCCGATTGGCAGCGGTCGCCAAACCGTATTTGAACATTTTGGACCGTTCAAAGACAGCACGAGTCGATTGCCAACTTACATTTACATCTACAACGATCCAGGGCACTGAGGATGTGGATCATGAGGACATCTGTCATGAAGTGCGTTTTGCTGGGGACGCTAATCTTGTTGAGTTGTGCTGCCCATGCGCAAGACCAAGGTCGGGCGCTCCTGCATCGGGCGGTCCATTGCTTAGCCGCGAAGAATTTCCTTCCGCCGTCTAAAGCGAAGGAAGGGACGTTTGGCTACCTTCTCGATGAGAAGTCCTATCCTGGGAAGAAAATGCTCTACGTTGTGGAGTACCTGAATCCCTCTCGCCCGGACGGCTTCGTGTTCACGATCTTCGTGACCGATCACGATGGTCGCCAGGACTTCAATATCCAGAACAACGCTCGCTTCGCACTGTCGAAGGATGCGGATGCAGGGGTGTCTTTTGCGTCCCCTCCGCTTGGCGGTACGTGGACTCGGGAGCATCTTGTGTCTGCCATCAGGCAGATCGAGAAGCAGCAGAGGTTCACCATTTCTACTAAGGGCCTGCTCTCGGTCGATTCCTCCATTAGTTGCGAGGCGTATACCGATCCGCAGCCCAAACCAGCTACGAAGTAGCAGTGTGTGTGTAGGCCGCCTTCCAAGGCGGCCTCGGTGTCTGTGGCGGCGCTCGGTTCCGTGCCCCGGCCAGCATCCGAAGATTTACGCTGCTGTCGCAGCGGATGAAGCAGGGTCGCGGTAGGGATACGGATCACTCCGTACCCCCCGCACAGATCCGGACGAGCGGATTTCCCGCATCCGGCTCTTGCCTCAGGTAGTGACGTGCAAACGGCGCGAAGGATAAGGGTGGCAGATATGGGCCGGAGGAAGCCAGCGGCGGATGAGCCGTTGCATTCGCTCCCACTGCACGCGCCCGTTCTGACTCCGCCGTTCAAGAGC
Source organism: Acidobacteriaceae bacterium (assembly GCA_030041435.1). Classification (GTDB taxonomy): domain Bacteria; phylum Acidobacteriota; class Terriglobia; order Terriglobales; family Acidobacteriaceae; genus Palsa-343. The sequence goes on from JASHNW010000052.1 coordinate 4,567, forward strand.
ACGGTGCCAGAAGT
>JASHNW010000053.1 GCA_030041435.1 Acidobacteriaceae bacterium
TTGTTGTTGGCGTTGTCCGCGGCATAGAGGAAATTCCCCGAAGGGTTGCTGGTGATGGCCAGGCCCGTGTAACTGGCCTTGCTGGCCGAGTTGTCCACTACCAGGGTCGCCAGGTTCTTGTTCAGGCCCGGCCAGGCGCAGATCGTGCCGTCGAGGGTGGCAAAGATGAAGGCCGAGGCCACGCCCGAAACCTGGAAATCCGACTTCGATGCGTTGGCAACGATTCCCGTCGGTGTGCCAGGGCCGTTTGTGCCTGTCGCCTCCACCGGTCCGTTTCCGGCAGTGGGAATCGCAACCCTGAGTGCCACCTGAGTTCCCGCTGCATTGTAGAGGGTCGACCACCCGGTGTCGTTATCGCTGATCCACCAGGGCGAACCGGCGCTTCGGGCTAATCCCCAGGGATTGGCCAGCAGTGGATCGATGGTCGGGGCATGCGAATCGACCTGATTCGAAACTAGATTGGTAAGTTGATATTGTGCGTGGGCCAGGGCCGGAACCATGAGAAGAACGAGCCCGAGGCAAAGGGCGACTGCGATCCTGCGGACCAGCATATTTCACTCTCCAGGGGAAAATTCAGGAGCAGAGGGGGGACCAGTCGGAGCGATTGCGCCCGGAACCTTCTCTGGCCTCTTAGCTCCTCATCCTGGACCGGGTCGCGATCCGAAGTTGTCATCTGTTTGTCACCGCTTTGCTAATCTCTCGTCTTTGAATTAGCCCCGTCCAGCCTTCGCCGTAAGGAAGCGATGTGGCGAGCTCTTCCGCTGCGACCGCAAAGCGGCTTCGTTCAAGTCGGCTTCTGTCGACCGATACCGATCTCAATTGGCGATATCGGGCCAATGCGCTCATCGAGAGCGTCTTGTTCGACTCGAGCAGACGGCTGCTCATCGACGCGCCTGCGATCGAAAGCCGTGCTGTTGCGGCGATGCCGCTTACCCTTCCGTCTGCGCCAGCAGCCGCTTCCAGGTCTTCTGATTGCGGCGGAAGCTTTTCTTCAGATCTTCCAGGATGCGTTCGAAATCAGTATGGCCTTTCAGCCGGTTCCAGGCGGGGTTTTTCGAAAACCAGGGATAGTTCTCGTTGCCCAGATAGATGGCGCGCCGCAGCCAGTGCAGCGCCTCGCTCTCGTCGCCGTCGACGGCGAAGTAGGTGGCGAGGCGATAGGCCATCTCGCTGTCGGCTTCGGCGGCGGCGATCGACTCGTCGGCGATGAGCGATGCGCCGCGATCGCGGTCGCCCACCTGCACGTAGCACATGGCCAGCGTGGGGACGGCGATGCGCATGGAGCTGTCGTCGCGGATGACGGTCTCCAGCATCTCGATGGCCTGCTGCAGATCGCCCTGGCGCATGCGCTGGTAAGCGAGCGAGGTGCGCAACAGCGGATATTTCGGCTCCAGCGTGAGCCCCTTCTGCAATTCTTCTTCGGCCAGTTCCAGCTGGTTCTGGTACTGGTAGACGCGCGCGCGGTGGTTGTAGATCACGGCCGCGTTCGACGGGTTGAGGATCAGCGAGCGGCTGAACTGCTGCAGCGCCTCCTCGTACATACCGTCGGCGCGCAGCGTAATGCCGGCGACGAGATGGACGTTCCAGTCGTTGGCCGCGGTCTGCAACAGATGCTCGATGCCGTGGCGCGCGCTCTCTTTCTCCCCGCGCGAAAGCAGCATGTAGACGCGATAGAGATTCGCCTCGATCGAGCCGGGGTCGAGCTCGAGGGTGCGGTCGAGCGCCTTGCGCGCCGCGATGACGTGCAGATGCCCGCCGAATCCGTAGCGGATGTACTGCAGCTGCGCGATGCCGAGGCCGCTCCACGCTGGCGCGAAGTCGGGGTTGCTTTCGACGACCGCCTCGAAGAGCTCGCGGGCGCGGTCCAGATCGGCGCGGCTGCCGGTGCGCTGCATGAAGCCGGAGAGCAGCGCGCGCGCCTGCAGGTACTCCTCGGAAAGCTGCTCGCCCAGCACGCCGGTGCGCGGCGCCGCGCGCTCCGTTCCGGCTTGCAACTGGCCGATGCCCTGCAGCGAGGCGAAGACCTCGTTGCAGATTTCAGTCTGTACGGCGATCAGGTCGAACGAGGGCACGCTGATGGCGCCGCCTCTGTGCACGCTCTGCCTCTGCACGTCGAGCAGCTGCCAGTTCAGGTCGAACCCATCCTTCGAGCGCACGAAGTTGCCCGTCAGCACCCAGTTCACCAGCAGCTTCTGGCCGATTTCGAGCGGGTCCATCTGAGCAACGGGCAGGTGCATGAGCGCGCTCGATGGGCGGACTACCAGCGACGACATCCGCGCAATGCGCGCCGCGATCGCATCCGCCAGAGCGAAGCCGTACAGCGGCGCCACATCCGTCGCACCCAGGTTCTGGAAGGGCAGCACCAGAATCGTGTTCTGCCGCGTGCCCTCTTCCGACGATTCCCGGAAGCGCTCCGCCAGCATCGACAGCAACCCCGTCGTGCGTTTCTCCTGCTCGGCCGGCGTGGTGGGCGGCAGCACCGCGGCGGCTTCGCCGGGGATGATCCCCGTCTCGAACTGCAGCGTCTTCATGATGGTCTTCAGCGCTTCGCGGACTTCGGCCGCGCTGCCATAGCGATCGAGGGGATTCTTTTTGAGGCAGCGCAGGATCACGGAATTCAGCTCGGCCGGAATCGACTCGAGCGGCTGGGGCTCGAGGAACTGGATGGAGCGGATGCTCTGGAACTCGTCGCCGTCGGGCCGCACGAAAGGATGGCGGCCGCTGGCCAGCTCGTAGAGGATGACGCCGAGCGCCCACAGGTCGCTCTGCACGCTGCTTTGCCCGGTAACGAACTGCTCGGGAGCCATGTAGGCGATAGTGCCGCCGCGCGCGGTGTAGGTGGCGATGGGCGCGCCGGGCTTGCGCCGCGAGGCTTTGGCGGGGTCGAAGTCCGCCTCTTCGGGAGGAAGTCGCCGGGCCAGGCCGAAGTCGAGGATTTTGGCCAGGCCGCCGTCGGTCAGCATCACGTTGGCCGGCTTCAGGTCGCGATGGAAGATGCCGAGGGAATGCGCCGCGCTGAGGCCGTCGGCGATCTGGATGCCGACGGAGAGGACCAGCTGCAGGCTGGAGGGGCCCCTGGCGATGAGCTTGTCGAGCGACTGGCCGGGCACGTACTGCATCACGATGAAGGCCTCGTCACCCTCCTCGCCTACTTCGTAGATAGCGCAGACGTTCGGGTGCTCGATGGCCGAGGCCATGCGCGCCTCGCGGAGCACGGTGGTGCGCATCTGCTCGAGGGTAAGCACCCCGCTCTTCAGGATCTTGAGGACGACCGGCCGCATGAGCTGGGTATCGTTGGCCAGGTAGACGATGCCGCTGCCGCCTGCTCCGAGCTTGCGGACCAGCTCATAGTGAGAGATGTCGCGCTTCATGCTGACTTCAGTCTACCGGGTAGCGAGAACGGCTACGCTGTGGCTCAGGCGTCTGAGGAGAAAGGAATTTCGAGAGCACGCGCGAGAACGCGGCAGACGCGGCGAAATGGCTGAAGGCGATTTTGCGAATCCGATTGGACGATACGGCGTGGGGACCCGGCTACTCCGGGTTCAGCACCTTGTGCACGCGGCTGCCCTGTTTGTTCAGCTCGTCGACAAAATCCTCGATGCGGACCAGGAAATCCTGGCCGGCGCGGAGGTACCGCGGCATGGAGTTCCATGCATCGCGCACCGCTTTCGGGTTCTCCAGCAACGCTATGGCGGTGCCGGCGGCGGCGGCGGCCAGTCCGGCCTTGCGTTTGCCGCTGACCAGCAGCAGCGCGCTCACGAACAGCGATCCGGCCGCTACTCTGCCCATCCAGGGAGTCTCGCTTAGGGCGGATTCCACGCGCCCGGGAGGATTCATTGTCGCTATCTCGCCATCCATTTCAGTCAAAGTAGTCTCCCGTCAATCGAGATCGAATTCGCGAAGAGGTTTACCGGTGTCCGGCGTCTCCTGCGCTTTCTTCACGACTTCGGCAAAGCGCTTGTTGAAGAGGTCTTCCTTGTTCTTTTCCGCGTGTACCGCCTGGCGGAACAGGCTTTCCTTGCGCTCCTCCGCCTCGCGCAGCGCTTTGGTCGCCGCGTCGAAGTCCTCAAACGTGCGCTTGCGTGGCGCGGGCGTGTGCGCGATGACGGCACGCGACGCCACGTCGATTTTCAGGATCGCTCCGCAGTCGGGGCACGCAATTTCGAGAATCGGATTCGATTTGACAGCCATACATCAACCCCTCGGACACGCTCTGAGGGCAGTGTAACGCCCAAGAATGCGCCGGGACAAAGAAAGCGAATGTTGGTTACCAACGTGCAGAGCGTGCGATGGATCGGGCCGGTTCAGAGGAAAATCGCCCGATGGCCGGGGCAATCCTGCGTCGCCTGCTCCACCAGCGTCCCGAGCAGCGAGGCGCCGTAGCGGGCGAGGTATGCGATGCCGCCGATGGTGCGCTCCTGCGGATGGCGGTCCGGGAAGAGATTGAAGAAAAGCGTGTCGACGTGGCGCCGGATGCTGGCTTCCTTCTGCAGTTGATAATTGGCAGCGAGGCGGCGCAGGCGGTTCATCTGGTAGCGCATCTTGGAGGCGGAAACCCTGGCGGCGCGTCCCAGGGCGGGGTCGAGGGCTTCGGCCCAGGCGAGGAGCGCTTCCAGTTCGCTGTTGAGCGCGTTGCCGGTGGCGGCCAGCCGGTGCTTGCCTTCGATGGGGATGGCGCGTGCGCCAAGGCGGTGGGCCAGCTCGTCGGGATGCGACTCGAGAATGCCTTTGAACGACAATTCGTGCTGTGCGAGCACCCTGGCGATGGCCGGTTCGATGAGCGTGGCGCTCAGCCGTGGCAGCACCGGCGTAGTGCGCCCCAGGATGGCCTGGTAGAGCACCTGGGTCTGCGCGAAATAGGCGATCTCGGCAGGTCCTCCGACGCAGGCCGCCGTGGGCAGCAGATAATCCTGGAAGACGGGCCGCAGCAGCGCGTTGGGGCTCAGCCGCTCAGGCGCGGCGTCGACGATTGCCAGCAGCTCGGCAGCCGAATAGCTGGCCTTGCCCGCAGCATGATTCACAACCCAGGCATCGCCCTTGCGCCGCAACGCCTGGCGTGCGCCGGTGGTTTCATCGCTGAAGAAAAGCAGGCTGCTGCCGGGAGCCACCAGCACCTGCGAGTGATAGCCGCGCTCGGCCAGCAGGCGATCGCGCTCGTGCAGCGAGGATTCCAGTTCCGCGGCGTGCTCAATCGCATGGCGCAGCACGGGAGCGCCCAGCGCGTGGAAGGCGCGGCTGGAGGCGTCGATGACAATGAGGCCGTATTCGGCGAAGACTGAAACGAGCAGTCGCGCGAAGGCCGAGGCGAAGGTCGCCTCGGGCTGATAGCAGGCAGCCAGCAGTTCGAATTCGTCCGATCCGCCGATTAATTCAGCGGCGCGCTCCAGCAGCGCCGCAACTTTGGGCCCCAGCGGAATCGGACCGACCGGCTGGCCGGTGTGCTGCTGCTCCGGGTGTAGGCGCAGCGTGTGCAGCGCGTGCCGCGAGGGCAGGATGACGTGGTCGGCCTCGGCCAGGTCGTGATCTTCAGCGGCCAGCCAGAAGATGGGGACGCCGCCCGACTGCCGGGCCCGCTGGATGACCGTCGCCGCTTTGAAAAGTGTAAAGAGCGGGCCGCCAAACAGCGCCACCTGCTGCCCGGTGACCACGGCGCCGGCGCCGTTGCGCAGACGCTCGATGTTAGCCAGTGTTTTCTCGCCTGCACCCCACAAAAGATTCTGCTCACGAAGCCGTTCGGCGACGGCCGCGCGCAACGCCGGTTCCTGGGCAGGGACGGAAGACTTCCACCCCTGCGACCAGGGCGTCGCGGGAAAGAACGGGGCAATGGGCTCGTGGCTCGACGTGTAGTCGAGAAAGAGCCGGCTGAGCCGGGGCAGCAACGAGATGGGATAACAGTCGACTGTCACAGCTCAAAAGCCTGCACTTCAGTCTCTCACGCAAACCAGGGGCAGCAGGGCCTGGCCATGGAGACGGGGAAAAGTGGGAGACGTCTGCGAGAATCGGATGCCCGGCGGTGCGGCCAGGATGCAGTTTGATCGCTGGTGCGGCGCTCCCGCACTGCCCGCGGCTGCACCGATCCCGGATGGTACCGTAGGAAAAGAGAGAGGAGCGCATGGCGAAGAAGAAAAAGAAGTCAGCGAAGAAAGACCCGAACGTCATTGCAGTGAAGAAGAAGCTGAAGGTCGATCCGGGACGTCCAGCGCAGGTGCTTACCTCGAAAGTCTCCTATGAAGGGTCCCTTTTCCGCGTGCTGAGCGAAGACATCGTCGAGCCCAACGGGAAAAAAGTGTTCCGCGACGTGATCCGGCACAACGGATCGGTGGTGGTCCTGGCGATCGACAAGTCGAAGAGCAAAAAGAACCCGCTGGTTCTGATCGAGCGGCAGTACCGCCATGCGGCGCAGCAGTTTCTCTACGAAGTCCCGGCCGGCAAGATGGAAGACGGCGAGGATCATCTGGAAGCGGCGAAACGCGAGCTGCTGGAAGAAACCGGCTACCAGGCGAAGAAGTGGACGAAGCTGGTGAAATACTTCGCCAGTCCCGGATTTCTCGGCGAGTGGATGCAGGTCTATCTGGCCGAGGACCTGACGCCCGGTGAGGCGCAGCCGGAAGACGATGAGTCGTTCGAACTGCAGTTTGTACCGCTGTCGGAGGTGCTGCGGCTGATCGACGCGGGAAAAATCCTCGACGGAAAGACCCTGATCTCGGTCCTCTGTTACACGCGGCTCAGGGCACTCAGGCCGCGGTAGCCGCGCGGTAACTTTTCGACAAAAGAAAACCAAACCTTCCGGGGCCGCGTCTTTATGGTGAAGCAGGTTGGATTCTCCCAACCACAATCAGCCCGAGAGGAAGGTTCGTGTTTGTGGCTCAGTACAAAGGCAAGGTGAAGTGGTTCAACAACGCGAAGGGGTATGGGTTTATCGGACGTGACGACGGGCCGGACGTGTTCGTTCACTACAGCGCCATCCAGGTGGATGGATACAAGAGCCTGAAGGAAGGCGACGACGTCGAGTTCGATATCATTCAGGGCCAGAAAGGTCCGCAGGCAGATCAGGTGGTGCGCGCCCGCGAGGTTGCCTAAGCCCTCCGCAATCCTTTCCAATTCCTGATTTTGTGACCGGCTTCCCCGCGGAGTGCGGGGAAGCGGCCGAAATCCGGTTCTCCGCTGCACACCTCCCTGGCGCCTGCCGCCTGGATTCCCTCTCTGTGAACATGCTTTAATCGTGTGCGATGGACAACCGCTCGATGGCCCAGTTGCTGGCGGAGACGGCTGACCTGCTGGAGATCGGCGCGGGCGATCCCTTTCGCATTCGCTCCTACCGGCGTGCGGCGGAGGCGGTCGAGACGACCACCATCCAGCTGAGCACCATCGCCGGCGATCCAAAAAAACTGCAGGAGATCCCCGGCATTGGCAAGGGGATGGCGGCCAACATCCAGGAAATTGAGCGCGCCGGCACGCTGCCCCTGCGCGAAGAACTGCTGCTGAAATACAAGCCCACCATGCTGGAGCTGCTGCGGCTTCCGGGCATGGGTCCCAAGACCGTGGCGCTGCTTTGGGATGCTCTGCAGATCGGCTCCGTGGAGGAGCTGGAAGCCGCGATTGCCGCGGGCCGGCTCGCCGGGCTGCCGCGTTTCGGCGACAAGCTGGTGGAGAAGCTGCGCAAGGGCATCGAGGACTACAAGCAGAACAGCGGGCGCTTCCTGATTGACGACGCAGAGATTGCAGCGGAAAAACTCATCGCTTATCTGCTTGAATTGCCGGGCTTCACCACCATTCTGCCGGCCGGATCGCTGCGGCGCGGGCGCGACACCGTAGGCGACCTCGACATTCTGGCCACGGGACCAGGCTGCGCGGAAGACAAGGTGAGCGCAGCCGTGGAACACGCCGCGAATTATCCCCCGGCAGCGACCATGCTGGCGAAGGGCCAGAACAAGGTCAGCTTCCGGCTGCGCAGCGGCCTGCAGGTGGATGTGCGGCTGCTGCCGGAAGGCTCCTATGGCGCGGCTCTGCAATACTTCACCGGTTCAAAAATGCACAACGTGAGCGTGCGGCAGCGGGCGCTGAAGCGCGGCTACACGCTGAGCGAGTACGCGCTGGCACGCGTCGACGACGGCTCCTTTGTGGCCGGGGCGACGGAAGAAGAGATTTACGCGGCGCTTGGCCTCGACTGGATTCCGCCGGAGCTGCGCGAGAATAACGGCGAAATCGAAGCGGCGGAAGCGCACCGTCTGCCCATCCTCATCGAAGAAGCCGACATCCGCGGCGACGTGCACATGCACACCCACGCCACCGACGGAAAGAATTCGATCCTCGAGATGGCCGAGGCCGGCATTGCCCGCGGATACGAGTACATCGCTATCACGGACCACTCGAAGAACCTGGCCATGACCAACGGCCTCGACGACAAACGCGCGCTCGAGCATGTGAAGCGCATTCGCGAGGTCGATGCCGAGCTGGAGGGCAAAATTCGCGTCTTCCCCGGCATCGAAGTCGACATCCTCGGCGACGGCGCGCTCGACTTGTCCGACGAAGTGCTGGCGCAGATGGATGTGGTGATCGCCAGCGTGCACACGCTCTTCAACCAGCCGGAGCAGCAGATGACGGAGCGGGTGCTGCGCGCCATTGAGAACCCGTACGTTCGCATCCTCGGGCATCCCACCGGCCGCCTGCTGCTGCGCCGCGAGCCGTTCCAGATGGACCTGACGGCGGTGCTGCGGCGCGCGGCGGTGCTGGGCGTCGCCGTCGAGCACAATGCGTTTCCGGACCGCCTCGATCTCTGCGACCGCGACCTCCGCCTGGCCAAAGAGATGGGCTGCCGCATCGCCATCAACACCGATTCGCACCACACGAGCCATCTCACCAAGATGCGCTACGGCATCCGGCAACTGCGGCGCGCCTGGCTCAGCAAACAGGACGTGCTGAACACCCTCCCCGCCCGCAAGTTTCTCGCCGCGCTGCGCCCTCGCCCAACCTGATGCTCCCAGCCTGCATCCACCGAAACTCCAGTAGAATGCGTTAGCGGAGCGTTATGGAGGAAAGAAGCGGCATTCATCCCGTAGTCGCCGTACTGGTCGCGATCGTGCTCGTTGCCGCGATCGTAGGCGGCTATGTGTGGGCGACGTATAAGGGTCCGGTGCACTCGGGCCAGGTGGTGTCGATCACGGCCTACCCGATCCACCGCGAGCTCTCCACCGGCTCTGCGCTCGGCGGCCTCGCCGGCGGCAAGGATATCTACGACGAAGAGATCCTGGTGGCGAACGTGAAGATCAAAAGCACGACGAAGCTGCCGCTGTTTCTGCACGACATGTGGGCCGACGTAACGCTGGCCGACGGCACGAGCATGCGCTGCGTCGGCGCCAGCACGCACGATTACAACGACGTCTTCGTCGCCTATCCGGCGCTGGCTCCGGACAAGACGCAGCCGGTGCAGCGCGACATTACGATGACGCCGGGCCAGGAGATCGATGGCCAGATGATCTTCCACTATCCCATCAGTGCCCAGCAGTGGGACCAGCGGACAGACTTCAAAATCACCGTCCAGTTCATCAACCAGAAGGATCTGGTGATCGACAATCCGGCTGCGACGGCTGTGCCGGCCGCGCCCGGAGCGAAGTCCTAACCCCGGCGCGCTGCTTTCTGATTTACTGTTCGTGACTCCGGATTTCTGAAGCAAATGTTTGCCAAGGCGCAGCGCGTTCACTTCATCGGCATCGGCGGAATCGGCATGAGCGGGATCGCGGAGATCCTGCTCAATCTGCATTACCCGGTCAGCGGGTCGGACCTGCGCCGGTCGCCGGTGACCGAGCGGCTGGCTTCGCTGGGGGCGACGGTCTTTGAAGGCCACGCGGCGGCCAATGTGGTCGGCGCGGGCGTGGTGGTGGTCAGCTCGGCGGTGCAGTCGCTCAACCCCGAGGTCGTCGAAGCCAGAACACGCAAGATTCCTGTCATCCAGCGCGCCGAGATGCTGGCCGAGCTGATGCGGCTGAAGTACGGCATTGCCATCGCCGGCATGCATGGCAAGACGACGACCACCTCGATGGTCGCGTCGGTACTGACCGCCGGCGGGCTGGACCCGACGGTGGTGGTCGGCGGTCGCGTCGACACCATGGGGTCGAATGCGCGGCTGGGCCAGTCGCAGTACCTGGTGGCCGAGGCGGACGAGAGCGACCGGTCGTTCCTGCGGCTGTCGCCCATCCTGGCGGTCGTGACCAACCTCGACCGCGAGCACATGGACTGCTACCGCGACATGGCCGATGTGGAGAGCGCCTTCGTCGAATTCATGGACAAAGTGCCGTTCTACGGGGCATGCGTGGCGTGCACGGACGATGCGCGGCTGGCGGCCATTCTGCCGCGGGTGCAGCGGCGCGTGTTCACCTACGGTACCTCGCCCAAGGCGGACTTTGTGATGCGGCTGCTGCCGGCGGCGCCGCTGGAGAACGGATCCGACGGGCGATGCGTGTCGCGCTTTGAAGTGGCTGCCGGCGGGGGCGTGTACGGGCCGCTGGAGCTGCACGTTCCGGGTGTCCACAACGTGCTGAACGCGACGGCGGCGGTGGCGATTGCCGCCCAGCTCGAGATCGGACCGGAGGCCATCACAAATGGAATCAAGGCGTTCCGTGGGGTCGACCGGCGCTTCCAAAGGAAGGGCTGCGCGCGCGGGGTGACGGTGGTCGACGACTACGGACACCATCCGACGGAGATCCGGGCCACGCTGCGAGCGGCGCGGGATTGCGGCTACGGCGCGGTCCACGTCATCTTCCAGCCCCATCGCTACACCCGGACCCGGGACCTGATGGACGAGTTCGTCCACGCCTTCGACGACGCGGCGTCGGTCGAGGTGCTGGACATCTACGCGGCCAGCGAGGAGCCGATTCCAGGCGTCACGGCCCAGGCGCTCGTGAAAGCCATCCACCATCGCGACGGGATCGAGTACGCGGCTTCGCCGGACGAAGCCATCGCCCGCACCATCGCTCGGGCCAAAGAGGGCGACGTGATCCTGACACTCGGCGCCGGCAGCGTGTCGCATTTGGCGCCGGCGGTGGTGGAGCGGCTGGGCTGACAGGCCTCAGGGCTCAGGGCTCACGACACGGGTAAGACCAGAGGAAAAATTTCTTTCATCAATTCCTGGCTATTTGCCTCATTCTTTGGTACTTATGGAGTTTTTTCGAGACCCCCTGACCCTAAGTATCGGGAAACAGGGCAGATTTTGGAGGCCCCAGGCCGGCCTTTTATCGGCCGTTTGCCGGAAACAAAGTAGTTGTTCGAGACCTCCCAATTCAGCTTTCAGCGCTCAGCTTTCAGCGCTCAGCGATCAGGCGGAACCACCCGACCTGCCTTGGGCTGGGGCACTGACTCTAATTTCGCCCGCAACGAAAAACCCTGCCGATTCAGGGCAGGGCTTCGCGTCTCTTTCAGGATGCGATGCGGAGATGCGGAAAGCAAGGGGAAAGTGGGCGCGCAACGGTACGAAAGTCATGGGGACGAGGCTGGTTACAGCCTTTCGCGAAGATAGAGCAGGAACGGCCGGGGCCGCAGGATCATGAGCGAGCCGGCCCGGGCCGGAATCGGATTGTTCATCCAACTCGCAAAAGGCTTCTGGCCGCCGGTGAACAGAGAGTCGGCTCCGGCCTGGAGGGCGGCAGCCAAAATCGGCCCATGTTTTAGCAGCACAGTTCTATAAATGGAGGTATGGCCACGGAGAAGCAGGAACGCGATCACGTCAACGGCAAGCTGAGTGAGTCCGAGGGAGCGCCCGCCAGGCCCACCGGCACATTCTGGGGAGAGTTTGTCACCGAGACGTTCGAGTACAACGGGGG
>JASHNW010000054.1 GCA_030041435.1 Acidobacteriaceae bacterium
CTCGAGGAGCTACGCCGTCTCGAGAAACGACAACTGCGGCTGCCGGAGAACGCGACTTCATTGAGCACATCGTCGCTAAAGGGGATCGTGAAGCGCGCTCTGGCGGTCTTGCCGTTCATGCTGGTTCTCGATCACCTGGCAGGTCCGTCCCGCGTAGTCACTGGAATCATCAAGGAGTTCACCGATTATGGCCAGCGTCCGATCTACTTCGCGGCAAGGACGCCGCACATGGAGGACATTGGCACCCTCCAGCCAATTTGTGCTGATCGATCAGAGCGCCTGGAGATGAGAAACCTTGGGCCCTCCGTCGCTCTGGCATTTGCCAAAAGAGAAGCGGACAACAGTGGCCTCTGGTCCTCGAATTTGGAAATAGTTCTGCATTCACTTGTGGACTGGAGTGAAGGGAACCCCGGTAGCATTCTCCAAATGTTGACGATGGCGCAGCTGCAACGCTATCGCATGGGCGATCAGATCAAAGCGCACGTCTTGTATCTCGATTACCGGATGGGACGCCGCCAATAACGGCCTCACAGAATGTATTCGATCACCCACGGGGAAGTGAGGTTCCTGTGCCCGGCAAGAAGCAAAAGCGCATTCTGGGATGCTCGGCGCTCTTCTTCGCTGGTGAGGTATCTGCGCAGAGCATCATGCTTCAGCGCATAGCGCTGTAAGTCTTCGGCTGTTCGCTCCAGTAGATTGGCATGCGCCTCCAGGAGTTCACGAACTGCATCGCCTGGACCCAGTGCCTGCGCGAGCATCACAAGATGCGGGAGACACGACGCTGGAATCCGAGCCGCCTTACCTATCGAACTGCGGGCAAGCTCGGCGGCATTCCTGACCGCAGTCTGCACCGCATCCCTTTGCACTTCGCACACCCTGCACGATTGCGTAGTCGGCAAGAGTCTGCGCAGGTGGTCCGGCGGGTCGCGGCTTTCCTCTGCGACTCTGGTGACGCTTGCCGCGACTCGATGGACAAGCTCCGGATAAGCAGTACACACCCCATAGGGCGAAGAAATGCCCTCGTACTGCCATGTGTGCAGGGAGCAAAATCCCTCTCTTCGCGCATGGTCGTGCTGCGCATCGGGATTGATCGTCAGTTCGTATTGATACTTGCTCAGAAACCGAAACGTCGCTTCGAGAACAACCCCACAAATGGAGCAACCCGATTTGCGATCGATGGTCAGCGTCCACAGGTCAGGGGTTGGATCCGTCATAGCGGACAACTCGCTCGATCCGTTCGCGATCCCCGTGATTGCTTCCCGCTGATCGTGCAAGCGCTCGATCACCCCATCCCAGCCGGGTTCCTGATCCGTTTGGTTGGCGTTGCGCGACCACTCGACAAGATGGTTCAGTGTCCTCTCATACATATTCGTCAGGAATAGCTGTGTCCGATCCTCAGTGAGAAACCGAAACAGTTCCGCTTCGAAAGCTTGGAGACCGCTTTCGTCGAACTTCTTTCGGTCTCCCGTGACTTTGCCTTCCAGCGCCTGCCGCGCAGAGATCGAATAGAGTTCCTGAGGTTCGCGGCCCAGCTGAGCCTGTAACTGATCGGCGACGAACTGCAGGGCCTGACGGCGCTCCTCCGGCGTGACGGTGTCCTGCTTGTTGAGAACGACGAAGAGCTTCTTGTCAGTATTCCGAATCCTTTCGAGGATGCGCCCCTCCTCCTCCGACAGCGGACTGTCAAAGCTGGTCACAAGGATGAATGCGTCGGCCTGCGGCAGGAATCGTTCAGTCGTGAGCGTGTTCTCGATAATCGGAGATCCGAGCCCGGGCGTATCGACAAAGAAGAAGCCTCGTCGCAAAATCTCGACCGGTAGCTGGATCTCTGCCCAGGCGATCCTCTTTGAGTTTCCTGGATTGCCTTGCTGAGTCACATATGCGGCAAGCTCAGAAAGTTGAACTTCGCGGTTTAGTCCAGAATCCCGAAAGTGAAGCACGACCTGCGGCCTGCTCCCATAGCGAACCGTGGTGATCACAGAGGTCAGAGGCACAATGCCTGTTGGCAGAAGGGCATCGCCGAGGATAGCGTTCATCAGCGTCGATTTGCCCCGGCTGAATCGTCCCACCACCATCAGATTGAATTGATCCTCTGCCAGCCGGGTTAGCAGACTACGACAATCTGCCTGCAGATCGTTGTCTTTCGTGTCGATCGCCTGAGCGGACCGGATCACTTCCGCCAGAGCGAACTTTTTCTGCTCGTATTGCTTTAGGTCCATAGTTGCTTCCTGATGAACGGCCTTGGCTGAACTGAAGGGCTCAACGCATTCCGTTAATTGCCGTTCTCCAATTCGCTTTTCAGAATGTGTTTCAGCACTCTCCAGTCTGATTTGAGCCAGTTGGGGTGCTCACCGCGGGATTTTCTCTCACGAACCAGCGCCCGGCCCAACTCCCGGGCAATATCCCCGTGATCGTCCAGGAATCTGCACACGTCGTCTTCCTGCGCCCAGTTCAAGTGTGACGAGATGCGGAACAGGGCCTTGGCTATGTCGGGATAATCATGAACTGGCGCCACCTGAAATCCGATTTGCGCCGTAGCGATGACCACCTCCGTGTCCGGATCCTGTAGAAAGTAACGCAAGTCGCTCCACTCTTCCGCAGTCAGACCAAACTCGTGGAGCAATTGAAGAGTGGCGCGCCGCCTGCTCAGCGCCGAAAGCTCATAAAGGCCGGCCCTGACTTTCCCGCGAACGGAGAGGATCGCATATTGCCGGGCAGCGTCCGGGATCTTCCGGAGCGCAGCCTTCGCTTCTTCACGACACAGGTCGTCTTCCAAAACCGCAAAGAACAAGGGAACGCTTTCGCGTTGGCGAAACTCACCCAACGCGAGGACCAACCCGCTTGTCGCGCGTTGGCGGCATGCCTCCAACAGGGCTTGATAAACGTCGTCGGACTTCCATCGCATCAGTTCCTGGGCCGCGGAACTGCGTACGCTGTCCTCAGCAAACAACACGGCTGCGTCTTCCGGGCGCCGGTATTGTCGAAAATACCTAAGGAGGACGGACCAGGCGCCCAGTTCTCCGAGCGCTCGCACGGCTCTCCGCCGCGGCAGAGGGAGGCTTCTCGGCAATCCGCCCAGCAGGTACTGCTCCAGGTACGGGACGCTCCGCTGGCCGATCACGATCAGTTCCTCAGCGGCCCGATCGCCATCGAGGATCGAATCAAGAGCTTCAATGAGACCCGCGAAGTGTTGTTCCGAGACATCCCTTATCAAGTCCGTCATGCTTCTGCCCTCTCCTCGACTGGATCGCACGCATACCAGTCTTCCCGGGTCAGCGGTAGGTAGCTGCTGCCCTTATCGGACCGGCTAAGAAGCAATTGGTAGACAGCAATGCTACCGCGACGAAATGCCGCGGCAGATCCCGCCATGTACAGGAGCCATATTCGGTAGGTCTCTTCAGAAACGTACCGCAGGAGCGTGGTCGCATTCTCCTGCAGGGCAGCTACCCACCTCCGCAGCGTCAGCTCATAATGCTCGCGAAGATTCTCGACGTCGCGGACCTCCAGGCCCTCAGTTTCGGCAGCCTGTATTGCCTGCGATAACGTCACGAGTCGTGCGTCAGGAAAGACATAATGATCGATGAAAGAGTTCTTTCGCGGAGGGGAATCGTATGCCCGCGCGATTCCATGATTGAGAAAAACGCCTCCCGGCCGGAGCCAGCCGCGGACCGTATGGAAATATTCTCTAAGATTCTCGAGACCCACATGTTCGAACATGCCGACGCTGGCAATCTTGTCAAACGCATGGGGCGGACGGTTGAGCCGGCGGTAGTCGCAAAGAGCCACATCGCATCGATTTCCCAATCCGAATACCTCGATACGCCGACGTGCTTCCTCGTATTGCGCGCGACTCAGGGTAATTCCCAGAGCGCTTGCACCGTAATGGCGGGCAGCGCACAGTGGGAGACTGCCCCAGCCGCACCCGATATCGAGAAACCGCTCCCCTGGGCGAAGCCGCAGCTTCTGGCAGATCAGTGCAAGTTTCTGCTGCTGAGCCAGGTTGAGCGAGTCTTCGGCACTCCGGAAATATGCGCAAGAGTAAGCGAGTGACGTTCCCAGCCACGGACGGAAGAATTCAACGGGCTGATCATAGTGATGGGAGATTGCGGCGCGATCCCTGGCCTGCGAATGTCGCGCGCCGTTCACCGCCCACCGGCGTGCGCCTAATGCCGCCTGAGTTAATCTTTCTGCAATCCGTACAGGCAGGCTTTCCCGGCGGCTCAGAATATGATCCGCCATAGAGAAAACGGAAAAGATATCGCCTTCTACATCGAGATCGCGGCGGATGAATGCTTCGCCCAGGCTGATCTCATTGGGCGCGGCCAGAAAGGCTTGCAAAGAATTTGCGTTTTGCAGAACGACTGTACACACTGGCGCCGCCCCGGGGAACGACGACCATTGCCAGCCGTCCCAGAAACGAATGGAGAACGGCGATCCTTCGTAGCCTTTGAATAAATGCGTTAGTACCTGGTCT
>JASHNW010000055.1 GCA_030041435.1 Acidobacteriaceae bacterium
GTATAGGAAGTGAATAATTGTGGTGGCCAAGTGTTGCGCAGGCCGGTGAGAATGTCAAGGGCCCTGTGCGCAAAAAGCTTTTCGTTGGCCGCGTCGTGGCGAATGCGGGCGGCCTGGGCCGCAATGAGGGCGCTGCGCAAGTCGGAGTCCTTCATAGCGGCGGAAGAGAAATAGGGTTCCGTATTGGCTGCCGCATCGAAGGCGGCTTGAGCATCGCCGGCGGCCAGCGATATCGACGCGGACCGGAGCACGCTCAACGCAGTTGCCGTCGAGTCGAGCGGCTGGCTGCTGGTTGAGGCGACGCCGTGCAGATAGGCCAGAGCCGGTTTCTTTCGCCCCTCGAGGGCCTGGGCAAGAGCGCGATCGGCAGCGAGATCATTCTGCGCATCGGGCGGCAGGCCGGGCGATTCCTCGATCAGCTTCGTCGCGAGAGCGTCGGCCTGAGCGAATTTCCGTTGGCCGATGAGGATCTCCACGCGCATGTCCGGGACGGACGTATTGGAGGGCAGAGTCAGGTCGAGCATCTTCTGAGCATCCGCGAACATGCCGAGGGCGGAGAAAATCGCAGCCTCGTGCAGCGCTTCGTAGGGCTTGTATTTGCCATCGCCGGCCAGCTGGAATGCTTTTTTGAAATCATCAAAAGTCCGAGAGTAGTCCTCGCGCTGGAAGTAGATGGTGCCGAGTAGCTCCTCAGCCAAGGTTTGAAGATCGCGTTTGTCTGCCTGCTTCGATAGTTCCACAAGCTCATAGGCGGACTGGAGAGCCTGGTCCTCCTGGCCCAGGTCACGCTGGGCGCGGGCGATGAGAAGAGAAGCCTGGGCAGCTTCGTAGAAATTGCCGTTGGCCTTGTAGTAAGCGAGCGCGGCAGTGGCCGGCCCAAGAACTTCGGTCGGGCGAGTTTGTTGGTTTCGCAAACTGGCCAGCGTGAAGTTAGCCATGGCTTCGACGCGATTCTGCGGGTTTTGCTTCAGAATGCGGAAAGCCTGCAGGAGAGCGTCGTCGGCCTGGGTGCGATCGTGATAGAGCCTGGCGCTCGCGAGGCGGACATATCCTTCTGCAGCCCAGGAGTCGAGTTGGTTGTCGCGGGCGAGCTGAATGGCGTGCTGCGCCAGTTCGACGGCCTGGTCGTCGTGGACGGAGTTATAAGCAACGCTGCTGAGCTGGTTGAGGGCGCGGATTTCGAGCTGCACGCTGGGCAGGCTCTGGGCTTCGCTGAGGGCGCGGTTGAGGTCGGCATTGGCCTCGTCGTTCGCCTCGCGTTCGTTGGCCAGATAGCCGCGCTGGTAATCGAGTTCGGCCTGGCCTTCCTGGTTCATCTCGGCGGCATAGAGCGACTCAGCGCGGCTGAAGGCCTGGTTGGCCTGGGGCACATGATTCAGACGCGACTGCAGCATGCCGGTGCGGAGCCAGGACGCGGGATTGTCGGGGTTCAGCGTGCAGGCCTTCGCATAGGACTGGAGCGCGTGCTGCGGATCGCCGGCGCGCTCGTAAGCCATGCCGAGATCGACATAGCCGGCAGCTTTGCCGGACGGCGGAAGGCGGTCGAGAATCCTGCGGTATAACCGGAGTGCGCCGGTGAAGTTGCGCGTAAGCGTGGCGCGGATGGCGTCCAGATACATGCGGTCGAGCGGTGGCAAACGGTTTTCGCCGGAGCTGGCAATGAGCATCTCCTGCTGCGCGGTGCCGTCGAAATCGAGGTTGGCCCAGGCTTCGGCCAGGCGGGCGTGCGCCATCACGAATCGATCGTCCTGGTCGGTGGCGTTTTTGAGCTCCCGGGTGGCCTTGAGATAGCTGGCTTCGCGCAGCGCGGCCAGACCGGTCTGGTACCATTTTTCGGCCTCGGCGCTGGGGCGGTAATACTGGCGCGTTCGCCACCAGGCGAACAGGCCCCAGGCGGCCAGGATCAGGAGCAGAGAAGCCGCCAGCTGCATCAGGCGGGGGTGGTCACGTCGCAGGTTCTGCAGGCGCAGCGGGCTGGCGCGCAGGGCGTCGGCCACCGCGCCGGCAGACTGGTAGCGCAGCGCCGGATCGTATGCGAGGCAGCGGTCGATGACGCGATCCCAGTGGCGCGGGAGTTTGTGCTGAAGGGAGGAGACGGGCTCGGGATGGCGGGCCCTGCGAATCGCTGCGCCCACCGGCGTATCGGATGCGTACGGTTGGCGGGCGGTGAGCAACTCGTAGAGCACTACGCCCAGGGCGTAGATATCGGTGGCCGCGGAGATCGGTTTGCCTTCAAACTGCTCCGGCGCCATATACGCGGGCGTGCCGGCCATGAGCGGAGGCGCGACGGCACCGGAAATGTCGGTGACGGTCGAGTCCTGAGCGGCAGGAAGGTCGCGCAGGACATCGAAGGCGAGACCGAAATCCATGAGTACGGCGCGCAGGCGGCCATCTCGCTCGCAGAGCATGATGTTGGCGCACTTGAGATCGCGATGCACGATGCCCTGCTGGTGAATGAACTGCAGGCCCGCGCAGATATCGAGCGCGAGAGGCAGGGCTTCCGCGCGGGAGAGGGGACCGGACAGGCTTAGCCTGCCGCTGAGGGTGATGCCGTCGAGATACTCCATGGTGAGGAAGGCGGTTGCGGCGCGAGTGCCGGCTGCGGGCAGGTTGAACAGCTCATGGATGCGGCAAACCTGTGGCCCACTGACTTTGCGCGCCAGCTGGACTTCATGGCGGAAGCGATCGAGGGCCTGACTCGACGAGGAGATATCCGGGCGGATGGTTTTGAGCGCGATACGGCCGAGCTGCAAATCTTGAGCCTCGTAGACCTCGCCCATGCCACCTTTTCCGAGCAGACGAACGATGCGAAAGCGGTCGAGAAGAACTTCTCCTGACGAGAAACGGGCTAGCGGAGGTTGCATATTTCCTCCGCGAAGGCGGCGCGCGTCCCGGCTTCCTGTTCCGCGGTTGCGTGGAAGAGGGAGTTGAGGCGTTGCCAAAGCCTGGGCATCATCGCGCTGGCGCAAGCTCCGGGCAGAACCACAAGCGCGCTGCGGGCTGGTCAACTATGACTGTCGGGACGGAGGCTCCCGACGCCGCCAGTTGCAAGGTGCGGTTGGCGGCGTGGAGGGACATCCTGCGCGCGGCTAATCTGTTCAGCTCCCGGTACTGATGGGACGCGCAATTCGCTCCCGGCTCCGCGATGGATACAGTCCGCGCCCGCTCCGACGTTTCCGCGTACCGAGGTACGGTCATGGGCCTGCCCCACGAGATGACGCAAACCTATTAAGATGGCGCAAATTATAGACCAACCGCGCGGCCAACGGGCGGGATGGTCTTCGCCGGATAGCGAGGAACAGGCATTTCCTGGCTGTTGATAACTACCACAGTTAAGCGGGGGCGAAAACAATCGCATTACGTGCGACTTCTCACGGCGCGTTCGTGCAACGGATCCGCCGCGCCGACGGAAAGCTGAACGTCGATCGCACACGACTATTCCACCGGAACTGTTCCGGGAGTTCCACCACCCCGCAAGCGACCGACCGACGCGGCTCTGTCATCCACGAGCGCGGAGGTATCCTTCCTCCGCCATGCGTTTGCCCATAGGGCGATAACTGACAGGATCTTCCGGCTGCCAGGTGGCAAGTCCATCGACATAGCGGTTGTACATGCAGAAGGCCGCGGCAATGAGAATCGTGTCGTGGATTTCGAGATCTGTTGCGCCCAGGCGGCGTGCGCCGGCGACGTCCTCCTGTGTGACCTGCCTGCCGCTTTCCCGTACTTTTCCTGCGATCTGGAGCAGAGCCCGAAGCTTGGGCGAGATGTTTGCGGAGGCGGGGTCCGCCTTGATCGATTCGATCAGCGCGTAATGCGATTCTTCTCCGCCCAGGTGTTCCGCGGCTGCGGCGCTGTGCGAAAGCTGACAAAAGCGGCACTCGTTGCGTGAAGAGACGAATGCAGCAATGGATTCGCGCTCGGCGCTCGTGAGCGTGCTGGGGCCGCGCAAGAGAACCTCGGCGAGCTCGCGCATTGGCCTGGCCGTCTCCGGCCGAAATGCGAACGCCCCCACGATTCCAGGGATCCCTTCTTCCAGTGCAATGTGAGCCATTTCTTTCCTCCTAGAGCCTGTTATTAACCTGCGGCGAGCATTTTGAAGAGAGTGGCGAGCATGAGGCAGGCGCAGGCGAGGAAGTGGAAGCTGCCGAGGGTCTTTGCCAGCCGTTCGTAGTCGCGGGCCAGACGGCGGAAGCGGGCCGCCCACGCGA
>JASHNW010000056.1 GCA_030041435.1 Acidobacteriaceae bacterium
ACGACCAGGGTGGGGATGCGGCTGGGCAAGCTGTATCGCGCGATGGCTTCCACCGGAGCGGGACTCAGGCCATCCAGCGGGTCGGTCGGGACGAGGGCGAAGAAGTACCGAGCCAGGGTGGCCGGCAGATCGGCCTCAGGAACCGGATGCATGAGCCGGATGCCGTCCTGCTCCATTGCCGCGCGATCGAAATTCAGCATCTTTGGGTCTTTCACATTGCAGTACCAGTCCACCCCGATGCCGGTGCCCCGCAGGATCTGGCGCAGCAGGTCCAGCCAACGCTGTCCCCAGATATTCCCCAGCAGGGCGCCACGCGGTGGGGCATCGTCTGCCGGAGCCGGAGCCAGGGTGGTACGGATCACGCTCTCCGAAACCAGCGGCGGGACCACCCAGAATTTCATTCCATATTTACTTTCGTAGGCTTCCCGCATCTCGGGGCCGATGACCAGGCGAAGATCGGACCGGGCCAGCAGCTCTTCCATCAGTTCGTCCGATATGCCGTTCGCGGCGACGTTCTTGTCGTCCATGACGTAGGTACAGAGCGGCATCCCGTGCAGGTCCTTGAGCGCCAGGCTCACCGTCGCCTCGCCGGGCAGATAGGGAATGCAGAGCGCACGCCGCACGTTTGCGCCCCGCATGTAAATCTGTACGGTTGCGGAAACCTCGACGCGGGAGCCCGATGCCAGAGGCAGGCAGAACGCGGCGGCTCCGAATTTCTGGTCCCCATCGTAAAAATCGTGCGTGCGCAGGGACACGATGGAGGACGAATCCGGGAACATCCTGCGCACCAGGGTTCCGGTGCCGTGTGCTTCGTTGACTTCGCAGGCGGTGATCACCAGATCCGCGGGATCGGGCAGATCTCCGGAGTGAATGACCAAACCGTCGGGGGTTTGACCGCTCTGCAGAGCAGCCACCATTCCCTGCAGCCTGGCGCGCGCCTTTTCCGCAATCATAAGCGGGCTACCGATCATAGAGGGTGCCGATCTCCTTACGCGAAATGCAATACCGCCTGCTGCGCACGCGGGGGGCGCGCATCGTTCAGTCTGAATGGAGTGAGTAATCGACGGATGCGGAGAGGCGGAAGTGAGCAGGCGAACGGCTTCAGCCGGTCCTCAGCAGGACCGCGATTGCAGCGTTGTTTTCTCGCTCCTGACGATCACGGTCTGGCAGATTGACAAGCGGAAATTATGCGGCTATGCTACCACAAATTTCCCCAATGCTGGGTTGCTCTCGGGGATCTCCGAGGTGCATTTGAAGGCCATCGTGACAGGATCCGGCGGACTGGTGGGGTCTGCCTGCGCACGTTTTTTTGCTGAGCAGGGATGGCAGGTTATCGGTCTCGATAACAACATGCGCCAGGAGTTCTTCGGGCCCCAGGGGTCAACCTCGTCCGAGGTCGTCAATCTGCGACAGACGGTGCCTGGCTACCGCCATTACTCTTTCGATATTCGCGACCGCCAGAAGATACGCGATCTGCTGCGCTCCGAGCGGCCGGACATGGTGATTCACACTGCGGCCCAGCCGTCGCACGACAAAGCCAGCGCCATCCCCTACGATGACTTCGATATTAACGCGGTGGGGACCCTGAACCTGCTGGTGGCGGCGCGGGATTATTGTCCCGAATCTCCGATCTGCTTCACCAGCACCAACAAGGTTTACGGCGACCGGCCGAACACAATTCCGCTGCGCGAACTGGATACGCGGTTCGATTATGCCGATGGGCGTGACGGCATCGACGAGAGTATGTCCATCGATTCCTCGCTGCATTCCCTGTTCGGAGTGTCCAAGGCTTCAGCCGACCTTCTCTGCCAGGAATTCGGCCGCTATTACAACATGCCCACCGGCATCTTTCGCTGTGGCTGCCTCACCGGTCCCCACCATGCTGCCGTGGAGCTGCACGGGTATCTGGCCTACATCGTGCTGTGCGCGGTGCGCGGCAAGCCGTATTCCGTCTACGGCTATCAGGGCAAGCAGGTGCGCGACCAGATCCACTGCTCCGACGTGGCTTCGCTGTTTCTGGAGTTTTACAAATCGCCGCGACCCGGCGAGGTCTTCAATCTTGGCGGCGGGCGCGCCAACAGCATTTCCATCGTGGAAACAATTGCAGCTCTCGGAGATATGGGCTTCGATCTGGAATACCAGATGTTCGAGAAGAACCGCATCGGGGATCATATCTGCTATATCTCCGATATCAGCAAGGTCCGCACATGTTATCCGGGGTGGGAGATGCAGTACGATCTGCCGCGAATCCTCACCGAGATGGCCGCGCGGTATTGCGCCGCCGAAACCAGGTCGGCCACAAAAGGGAGGCTGCGCCGCCGGCGCCGGTCCGGCAGCGACAGACTTGCCCCGCCTGTACCGGAGAGTCTGTAACTATGGCTCGCTAGCTCTCTCGTGCGACTGGCGCCGGTCGCGCCTATTCGGTGTGGAAATGATACTGCTCAGCCAAAGCATCGATGCGCGCAAGCTGCTCCGGAGTGAGAAGCACTCGGCCGTAGCCCGAGCTGCCGTCGCGGATATGGTCCAGATTGAGAAGCGTTTCGCGATCGTGGACGAAACGGTCGAAGCGTACCAGCTTATCCGCATCCACGCCGGATTTGAGCTGGTCGACGCGGGCTCGCGCACTCTCGATCGACGTCTTCTCGCCGATCGCACGCAGAATTTCCCGCGGCGCCTCGATTCCGAGGTAGCGGGCGATTCCGGCGATCGCATCCAGCGGCTGAGAAATAACAGAATGATAGCCGAGGATCAGAGCTTTGCCGCTTTCGCGGTGCAGCCGATATAACTCCAGAGCGCCCTGCAGGGCTAACCAGGTATGATCGAAGTCATATTGGAACATTCGCATAAAGGACGCAGCCGCATCGGCCAGGTCGCGGCAGGTGTAAATCACCTTTGCCCGGCCAGCGTCGATCAGCTCCCGGGCGAGCGCGTCGAGCATGTGGCACTTCAGCACCCGGTACCGGGCGGATGGCGGCGCGGCGGCAAGGAACGCGCGGGTGTCTTCGCCGTAGTCGCCGTAGACCAGCGAACCGGCGGCGGCCCGCATCAGGTGCAGAGCCACGTTGTAGGACCAAGTCGAAGCGCTGCGGATCATTCCGTTGCAGAGCACGAGGTCCCACGTGCCGTCGGCCGTAAGTCGCACGTTTGCCGGTGCGCCGCCGTTGCATTCGGAATTCACAGTCATCCTCAGCGCGGGTTCCTGGCCGTGGCGCGATGGATCGGCCCGAAGCCATCGCCGTATCGAACGCACTATAGCATACCTGGGCGGTCCGTCCTCGTGTGCGCACGGCAGCGCAGCCGCTCGCGTGTGCCGGCAAATCGCGGCCAAATCCTCATTCGGCCGGTGGGTTGGGGGTGACCGGTTGCTGGTCGAAGTCGCTCATCTCGTCAAGCGGTTCCGCGACGTCACGGTGGTCGACGGCGTGTCGTTCTCGATCGCGGACGGGGAGATTCTCGGCCTGCTCGGGCCGAATGGCGCCGGCAAGTCCACCACCATTCAGATGGTGATGGGGCTCATCCGCCCCACATCCGGAGAGATCCGCATTTTCGGTTTGTCCTTCAGCCGCCACCGCGGCGAGATCCTGCGAAGAATGAACATCGCTTCACCGTATCTCTCCCTTCCTGCGCGGCTGACTGTGTATGAAAGCCTCGATATCTATGCCCGGCTGTATGGAGTTACTCATCGCGCGGAGAAGATAGCCCAGTTGCTGCAGCGGTTCGAAATCGAGCATCTGAGAGCGAGCCTCGTCGGCCGCCTTTCCTCCGGTGAAGTGGTACGAGTCACTTTGGCGAGAGCGCTGCTCAACGAACCGAAGCTTCTGCTGCTTGACGAACCGACGGCCTTCCTCGACCCGCACGCAGCCGCGCGGATGCGAGAGACCATCCTTGCGGTGCAGCGGGACTCCGGTATGGCCGTGCTCTATACCTCGCACAACATGGCGGAGGTGGAGCAGATGTGCAGCCGTATCGTGTTCCTGCATCGCGGACGGGTGCTCGTCACAGGCAGTCCCATCGAGGTGAGCCGATCCATCCTGAGGACCGACATCAACAGGCCCGCGCTCCAGGAAGTCTATCAGCACGTTGCGGCAGGGAGGGTGCGGTGAACGTCGACCGCATCGTGGCCGTCATCCTGCGCCAGGCGTACGAATCGCGCAGGAACCTCGATCGCATGATGGACATGCTTTACTGGCCCGTGCTCGATGTGTTTCTGTGGGGATTCTTCACGGTTTATCTTTCCCGCACCGGAACTCTCCGGCCGGGGATCGTCGGCTTCCTGCTGGGGGGCGCGATTCTGTGGGGCGTCTTTCGTGCGTTTCAGCGCGATATGACGATCGGCGTGCTCAGCGATCTTTGGTCGCGGAACCTCGGCACGCTCTTCGCCACGCCGCTGACGGTCTGGGAATATATGGGCGCGCTGCTGGCGCTCAATCTGGCGAAGACCGTGGCCGGGGTGAGCTTTGCCGCACTGATAGCCTGGATCGCCTACGCGTACAAAATCTTCCCATTTACGCTGCGGCTGCTGCCTTCGCTGCTCAACCTGATTCTCTTCGCCTTCGTCGTGGGCCTGGCCATCACAGGCCTGATCCTGCGCTTCACCACCCGGATCCAGGGGCTCACGTGGAGCTTCACCGGATTTCTTCTGCCGGTGTCCTGCGTCTTCTACCCGGTGAGCTCTCTGCCCAGAAGTCTGCGTCCGGTGGCGTGGGCTCTCCCCACGACACATGCCTTCGAGGGCATGCGCGCGGTCCTCGCGGGGAAGCCCGCGCCCGCGGCGTATCTGGTCTGGGGGCTTCTGCTGAATCTTCTGTACCTGGCTGCAACGGTCGCGTTTTTCCACTGGATGTTCGAGCGCGCCCGGGCTGAGGGACTGCTTGTGAAGCAGGATTGAATATTCCCTCGCTGAGGTGCGAAGTTTCCCCGTTGACGGCAATTCCTGAGTTCCTGTGGCCTTTCGGATTCTGCGCAAGGTCGCCGCTCCCTGAGGGACACGTCGACTTGAGTGCAGTGGCTTCGGGATACACCGACTCAGCAATTGCGATAGCTGGGCGAAAGTTGCACTAAGAACCTCGATTCGCCGTATTTTCCATAAATTCGGGGCCGCACCGGAGCGGCTCTGGAAGTTGGGAACAGTACGCAGCACAGGATTTTCTTGACTAACGCCGAAGCGCCTACTATGATCCTCCGGCGAGAGTGGCAGCGGCGCGGAGACATTTCTCCAGCTGCTGTCCAGTCATTCTTCCCGACGAGCTCGATTTCCCCTCCGTAGCTCCCAGTTGAGTGGTTCCAGGGCAACCCTGAGCGAGGATCTCGCGTGCCGCGAGTTCCGGAGGAAATGTTTATGCGCTTGTCCGGGTCAAAGCAGAACCTGGTGGTTGCTACCTGCTTCGCGGCAATCTGTACACTGGCTTCGCCCATTCTGCGAGCACAGCAGGTCACCTATTACGATTTTGACGGGCCGCAGGCGAATCAGAGCCAGCAGGTGTCCTATGCCTGCACGGCCGCTTCGCTGGCCACCGGCACGTCGGGCCCGCTGTTCTGCTTCAACGACGCGACGGGAGCGAACGCGAATCCATCGTTCTTCCTGGATCTCTATCCGGCCAGCATCGACCCAAATCCGGCGGACAATCCTCCGGTGAGCAGTTACCAGTACGCGACGCAGATGACCCCGTCGTCGCCCAGCGAGTCCTCGAGTATGTGGTTTTCGGTCCCGCAGAAGGTCGTCAACGGGTTCACGGCATATTTCGTCTTTAAACTTACACCTCAGAACAGCCAGGCCGACGGGGTGGCCTTCGTGATCCAGAACGCTCAGGGCGGCGGCACGGATGCCACCACGGGCTGCGTCGAGCAGGGCAGCGGCCCGAGCGCCGTCGCGACGAACAGCCAGGGAGGTTGCATCGGCTACGGCGGCATCGACAACAGTCTCGCTCTGGAGTTCGATACCTACGACAACAGTAACTTCGGCGATCCCAATGCCAATCACATCGCGCTGCAGAGCTGCGGGCTCAATACGAACGGGGTGGGTCTGCCCAATTCACCCGATCACAGCACCTGCGCCGTCCAGCTGCTCGACAGCAACGGCAATCCCTTCTCCGCCATCGTCGTCTCTCCGCAGATGTCGACGGCGACACCCACGCCAGTCAACCTCGCCGATGGCAACATCCATCAGGTGGTGGTGATCTACAACGGCCCGAATGACACGCCGGCCAACACCATCCAGGTGTATCTGGATCCTCCGTTCGTTACCGGCACCCACACGCCGGATCCGACGCAGGGGGCAACGCCGATTCTGCAGGGGTCGTACAACATTGCCACCAGCATCGGTCCCTTCATCAACAGCGGTACCGCAACCAACCCCTCGCTCGACAGCGCTTATGTCGGTTTCACCTCCGCAACCGGGGCCTCAGACGAGCAGCAGGAGATCCTGGCCTGGACCTTCACGCCGCACACCACGGTCACGCAGCAGCAGCCGCTGAACACTCAGGGCCAGCCGACGGATTTCCCGTTTGGCACGCACAGCTACGCCGTTACCTACCCTCAGAACGTCGTTCCGGGGGGAATCACCATGACCGTCACGGCGAACACGATCAGTCCGGCTCTGTTCTCCTCGTTAATTGGATCCACTCCCTTTGCCGGCTCGCAGTGTCAGGTGTATGACGACACCGGCGGGAACTGCATCGTTTACTCGGTCTCCTGCTCGGACGCAAGCGGGCCGATTGCGTGCCCAACCCCGCCGCCAGCGAATCCGCCGATCAATTGCGCGGCGAATCCGACCAACAATATCAACTGCATCCTTCTGAACTCCGCTTATAACAACACGATTCAGCCGACTTCTCCCGGGTTCCTGCAGGGAGATCCGTTCTATACGCCCATCGCGCAGATCGTTGGCACCGGATCGATCGGGACCGTGACCTGCGGCACCGCGACTGCGACCGGCGAGTGCCCGGTCACGGTGGGCCAAACGGTGACGATTGGAGGGCAGCCCTCCAGTTCCACCAACTTCAACGGGACCTACACCGTGGCCTCGGTGCCGGCGACGAGTCAATTCACCTTCAGCAGCACGGTTGCGGCGACGGTGAACGGGGGATATCTGACCTCGACGAACGTCCAGAACATCTTCACCTCCTACACGCCGCAGAACCTGGACGGCACTTCCGCCGGCAGCACGCACACGTTCTCCGACTTCATTGCGACGGCGGTAACGACGGTCGGCAGTCAGACGCAGCTCACGGCCACGACCAACAGCCCGATGCAGGGCGCCAGCGACCTGCTGACAGTCACCGTCAGCGCGCTCTCCGCGCAGGTCCCGGGACCGGGCAATATGCCTACTGACGCGGTTCCCGCAATAGCTCCCAGCACGGTCACCTTCGGCACCGGACCCACGTCGGACCTGACGCCCATCCCGGGGTGCATCAACGTTGCGGTCACGCCCACCTCGGCCACGACCGGAACCGCGGTGTGCAGTTATACGCCCTCCGCGACCGGCCCGGTGACCGTCACGGCGCAGTACTCCGATGTCTATCACGTGCCCAGCGCTTCCACGTTGAACCTCAACGTGACGCCGCCCTACGATACAGCGATCCAGCTGACGTTCGGCAGCACCATGCTGACCTGGCCCGCCACAACCACGGAATCCGTCTGCGTCACGCCCGCGACGTCGGCGCCGGCCACGGGATCGGTGCTGCTGTACGACGGCACCACACTCCTGAAGGCGCAGACGCTGGGCAGCAACGGCTGCGCGACGTGGATCATCTCGCCGCCGCTCGCCGCGGGCACGCACAGCATCACGGCCGACTACTCCGGGGATACAAACAATTCCGCCGGGAATTCGGCGCCGGTCACGATCACAGTCAATCCGGCGACTGTGTTCATGGCGCCGTTGTGCGGCCCGTCATCGGTAGCGTATGGCAACAACTACGCCTGCGCAGTCGGCCTGGCTTACGAAATTGGGCTGGTGAAAGGCACGCTGAATTACAGCCTGGATGGCGGGGCGCCGGTGACTGTTCCAGTCACCTTCGGGCTTGCTCTGTTCAACATCACACGGCCGGCCCTCGGAGCGCATCATCTGGTCCTGAGCTTCCCGGCGCAAACGAACTATACCGCAGCCGGGCCGCAAACGGAGACGTTCACGGTGACGGTCGCGCCGGTGACTGTAACGCTGACGCCGTCGACGAGGTCCACTACGCTGGGCAAGACCGTGACGATCACAGCGTCTGTCAATTCAGCGAGCGCGGGCGCGCCGAACGCCAGCGGCGTGGTGTCGTTTTACCTCGGCGCCACACTGCTGCAAACCCTCCCGGTCAACGGCAGCGGCGTTGCGGTGTACTCCACAACCGCGCTGCCGGTGGGCAGCGATGTCATCACCGCGACCTACAGCGGCGGCACGAACTACGGCACGGGCTCGGCCAGCGTCACGATTACGGTCGCGAAGTAGCCCTGGGGGATCCCGGCGGTGCGCACCACCGGGATCGCCTCTAGTGGCTTCCCTGCAACGCACTTTGCGAGTCGGTGTAGAGGCTCTTCAGATCCGCGCGTTCCAGGATTTTGGAAGAGTTGTCTTCCCTGCTGAGGTCGCTCAGGATCCGAACCACTTCCCGGTAGTGAAGCGCGGCCTCGCTGCTCTTGCCGCTCTTCGTCAGCAGCGAGCCCTCGAGGTACTGCGCCTGCGCCTCAAGAAGGCGCAGCCCCAGGTTTTCCGCACGCGCCAGGGTGAGGCCCAGATCCTGCTGCGCGGCCCCGCCATTTTTCGCGGCGATTTCCGCCTGCGCCCGGTAGACGGAGCAGGCGACGGAGAGCGACTTCAGCCCCAGCGCGTCCGCATCCTGCGCCAGCTTTTTGAACTGCGGAATCACCGCTGCGGCATGACCGAGGGCCAGGTCCGCTCGGGCGGCATTGACTTTGGACAGCAGGATCGCTTCCCTGTTCGGCGTCTTCGCAGCGATCTCAAGGGCCTTGCCGTACTGCTGGCGCGCGCCGGCGTAGTCACCCTGGTAAAAGGACGCATCGCCGACCCAGTCGGTGGCGAGCGCCACCGAGGGATCGTTCTTAATCTGCCGTGCGATGCTGAGCGCTTCGTCCAGACTGGCCCGTCCCTCCGGTCCGCGTCCCACCTGCGCCAGCAGGTCGCCCCAGCCGCCAATTGCCTCCACCGTCAGCCAGGTCATCTCCTTTGTCTGCCGGACAATCGTGACGGCATCTTTCATGGAGCTGAGCGCGGCGTCATAACGGCCCTGCGCCGCAAAGATCTTCGCCATTCCGTCCGACTCCATGGCGACACCGTGCTGGTCGTTGGCACTGCGATACACGTCGATGGCTTTCAGGTACAACGACAGAGCCGCGTCGTACTGCCCCAGCTTCGTATTCACTTCCGCCAGGTTGTGCAGCGATTCGCCCACATCCTCGGGCACATTTAGCTTCTGGCGCAGGTCGTACGCCTGCTCGAGGTAGGTGAGGGCGTCCTGATATTGCCCCTGATCGGACTTGATCGTTCCGATGTTGTTCAGGCACAAAGCCTGCCTCGCCTGGTCGCCAAGCTGCCGCTCGATTTCCAGCGCCTGCGTGTAGTACCGGAGCGCCTGGTCCGGCTTGCCGCGATCGTGGAAGAACGTGCCGGTATCGATCAGCATGCTGCCGACGCCCACCTGATCGTCGATCTCGCGCCCGATCGCCAGTGCCTGCTGGAAGGCCGCGAGTGCCTCGGCCGGCTTGCCCTGACGATCCTCAATTTGAGCGATCTCGTTCAGACTGGCCGCGGCGCCGCGCTTGTCGCCGATCTGCTGTTTGATGGCCAAAGACTCCTGAAAATTGTGCAGCGCGTCGTCAGGCCGATTCAACTCGCTGTAGGCGATCCCGGTCGCCTGCAGGATCGATGCCTTCTCTTCCTGGTTGTCGAGCTCGATCGCCAGGGGGAGCGCGCGGCTGAGAAAGTCGAGCCCCCCGTTCGGATCGCCGCTCTTGATGGCCACGCGGCCGCTCGCCAGCAGAGCTTCAACGTTTTTGGGATCGTTGGCCAGCACCGAGGCCAGCCGCTGCTTCGCTGCTCTGAAGTTGCTGTCCTGCTCGTACAGGCCAGCGAGAGCAAACTGGACATTCGTGTCGGCGGGGTTGGCGGCGGCCAGCTGTTCGTAGGCGGAAATCGCCTTCTGCGTGTCGTTGTTGATGCGCGCGTTGTTCGCTTCAATCAGATAGCGCTCCTGGGCCGGCAGCGTGTCGCTCAGCTCCACCGCCCGGCGGGAAGCCGTCTGCGCCAGATCGTCATGTCCCAGGTTCTCGTAGGTTTCCGCGAGGTCGGAGAAGGCGAGAGCGAAGTTGGGATCCGCGGTGGTCGCCGCCTGGAACTGCTGCTGCGCCTTGAGGTTATCGCCGCCGCGCGCCAGTCGCACCCCGTCCTCGTAGTCGTGCAAAGCCTCCACCGATGTTGTGGACGGCCGCTGGGCATGCGCCCGCAGGTCTTCCAGCACTTTGGGATCCGCGGAAATCTTCGCGCGCAGTTCGGCAGCCAGCTTGTCGACGGAGGTAAGCAGGTCCTTCTGCTGTGGAACGTCGGCCGTGACCTCGGAGCGCGTGCCGTGCGCCAGATCGAGAACCGTGGTGCTGATGCGAATTTCGCTGCCCGCCGCCACATACTGGCCGAAGATCACGGTCTGCGCATTGGTGAATTCCGCCACGCGGCGCAGCGTGGGTACATCCACCTGCGTGTTGGCAGACAAGTGCAGGTCTTCAAGAACCTGCTGCAGGCGATCCTGCGAAACCATGCGCACCTGCGCCGACTGGCCGATATCGGTGCCGAGCATCTCCGCCAGGCTGGAGCCGAGCCAGCCGAGCGAGGGGTCGCCCGACGCGTTATAAAACGGCATGATGGCCAGGGAGATGCTGGGCGCGCCGGCCACCTGCAAGGCGGTATGGGGCCGGGCAACGTGCTGGATCACCATGGTCGTAGTCGCGGCGAGAGCAATGACGATGGCGCCGCCGCCCACCGCCAGCAGCCACCGGCCGCTGATACCGGTCGAGGGAACGTCCGCGTGAAAGCGCAGGCTGGCCGCGGCGGTCTTGCCGCGCCAGTCTTCTAGGTCGTGCAGAACCTCGCCGACGTTCGAATAACGAAGCGCGACGTCGCTCTCGAGGCATTTCGCGACGATGTCGCTCAGCGCAGCGGGGATCGTCGCATCGCTCTTCGAACACGGATCGGCGCGCTCGCGGGTACGCTTGAGCAAACTGGCGATGGCGCTATCGGCGCGGAACGGCATATCGCCGGTCAGCATCTCGTAGCCGATCAGGCCGAGGGCGAAGATATCCGAGCGCTGATCCAGCTCCTTGCCCAGAGCCTGCTCGGGAGACATATATTCCATGGTCCCTACCAGGGCGCCGGTCTGGGTCATGCCATTGCCCTGGATGGTGCGCGCCAGGCCGAAATCCATCACCACCACGCGTCCCGACTCTTCCCGCATGACATTTTGCGGCTTGAGATCGCGGTGGAGAATGCCAACCTGATGCGCAGCCTGGAGCGCCAGGCAAATCTGCTGCAGAATTTCGACGGCCTCGTCAGACGGAATTTTGCCGCGCTCCTCAAGGATGGAGCGCAGATCGCGGCCATCCACCATTTCCATCGTGACGAAGCGCAGGCCGTTGTCTTCGGCAAGGTCGTACATGCGCACGACGTTGCGGTGTGTGACCTTGTGGGAGAGCCGCAGCTCCTGCTTGAACCGGTCGACGATTGCCGCGTTGCGGGCCAGCTCCGGCCGGATGACCTTGAGCGCGACCAGGCGATCCAGTTCGCGGTCCTGCGCTTTGTACACCGAACCCATGCCGCCGGTTCCCAGCACGCTCAGGATTTCGTAGCGCGCGGCGAGCAGGGTCCCGGGCTCGAGCTCGGGTGCGAGTTCGCTCCAGGCGCCGGCTGCGGTACGATCGCGTTTCCGCCCGGGGGGCGGTGGACTGCTCGCGACGCCCGCCATTGTCGGCGCGTCCTGACCGGAAGGGCGGGAAGGCGAAAGTATGGTTTGATCAACCCACAGATGGTCACTGGAACTGCTGACGGCGGTGGCTCCGCCAATCTGCGTAGGCGTGTCACTGGCAGGTCGTTTGGGACTGTCGTCCATACCGTTACGATCCGAAGCAAAAACCAGGGACGAGGCTCAGAGAGGCCGGCTTGAAGCAGTCGCAGGGGAGGGTGCTGTGAAGAATATAGCGCGACCGAGCCGGGATGTCGCGCGTTTTGAGGGGTTGTGACGCGGATGGGCAACAAGCATGGCTGGCCCGGCCGTGGCGCTCGCCGCACGCTCAGCCGAATTGAGCAAGGTTGCGTGCCTGGCGGACGGGGCCGGAGCCGGGAAGAACCGGACAATTGCCGAGCCCATGCTTCCGGATTACCGCCGACAGGCGACCTTCTGCCAGCGTTTGCGCCTGGCACGCTGCGAATGTGAATGGCGGTCCGTCCCAGGCAAGGCGAGCTCCCAGGCAGCGATGCGGCAACTATGCCTTTTGGGTGCTGCCTGGCTTAGCTCCCCTGGCACTTGGCTCCTGGCAGAGCTGCTGCTATACAATGCGAGGCCAGCGGCAGGGAGGGTACAGTTGCAAATCCCCCTGTGTGGAGGGACGATGTCAGCTCCCGACCTGGTCTGGAAAAACGGCAAGTTTGGCCAATCGTCACGGCGCGATGCGTGGTGGCTTTCCCCGACAGCAGTCTTCATGGGTTTCGCTGCTTTTGTGGTGTACGCCACCTGGGCGGCGTTCCAGAACAACCATTACACCTTTGGACCCTATATCTCACCGTTCTATTCCCCGGAGATTTTCGGCAGTTCCCCATTTGCTTTGTTCGGTCCCAAGCCACGCTGGTATCCAGGCTTTCTGCCGTTCTCGCCAGCGCTTCTGATTCTCTGGATTCCGGGGCTCTTCCGGGTGACTTGTTATTACTATCGCGGCGCGTATTACAAGGCGTTCTGGGCCGATCCTCCGGCCTGCGCGGTGAGCGAGCCGCGCAAGAGTTATCTGGGGGAGCGAAGCTTTCCGCTCATCCTGCAGAATTTTCATCGCTACTTTCTGAGA
This sequence comes from Acidobacteriaceae bacterium, assembly GCA_030041435.1. Taxonomy (GTDB): domain Bacteria; phylum Acidobacteriota; class Terriglobia; order Terriglobales; family Acidobacteriaceae; genus Palsa-343. Next base: position 13,042 of record JASHNW010000056.1, read on the forward strand.
CTTTCCTACGTTGTCTGGGGCTTTCTGGTTTACGACGCGATCAGGGGGTTCTTCTTTGCTGACGGGTTTGGGATCGGGATTGGAAGCATCGTTCTGGTGGTGAACGTGGTGCTTCTGGCCGGATATATCTTCGGGTGTCATGCCTTCCGGCATCTGATCGGCGGGACATTCAACCGCATCTCGGAGCATCCTGTGCGGCGCAAGCTCTACGACTGCGTGAGTTGCCTGAACGGCGCGCACAGGAAGTGGGCGTGGGCGAGCCTCGTATGGGTCGCGTTTTCCGATATCTACATCCGCCTCTGTTCGATGGGCGTGTGGCATGACTGGAGAATTCTGTAGATGCCGGAATTCCAGCGGTTCTCCTATGACGTTCTGGTGATTGGAGCCGGCGGCGCAGGCCTGCGCGCAGCCATCGAAGCGGGAGCCACCGGCGCCAGGGTGGGAGTGGTGTGCAAGTCGCTGCTCGGCAAAGCGCATACCGTGATGGCCGAAGGCGGCATTGCGGCAGCCCTGGCCAATGTCGACGATCGCGATAACTGGCGGGTGCATTACGCAGATACGATGCGCGGAGGTCAGTACCTGAATAACTGGCGCATGGCTGAACTCCATGCCAAAGAAGCGCCGGAATGCGTGCGCGAACTCGAGGCATGGGGCGCACTCTTCGACCGCACCAAAGACGGCAGGATTCTGCAGCGCAACTTCGGCGGACACAGGTATCCCAGGCTGGCCCACGTCGGCGACCGCACAGGTCTGGAGATGATACGGACACTCCAGGATCACGGCATACACACCGGCATGGAAGTCCACATGGAGTGCACGGTGCTGAGCCTGCTGCTCGACGGAGGCCGAATCGCCGGAGCCTGCGGATACGACCGCGAGAAGGGCCGATTCCACCTGTGGCAGGCGAAGGCGGTGGTGCTGGCCACCGGTGGAATCGGGCGCGCCTACAAGATCACCAGCAACAGCTGGGAATATACAGGGGACGGCCTCGCTCTGGGGTATCGCGCCGGCGCCGAACTGCAGGACATGGAGTTCGTTCAGTTCCACCCCACCGGCATGGTCTGGCCGATCAGCGTGCGCGGCATCCTGGTAACGGAAGGCGTGCGCGGCGAAGGCGGCGTTCTGCGCAACAGCGAAGGCCGCCGGTTCATGTTCGACGACATTCCGGAACTCTACAAGGAGCAAACGGCAGATACGGAAGAGGAGGGCTGGCGGTATACGCAGGGGGATAAGAATGCGCGGCGACCGCCCGAACTGCTCACGAGGGATCATGTGGCGCGGTGCATCAATCGCGAAGTCAAGGCGGGGCGCGGCTCGCCGCATGGCGGTGTGTTGCTCGATATTGCCTGGATCAGGGAGCGCGTTCCGAAATCGGAGGAGCACATCAGGCGCAAACTTCCCAGCATGTATCACCAGTTCAAACAGCTGGCCGATCTCGACATCACGAAAGAGCCCATGGAGGTGGGTCCTACGACTCATTACATGATGGGCGGAATCCGTGTTGATGGCGATTCGCAGATGTCCACTGTTCCCGGGCTTTTTGCAGCAGGAGAAGTGGCGGCCGGGTTGCATGGCGCGAATCGGCTCGGCGGCAACTCCCTCTCCGACCTGCTCGTATTCGGACGGCGTGCAGGACGCTTCGCCGCAGCATTCGCCCGAGACAACGGCCCGGTGGCGATCGACGAGAAGGATCTCGAGGCTACGGCAACGGCGGCACTCGCTCCTTTCGAACGCGGCCCTTCCGGCGAGAACCCCTATCAGATTCAATACGACCTGCAGGAGACCATGCAGAACCTGGTCGGGATTGTGCGAACCGAAAACGAGATGCAACAGGCCCTCGACGCGCTCGGACAATTGCGCGCGCGGGCAGAGCGAGCCGGTGTGCCAGGCAACCGTGAGTACAACAATGGCTGGCATACAGCGATCGACGTTGGCAACATGGCGATCGTGTCGGAAGCCATTACTCGCGCGGCGCTGCTCCGCAGGGAGAGCCGTGGCGCGCAGTTCCGTGAAGACTTCCCTGCAAAGGACCCGGAGTGGGGAAAACACAATATCGTCATCAGGCGCGATACAAACGACAACATGCAGGTGGAGAGACGCGCCATTACGCCAATGCCGGATGAGCTAAAGGCAATCATTGAGGAGATGAAATAGCCGGGGGACGAAAGAGATGGCCACACAGGCAACATTTCGCATCTGGCGCGGAGATCCCGCAGGCGGCGCGTTCGAGGATTACGTCACGCCTGTCGACGAGGGCATGGTCGTTCTGGACGCCGTGCACCGCATCCAGGCCCAGCTTGCGCCTGACCTGGCGCTGCGATGGAACTGTAAGGCCGGCAAGTGCGGATCATGCTCTGCGGAAATCAACGGTATGCCGAAGCTCATGTGCATGACGCGGCTCAGTGACATCAACCTGAACGAGGCGGTCACCGTGGAGCCAATGCACGCCTTTCCGCTCATTCGCGACCTGGTCACCGATGTTTCCTGGAACTTCCGGGCCAAGAAGACGATCAGGCCATTCAAGCCCCGACCGCCCGACTCGCCCGATGGAACATGGCGCATCCAGCAGGCCGATGTCGAACGCGTGCAGGAGTTTCGTAAGTGCATCGAGTGTTTTCTTTGCCAGGATGTATGCCACGTACTGCGCGAACACCACAAGCAGGAGGAGTTTATCGGCCCGCGCCTGCTTGTCTATGCCGCTGCGCTCGAAATGCATCCGCTCGATACGGAAGACCGCATCGGCGATTTGCGGCACAGGCACAACATTGGTTACTGCAACATCACAACGTGTTGCCGGCAGGTGTGTCCCGAGTCGATCACGATTACCGAAAATGCAATCATTCCGCTCAAGGAGCGTGTGGTAGACCGCTATTTCGATCCCCTGAAGCGGCTGTTTCGCATTCTCTGAACTGTAAGGAGATCCCCATGTTTAAAGTGAAGCCCATATCTCCCAATTGTCTGGAAGACGCACTGGCAAAGGCCGAACGTTACCGCCTGTTGAACGAGCCGAACGAAGCGGAGAGCATCTGCCGCGACATATTGGAAATTGCACCGGCAAACCGGCAGGCGCGAATCAGCCTGATTCTGGCCCTGACGGATGAGATTCCTCACGAAACAAGTTGCTTTGCCAATGCCATAGAGGAAATATCCCGCCTGGAAGCGCCTTACGATCGCGCCTATTACTCCGGGGTAGCCTGGGAGCGGCGAGCGAAGGCTCTTTACAACTCAAACGGGCTGGGGTCGCACGGTTACGTTTACGATGAGATCGTGAGGGCGATGCAGTTCTTCGAGGAGGCAGAGCGCGTGCGGCCCGCCGGCAACGATTCTTCTATCCTGCGCTGGAACGCCTGCGTCCGTTTTCTCGAGCGCCACCACGACCTGACCAGCAAAGGGGAAGAAGTTTCGGAACCGATTCTTTCGGAGTGAGCCTCCAGCCCGTTTCCGGGACCACGCCTTTTGAGACAGCCGGGGAGAGATCCGGCGATAGGCCTGGCGCGGTTTAGCGGGGCCTGTTTCAGGAGGCCTCTGGAAACGGCCAACTCTGAGGCCTGCCTCGTACATTGCTCCGCTGTAAAGTGTATCCGGTTACACGCCGACCTGGACCATGAGCCGGATCACCGGCGGCGGTGTGATCCTCTCTTCTGTTGAGACCGCTTCACTTCCCAAGGCACAAACAGATTTTCAAGCGATCAGGGTAAGGTTCAGGGCTCAAATGTAAACGTTATCTTCCAATCGAGGAGAAGCCAAAATGTTCCGGTTTTTTTAACGCTGCGGCTTTTGCGAGGCGATCCAGGCGGTGATGCGGGCGTCGAGGACGTCGAGGGGAAGAGCGCCGGAGTCGACGACCTGGTCGTCGAAGGCGCGGAGGTCGAATTCGGGGCCAAGGGCCTGCTGGGCGCGGGCGCGGAGCTCGAGGATCTTCAACTCGCCTATTTTGTAGCCGAGGGCCTGGGCGGGCCAGGCGATGTAGCGGTCGACTTCGGCGTTGATGGTGGCGTCGTCGAGGCCGGAGTGGGCGTGGAAATAGTCGACCATCTGCTGACGCGTCCAGTGGTCGGCATGGACGCCGGTATCGACGACGAGGCGGATGGCGCGGAATTCGTCGGCTTCGAGGCGGCCGAAGTCGGAGTACGGATCCTGATAGAAGCCGATGTCCTTACCGAGTTGTTCAGCGTAGAGGCCCCAGCCTTCGGTGTAGGCGGTGTAGTGAAGGTATTTGCGGAAATCGGGCAGGCCAGTGAGCTCCTGCGCGATGGAGATTTGCAGGTGGTGGCCGGGGAGCCCCTCGTGGTAGGCGATGGATTCGACCTCGGCGAGGGAGCGGTGCTCGAAGTCGTACGTGTTAACGAACACGGTGCCGGGGCGGGAGCCGTCCGGCGTGCCCTGCTCGTAGTAGGCGGGGGCCTGGTCTTTGGCCATATACGCGGGGATGGCTTCGACGACGAGGGGCGCTTTGGGCAGGCGGGTGAAGAGGTCAGGGAGTTTGGGAAGCATCTGGTTGAGGTCGGCGCGGTAGAGGTCGAGTAACTGCGCTTCGCTGGTGGGGTGCAGCTTCGGATTGGCGGCGACGGCGGCGCGGAGGGCGGCGACGTCAGGGTAGCCGAGCTTTTTTGCGATGACCAGCTCGGCGGCTTCGTCCTGCGCGACCTGATCGAGGCCGATCTGGTGAATCTGCGCGGGCGTGAGGTCGGTGGTGGTGCTCTGTTTCACGCGGAAGGCGTAGTACGCATCGCCGTCAGGCAGCGACCAGACACCGGGATCGTTGCGGCCGGCGGGGATATAGACGGCCTGCAGGAATTTGGCGAAGCGTTGGTACGCCGGGTAGACCTGCCTGGTGATGGCGGCGATAACGGCGTCGTGAATCTGGGTCTGATCGGTGGCGGAGATGGAGGCGGGGAATTTTTTCAGCGGCAGGGCGAAGGGGCTGTCTTCGGGCTTCTGCGCGAGCAGAGCATTCACCTGGACCAGGACTTTTTCCAGCAGGTATTTGGGCGGAGCGCGCTGGTCGTCGATACCGGTGAGCATGTTGTCGGTGATCTGCTGGAAGGCGGTGGGGACTTTTTTGAGGCGCGCGACGTAGTCGTCGTAGTCCTTCTCGCTGGTGAAGCTGAGGCGGGGGACGAGCTGGGGCAGTGAGAGCTGCAGGCCGGCGAACTGGTTGACGGGCATCTCCCAGGGCTTGAACTGCGACTCTTCCTGCTGCTCGACGAGGTTGCGCACCATGAGGTCTTCGCTCAGGATTTCCTGGTCGGTCATGCCGGTGGTGTCGATCGCGCCGAGCTTGTCGATATACGCGCGGCCGCGGGCCAGCTGGTCGTTGTAGGCGGCAACGGAGTAGTCGGTGAGCTGGTCGTTCCAGCGCTTGTCGCCGATGATGGAGGCGAATTCGGGTGAGTGGCCGAGGTGGTCTTCCCAGATCTGCGCGAAGAGGTCGTTGAGGGCCTTTTCGCGCGAGGCGAGGTCGGGAGCGACGGTGTTTGCGGGCGAGGTTGCGCTTTGCGGGGCGGCGGGCAAGGCGCAGAGGGCGAGGGATGCGGAGAGCAGGAGGGAAGAGCAGATTGCGCGGAGAGTCATGGCTGAGGTCTTGAGGACAGGGTACAGGGAGCGGGGCACAGGGTGCAGCGGTTGCGGGTTAGCCGGGGGTTTTAACGCCTTTGCGGAGCATGTCCGCGGCCTTCTCGAGACGGCGGGCGCGGGTTTCTTCCTTTTTCGCTTCGGTGATCCAGCGGCAATATTCCTTGCGGTGGGTGTAACTGAGCTTTTCAAAGAAGAGCCGCAGGCCCTGCCGGTCGAGGAGCTTTGCGAGGTCGGGTGGAACCTTGACGGTTCGTTCGGCTTCGTCTTTCCAAACAACGACTTCGACGGTGTCGCCCGGGCCCTTGCCGATCTGTTCGCGGATGGATTTCAGCATGCCGAGCATGTGGTCCGCCGCTCCGCAGCGCGTCAGCGATCCTCGGTACGGGATGCCATCGAAGCTGGCCTGCACCGGAACCCTGCCCCTCGTGCCGAATTCTTTTTCGACATCGTAAGGAAAGTGCACACAGGCGCCACCGTTGCCGACTGCGGCGATCTTCGCTGTGAAGGTGTATTTCTTCATGGCATTACTGTAACGCCGCGGTTGCGAAGCGGTTTGGCGGGCAGGGAACGATCCATGTGCCATCGTGGTCGCCAGACAGCCAGAAGGTGGCGTTGGTGAGCTACGAGTTGCTGCCGGCGGAAGCCGGAGCGATGCAGCAGTTGGGCTGCGGTTACGAGTGCGCGGAGTGAGTTTCCAGCTCGGCGGTGCTGCCGCTTTCGAGCATGCGGTAGAGGGTAGAGCGGCTGATGCCGAGCATGCGGGCAGCGCGGACTTTGTTGCCGTTGGCGCGGGCGAGGATGCGGGCCACGTGGCGCATGATCGCACGGTCCAGGTTCGGGTCGTCGGTGAAGAGGTTCGCTTGGGGGGACATGGCGGTCGGAGAGGGCCACTCCAGGCGGGGAATGTCGATGGGGCGGATCCACTGACCGGCGGCTTCGAGCGCGGCCGCCGCGATGGCGGATTCGAGTTCGCGCACATTGCCCGGCCAGCTGTGAACAGAGAGACGGGCGAGAGTTGCCGGGCCAAAGCCACGCAACGGCTTGCCGTGCTGCTGGACCCAGCGGCGCAGGAAAAGCCCTGCCAGCAAGGGAATATCGTCGCGCCGCTCGCGCAGGGGCGGAATGAGGAAACGGATAGCGGTGAGATGGGTGGCGAGATCGGCGCGAAAGCTGCCCGCAGCCGCAAGGGCCCGCAGGGGCCGTAACGCAGCGACGACCAGTTGGAGCGGGCCGGAGGCTGCATGGGTCCGGATGCGCTCGTGGGCTGCGCGCTCCAGGATGCCGCGCAACAGGCGCTGCTGATCGGGAGTGAGTTCATCGACGCGCGAGAGGTAGAGCAGGCCGCCGCGGGCGTCGTGCCAGGCGGACCGATCGTTCTCAACAAAGTCGGCGGCAACGTGGGGGGCAAAGGGTCCGGCGGCGGCCGGCCCCATGCGATGCAGGGTGCGGGCGGCGAGCAGCTTGCCGGCGCCAGGCTCGCCTTCGATGGTGGCCACGCGGAAATGGGGTGCGGTGCAGCGCATCCGAGCAAAGAGGTGCTGCATGGCGAGGCTGCGTCCGGCCATAGGCCCCAGCATCCAGTCTTCCGGCCGCAGGGCCTCGGGCTCGAGCGATTGCAGGTCGAAGCCGGGCCATGTCCCTTCTTCGCGATTTGCCGGGTTCGCCATTTCCACCTGCGCCAGATACATAGTCGTGTCCTTGTGCCGCTGGTCTGCTTATCGGCAGATGGCTGAGGAAGTTGAAGGCACTGGAGAGGCGCCGCAGCGACGTTGCCCGCCGAGCGACGTGCCGGGGGGTGCGCCCCGTTCAAAAAACAGAGGTTTTCGGGCGAGCGCGTGTCTTTGTCTGCCTGACGAAGCTAAATAAACGGGGACATGCCGCTATCCGCTAACGGGCGGATTGGCATCGTAACTTCACGTAGCCCGTAGCGGCGCCACGACGCGCCACGAATGAGAACGGGCAAAACCCACGACGGAGTTTACGATGAGAGTTTTTCTGAAATTCGGGTATCTGTGGCCCGCGCTCCTGCTGTGTCTGCTACCGGCGGCTGCGCCGGCGCAGATCAGCGTTGGATTTTCCATTACGGTTGGCACGGCGCCTCCGCCGCTGCCGGTCTACGTGCAGCCGCCGTGTCCAGTGGACGGCTACCTTTGGCAGCCCGGCTACTGGTCGTGGAGCGAAGATATCGGCTACTACTGGGTTCCGGGCGTCTGGGTCGCGCCGCCGGAAGCGGGACTGCTGTGGACACCTGGCTACTGGGGCTGGGCTAACGGGGTGTACGGCTGGAACGCCGGGTACTGGGGACCGCACGTCGGCTTCTACGGCGGGGTGAATTACGGGTTCGGGTACGGGGGCGTGGGGTTCGTCGGCGGCATGTGGGCAGGGAACGTCTTCCGCTACAACACCGCAGTGGTGAACGTGAACACCACGGTGATCCGCAACGTGTATGTCGACAGGACGGTCATCAACAACACGACCGTCACCAATAGTCGGGCCAGCTTTAACGGACCGGGTGGGGTGCGGGCTCGTCCCACGCCGCAGGAACAAGTGGCCATGCATGAGCATCACTACCCGCCGACGTCAGCCCAGGTGGAGCAGCGAAACGTTGCCGCGAGGGACCCGCAGGCGCGATTCACGGCCAACCATGGACATCCTGCGCATGCAGCGATGGTGCGGGTGAGCGCGCATCCGGCCGCGGCCCCGGCACGGGCGGAGAGCCGCCCCGCCGCCAATCACGCAGAGAATAACCGTGCCGGAGAGAATCGACCGGGCGCAGGAGCACGACCGGCGAATCGGGCAGCAGAGAATGCCCATCCGGAAGCTGGGCGCCCCACGACCGCAGCTCGCCGCGAGACCGCGCCGCGCACCGCAACCACAGGCCGCGCTGCGGCGGAGCCTCGTTCGGAAGCTCGTCCGGAAGCCCATGCAGCGGAGAAACGTCCTGAGACGGCGGCTCGTCCTGAGGCAACCCGTCCGGAAGCGAGTGCACACGCCTCGGCGAATGCTCGCGAGGAGAACCATCCCACGGCGCGGCCGGAAGAGAATCGGTCGACGACGATGGCGCGGACGGAATCTACGCCTCGTCCGGGCAGCCGTCCGGAAGCGGCGCCTCGGCATGAAGCGAGCCGCCCGGAGGCGACGCCGCATGCGGAGAGCCGGCCAGCCCCGCGTGCGGCTGTAACACCGCACCCGGCGAGCCGGCCAGCACCGCATCCCGAAGCGGCGCCTCGTCCGGAAAGCCGTCCAGCCGCATCGGCACGTCCGGCTGCACCGCACGCGGAAAGCCGTCCGGCATCACGTCCGGCAGCGACTCCGCATCCGGAAAGCCGACCGGCTGCACCGGCACGTCCGGCTGCGCACGCGGCACCGGCAACCAAGCCAAAGCCAGCCGCGCGCCCGGCACCGCGTCCGGCATCGCATCCGGCTCCGGAGGCGAAACAGAGAGAACAAAGGCCTCAGAAGTAACGCGACTTGCGGCAAAGACTGCAAAGGGCAGGCTGGAAGCCTGCCCTACTTTTTGCATTCTGACTGTGGCTTTTGCTCAGGAAGTACGCGAGCGCGAGGAGGGCTGATCGGAGAAGATCCTGCCGTCGCGGATGTGCACCACACGATGCGCGTATTCGGCGATGTCCGGTTCGTGGGTGACCAGGACGATGGTGTTGCCTTTGCGATGCAAATCGTCAAACAGCGCCATGATTTCCTCGCCGGTTTTCGAATCGAGGTTGCCGGTGGGCTCGTCGGCGAGGATGATGGAGGGATTGTTGACCAGGGCGCGGGCGACGGCGACACGCTGGCGTTGTCCGCCGGAGAGCTCGTTCGGCTTGTGGAGCATGCGCGATTCGAGGCCGACCGCAGCGAGGGCGGCTTTGGCGCGGGCGTCGCGCTCGCCTGCGGGGGTACCGTTGTAAATGAGGGGCAGCTCCACGTTGTGGAGCGCGGTGGCGCGGGCCAGCAAATTGAAGGTCTGGAAGACGAAGCCGATTTCCTTGTTGCGGATACGGGCCAGTTCGTCGTCGTTCAGTTCGCTGACCAGGTGGCCGTTGAGCCAGTATTTGCCGCTGGAGGGGGTATCGAGGCAGCCGATGAGGTTCATGAGCGTCGATTTGCCCGAACCGGAGGGGCCCATGATGGCCACGTATTCGTTGCGGCGGATGCGCAGCGAGATGCCCTGCAGCGCCTGGACCTGCTGCTCTGAGCCCATGTCGTAGGTCTTCCAGAGATCCTCGACGACGATGATGTCGCTCACGGGCGCGTTGGGCGCGGTTGCCCGCTCCGCTTCGGTTGTTGTCTCTGCCGCCATTACGACTCCTGTTGCCATATTGCCTGATATACGCGGTGCAGATTCCCAGTTGCGAGCGCCCCGAACGGCGGCCTGCCGCGCGGAGGCTCTGTTATGAAGATGACGAAGTCGTATTCTGCGGTGCAGCCAGGGAGGAATCCTGTTTCACGAGGGCTCCTTCTTTCAGATCGCGCAGAATCTTGTAGGTCCCGGTGACGATGCGGTCGCCGGGCTCAAGTCCCTTCGTCACTTCGATATCCGTGGCTCCGGTAATCCCGGTCTGCACGGGAATGAAGTGGACGCGATCTTTGCCCTTGTCCTTGCGCACGACGAAGACGCCCTGCACCAGCTGCGCCGCCTGCTGGTCGCTGGTGGCAGCGGCGACGGTCTGCACATGGCCGGTGTCGGTGAGGTGCTTCGGATCGCGCATGGTCAGCGCCTGGATGGGAATGGCAACCGCATTGTCCTTGCTGGCGGTGACGATTTTGGCGGTGCAGGAGAGGCCGGGGCGCAGTTCGTCGGAGGGATGGTCCAGGGTGACGACCACCTTAAAGTCCTTGGCTTCTTCGACGCCGCTGGTGGACTGGCTGGTGGCAACGCCGGTGGAGCGGAGCAGGGCCTGATCGCCAACCTCGGTCACGTGGCCCTTAAAGATCTTGCCGGGCAGGGCGTCGACGGTTACGTCCGCTTCCTGGCCGTTGGCGACGTTGACGATGTCGGTCTCGTCCACCTTAACTTCGGCGGTGATCACCGACATATCGGCGAGGGTCATCAGGGTGGAGCCGGCGGTGTCCTGAATGCCTTCGACGACCATCTCGCCCTGGCGGATGGGCTCATTCGTGACGATGCCGTCGAAGGGGGCAATGGCATAGGTGCGGTTGAGGAGGTCTTCGTTGACCTTGAGGTCGGCCTGCTGGGTCGCCAGGTGACCGCGCGCGGAGGCGGTATTGGCCTTTGCCTGGGCCAAACCGGCTTTAGCCTGCTCGAGGGAGGCGACATCCAGGTCGTAGGCGGCCTTGGCCGCGTCATAATTCTGTTTGGACATGACCTGGGCTGCTACGAGGGCCTGGGCGCGCTGGTAATCGAGCTTCTTCTGCTCCAGGTCGGCCTGGGCGTGGTCGACGTTGGCCTGGGCGGTCTTTTCGGCGGCGATGTAGGACGAGATATCAGTCTGGGCGGCGGCAATGGTGGCCTGCTGTGCAGCCACGTTGGCCTGCTGCTGCACGTTCTCAATGGTGGCGATGACCTCGCCCTTCTTCACCTTGTCGCCCTCCGCCACATAGAAATGGGTGACGCGGCCCATGGCGTTGGCGCCCACGTTCACGTAGGTTTTGGGCACGATCTGGCCGGTGGCGTTCACTTCGGAGACGAGGTTCTCCTTCGCGACCGTTCCGATCAGGACCTTGGTATATGCGGATTGCGCGCGTACGACAGTAAGCCCAACGATCCCGCCAAGAACCACGATGACGCCGATAATGAGCAGTATTTTTTTCAAGGCAGTCGATTCCTTCGCGAACGATTACGCATTTCCGGCGTCGACGGTTCCGTAAATTCGGGCGGCCCAGCCAGCAGGCAGGCGACTCAGGCAGATCAGCGAACCGGGATTCCGATCCGAAGCCAGAGGTTGGACGCCCGCCGTGGCGTCCGGTGAGTTGCCGGAGAAGATTTCCACGCTATGATAACAGGTTGCCTGCCCCGACGGTCTTATGTAAGTGAGACTGAAGTACCGGCAGGGCCGGGGGTTTTCGCAAGGAACTGCTTGAAAGCCCCGCTGCGCCCCCGTAGAATTGGAAACGCCCCGAAGGAGCAGCAGTTCGCCTATGTTGAGGCACCGATTTCCGTTCTTTTCCGCCATCCTTATCGCAATGCTCGCCGGAGCAGGAAGCCTGAGGGTCCAGGCGCAGTCAACCCCCCAGCAGGACAGCGCCACCCAATCCCAGGACGACCAAAACCCGCTGACGCGGCAGCTCTCCGACAAGGAACGCCTGAAGCAGCAACATGAGCTGCACCAGGAGTTGAGCGAGACCTATAAGAAGTGGCTGAATGAGGACGTGCGCTGGATCATCACCGATCAGGAGAAGAAGGCCTTCCTGAGTTTGAGCAACGATGAAGAGCGGGACGCGTTCATCGAGCAGTTCTGGCGGCGCAGGAATCCGAATCCGGATTCTCCGGAAAACGAGTTCCGCGAAGAGCACTATCGCCGCATCGCGTACGCCAACGAGCACTACGCCGCGGGCAAGCCGGGCTGGATGACGGATCGCGGGCACATCTATATTGCCTTCGGGCCGCCCGACTCGATCGACTCCCACCCCAGCGGGGGCCCTTACGACCGGCCCATGGACGAAGGCGGCGGCGAGACGACGACCTTCCCGTTCGAGACCTGGCATTACCGGTACATCGAGGGGATCGGCGAGAACATCGATATCGAATTCGTGGACACGTGCATGTGCGGCGATTACCACATGACGATCGACCGCTCTGAGAAGGACGCCCTGCTGCACGTGCCCAACGCGGGCGACACGCTGTACGAAGAGATGGGCATGGCGAAGAAGGCGGATCGCTTCAAGGGCGGGATGGAAGACCTGGGGCCGGGTCCGGATTCCTCCACCAACGAGGCGAAGGAGTTTGACCGCCTGGAGCAATACGCGAAGCTGATGGCGCCGCCGGAGATCAAGTTCAAGGACATGGACCTGGCCGAGTACCTGACCAGCCACAAGGTTCTGACCGGGCCGATCTTTCCGTTTGACGTGCGCACCGACTTCGTGAAAGTGACCGACGATACGGTACTGGTGCCGATCACCATCCAGATCAAGAACCGCGACATGACCTTCAATACCAAGGATGGTGTAGCGAAGGCGGACGTGGATATTATCGGGCGGGTCTCGACGATCACCGACCGCGTGGTGCAGAGCTTCGAAGATCCGGTGCAAGTGGAAGAGCCGGCGGAGCTGATGCCGCGGACGCTGAACAACGTGTCGCTGTACTGGAAGGCGTTGCCGCTGCGGCCGGGACTGTACCGCATCGACATCGCGATCAAAGACGGCAACAACCCCGACCATGTGGGGATCTGGGCGCACTCCATCACCGTGCCGCGCTTCGACGACGACCGGCTGTCCTCCTCGTCGCTGATTCTGGCGGACAAGATGGAACGCGTGCCTTCGAAGGAGATCGGCGCGGGGATGTTCATCATCAGCAACACCTACGTGCGGCCCCGGGTAACGTCGAATCCGGCCGCCCCGGCGACTTTCCATCGCGATCAGAACCTAAATTTCTGGATGCAGGTTTATAATCTTGGCCTGGATCAAAAGAGCAAACAGAACAACGCGAAGATCGACTACCAGATTTTGAATGTCGCGACGAACAAGACGATTCTGGATACGCAGGAAGAATCGCAGAAACTGGGCGGCAGCTCCGATCAGCTGACGCTGGAAAAGACCCTCCCCCTTGCAAGTCTTGAGCCTGGCAAGTATATGGTTAAGATCAGCGTGGACGACGACGTGACCCATCAGCAGATTGCACAGTCGGCGCCGTTCACGGTGGAGTAGGCTCACAGACGGAAGCTTCCGGGATGTGACGCACGACCGGAGGCGGCGCCCCAGCGGTCGAAAGAGCCGCGGGGCGGGACCAGTTTGAGGGAGCAGAGCCAGGGAGCAAACCTAACGAATTGAAGCAGTGAGCAGACGTCTATCCAATTCCGGTCCCCTTCTCGTGGCGCTGGTGCTGTTGTGCGCGGCAGGAGCGCGGGCTGACGCACAAACCACAAGTCTGACGGGGGTGGTTCGGGACAGCCGCGGCACGCCGCAGATTGGCGCGGTGGTCGAACTGCTTCGGCCGGATTTCACCGTGGCGCTGCAGGCGGTGACGGACGAGCGCGGGCGGTATCGCATCGACTCGATTCTTCCCGGCGTGTATGAGGTGAAGGCCTCAGCGGATCTGTTCCTGCCGACGCTGCGCGAGAATCTGCGCGTGCTGGGCGGGTCGAAGATCGTAGTCAACCTGACGCTCGACACGCTGTATGAGGCGTTCCGGTGGCTGCCGGCGAAGCCGCGCCAGGCCGATGAGCCCAAAGACGACTGGACGTGGACGCTGCGCCTCTCGGCGAATCGTCCGCTGCTGCGCCTGCTGCAGGACGGCCCGCTGGTGGTGGTTACGAACGGCGACGGCTCGGCCCCCGAACTGAAGGCAAGGGTGACGGTGCGCGGCGGCGAGAGTGGGTTCGGCGACGGAGGCGTGCACAACGATTTCGAGATGGAGCGCGCGCCGGACGATGAGCGCGCGATGATTTTCCGGGCCGACCTGAGCCAGGCCGAAGTGCCGTCGCTGAATGCCATGGCGGGCTACGAACAGCAGCTTGCCCAGGGGCGCAGCTTCCGAACCATTGCCGCGGTGGAAGACCGTCCGGACATTGCCGGAGGCCCCGGCGCCGAGGGGCTGCAGGCCATCGAGCTGCGCAGCGGCGAAACGTTGAGTTTTGGCGACGCCATCCAGGCGCAGTTCGGCGACGAGACGGAAGCCATCCATCTGGGCAACATGCTGCTGGCCAACCATCCCTTTGCGGCTGTGGCTGTGCGCGACGGCGATGCGTCTTTCGCGTATCGCGTGTCCACTGCGCCGGGATTGCAGCAGGTGGAGGATCTGGACCGGCAGGCGACCGTGGAGCCCAAGCTGGCGGAGCAGAACGGCGCACTGGCCCTGGAGCAGGGGCTGCATCAGGAGATTTCTGTCGATCGCACACAGGGCTCGATGCGCGTGACGATTACCGCATGGCGCGAGCGGGTCGATCATCCCATTGTCAGCGGAGGGGGGAATATTTCCGCGGCGGACTGGACCGGCGGCAACCTGCTCTACGACGAGTCGAGCGGCCTGCTGCGCGCGGCGGGGCAGAACTTCGGCGGGAACGGCATCATGAGCGAAGTGGAGGAGCGGGTGAACGGAAGCACCTGGATCTCCTTCGACATTGCCGTCGGCGAGGCGCTGAGCATGGCCAACGCGACGGAGGGGTCGGAGTCGCTGGCGAGCGCCCTGGGCACGATGCGCGCCCACGAGACGCCCATGGTGAGCACCGCCGTGCACGGCAAACTGGGGGAAGCGGGCACGCACTGGCGGGCTTCCTACCGCTGGCAGGATCCCCGCTCTCTGACGCCGGTCGACGCATTCTCGATGGCTGCCCCCGACGCTTACCTCAGCTTCGTTCTGCGCCAGCCGATCCATTTCCGCCGGGTGATACCCAACGGCGTGGAGGCGCTGGTCGACGTGCGCAATCTCTTTGCGCAAGGCTACCGCCCGTTCGTGTCCAAAGACGGCAGCACGCTTTATTTCGCGCAGGCTGCGCGCTGCGTGGAAGGCGGATTCTCCTACTCATTCTGAGGGCGCGAACCGCGCCTGATTGCCCCGCAAAGGCGATGGATGCGCGCACGCCCGGAGTGCGCCGGACGCCTGCATTTGCTGTGCTATATTGAGAAAGGCGCAAAGTCAGGATGCGGCAAAATTCTGCTTGTTTCCGAGCGCCATCCCGCCTGGCAAGCCACTCGTGGACGCGTAGCTCAATTGGCAGAGCATTCGACTCTTAATCGACAGGTTGAAGGTTCGATTCCTTCCGCGTCCACCAGGTAATCCCTGCGCGGGTTCGGGAAGAATCGAAGCACAACCGGGACGAACTGCACTTGAGCGCGCGCAGAGGCGGGCTTCAGTCACACTACCTCTGCGATGGCGTGCTTCCTCCCGCCCGGAACTGCAATTCTGCAGGCACCGCTTCAGAGGGTCGACAAGCTGAGTATGGTGCTCGATCCCGATGCGAAGCTCCGGAAGGCGGATGCTAATCTATAAGAGTCACCCTGAGTGTAATCGCATATGGCCTCACCCTCAGGCGCCGAGCCGGTCATGGTGCCTCCCCAGCAAATGTCTCAGGAATCCAGGAAGCGATATCGCGGGATTGCGTCCGCCGCGGTGACTGCTTTGTTTGGCAAGGGCACCAGCCTGCTGGTGAGCGCGACCACGGTGCCGCTTACGGTCCGGTATCTTGGGGCCGAAGGTTATGGACTGTGGATCACGATCAGCAGCGCCGCCACGATGTTCTTCGTGCTCGACATCGGCATTGCCAGCACACTGACGAATCTGATTTCCGAAGCGTATGCCGCCGACGACAAAGAGCGGGCCGCCACTTATTTTGCGACGGCATTTTGGATGATTCTGGGCATCGCGGCACTCCTCGGCCTTGCGGGCTGGATGCTGTGGCCGTCCATCCACTGGATATCCCTGTTTCACGTGAGAGATCCCGCCCTGGGGCGCGACACTTCGCGCGCCATGGCGGCGGCTTTCATCGTATTCCTGCTGGCGCTCCCGACCGGTCTGGCGCAGCGGGTGCTTGGCGGGTACCAGGAACTGCACGCCTCCAATCTGTTTGCGGCGGCCGGAAGCCTTCTGAGCCTTCTGCTGGTGATTGCCGTGATTCGGTTTCATGGCAGCCTTCCCTATCTGGTCGCCGGATTCGCCGGATCTACCGTGGCCGCAAACGGAGCCTGTCTGTTATGGATTTGTTTCTTTCACAAGCCGTGGATGAAACCCTGGCCGCAGAGGATCGATTTCGGCTGCGTCGGGCGAATCCTTGGTTCCGGCAGCCAGTTCTTCGCCATTCAGCTGGCAGGGCTGGTCATCTTCAGCAGCGATAATCTTGTTATCTCTCACTATCTCGGGCCCGCCAGTGTAACTCCGTATTCGGTTACCTGGCGGCTGGTAAGCTACATTGCTGCGGTGCAGACTCTGGTTATCCCGTCACTGTGGCCGGCCTATGCTGAAGCCTATGCGAAGGGGCATCTGCCCTGGATAAGGCTGGCTTACAGGCGCGTCCGATGGATTAGTACGGCTGTGCTTGCGATCGGCTGCTCGGTCATGCTGATTGGGGGCAGGCAGATTATTCGCCTCTGGGCAGGCCCTGCAGCGGTTCCAGGCCTTCTGCTCGTTCAGCTCATGTGCCTGTGGATCGTCATTTGCGTATTTACCACCAATCAATCCACGCTGATGGGGGCGACATTTCGCGTCAAGCGGCAGGCAATCTCCTCTGTGCTTTCTGCAATCGTGAACCTGGCGTTGTCGATTGTCTGGGTGAAGAGCATTGGGCCGACAGGAGTCCTGCTGGCTACAATCATCTCCTACATCGTCTTTATTGTGTGCGTGCAGAGCTGGGAGGTAAGGAGAATCCTGCGGGGAGACTTCCTCGCCGGAGAGGGGAGCCGTTCCCCGGCGCGCGGGTAATGCTGGAATGGCGGTCGGGCAAGAGGCCGCACAGCTCTCTTGCGATGGCGGTAATTACGGAGAGGGAGATTCTATCGGGATGGGTGTGATGGCCGTTATTACCTGGCGGCGTTCGTGCGAGTGGGTCGAAGTTGAGAGATCTGGAGCGATTTGATGGACAGAGTGCTGAACATCGCAGTGGATGCGCGCCCTTTGGCATTTCCGAATTGCGGGATTGGTCGATACGTTGTGAATTTATTGCGCGAATTCGCGCTGGCGCAGGTGCCACACCGTTTCTTCCTTTACTGCGACCGTCCCTTCGAGCATCGCTTTCCTATTCCGGAACACTGGACCATACGCACGGGCAGCATTGCTTCCCGCGGCCGCAGCACGGCGTTTGCACAGACATTCTTCCCGGTTTGGGTGCTGAAGGACGGGATTGACGTATTCTGGTCGCCGCGTCACCAGATGCCTCTTTTGCTTTCGCCGCGCATCAGGAAGGTGCTCACTGTCCACGACGTGGTATGGAAGCGCTTTCCGCATACAATGACCGGAGATGCTGTTGCCCTGGAGGCGCTGTTGATGCCGCTTTCCCTTCGCATTGCCGACCAGGCTATTACCGATTCGCAATTCTCGCGCTGCGAAATCCTGTCTTACTTCCCTTGGGCTAAAGACAAACTGGATGTTGTTTATTTGGCGTCCAATCTCAAAGCGGACGGAGAGACAGGTTCCTGCCCGGTATCCAGCCGCTATTTTCTGGTCGTTGGCAGTTACGAACCGCGTAAGAATCTGGAACGGATGTTGGGCGCCTATATTCAATATCGGAAAGTCAGCAGCGACCCGCTCGATCTGGTGATTGTCGGCACGGAGCAGTGGGGCGCTTTCAGCGCAAGAGATTTTGTCGCCGCAAACAATCTGCAGTCGTGCGTGCATCTGATTCAACGGGCCGACGACACAGTGCTCCGCGCCTTATATGCGAACGCGCACGCGTTGGTGATGGTTTCTCTCTATGAGGGATTCGGGCTGCCGCTGGTTGAAGCTATGCAGTGGGGCGTTCCACTCATCGCAAGTAACACTTCTTCCGTCGCTGAGGTAGCCGGGGATGCGGCGCTGCTTGTCGATCCATACAATGCGGAGGCAATTACGCGGGCCTTTAAGCAAATGACAGAGGACGAAGCGATGCGCCACGAACTGGCGTATAAAGCGGAATCTCGCGGGGAGCAGTTTAGCTGGAGACGGGCAGCTTCGGAGACGCTGGCTCTGTTAGTCGGCGATTCGGTTGCGCCCGGGAAGAAGTAGCGCCAGGAGATGAAGAGCGTTCGGCATTTTGAGAGGTCCAAGTGACGGATGGCGCCATATCTTTGCCGGGTCCCGCTGACAACGGGGCTCGATCGCCGCTTTCCGCCGGACTTCGGATTATGTTGTTCGCAGCCGGGCCGGGCGGGCGGCCCAGAGGGTGGCAACGCTTTTTCCTTGCAATCTATCTGTGCGCCTGCCTGGTCTCTGTGATGCTGGGCAACATCGGATTCGCTCTGTGTTACGCGGTGTTGAGCCTGTTTTTTATGTTGAACAGCACCGATCTGGATATTCTCGCGCCAATGTCGATGGTTACCCAGGCGTTCGGCATATATTTTCTGCTGCCTCTTGCCCTTATCGATGACCGCGATCCGGCAACGCTCACCTATATTGCCTGCACTCTGATCGCAACGCTGGCTTTATATCTATTGATGCCGAGGCTCAATTTCGGTATTGGCAGACGGCTTGGCAAGAGCCTTGTATTCCGGAAGTCTTTCCTGAGAACCACGGTCGTGATGCAGATCGCCGGAGGTGTAGGATTCCTAATCAGCACCTGGCTGGCCGGATTCTCCAATCCCTTCATGGTTTTTGCCGATCCCATTCAATATCGATTTTTCATGATGGTGGGCGGCATGACTTACTTTACGGAGCTGTTGGGCTTTCTTATCACGATGCCGGCAATTGTAATCACAGTGGCGTACTACATGAAAGAGACCTCGCGGGCTGTGTTTGTGACAGTCGTTGCGGTAGCCGCCCTCTACGGTTTGGCAACAGGTGCGCGGGGAAGTGTGATTCTATTGGTCATCCAGATTTTCCTGATTCGGCATATTCTTTACAAGCGCATAGGTGCGCGTCTCGTAATTCTGCTGGTGTGCATTGTGGTTCCGTTCATCGCGATTTCCGGACAGTACCGGCAGCTAAAATACACCAGCGCAAACGGATCTCTTCAAGCCGTTCTCTCTCACCTTACATTTCAGGATGCAGTAAACGCAGCGTTTAGCCGGATGGACGCGGCTGATATGTTCAATGAGTTTATGGTTGCCGAGCGTTACCACGACCCAAAACTCGGAATGTCATATATCGAGATCGTCG
Organism: Acidobacteriaceae bacterium; assembly: GCA_030041435.1. Taxonomy (GTDB): domain Bacteria; phylum Acidobacteriota; class Terriglobia; order Terriglobales; family Acidobacteriaceae; genus Palsa-343. Next base: position 32,516 of record JASHNW010000056.1, read on the forward strand.
CGGAGGCTATTCCGCGCAGTTTCTGGAAAGACAAACCGCGCCTTCCCAATCCCGAGATGACCAGAATCATCGGACGGAACGATCCCTATCTCGATATAGCCTTCGACTTCGGCATATTTGGAGAGACATTTCTTAATTTTTCATGGTTCGGAATCATCGTGGGAGGAGTTATCGTGGCGATCATTGGCGGTTTAATGCAGTGCATATACGATTATGCCGTCTCGGAGCGATCTCCCGTAGTCATCTTATGGGTTGCGGTGCTTTGCACCGTTCCTCTTGCTCTTGTAGTGTCGGGTCTGGTTGAGGTGTTAATCACAGCCGGGTTGAGCATTCTCCAAGTGCTGGTAGTTCGAAAGCTGTTTTTCCATCGTTCGCTGTCACCTTTTCCCGAAACCTCGCCCACTTTGTGAGTCGGCGTCTTTACCCGCGGTCAGACCGCTGCTGATTGATTGCTATGCGTGGAGAGCATCCAGCAGGATCGACCAGGTTTGTCTTGCGCAGTTTTCCCATGTGAATTGGGATGCATAGCGAATTGCATCCAGGCGACGAGGAGTTTTATCCTGCAGGACGGCGGATATCTGCCGGGCGATATCTTCGGGCGAGTAGGGATCGCAGTAGGTGGCCGCTGCTCCGAAAATCTCGGGAAGTGACGCTGCGCGAGATACGACAACCGGAGTGCCCAGGGTGAGCGCCTCGAGCGGAGGGATTCCGAAACCTTCGTAGAAGGAAGGGAATACGAAGCAGGCTGCATGCTCATAGAGCGTTCGCAATTCGGCATCGGTGACGAATCCCATTTGTTTTACGGAACCAGCAAAATTCTGGGTGCCCGCAAAGATCGCGGAATTGGAGCCTCCCGCGATGGCGAGACAGACATCCGAAACCGGCAACCGGCTGAACGCCTGCACCAGACCGTGCAGGTTCTTATTTGGATTCCTGGATCCGACTGCGAGGACATATTTTCCCGGCGAGAGTCCCTGTTTCGCCAGTACAGCGTCGTTTCGGGGGTACCGCAGGATGTGCTCCCCCGAGAGCGGAACGTGGGAGATTTTCCCCTCGAGGACGTGCAAAAATCGGATCAGCTCCTGTCTGCAGAATTCGGAATCTGTGATGAGCTGAATGGCCGTGCGGGCAAGGATCTTCTGTAGTATTTTGTAATAGTTCCTGTAGGCGGTGTTATATGCGTCAGGGGTGCTGAATGGGCCGGCATCGTGGATGGTGATGACATGCCGTCTGTGCAATATGGGGGCGCCGCCGCAGGGAGTAAACAGCAGGCCGCCGCTTGCATGGACAGGCAGATCAATCTGTTCCCAAAGCTGACCCGTGAACCGACCCACCTGCCGAATGCGCAGTGTGGCCCAGGAGGGAAGGTCCACGGTATTGGGTGGGACGAGAATTGTTACAGGAACCGTTTCAACGATCCCTGCCATAAACAACTTATCGAGGGCAGTTAGTAATTCGTGGGCATATCGTTGAACACCGGTAACCGCCTGAGAGAGGAATCGCCCATTGACGTAAAGAGTTGCAGGTGAGACGCGGGTGGTCATCCGGATGTCTTCTTCCTTCACAAGGATATTCTAATTAGAACAGCGCAGGGAATGCAGAAAGCGATTGTACACATTGGAAAATACTATCCTCCGCACCCAGGGGGGATGGAGACATATATGCGGGACCTTGTCTCCGGTCTGACCGTTTCAAAAAATGTCCAGGTTATTGCTGCCGGAGATTCGATCCGGAGGCATGTCGAACAGCGCGACGGAGCTACGATCGTCAGAGTCCCCACTTTTGGTGCGGTAGCGTCTATGCCGGTGACGCCCACGCTCCCCTGGGAGCTGATGAGGGTCAGGCCAGAGCTGGTGCATGTGCAGGTACCCAACCCCGGAGCGGCATTGGCAATCTGTCTGGCAGGCTATCGCGGCCCTCTGGTAATCACGCATCACAGCGACACTCTGGGCCGGAAGTGTTTGAAAAGGTTCTCCGACCCATTTGTGAACGAGATGATGAGGCGTGCCGATCGGATTATTGCGACATCGCATCGATATCTTGAAAGCTCTCCGGAGTTAGCCCCGTTCAAGTCAAAGTGCAAAGTCATTCCGATGGGGATCGACTTCGAAGTGGAAGCAGATGCTACGATTGTCGAGAGCGAGAAGATAGTCCGACAGTACGGGCCGCGCATTGTCCTGGCGGTAGGGAGGCTGGTGGGGTATAAGGGCTTTATCTACCTGATCGAGGCGATGCGCAAGGTCGACGCGACACTCCTGCTTGCAGGAACGGGACCGCTGGAACGGGAGCTGAAAGGAGCGGCGGAGGGTTTTGGCGTGAATGGCAAGGTTGAGTTTCTGGGGAGGGTGGATCATCTGCAGGGGTATTATCGCGCAAGCTCAGTCTTCGTTTTGCCCTCCATATCAAGGGCTGAAGCGTTCGGTCTGGTTCAGTTAGAGGCGATGGCTGCCGGATTGCCCGTCGTCAACACGAATCTGGAGTCGGGTGCGCCGGAAATCTCAATAGACGGAGTTACGGGAATGACGGTGGCGCCCGCGGATGCGGATGGCCTGGCGCGCGCGATCAACGCCCTGCTTGCGGATCCGGAACTTCGGCGGAGGATGGGAGAAGCCGGGAAGGTCCGGGCGCGACAGGAGTTTGCTCCGGAGCTGATGGTGCGAAGGACGGTCGAACTGTACGAAGAAGTGCTGGATGAGCGCCGAGGCGAAAGTTCCGTGGAGAATCGGACGGCGACCGCGAGTCAGCTGCGCGAATAAAGGGCTGCTGAGGAGTCCTGATTCGAAGACCCAGCCAGAGTTACAAGCCAGTAATCGAGAATCTCTTTCAGGGTTTGCTCCATCGCGAAGCGCGGCTTCCATCCGAGCGCCTGAATCTTGGATGAGTCTCCGTAGAGGCGCAGTGTTTCCACGGGCCGAAACTTGTCGGGATCCACTTCCACGAGCGGGTCAACTTCCGCGAGCGCGCACAGCTTCGAAACAATTTCCTGGATGCTGAAGGGATGGCCGGAGCTTACGTTGTAGACTTCGCCCGGCTCGCCGTGGACCGCCGCAATCCAATAGGCTTCGACGACGTCCCGCACATCGGAGAAGTCCCGCACCGGCGCCAGGTTGCCAACACGAAGAACGGGTTCCGCCTGTCCCAGCCTGATTGCGGCGATCTGACGCGCGAAATCGGAGCAGACGAACCCGGTTGGCTGTCCGGGGCCGATATGGTTGAAAGGCCGGACAATAACCGTCTGGAAGCCGTATCCCTCAACAGACTGCATTGCCACGGCTTCAGACATGAACTTACTCGCGGCATAAGGGGTCAGCAGGGAGACGGGCGAGCGCTCATCAAGCGCCCCGCCCTGCATGGAACGATAGACGTGGGCGGTGCTGACATGAACGATGCGAGGCCTGAGGCCAAGCTCGCGAAGGGCTTCGAAAAGATTGACGGTGCCCCCGACGTTGATATCGTAGGTCGTCCTGGGGTCGGCCATACTGGTAACGACATTTGAGATGGCGGCAAGATGATAGACGTGGTCGGGCCGCACTTCCTTCAGAATCCTGAGCAGGTCCGCATAGTCGCGAATATCAGCACCGATCAGAGAGACATCGGCCGGCAGGCTGTTGGGCTGAGCGGACTGCCGCTGGCGGAGGCCGAGTCCCAGGATCTCGAATCCCCTCGCAGCCAGGTGCCTGGCGAGGTGCGGTCCTACAAATCCGGTCAGGCCGGTAACGAAAGCCCTCATCGGCGCCGCTCCAGTTATCTCACGCCTGCTTCACGGGCATAGGAGTGCCGGCGATGGCGCTCCAGGTCCTCTTCGACCATCATCTGCACGAGTTGCTCAAAATCGGTATCCGGCGACCAGTTCAGCTTTTCTTTCGCGTAACTCGAGTCGCCGCACAGGTAATCCACCTCAGCAGGCCGAAGCAGGGAGGGGTCGACGGTCACATAATCGCGATAATCCAGGTCCACAACCCGGAAGGCGGTATCGACCAGCTCGCGCACCGATTTACTAACTCCAGTTGCGATGACGTAATCGTCAGGACGATCCTGCTGCAGCATCATCCACATGGCGCGCACGTAGTCTCCGGCGAATCCCCAATCGCGCCTCGCGTCCAGATTGCCGATGGTCATCTTATCCAGCAGGCCGAGCTTAATTTGCGCCACGGCGTCGGACACCTTGCGGGTTACAAATTCCAGGCCGCGGCGCGGCGATTCGTGATTGAACAGGATGCCGGAGCAGGCGAACATGCCATAGCTCTCGCGATAGTTGATGGTGGCGAAATGCCCATACAGCTTGGAGACGCCGTAGGGGCTTCTGGGATGAAACGGAGTCTGCTCATTTTGCGGAGGCGGCGTCGACCCGAACATTTCGCTGGAAGACGCCTGATAAAAGCGAATTTTCGGGTTCTCAGTTCTGATGGCTTCGAGGAGGCGGGTAACTCCCAAAGCGGTAAACTGTCCGGTAAGTTCAGGCTGGTTCCACGACGTTGCCACAAAGGACTGTGCGGCGAGATTGTAAACTTCATCCGGCTGACTCTGGCGTATTGCGCTGGCAAGAGAGGTTTGGTCGAGCAAATCTCCGGGGAGCAGAGTAATGTCGCCGGTAAGATGGGAAATGCGCTCGTTATTAATGCTGCTGCTGCGCCGAACGAGACCGTAAACCTTATATCCCCGGGAGAGAAGAAATTCAGCCAGGTAAGATCCATCCTGACCGGTGATACCTGTAATCAGCGCCGATTTTGCCATAGTTTTCCTGCCGCGTCGGTCAATTCTATCACTGTGCCGGCAGCGGTTTCCGGCGGCGTCAGGCCGCAAAACGATGCGTGCTGCAAGCCTCTGCGACAGATGCCGCACGGTGGGCGCGATGTCAACCGGCGGTTCAAGCGCACGAAGGAGGCGTCAGGCGGAACCTTTGGCGAAGCTGTGGCGGCCTGAACCGGGCAGCTACAGGTACTGAGCGACGGCCTCGGCGAGCGAGACCGCAACTGCGTCTGCAAGCGCTGACGCCTGCTCGGCGCCGGACTTCTGTGTCGCAGGATCTCCCTGGATGAAGATCGCGGGAATGCCGAGATTGCGCGCCCCTTCGATGTCAGAGATGGAATCGCCGATGACGAGGCTGTTGGCCGGTGAGGAGCCGGGGAAGTCCCGAAACGCCTGCAGGAAGAGTCCCGGTTTCGGCTTCCTGCAGTCACAGTCGTCCTTATCGTGAGGGCAATAGTAGAATGCATCGACGCGCGCTCCGTGGGCGGCCAGGCGCTGCTGCAGCCGATGGTGCAGCGTCTCGACGTCCGCGGAGGTATATCGGCCGAGGGCGACGCCGCGCTGATTGGTCAGGACGATCACTCGGCGGCCGGAGCGGTTCAAATCGGCAATAGCAGCTTCAACACCGGGGAGCATCTGGAATTCGCTCCAGCGAGCGATGTATTCTCCTTCGGGCGGCTTGCGGTTGATGACGCCGTCGCGATCCAGAAAGACATAACGAGCGTTCTGAAAAGCAGCGGTCAGCTGGTGCGAGGATGAATTCTTCATCGAGCAGGACTGTACCTGGTATGATAGCCGAGGCAGCGGGCCAATTTCAGTTCTTCCCGAGCGCCCGCTGCGATGCGAACGATCCATGCCAGCCATTTTGAAATCCGACGCGATCTTCGACCGTGCCATTCGCTGATGTGAGTTTGGGTTCGTCCGTCAGCGGCCAGCAGGCGCCAATTCTTATTCTCGGCGGATCGGGCTTCATCGGGACACGGCTCGCGACGCTTCTCCAGGAAAAGCAGTTGCCGATTCGCATCGGCGATCTGGTGCAGAGCCAGGCATACCCGCAATGGTGGGAAACCTGCGATGTGCGCGATCTCGATGCGGTGCGCTGGCGCGCTCAAGGAGCAGGCGTCATTATTAATCTGGCCGCAGAACACCGCGACGATGTTCGCCCCGTCTCCCGCTACCACGAAACGAATGTCGAGGGCGCTGCGAGGGTCTGCGAGGCCGCGCGCAAAACCGGGGTAAAGAGGATCGTTTTTACCAGCAGTGTCGCGGTCTACGGATTTCAGCCGCGGCCGGTCGACGAGAGCGGACCCTTTGCACCGTTCAACGCATACGGCAGAACCAAACTGGAGGCCGAAGGCGTATACCGCGCCTGGGTTGCGGAAGATCCATCCAGGACGCTGGTCATTGTGCGTCCTGCGGTTGTTTTTGGTGAGGGGAATCGCGGCAATGTCTACAGCCTGATCCAGCAGATTGCATCCGGGAGGTTTCTGATGGTGGGCGCGGGCGAAAACATCAAGTCGATCGCCTATGTCGGCAACATCGCCGCATTTCTGATTCACACGCTTTCGCTCGGATGCGGCGAGCATATCTTCAATTATGTCGACGGCCCGGATATGAGTACGAGAGATCTGGTCGGCCACATCTATCGTTGTCTTGGAGCGCCGGGACGAATCCGGAGCATTCCCAAATCCGTTGCCATGGCGGGGGGGCATGTGCTGGACGTGGTGGCGCGTCTTTCCGGGCGCAGGTTTCCGATCAGCGCGATTCGGGTGCTTAAATTTCTGGAGAGTACCCAATTTCACGCGGAGCGGGCCCGAGCGATCGGGTTCACCCCGCCGTGGTCGCTCAGCGATGGTCTGGAAAGAACCATCCGGTTCGAATTTCCGCAGCGGTGAACCGGATGCACAACCAGGACCTCGATTGGGCGCCGGGCTGTTTGACGAAAAAGTGCCGCCGCGGACCGCTATTGGCCGCGATTTAGATTCCAGGTGACAGCGAGGCCGCGTCCGAGCGGCGTCTCCACTGCGGAGAGATCCGGCATGCCGTGCTCGCGCGAGCGATGATGCAAAACGTGGCCGCCGACCATCCAGCCGAGGGTGCTGCCCACTACTACGTCGGAAGGGAAATGCTGGCGCGCCAGGACGCGCGAAACCGAGACGCCGGTCGCCAGTCCGTACACCAGCACGTTCGTCGCGATACCGTTGTACTGGCCCGCAACCACGTGGGCGAAGGCCCACACGTTCATTGCGTGCTCCGACGGCATGGAGGGGCTGTTCGGCCAGCCCTTCGGCCCATGGGGCCATAGCCCGCCGCGGGCGTTGTCGAGCATCGGATTTTCGCGATCGAGAGCATACTTCAGCCCTTCGTCCAGAATGCCGGCGTCGGCCATAGCCTCAGCGGAGAGCACCGCCGTCTCCGTCATGTAGTTGTCCTTCTGCACATCGCCAGCAATATAGCCCACGCCTGCGGCTGCAAAGGGAAGATAGAGTCCGCCGTAATCGGAAAATCTGTTGAAGTCTTTCTCGCGCGCCGGATGCACGCCCAGATCGTGGATCGCCTGGGTATCGTAGTGCACGGCCACTCCGGTTGCCACGCCAAATGGGATCACCCACAGCAGGTCCTGGCCTCTGAAATGCAGCGGGCTGGTCACGATCCCCGCTTCATCGTGAGCCACATGTTTGACGCAAACCTGCAGAGTGCTGAGCCTGCAGTCATTCGCATCGGGTTGCGGGGCGGGAGCATTCACCTGCGCCGCCAGCGACGCGGCACATCCCAGCAGGACAGCCGAAACCAATGACCTGAAACCCACGTTGCCGATCAAAAACTCTCCTTGTTGCGAGCGCCGTTATCGGATTGTAACGCGCCGCGCAGACCGGAGGACCCGGCGTGCCAGAGGTGGCATTGATCTGTTGTGCCGCGTGCGCCGGTGTCCGAGGAGCCGCTGTGCGCAACCGAAGAGGCGAGCCGCTCGATAAAATGGAGTCATGCTGCAGATCTCCGGCGCCGGCAAGCGTTTCGGCCCCCGACTTCTTTTTGAAAACGCGGACTGGTTGATCACCCCCAACGAGAAGACGGCGCTGGTGGGCGCCAACGGCGCGGGCAAATCGACGCTCATGAAAATTCTGGGCGGCATGGACTCACTCGATTACGGGACGATGCAGCGCATGCGCGGCATGAGCATTGGCTACCTGCCGCAGGACGGGCTGACGCTCTCCGGGAGGACGGTTTTCGAGGAATGCCTCAGCGTGTTTGACGAGCTGCGGGCGATGGAACGGGAGTTTGAAGAACTCTCTACGGCGCTTTCCGAACTCGACCCTGCGAGTGCGGAATATGCAACCGTCGCCGATCGCTTTTCGCATATCGAGGGCCGCCTGCGCCATCACAACGTCTACGCGCTCGACGCAGAGGTGGGCGCGGTGCTGACCGGACTGGGCTTTTCCAAAGAGGACTGGACGCGCCGGACGGAGGAATTCTCCGGGGGCTGGCAGATGCGTATCGCGCTGGCGAAATTGCTGCTGGAGCAGCCCGATCTGCTGCTGCTGGACGAGCCGACGAACCATCTGGATCTGGAGACGCGCAACTGGCTGGAGAACTATCTGAGCACCTGGCCCAACGGCTACATCCTCATTTCGCACGATCGTTATTTTCTCGACGTCACGGTCAACAAGATCATCGAGATCTGGAACAAGGGGCTGCATGTTTACCACGGCAACTACGAGAAATACCTGACGCAGAAGGCGGAGCGGCGCGCGCAGCTTGAATCCGCGTACCGCAACCAGCGCGAGCGGATCGAGCATCTCGAGGTATTCATCAACCGCTTCCGTTACCAGGCGACAAAGGCCAAGCAGGTGCAAAGCCGCATCAAGGAACTGGAGAAGATCGAGCGGATCGAGATTCCCCTCGAAGAGCCGGTGCCGCATTTCAGCTTTCCGCAGCCGCCGCCTTCGGGCCGCACCGTCGTCGAGGTTACGGGGCTGTCGATGCAATACGGCGACAAGCGCGTGCTCGAAGATGTGAACTTCACCATCGAGCGCGGCGATCGCATCGCGCTGGTGGGCGTGAACGGGGCGGGGAAGTCGACGCTGATCCGCCTGCTTTCGGGGCAGGAATCGCCGACGACCGGCACGCTGAAGCTCGGCCACAACGTGATTGCCGAATACTTCGCGCAGGATCAGTACAAGGTGCTCGACCCAACCGCGCGCATGCTGGACGACATCGGCGGCGCTGCGCCGAAAGTTGCGGAAAAGGATCTGCGCAGCCTGCTGGGGTGTTTCCTTTTTTCCGGCGACGACGTCTTCAAGCCGCTGGGCGTGCTCAGCGGCGGCGAGCGCAATCGGTACGCGCTGGCGCGGATTCTGGTCAGCCCGGCGAATTTCCTGCTGCTGGACGAGCCGACGAACCACCTGGATCTGCGCGCGAAAGATGTGCTGCTGGAGGCGATTGGGAAATTCAACGGCACGGTGATCTTTGTGTCGCACGACCGCTATTTCATCGATGGCCTGGCGCAGAAGGTGTTTGAAGTCGCGTGCAGCGACGATCCGGCGCGGGGCAGCGCAATGCACGTGTTTCCCGGAAACTACGAAGATTATCTATGGCGCAAGGAGGGGGGCGCGGCAGCGCTTGCCGCGGAAACCGCAGCCGCCGCGGAGCCCATCGTCGAGCCGCCGGCTCCGATGGCAGCGCCCGAGCCGTCGGCGGCGCCGGCAAAGCGCGTGAACCCCATTAAACTGCGCCAGATGCAGGAGCGGCTGGCGCAGGTGGAAGCGGAGATTCCGCGCGTGGAGACATCGCTCGCGGAGACGGAACAGGCCCTGGGCATCTATATCAGCGCCGAGGAAACGCAGCGGCTCTCTGCGGAACTGGAAGCGCTGCGCAGGCAGCAGGTGCTGCTCAACAGCGAATGGGAAGAGTTATCGCTGCAGCTGGAAGGCCAGGAAACGGCAGGCTGAAGGCGTGCTGTACGCGAGCGCGACGGCTACTCGCTCTTGCTGGTGGAAGGCGATGAGGCTGGGGACGATCCGCCGCTGGTGTCGCTCGATGCGGAAGCCGGCTTGTCGCCTGCGCTGCCGGCTGCGCCGTCGCCACTTTTCGATGCGCCATCGGCCGAGGCCTTCATCGGCCCGCTCTTCTTTGCGTAATCGTTGACGTACCACCCGGAGCCCTTGAACTGGATCGCGGGAGCGGAGAGCAACTTCTCTACTTCGCCATGGCAGACGGGGCACTCTTTTTCTTCGGGAGCGCTGAAGCTCTGAATCTTCTCGAATTGGTGTCCGCAGATTTTGCAGCGGTATTCGTAAAGCGGCACGAACGGTGTCCTCGGTACAGGCGATTCCTGCGCGGGCTCGCTGCGCAGGCGGTTGCCGGATAACCGGCAACTTCCGCGGGGCGAAGCTAGCCCTGCGATTATTCTACTGGTCCCGATCCTGACTTCGGCTACTCCGGGAGGCTGACCTGGCGTACTCCGGTAATGGCTGGCACGGTGCGCAGCTCGGTCAGGACAGATTCCTTCACCTCGCCGTCGATCTGGAGCACGGCCAGCGCCGTCGCCGCGCCCTTTTTATCCGCGCGGCCCAGCGCGAAGTTAGCGATGTTGATCTGATGCTCGCCGAGGATTGTTCCGATGCGGCCGATGACGCCGGGCACGTCCTTGTTGCGGATCGCGAGCAGCGTTCCCTGCAGAGGCGCTTCGATATCGATACCGTCCAGATGCAGCAGGCGCGGCGAATCGCCATGCAGCACTGCTCCGCTGGCGGCAATGCCCGTCTCACTGGTGTGCAGCGAGAGCTGCAGCACGCTGCCGGCTGCGCCCAGAGGGGCTTCCTTCTTCTCTTCGTGGATGCGAATGCCGCGCTCTGCCGCCACCGACGCGGCGTTGATGCGATTTACCTGCTCCAGATGTCCGAGGACGCCGGCAATGGCCGCGTTGCGAATCAGATCGGTCTTCAGCTCGCCGAGACGGCCATGATAGACAATCTGAATGCTGTCGATGCCGCCTTTGGGAAATTGCGCGAGGAAGGTCCCCAGCCGCTCGGCGAGAGTCATATAGGGCGCCAGTTCCTGATATTCCTCGTGAGTGAGGGAGGGCAGGTTGACCGCGTTTTGCACCACGCCCGATTTCAGATATTCACGCACCTGCAGCGCAATCTGCACGCCGACAGCTTCCTGGGCTTCGGATGTGGAGCCGGCGATGTGCGGCGTGAGGATCGCATTCGCAAGCGACGCGAAGGGGGAGTTCTTCGGCGGCTCTTCGTGGAAGACATCGAGCGCCGCGCCGGCTACATGCCCGCTGGCGAGCGCGTCGGCCAGATCCTTCTCGACGACCAGCTCGCCGCGCGCGCAGTTGACGATGCGGACGCCCTTCTTCATGGTGGCCAAGGTGGTGCTGTTGATGATGCCGGCGGTCTGCGGGGTCAGCCCCACGTGCAGCGTCAGGTAATCGCTCTCCGCGAAGAGCTCTTCTGCCGAAACCAGCCGAATGTTGTTCTCGCGCGCGATGGAAGCGGAGACAAAGGGATCGTGCCCGAGCAGTTCCATGCCGAAGCTGCGGGCGCGCCGCGCCACTTCGAGGCCGATGCGGCCCAGGCCCAGAATGCCCAGCTTTTTGCCGCGCAGCTCGACGCCCTGGAGCGATTTTTTCTCCCACTTGCCGGAGTGCATGGTGGCGTCGGCTTTGGGCAGCTGACGGGCCAGCGCAATCATGAGGCCCAGAGCGAGTTCCGCTACGGCGATCGCATTGGCGCCCGGCGTGTTCATGACGACGATGCCACGACGCGTAGCCGCGTCGGCGTCGATGTTGTCCACGCCCACGCCGGCGCGGCCAATCACGCGCAGCTTCGGCGCGGCGGCCATCAGCGCGTCGTCCACCTGAACGGCCGAACGCACCACCAGCGCATCGGCATCGGCGAGCGCTTCGGGCAGATTCTTCACCTGATCGTGGGTCAGCACATCCCATCCGGACTCGGCCTGCAATACGGCCACAGTTGCCGGAGACACTTTTTCAGCCAGAACAACTTTCATCTTGCCCTTTCTGTCATCAGATTGCGCGCAGGGGCGCGACTGCGCCCCACGCTCCAGTTCACACCGGTTGCCTCAGGCTTTGACTAACTCCGGCTCCCGCGCCGTGATTGCGGTTGGCCGGGCCGATCGCTCCGCGAACACCTGCTGCGCTGCCGCCAGAGCTTTGCCGAACGCGAAGCCCGGCAGGTTCAGCTTCGTTGCCGCCACCTGCTCCAGCGCACCTACGATCGCAATGGTGTCCATGTAATCGAACAGGCCGATGTGAGCGATGCGGAAGATCTTGCCCTTCATCTCGCCCTGGCCGTTCGTCACGATGGCGGCAAAGCGGCTCTTCAGCTCTTTCACGATCACGCCGGAGTCGACACCGGCCGGAGGCAACACCGCCGTAGCGGCCGCCGAGTAGCTTCCAGGCCCGAACAGTTCGAGTCCCAGCGCCCGCACAGCCGCGCGCGTCATGGCCGCGCAGGTTTCCGCGTTGTCGACCAGGGCATCGCGCCCGGCGGCCAGATCGCCGCCGCCCTGAGCCGCGATGTAATCGAGCGCCGCGCCGAGGGCCGCAATCAGCGCGACGGCCGGCGTGTAGCTCGACTCGCCTTTCTGCGCGTTCTTCCGCTCTTTGCGCAGATCGAAGTAGTAGCGCGGGTTCTTCGAGATCTCTGCCGCCTTCCAGGCACGATCGCTGAGGCTCAGATAGGCGAGGCCCGGCGGAATCATTACCGCCTTCTGCGATCCGCCGATGATGACGTCCACGCCCCAGCCATCCACGTCGAGGCGGGTGGTGCCGAGGCCGGTGATGGCATCCACAATGAGCAGCGCGCTGCTGCCGGCGCTCTTCAGCAGCTGCGCGATTCCCTCAACGTCATGGCGCACGCCGGTCGACGATTCCGTCGCCTGGACGAAAACCGCCCGCGTGTCCAGACGGAGTGCGCGCTTCACCTCGTCCAACCCGAATGTCTCGCCGTACGGACGGCTTACGAGGTCTACCTGGCAGCCGAACGCTTTGGCCAGGGCTTCCCAGCGCTCGCCGAATTTTCCGGCTGACAGCACCAGTACGCGGTCGCCGGGCGAGGTCAGGTTCGAAACCGCGGCCTCCATGGCGCCCGTGCCGGACGAAGCCAGCAGCAGCACATCGTTGTTTGTGCCCACGAACGTTTTCAGCTGGCCCAAAACGCGCTCGTACAGGGCGCGAAACTCCGGCGTCCGGTGGTGAATGTCCGCGGCAGCCATGGCGAACTGGGCGGCGGGCAGCAACGGCGTCGGTCCTGGCGTAAATAACCTGGTTTTACGGATCATGATGGCGTTTCCCTCGCATCTATTCTAGCTGCCGGTCGTTCCGCGTACTTATCCCTATAATGAAAGGTTTGGGAGTTGCCACGATGGATCTGGTGAAGCAAATCGATCACGACATGATTGCCGCGATGAAAGCCCGCGACATCGAGCGCACATCGACGCTGCGCATGGTGAAGGCTGCGCTCAAGAACCGCGAGATCGAGAAGCGCGATTCCCTGACCAACCTCGAGGCGCAGCAGGTCTTCACGACGATGATCAAGCAGCGCAAGGATTCCATCGAGCAGTTTCAGAAGGGTAACCGGCCGGAACTGGCCGCCAAGGAAGCGCGCGAGATTGTCGTCATCGAGAGCTACCTGCCGAAGAATCTTGCAGAAAACGAGCTGAGGAAGATCGTCGAGGAGGCTCTTGCCGGATCGAGCTTCGGTCCGCGCGATATGGGTGCCGCGATGAAGGCGGTGCAGGCACGCATCCAGGAATCCGGCCAGCGCGCAGACGGACGTCAGCTGAGCGAGATTGTGAAGGCGCGGTTGGTTCAGTAGTGCCTGCTGCCAGACGGGGCACGCAGCCAGCAATGGGCCCCCGTATCGAGCTTGGTGCGCCGCTGCCCGCCTGGCTCTGGCGCGTCGCCGCGCGAGGGGCTAACCTCTGAAAGGTGGCCCTCCCCCACCTGCCGCGACATTTTTTCCGGCAACGGGTTTATTCCGCCTGGCTCCGGGACGTCCAGGCGAGGAGTGACAGAAAATGAACCGAACCGGGCAATTCCTCATGATTGCCGCCCTTTGCGGCGCGCTGGCCGTGCCCGCCGCGCTCGCGCAGTCCGCGCCCGCCACGCAGGATCAGCAGCAGAACCCGCAGGCGCAGACGCAGCAGAGCCAGCCCAATCAGGATCAGTACACGGGCGTTTCCCATCCGCCGCCAGACTCAACCATCCAGACGGATGAAGATCTGACGCCTCCTCCTCCTCCCGCGGCAAAGCCTTCACCGGCTACGCCAGTGGCGCCGGCAGCCCCGGCGGCTGCTCCGGTCGCACCGGCTCCGGTGGCCGCAGCCCCCGCGGCGGCGATGACAGCGAATCCCGAGTTTGACGGGGAGGTGGACAACACGGACAGCGGCATCGTGACGGCTGTACCGCCTGCGACGCCTCAGGCCAGCCTGCACCAGCGCGACTGGGATGCGGATAACGGGATCGTGAATTACGTGCCGGTCAATCCGAACGATCTGGCGCCGGGGACCAACATCAGCGTTCGCCTCTCCGAGGCGCTCTCGACCGATGAGACGCAGCCGGGAACGACATTTCGCGCGACGGTCACAAACGACGTCTACAACGGGTCGCGCGTGATTATCCCTGCCGGTGCGGAGATGAGGGGGCGCGTGGTTTCCGTTACCCAGGGACATCACCTTGGACCGCATGCGACGATCCGCCTGCGCCCGGAGACGATCGTGCTGCCGGATGGAACGGCGTACCACCTGTATGCCGATGTCATCCAAAGCGATGCGGCCGGCACGCGCGCCGACAACGAAGGCGGCATTGAGGCGGTGAGCCACTACAAAAAGGATGCGGCGGAGTACGGCGCCGGGGCGGGCGGCGGCGCATTGATTGGCGGCGAAGTCGGCGGTCCCGTGGGCGCCGGAGTGGGAACTGTGGTGGGCGCGGGCGTGGTCACGACCCACCTGCTGCTGCAGAACCCGCAGGCTGCCCGATTGCCGCAGGGATCGATCCTGGTTTTCAGCCTGACGCAGCCGATGGGGCTGACCCCGACGAAGAACTAACCGGCCGGCCGATCGGCCAATCAGCGCCACACAACGCGGCCCCTGCGGGGGTCGCTTTTTTTCTTCCCCGGGCTCGCCGCGCCAGGATAAACCAGGACAAAATGGTTGGGATCCTGGGGAGGGTCGCATGTCAGCCGTGAAACCAATTCCGGATGGCTACCACAGCATTCAGCCGTATCTCTATATTCGAGGCGCCGCCGAGGCGATCGAATTCTACAAGAAGGCTTTCGGCGCCAAAGTGACCGTGCATATGCCCGGTCCGGATGGACGCGTGGCTCATGCCGAGCTGCAGTTCGGCGATTCCGTGATCATGATGGCCGAAGAGGCACCGGGGCGCGGCGCGCACAGCCCGCAGCACTATGGCGGAGCGCCTTTCAGTCTGGCGTTTTATGTGGAAGACTGCGACGCCGTCTACCACCGGGCGATCGCGGCGGGAGCAAAGAGCCTGCGCGAACCCGCCGACCAGTTCTATGGCGACCGCTCAGCCGGCGTTGAGGATCCCTTCGGCTTCCAGTGGTTCCTCATGATCCACGTGAAGGACGTCTCGGCGGAAGAGATGAAGGCAGCGATGGCGGCGCAACAACCTGCATGACGCCGGCGGAGTTTCGCAGACTGGCCCTCGCGCTTCCGGATACGGAAGAGCGCGAGCACATGGATCATCCGGATTTTCGGGTGGAGGGGCGGATTTTCGCCACGCTGGGCTATCCGAACGAGGAATGGGGCATGGTGAAGCTGTTTCCCGACCAGCAGGCGGCGCTTGTCGCAGCGGATGCGAAGACTTTTGTTCCAGTCAAAGGCGCGTGGGGGAAGCAGGGCTGCACCAGCGTGCGGCTGGAGACGGCGAAAAAAGCCAGAGTGCGGGAGGCGCTGGCCACGGCATGGCGCAAAGCCGCGGTGCGTTCAGCGCTGCGGAAGATCGAAGCGGAGATGCCGAAGAAGCGAACGCGCCGGTCTGCGAAGACGGTCTAGACCTCGTGGCGGCCTTCAAGAGCGCGCGACATGGTGACTTCGTCGGCGTATTCGATGTCGCTGCCGGCGGGCACGCCGGTGGCGATGCGCGTGATGCGGACCTGCGCGGGCCGCAGGAGATCGGCCAGCCAGCTGGCTGTGGCTTCGCCTTCGACGGTGGGTGATGTGGCCAGGATGACTTCGTCGATTTCGCCGCGCTCGGCGCGGGCGACGAGGTTGCCGGTGCGGAGATGCTCCGGGCCGATGCCATGCAGCGGCGAGAGCGTGCCGTGCAGCACGTGGAAGACGCCGTTCCAGGAGCGCGTCTTCTCGATGGTGGCAATATTGGTGGGCTCCTCGACCACGCAGACCAGGCGCTGGTTGCGGGTGGGGCTGGCGCAGTAGAGGCAGGGGTCGACGTCGGTGATGTTGTTGCAGACAGAGCACAGGCGCAGGCGCTCCTTGACTTCCCGAATGGCAGTGGCCAGCGCTTCGGCGTCCTGATCGTCGGCGCGCAGGATATAGAAGGCGAGGCGCTGCGCGGATTTCGTTCCGATGCCGGGCAACTTGCGCAGCTCGTCGATGAGGCGCGCCATGGGTTCGGCGAATCGTGACAAGGACGTTCCCTTCTAACTCCGGTCCGTGCTGCGTACGGCGGCTGCCACGGGCTGTTCGGGAGTCTGGCGGCCGGTACGGACGGCGTGGGCGAGCTCACCGAGGAGCGTGTGGGTTTCCTCCCAGCCGATGCAGGCGTCGGTGATGCTCTGGCCGTAGACCAGCTCGCGGCCGGGGACGAGGATCTGCGCGCCGGCGACGAGGTTGCTCTCGAGCATGACGCCGACAATGCGGCGATCGCCGGCGACGATCTGCGCGGCGATGTCACGGCAGACGGCGGGCTGGCGGATATGGTCTTTGCCGGAGTTAGCGTGGCTACAGTCGATCATGACGCGGGCCGGCAGGCCGGCCTTTTCGAGCAGGTGGCAGGTTTCGTTCACGGAGGCGGAGTTGTAATTCACGGTCTGGCGGCCGCCGCGCAGGATGATATGGCAGTCGGTATTGCCGGAGGTGAAGAGGATGGCGGACTGGCCGTATTTCGAATGGCCGAGGAAGGTGTGGGGATGGCCAGCGGAGAGAATGGCCTCGATGGCGATTTGGACGTTGCCGGAAGTGCCGTTTTTGAATCCGACCGGGCAGGAGAGGCCGGAAGCGAGCTGGCGATGACCCTGGCTTTCCGTGGTGCGGGCGCCGATGGCGCCCCAGCTGACCAGTTCGGCCAGGTACTGCGGCGAGATCATGTCGAGGAACTCGGTGCCGGCGGGCACGCCCAACTCGGCCAGGTCGAGCAGCAGGCGGCGCGCCATGCGCAGGCCGTCGTTGATGCGGTAGGACTCGTCGAGGAACGGGTCGTTGATGAGGCCCTTCCAGCCGACCGTGGTGCGGGGCTTCTCGAAGTAGACGCGCATCACGATGCGCAGATCCCGGGAGAACTCGGCGATGGATTTTTTGAGATGGCGGGCGTAATCGCGGGCGGCGGCGGGATCGTGGATGGAGCAGGGACCGGCGACGACGAGCAGGCGATGGTCGCGCCGGTTCAGGATGTCGACGATTTCCTGGCGCGCATGGAAGACCGTAGCCGAGGCCGCGTCCGTAAGGGGCAACTCTTCCTCGAGAAATACGGGAGGCAGGACGACTTTCGTCGCCTGAATGCGGAGGTCGTTGGTGCGATAGAACATGGTTCTCTCCCAGTGTAAGCGAGGGACGGCCATCCCCCGTCGTCACGGCCTATGATCGAGGCATGAAACTGCTGGCCGCACTGGTGCTGGCGATCCATCTCATCTGGATTCTGTGGGTGATGTTCGGAACGATCTGGACGCGCGGAAGGCCATGGCTGACGGGCTTCCACATCGGCTGCCTGGTGTGGGGCATCCTCGCGGAAGTCGGTCCATGGTCATGTCCGCTGACCACCGCAGAACAGATTCTGGAGTCGAAGGCGGGGCTGCAGTCGTACACCGGCGACTGTCTGGTGCACTATCTGGACGCGATCGTCTACCCACATATCCCGGTGTCCGCGATCATCTGGTGCGGGGTCGCAGTATGCGGACTGAACCTGTTGATCTACCTGATGCGGCTGCTGCGGGCGCTCCGGCGCGGGCGGCAGCCCGGCTGACGGTTACGACGGGCCGGTGCCGTTCGTATGCCGTTGCTTCTTGTGCACATCGAAGTAAACGTCCTGCTCCGTGGAGAGCTGTTTGGCTTCGTCATTGGCGCTTTGGGCGGCTTCGAGGGCAGTTTTCCGAGAGAATTCGTAGTTTTCGTTGGGGGGCACAGCCTTCAGGAGGTCAGGCCATCTGGCGCTGGTTGCGACCAAGTCTTTCAGTGACTTGCGGATATCGGCGTGGGCCGAATCGTAGGTATCGAGGTTGTCCTGGATCTCGTCGCAGAGGTTGGTGAATTCCTCCAGCCTGGCGCGAATCTGGGAGTTGCGGTCTTTTGCGTCGGGGTCAGAGGCCAGTTGTTTGATGGCGTCGAGGCGCTCGCCAATGAACTTGATGTAGAGCCTGATGCGCTCGTCGGGGTGGATGGCATTGTCGCGAATTTGCTGGATTTCGTCCTCGGTGAGGGGGTCGTTCTGCGCCTGGGCGCGAAGCCGGGGAACGAAGCCGAAAGCGATGAGCAGGGCGAGGACGCAGGCGATGCGGCGGGACATAGGGCAGCCTCTCCAGTTATCCAACATCTTGGATGCGAGAGGGGCTGGGATGCAAGCGCCGGGCGTGGAGCGATGCGAAGGGAGTGAGCACCAGGTCGTCGAGAATGGCGCCCGCATGGCTGTTGGCGCGCCGCGGGGCGGGGACTAAGATGGGTGCGCTCTGGGTTTCCGGAGCGCGGAGCGGGTCTTTTAGGGAGGTGAGCGCGTCATCCGCCAGCAGAGAGACCGGGCGCACCTCCAAGCTTCTGTTTCTGCAGGACATTCTTCCTGAAGCTCGGTAGGCGCATGGGGAGCGGAGCGGTGGGCCAGATGGATCGAGCGCGGACACGCAGGCTGGGGGCGAAGAGGCTGATTGTAGCCGCCTCGGCGCTGTTGCTGATTCCGGGTCGCGCCGGATTGGCGCAGAGGAACGGCCTGGCGTTCTGGGAGCCGGACCCGGGGAAGGTGGATGCCGTCCTGCAGGCCAATCCGAAACAAGACCGCGAGCGCTACGGCATTCTGCGGCGCTCATTTGCGAATTTTGAGTGCACCGGCGACCTGATGGAGCAGCAGCGGGTGAGCAAGCACGACGACAACCTGATCTGCGCGCTGCCCGGGCAGAGCGGCGACCGGGTGGTGGTGGCGGCGCGGTACGACCGCGACGGAGACGGGTGGCCCACCTGGGACGACGCCATCATGCTGCCACTGCTGTACCACGCGCTGCAGGCGCAGCCACGGCAGCACACGTTCGTGTTTGCGGCACTCCACGGCTACAGCGGCGAAAAGACGTTCTTCGAGTGGCTGGAACGGTCGGGAGCCGAGCCGAGCGCCAATATCGTGATCGAGAACATGGGGTTGGGCGAGCCAAACTGCTATACCGTGCGGCCGAAGAAGCCGGGGCCCGGAAAAGACGACTGGGGCATCAACGGAATGCTCTGCGGCCAGGCGGCAGCGACGCGCCGGCTGATGGGGCTGCCAGCCTCCGACCCGCCGAACGCCCTCGCGGACCCCTTTGCGAACTTCGTTCTGACGCGGAGGGCCACGCTCTTTGAGAGCGACCTGTACAAGCGCGCGCGCAGCGCCCCGTCGGCGCTGCTTTACTCCGATGTGAGTATTCAGGCGACGAAGGGAGCGTTCTATCAGGACTTCGATTTCGCGGCCTGGGTGCTCTGTCAGATCGATCGCAAGCTGCAGGCAGCAGAGCCGACGGTGGCAAAGTGACCGCTCCGGTAAGCATCCGGCTTCTGCAATTTGCTTGCAATCGTCGCGGCATATCGGCGAAACTGGCGCTCTCTGACGCATTCAGGGCGACCCGGGTGCAAGTCCGGCTTGCCGGCCGCTGCTGAGCCTTCCCTCCCCGGATCCTGGAAGGCGCATGGAAGTGGATTGTAGCGGGCAGCAGCAGACCGATGTCTATGGATACGATTCCGTTCTTGCCGCAGGACAGCCTGGAGCAGCAGGTGGCGCGTCTACAGGCGCTGCTGGAGGCGGCGCGCCAGGTGCACTCGACGATCCGGACGCATGAGGTGCTGGAGCAGACGGCAAGAATCATGGTGCGCGAACTGGAAATGCGGGGCGCTCTGTTTCTGGCGCCGGGAAGCGGCGCGCCATTGGTGAGCTATGGCGAGATTCCGACGGCCCCCTACCAGGGGTGCGGGCGCTTTCCGCTGTTTTCGCGGGAGAACAACCATCTGCTGGCGGAACTGGTGGTGACGGCGCCAGAGGGTGGGGAGTTCTCGCTGTACGAACAGGATTTCATAGAGGGGCTGGTGCTGCAGGCGGCAGTGGCGCTGGAGAACGCAACACTGCACGAGCGGGATATGGAATGGGCGCGAGTGCAGCAGGATCTGGATGCGGCGCGATTGCTGCAACGGTCGCTGCTGCCCAAGGCAATGCCGGAGATTCCGGGGTTCTCGATCGCGGCCCGGTCGACGACGTGCTACGAGGTGGGCGGGGATTATCTGGACTCGATTCCGCAACGCGACGGGTCGCACCTGATGGTGGTGGCGGACGTGGCGGGCAAGGGACTGGCGTCGGCGATTGTGGCCACGAGTTTCCGCGCGGCGCTGCGTTCGCTGGCCGGCCATGCGGTGGCACTGGAAGATCTGGCGGCGCGCCTGGGACAGCAGCACTGGGATGAGGGCGCCGAGGCGCAGAGGCGGTACATGACGGCACTGTTCCTGCGGCTGGAGCCGGCGACGGCGGAGATCGAGGTCGTGAATGCGGGTCACAATCCCGCGGCGGTGCTGCTGCCGGATGGAACGTTGAAGACGATCGAGGCGTCGGGAACGCCGCTGGGGATGCTGCCCGGCATGGAGTATGCGGCGGAGCGGTTCCCGTTTCCCCGGGGATCGCGAATGCTGCTGTATACAGATGGACTGACGGAAGTTTTCCGCGGCAACGAGGAGTTCGGGGAAGAGCGTCTGGTTGCCCTGTTCCGCGAGACGCCTTTGCCTGAGGCCGAGAAGATCCTGGATTTGCTGTGGGAGACGCTCGGAAGCTTTTCGCAGCACACACCACAGACCGATGACATGACCGCGCTGGCGATCTGCCATCTCAATTCCTCGGCGCAGGAGAGCAAACCTTCATGAGGAAAGGAAGCTCGGTACAAGTACGTCTTCCTTCGGAACTCGGGTTCGAAAAGGTGGCCATGAGCACGGCAGCGAGCGTGGCCGGGCTGATGGGCTTCAGCCAGGACCGGATCGAAGACCTGAAAACGGCCGTGGGCGAGGCGTGTATCAACGCGATCGAGCATGGGAATCAGCTGAACAGCGGCCTGAGCGTGGGTGTGGTGCTCTCGACCAGCGACGATGAACTGGAAGTGAAGGTCATCGACGACGGAGCGGGCGTACGGGCCACGCCGCATGCGCCGAACATCGATCGCAAGATGCACGGAGAAGAAGATCCGAGGGGCATGGGCATGTTTCTCATCCAGAACCTCGTGGACGAAGCCGAGTGGCACCAGGGACCGCCGGGCAAGAGCTTCGTACGACTCGTCATTCGGCTCGACAAGGAGAATCAGTGATGCAGGTTCCTACCAAAGTGAGCGAACGCACAGCAGCGGGCGCCTCGGGCGGCTCGGTGACGATTCTTTCGTTCGCGGGAGACATCTCGTCGGCATCGAAGGATGCGATTCTGGGCGCGTATCACGGGCTCAATGGCGCAGTTTCGAAGGTCCTGCTGGACTTTACCGGGGTGGACTACATTAATTCGTCGGGAATCGCCATCATTATTCAGATGCTGCTGGAAGCCGGCAAAGCGGGGACGCAGAGCATTGGAATTTTCGGGCTGAGCTCGCATTTCCAGAAGGTCTTCACTATGGTGGGGATCAACAAATACGCGGCTCTGCACAAAGACGAAGCAGCGGCGCTGGCGGCTGCGTGAAGGGTGGGAATCAGGCAGTGGGAGTGCCGGCCTGAAACATCTCAATCAGGACTTCGGCGCTGCGCAGCGCATCGAAGGAACGGAACTCCGGAGTGAGTTCGAGGATGGAGGCCTGCGGCGCCCATTTCTTGAGCGTGGTCCGGGCCGATTCCTGCCAGAAGCCAGGACCCAGCAGGATGAAATCCGCCGGGCAGCATTTGAGAAGAAGGCGGGCTTCGTGGACCAAGCTCGCCATTCTTACCTCATACCCACGCTGGGAGAGGACGGCGCGGATGAAGACGCCGAAATCGGGCGAGCGGTCGATCACGATCACGTTGTGGGGGGCGCGATCGGAAGCTGCCTCGCGCGCTTCGGCGGCAAATGAGCCCGCGGCCTCTTCTTCCGAGGGGAACGACTTCAGGACGGTGGTGAGCCGCGTCATGCGCAGCAGTTCCTGAAGAGAGGGCTGGGGCGCGGCGAGGCGAAGATCGCCGCCGCGGCGGCGTAGCTTGCTCATGCAGCGGACCAGCAGACCGACACCGCTGCTGTCGAGGCGCGTCACTCCATTTACGGTGAGCACAAAGTGGCAGAATTCGCGGGAAGCCGTCTCGATGCGTGCCTGGAGGGTCTGGGTTTCCTCGCCGAGGACGATCTCACCCTCGCATTCGAGGATGAAAACGTCGTCGCGGATACGGGAGCTGAGGGTCAGGGGCACGGAATTCTCGCATCACGGGGTTGCCGGACAGGCCACGTTCTCTCAAAAAGTAACACAGGCAGGATAGCGGGCAGACATTGCGAAGGGCGGAGACAGGCGGGAATCAGGCCGGCGTGCTGCCGGCCTGGAACATTTCGAGCAGAATCTCAGCGGCGCGCTGGGCGTCGAAGGTGCGGAACTGGGGATCCAGTTCAAGCGCCTGGGCGTGGGGCGCCACGCTGCGCAGGGAAGCAAGCGCGGCGGCGGGAGAGGATTGCGGGACTCCGGTTCCAGGGCCGAGCAGGATGTAATCCACGGGCTGAAACTGCAGCAGGGTGCGGGCGTCGCGGATGAGGCTGGCGGAGTTGACCTCGAATCCATGCTGCGTAAGAACGGCACGGATGAAGGCGCCAAGGTCGGGGGAGCGATCGATGACGAGCACGCGGCGCCGCGGGCGGCCGTCCGCCGGCTGGCAGGGCGCCTGGCTGAGAAACGAGCGTGTCGTCTCGTCTTCTGTGGGATAGGTGCGCAGCAGCGTCTCGAGCCGGGTCATGTGCAGGAGTTCCTGGAAGTGCTTCGGAGGGGCGGCCAGACGCAGATCGCCGCCGCGTTTACGGAGTGTGCTCATGCAGCGGACCAGCAGCCCCAGGCCGACGCTGTCGATACGATTCACATCTTCGACGGCGATCACGATGCGACAGAACTCACGCGCGATGAGTTCGAGGAGCGATTCGAGAGATTTCGTTTCCGGGCCGAGGGTGATCTGGCCGTGGCAGTGGACGATGCAGACGTTGCCGCAGATACGGGAGTCGAGATGCAGGGGCATGCGTTCCTCGTTTCACGGGAACTGCCGGGGACCCGGAGCGGGGGGCGATTGCCTGAAAAGGTATCACAGGCGGGATACGGCGCACAGCAGCACATCCGCATGGCGCGCCGGGAGATGGTTGACCTGAAACGGAGGGTGGCGCGGAACACGAGATCGCAAGGGCGAAAGTACTGTTGCCCGCCCCGAAATGCGGTCTGTACACTGGGTTTCCCCATCCCAGAGCACCGGCGGCTGTAATTTGCAGCGAGAGTCAGTGGACGATTCGCGGAGGGTCCCGGGCTGTGAGCGCACATCTGCGAGTGGGCATGGCGTACGGAGGGCTTAGAGCAGTTTTGGAATACACGCAGACTTTTTGAGGCTGGTACAGGGTGACTTTTTCCTGATTAAAAAGCCACTTGAGCCTGTGCCTTCGGTCTACACCAATTCCGAAACTGCTATAGGCACCCGCGGCGCGGTCCAGCCAGAATGAGGGAGAAACGATGAGGGTGCAGCGAAAGGGGCTGAAGCTGGGCGGGCTCGCGTGCCTCCTGCGCAGGCGCGCGTGGCCTTGTCTGTTGCCCTTCCTCTTCCTCTTTATACCGCCGCTCCTGGCGCAGACCGTGGACCTGACCGGCTGGCACAGCGGTGCGGTGGAGCTGACCAGCGGCTGGGTAACACAAGCGGGAGATGATCCGGGGTGGGCCTCCTCGGACTTCAACGACAGCGCATGGAAGCCCGTGGAATTGGACGATATGGGGGGTGCGCAGCCGGGCTGGCGGTGGTTCCGGGTGCACGTGAAGCTGGGAGACGACCATCCGTATGTGCACCTGCTGATCGTGGGTGGCGGCGGCACCTACGAGCTGCATGTGAACGGGCAGAGGATGGACGGGCCGAAGCTGCTGCCGGAGCTTGGAGTCTCTCGGCCGACGGAGCGAGTGGTCTGGATCGGCGAAGGCGACACGGACCTGGAACTGGCGCTGCGGACGCATGCGCCGGTGAGCTACACGGGCTGGCATCTGCCGCTGTTTCTGGATTTCGAGCTGGGAACGCCGGATGCCATCGATACCGCGCGGGCCGCGGCGCAGAGCCAGCGCATGTATGCGGCGCTTCCGTCCATTGCCATCAACCTGCTGGTGATCCTGGCGGGCATCTGTGCCTTCGCGCTGTACCGCAGCCAGAGCACGCATAAGGAATACCGGTGGCTGGGGTTCTACCTGCTGCTGCTGGGGCTTTCCAATCTGCTCTTGTTCTCCGCAACGGACGGCATTTTGCCGCTCGACTGCAACGACTTGCTGGGCGACCCGCTGATCTATTTCTTCACGATCATGCAGATCGAGTTCACGTTCAGCTTCGTGGGCCAACGCGTGGGGCGCGTGTGGCGCGCATACGAAGGGCTGCTGGTAGCGATGCTCATCCCCTGCGGCCTGACGGCCGTCGGCATGCTTTCCGCCAGCGTGTACACCCTGGTGGAAGCCGCAGCGATTTTGCCGGCGGCTCTTCTGCTGCCGGTTCTGCTCACGATTTGGTACCGGCGCGGCAATCGCGAGGCGGGATGGCTGATCGTGCCCAGTCTCCTGCCCGCCGCTGCCACGGCCATCTTCGACCTGGGCACTACCTCGATTTTTGCCGGCTGGGGGCGGCTGGATTTTCTGGCCAATCCCATACCTGTGGGGCCCATCTCCCTGCAGTTGAGCGATGCCGGGGATTTTCTGTTCGTGCTGGCGATCGGGGTGGTGATGTTCTTCCGCTTTACGCGGGTCAGCCGCGAGCAGGCACGCTCCGCGGCGGAGCTGGACGCGGCGCGGGAGATGCAGCGGCGCATGGTCCCGGTGCAGCTGCCCGAAGTAGCCGGCTATGCCATCGAAGCCGCCTATTTTCCCGCCGCGGAAGTGGGTGGCGATTTCTATCAGGTGCTGGGACAGCGCGACGGATCGACCGTCGTGGTGGTAGGCGACGTGAGCGGCAAAGGGCTGCAGGCCGCCATGACCGGAACGCTGGCGCTGGGCGCGCTGCGCACCCTTGCCGCAGAGGACCTGGGGCCGGCACAGTTGCTGGCCCGGCTGAACGAGCAGATCGTGTCGACGCAGGAAACCGGGTTCATCACCTGCCTGTGCGTCAGGATCGCGCCAGATGGACGTGTGACCGCCGCCAATGCCGGACACCTTGTTCCCTACCGCAACGGCGAGGAGATCGAACTGGAGTCGGGCCTGCCGCTGGGCGTTTCGGCGGCGGCACAGTACGGCGAAGGGATGCTCGTGCTCGCGCCGGGCGATATGCTCACGCTGCTCTCCGACGGGGTGGTCGAGGCGATGACGCCCGGCGGCGAGCTGTTCGGTTTTGCGCGGACCCAGCAGATCAGCCGGCGGCGCGCACTGGAGATTGCCGATGCGGCCCGCCATTTCGGTCAGCGGGACGACATTACCGTGCTCACACTTACTCTGACGGGCATGGGAGTGGTGCATGCGTAAGGCGGTTTATCTGCTGGTTGTGCTTCTCGGTGGGCTGAGCATAGGGCGGGCGCAAACCGTTCTCGACGATGGCAGCGGCGCCTGGGCGACGGGTAAGTATCGCGACCTTTTCAAAGAAGACGGGCATTCCGAGAAGCAAATCCGCGCGAAGATCGATGCGGCGTACCAGCAGCTCTTCCACGGCGATCCGCAGACGCAGGCAGTGGCGTTTTGGGCGGGGTCGAACGCGAATGGCCCGCTGATGTATCTGACCGACTGGGCCAATCACGACGTGCGCACGGAAGGCATGTCGTACGGGATGATCATTTCCGTCGAGTTGAATCACCGGAAGGAATTCGACGCGCTGTGGAACTGGGCCATGACGTACATGTACATCGGCGACCCGAAAGCGCCGAGTTACGATTACTTCGCGTGGTCGTGCAAGACGAGCGGCACGCACAATTCGGAGGGTGCGGCGCCGGATGGCGAGTCGTATTTTGCGATGGCCCTGCTGTTTGCCGCGAACCGCTGGCCCGGCGGCGACGGCATCTACGATTACCACGCTGAGGCGGAGAGGCTGCTGACGGCGATGGTGCATCGCGAGGCGATCACCGCGCCGGGAAAGTATGGGCCGCACGGAGTGGGACCGGAGATGCATCAGGATCCACCGATGATCCTGTTTGTGCCGGAGATCATGCTGCATCCATTTACGGACCCCTCGTATCATCTGCCTGGGTTTTATGAACTGTGGGCGCGCTGGGGGCCTGCGGAAGACCGCGACTTCTGGGAGCGGGCCGCGGAGGCCAGCCGGGCGTTCTTCCCCAGGGCGGCGAATGCTGATACCGGCCTTTCTCCGGACTACGCGAACTTCGACGGCACTCCGGTCATTAGTCGCTTCTTGCAATCAAACAAGTTCGGCTACGATGCGTGGCGCGTGGAGAGTAACTGGTCAGTCGACTGGTCGTGGTGGCGCAAAGCACCGGCGGAGCAAACGCTGAGCGATCGCATTCAGAGGTTTTTCACGTCGCAGGGGATCGATTCGTACGGGTCCGTCTATACGCTGGACGGCAAACCGCTGGGCTCGACGCCGGGACTGACAAACGAAGGCCATCCCGAGGGCCTGGTGGGGACGAATGCAGTGGCTGGACTGGCGGCGACGGATCGGGTGCGGGCGCGGTTGTTTACGGAGGCGCTGTGGAACACGCCGATTCCTTCAGGACAGAGCCGCTACTATGACGGCATGCTGTACCTGATGAGCCTGATGCATGCGGGCGGAGAGTTTCGCATCATTGGGCCGAAGCGGTGAGGTCCGACGGGGACGATTCGTTCAGCTGCGAGCGATAGTGCCTGCGCGCGCGTCCTGTCCCATTGGAGCGAGCCCTACGCCGGTGTGCGCGGTTGAGACAGCCGGTCAGGCGCAAAGCCTGTATCCAAGAAAACAGGCGCGGTTTGGAGTAGGATTAGCCTCGCGGGAAGAGATTTTGCCATGAAGCATCGTATCGAACGCAGGGCGCCGCGCCACAACGACGCCGGTTTTACGCTGATGGAACTGCTGATCGTGATCTCGATCATGCTGATCCTGATGCTGATCGCCATTCCCAACATGCTGAACCTAAAGGCTTCGGCAAATCAGACGTCGGCCATCCAGTCGCTGCGCACCATTCACGAGGCGGAGATTCAGTATCAGACGGAATATCCTGCGAACGGATTTGCCTGTTCGCTGCCAGCGCTGGGCGGACTCGCCTCGTCGGGAGCGCCGAATGCGCAAGGCGCGCAACTGCTGCAGCCGGACCTGGCCGGCGGACAAAAGTCGGGCTACACCTTCAACATCACGAACTGCCAGAAGACGACGGTGAATAACCAGGATCAGTACGTGAGCTTCGAGGCCACGGCGGTGCCGCAGGTGGTGGGCAAGACGGGGCACGACGGCTTCTGCCTCGACATGAGCGGCGAGATCAAGCGCGATCCCACCGGAGGCACAAACTGCACGGTGCCGATCCAGTAGCACTAGCGGATAGCGGATAGCGAGTAGCCGGTAGCGGGCAGCAACAGCGGAGCAAACAGGGATTGCATCAGACAGCGAGAAAAGAAGGATGCCGCCAGAGGGTGCTGAACCGCTGGCGGCTTTTGCTTGTGGCGGCGTGCGTGGCCTGCGCGGGCCTGCCGGCGCGGGCGCAGGCTGCCGAATCTATGACAGCGAGGGAGCTGGCGGGGCGGATTGACCGGCATTACAACGCTCTCCATTCGCTCTCTGTCCACTTTGTGCAGCGGTATGCCGGCATGGGGATGGACCGCAAGGAATCGGGGGTTCTGCTGCTGAAGAAGCCGGGAAGGATGCGGTGGACGTATACGGATCCCGACGGCAAGCTGTTCGTCATGGACGGACACAACGCGTATTTCTACTCGCCGGGCGAAACGGAAGCGCAGGAAGTGGACGAGAAGAAGCTCGACGACCTGCGTTCGCCGCTGCGATTCCTGCTGGGCCATACGGAGCTGGAGAAGGAGCTGCAGGGCCTGAGGATGGTTGCGGACGAAAATGGAGTGTATACGCTGACGGGCGTGCCAAAGGGGCTGGAGCAGCGGGTGAGCGCGCTGAAAATTACGGCGGCGCCTGACGGGACGATCCGGTCCATGGAGATCGACGAGACGGACGGCGTGACGAACAGCTTCGACCTGAGTGGGGAGCTGGCGAACGCACCGGCTCCGAATTCGGCTTTCGTGTTCACGCCGCCGCCCGGCGTGCATGTGGTGACAGGCGAACCGCCGGTGTAGCCGGCGCTCGCACCTTCCCCCTGCGGGCGACGTAACGGGCCGAATACTGGGTGTGTATTGGCGCGGAATGCGCCTATAATCTGCCAGATGTCTCTGGTCCAGGGCTTCATGTTGGGTGATTATGAGATTCTCGCTCCCCTGGGCGCGGGAGGCATGGGCGAGGTTTATCGCGCTCGGGACCTGCGGCTGCACCGTGAGGTCGCGATCAAGGTTCTGCCCAGCTATTACTCCAGCGATCCGGAGCGCCTTCGGCGCTTCGAGCAGGAGGCGCGAGCGGCGGCGGCCCTGAACCACCCGAACATCCTTGTGGTCTATCAGATGGGGACCTACGAGGGCGTCCCTTATCTGGTGTCTGAGCTGCTGGAAGGTGAGACGCTGCGCGAACGGCTGCAGCGCGGGCCCATTCCGCTGCGCAAGGTGATCGATTACGGGGTACAGGCCGCGCGGGGGCTGGAGGCGGCACACCGGAAAGGCATCATCCATCGGGATCTAAAGCCGGAAAACCTCTTCATTTCCAAAGATGGGCACATCAAAATCCTCGATTTCGGCCTCGCCCGGCTGATCCAACCGGAGGCGCAGGAAGTGAATCTGGCGCCGACGTTTGGGGGAGGCGGTTCCGTGCCCGGCGTGCTGATGGGCACTGTGGGCTATATGTCGCCGGAGCAGGTGCGAGGACAGCCCGCGAACGAGCAATCGGACATTTTCTCCTTCACGCTGATTCTCCGCGAGATGCTGACGGGGAGGCAGGCATTCCAGAAGCCGACCTCGGTGGAAACGATGACGGCGATTCTGAATGAGGAACCGCCGCCGATTGTGGCCGTCACCTCCGACATCTCGCCGGGACTGCAGAAGATCCTGCACAGGGGACTGGACAAGGACCCGGAGCAGCGGTTTCACTCGGCCTCCGACCTGGCCTTTGCGCTGGAGGCGCTCTCGGATGCGACAGCTCTGGCGTCTGTATCAGGCTATGCGTTCGCGGAGAGGAAGCCCGTTCGCCGGCGGGGATTCCTGGTGGCAACGGCGCTGGTCGTTCTGGCGGGGCTGGTAGCGTTTGCGGTGCTCTGGTTCCGGCCCGAGGCCGTTCCCGCGGTGTCAAACTACGTGCAGCTCACGCACGACGGCCTGCAAAAGTCACTGATTGGAACCGATGGCGCGAGGCTCTACCTGAGCATCGTCACCTCGGCGGTGCAGCGCACGACCGCGGTTGCCGTTTCAGGCGGGGAGCAGCGCGACTTTCTCATGCCCAGTCCGGGGATGATCCCAGTGGCTCTGTCGGCGGATGGATCGGACTTCCTGGTGGTGGACGGGCAGGGAGTACCGTTCCGGGGAACGCTGTGGAGTCTCCCCGTGCTGGGAGGATCTCCGCGGCGGCTGGGGCAAACGGTGGGGAACACGGCGGCGTGGTCGGCGGACGCCACAGAACTGGCTTATGCCGACGGGGGCAATTTGTATGTGGGGAAGGCCGACGGCACGGATGTGCACAAAATCCTGACTGTGGGTAACCTGATCGACGATGTGACCTGGTGGCCCGACGGCAGCCACCTGCGCATCGATACGTCAGAAGGGTTCGGGGCGGGCATCGGCCAGCATCTGATGTGGGACGTCGCGGCCAACGGGTCGAAGCTGCAACGCCTGTTCGCCGGCTGGCACAATCCGCCGGACGAATGCTGCGGCACATGGAGCGCAGACGGCAAGTTCTTCATCTTCCAGTCGCAGGGGCAGATCTGGGCCCTTCCGCGAGGCGGCCGCATCTTCCAGGCGCACCCCCAACCCATACCGCTCACTTCCAGCCCCATGTCGCTTTCGTCTTCCATAGCCGGCAAAGACGGCAGGAAGCTGTTTGTCGTGGGCGCCACGTATCGCGGGGAACTGACACGCTACGACATTCATTCGGGGCAGTTCGTGCCTTTTCTCGACGGAATCTCGGCAGAATATGTTTCGTTTTCAAAGGATGGCCAATGGGTGGCGTACGTTACGTACCCAGAGGGCACCCTGTGGCGCAGCCGCGTGGACGGAAGCGACCGGCTGCAGCTGACGTTCCCGCCGCTGCATGCGGTGCTGCCGCGGTGGTCGCCGGATGGCAAGACACTGCTGTTCTTCGACTTTCCGGTGAGCTCGACGCAGCCGGGCCGCATCTTCGAGATTCCCGCTGCCGGAGGCGTTGCGACGGAACTGATACCGTCGGATCCGCACAATCAGCAGGACCCGAACTGGTCGCCGGATGGCAGCAGGATCGTCTTCTCGGGTGACGGGGGCGACGCAGAAGCGGCGCCGTCGACACCGGCGATTCGCATTTTCGACGTGGCGACCCATCAGGTGTCCGCGGTGCCGGGTTCGCAGCTGATGTTTTCGCCGCGCTGGTCGCCGGATGGACGCGAGTTGGTCGCGTTCACCGCTGATTCGCGAACGCTGATGATCTACGACTTCGCGACGCAGAAGTGGAACCCGATTGCGCACGGCACCTTCGGCTGGATGAACTGGTCCGACGACGGGAAATACCTCTACCTGCTGGATTTCACGGGGAAGGGATGGGTGGTGCGGTTGCGGCTGTCCGATCACGCAGTCGAGCGCGTGGCAGACCTGAAGGATTTCGTCACCACCGGCCAGTTCGGCGGCTCGCTGAGCCTGACCCCCGACGGTTCGCCGTTGCTGCTGCGCGACCGGGGGACGCAGGACGTGTACGCGCTGGACTGGAAGGAATAGGGGCGGCGCGCCATGATCACGATCCGCGTAATTTGCAGGACGATGCGGTATGCAGCCATCGCGGGGGTGCTGGGGTTGTCGGCCTGGGGGCAGGGGCTCAATCAGAACTCCGGGCCGTGGGTGATGGAGGAGAGCGGGACGACGGCGGGGCTGCGCGGCATTCACGCGGTGGGCGGCGGCGTGGCATGGGCCAGCGGGACGAACGGGACGGTTCTGCGGACGGAAGATGGTGGGTACGAGTGGCAGAGCTGCGCGATGCCTCCGGGAGCGGAGAAGCTGGATTTTCGGGGCATTTGGGCGTGGGACGACGACACAGCGACTGTGATGTCGAGCGGGACCGGAGATCTATCGCGGCTGTACAAGACGACGGACGGGTGCTCGAGCTGGACGCTGGTGTTCACGAATCCGGATAAGGATGGGTTTTGGGATGCGATGGTGTTCAGAGATAACCAATTCGGCTCTTTGCTGGGCGACCCCACCCACTCAATCTTTACCCTCTTCGACACCTCTGATGGCGGGATTCATTGGAAGCAGGACCGGGAACCAGGACTGCACGCCGATGCGAAAAGGCAAGGCGCCTTCGCGGCCAGCAACTCAACGCTTGCTTTCCCGCCGCATTCGGGCGGCCCCGCCATGGGATCGCGGCATTGGGAGTTTCTCGGAACCGGTGGTGAAGACGGTCCGTTCGTCTACTTCAGGAGGCGGGATATACCGGATGGCTGTATCGAGGGAATGATGCACTGCACGATGAACATGATCTCAGGACCATCGAGCTGGGGTCGCGCTCGTGTTCCGCTAGCAGGCGGAAATCCGTCCAGCGGAATCTTCTCAGTGGCTTCGGGCGTTTCTCAGGATGCTATGCCGCGCGTTCTTTTTCTTGCGGTCGGTGGCGATTACCAGAAACCTGGCGAGACTGCGGGAACGGCAGCGTGGTCGGCCGATGGCGGGAAGACGTGGACGGCGGCGGCGCAGCCTCCACATGGGTTCCGGTCGGCGGTGGCGTGGGATGCCGATCTGAAGGCGTGGATTGCGGCGGGGACGAACGGGTCGGACATCAGCTGGGACGATGGGAAGACGTGGGTTCCGCTGGACGATGGAAACTGGAATGCGTTGAGCTTGCCGTGGGTGGTGGGGCCGGGTGGGCGGATTGCCAAGCTGGACCCTGGGAAGCTCCCGAAATGAGCGATTTGGCCCTTCGGTGCGTCTATCCCATGAACCGCCAGGCTTAGGATAAGAAAAGGGATTCCTGGCGCCGGGCGCGATCGGCGGCGGATCCAGATTCGTTCGCGGATTCCCCTTCAGAACGTATGGCTGAATTTGTCATCAGGCTCGCCGATGAGCGGGGGCATGTGCAGGAGCAGGTGCAGGCAGCGGCTACGGCCGACGAACTGCGCCAGCGCTTCACGCAGGCGGGGTACTACGTCTATTCGGTCAAGCCGCGCGGGCTGACGGGCACGGCTCGGAAGACTAAGCTCGAGACGTTCCTTATCTTCAACCAACAGTTCCTGACGCTCATCAAGGCCGGGCTGCCGATCCTGGGGTCGCTGGAGATGCTGGCCAAGGGGCAGAAGAACCCGAACTTCGCGGGACAGTTGCTGAATGTGGCGGCGCGGGTGCGGACGGGCGAGGCAATTTCGTCCGCGTTCGAGGCGCAGGGCGGCTTTCCGCTGATGTACACGACGACGCTGCTGGCGGGCGAGCGCGCAGGGAATCTGGAGGAAGTGCTGGGCCGGTATCTGTCCTTCCAGCGGGTATCTCTGGCGTTCCGCAAGAAGCTTACGGCCTCTCTGATTTATCCGGCGCTGCTGATCACGCTGGTCTTTGGCCTGTTCATTTTTCTCATCACGTTTGTGGTGCCGCAGTTCGCCAAACTCTACGAGCAGATTGGGACGCAGCTGCCGGCGATCACGCTGGCCATGCTGGCGCTGGGTCGAGGGGCGCAGCATTACGTCCTGTATGTTTTGCCGGCGCTGGCGCTGCTGATCTTTCTGGCCTGGCGCTGGAGCAAGAGCGATGCCGGCGCCGAGCGCATCGACAGCGTCCGCGTGGCGCTGCCGATCTTCGGCAAAATCTGGCTGAAGTACCAGGTGGCCATGTTTGCGCGCACGCTGTCGACGCTTCTCAGCGGAGGCATTCCGCTGGTGCCGTCGCTGGAGACGGCGGCGCGGTCGATCACCAGCAAACGCATCAGCAAAGCCGTTTTTTCGTCGGTCACCAGCGTGCGCGAGGGTAAGGGGCTGGCGCTGAGCCTGGAGGCGACGAAGGTTTTTCCGGAACTGTCAGTGGAGATGATCGAGGTGGGCGAATCGACCGGCGCGCTGCCGCAGATGCTGAATTCGGTGGCGGAGTTTTTCGAGGAAGACGTGCAGACGGCGCTGACCGCGTCGCTGGCGCTGATTGAGCCGGCGATTCTGATCGTGATGGGCGTGGTGGTGGTGATTATCCTGATCGCGCTCTATCTGCCGATCTTTTCCATGGGCAATGCAAGCAATTTTGGAAGGTGAGAAACAGGGGCGGGAGCGCCCCACGGGCAGAACTGAGGATGGAATATGGCCGAAACGCCAACACTGACGCTACCCACCGAGCAGGATGAAACCCTTCAGGCGCAGGCCCTGGCGCGGCGCTACCGCTCGGAATTCGTCGACCTGAGAAATTTTCGCATCCAGCACGAGGTGCTGCGCAGCGTTCCGGTGGACATGATGTTCCGCTACAACTTTGTTCCGCTGGAGCAGATGGAGGACCGGCTGGTGATCGCGGTGAGCGATCCGAGCAAGCTGATGATGCTCGATGAGATCTCCGGCCTGCTGGGACAGCGCATCGTCACGCGTGTGGCGACGCTGTCGCAAATTACCGATCTGCTGAAGAAGACCGAACAGAGCCAGCGCGTGCTGGATGAGGCTTCAGAGGGCCTGACGTTCGACGTGCTTTCTTCGGACGACAATGCGGACGAGAACATATCGATCGAGAAGCTGACGTCGGAAGAAGACATCAGCCCCATCATCCGTTTGGTGGATACGACGATCTTTACCGCGCTCGAGCGGCGCGCATCGGACATTCACATCGAGACGTACGACGACTCGGTGATCATCAAGTACCGCATCGACGGCGTGCTGCAGGCGGCGATGGCGCCAATTGCGCGCGAGCATCACACGACGATTCTGTCGCGCATCAAGATTATGAGCGAGCTCGACATCGCCGAGCGGCGCGTGCCGCAGGACGGGCGCTTCCGGGTGCGGTACAAGGGGCGCCTGATCGATTTCCGCGTCTCCATCATGCCGACGGTTCATGGCGAAAACGCCGTGCTGCGCGTGCTGGACAAGGAATCGATGAGCGAGAAGTTCCGCAAGCTGACGCTTGACGTGGTGGGCTTCGCGGACGACGATTTAAAACGCTTCCGGCGCTACATTCGCGAGCCGTACGGCATGGTGCTGGTGACAGGGCCGACTGGCTCGGGCAAGACGACCACGCTGTACGCGGCGCTGAATGAGATCAAGAGCGACGAAGACAAGATCATCACCATCGAGGACCCGGTCGAGTATCAGATTCGCGGCATCACGCAGATTCCGGTGAATGAGAAGAAGGGGCTGACGTTCGCGCGCGGGCTGCGGTCGATTCTGCGGCACGATCCGGACAAGATCCTGGTGGGCGAAATCCGCGACCAGGAGACGGCGCAGATTGCGATCAACTCCGCGCTGACGGGCCACCTGGTGTTCACCACGGTGCACGCAAACAATGTGGTGGACGTGCTGGGACGCTTCGTGAACATGGGCGTGGAGGTGTACAACTTTGTCTCGGCGCTCAACTGCATCCTGGCGCAGCGGCTGGTACGCACCATCTGCGAGTATTGCGTGCGCGAGGTGCACTACGACGAGGAGACGCTGATGGAGAGCGGGATGGATTTGGCGGAGTGGCGGAGTTTTCCTTTCCGCGAGGGCCGCGGCTGCATCGAGTGCGGCGGTACGGGGTATCGTGGGCGAACGGCGATCCACGAGCTGCTGGATTTGACCGATCCGATCCGGGAAATCATTCTGGAAAAGAAGCCGAGCTCGGAAGTGCGCAAGCTGGCGCAGCAGGAAGGCATGCATTTTCTGCGTGAGTCGGCGCTGGACCGTGTGCGGCGCGGCCTGACGACGCTGAAGGAAATCAACAAAGTTACGTTTATCGAGGCATCGCGATAGTGGCGGGACTGTCAAAAATGATGAAGCCTGCGGCCCGGACGCGTCCCAGGCTGGCATGCGAAATTCGTCCCGAAGGCATCATTGCCGGGCGGGCGTCGGTCGAGAAGCGCGGGCAGACCGAAACGGTGCTGGCATTCGCGCCGCTGTCCGCGGGCGTGCTGACGCCGGGGCTGAAGGTCCCGAACTTCGCGGATCGCGGGGCGGTGGTGGCGGCGCTGGAGAGCGCGCTGGGCGGGACGAGCGCGCGCGACGGCGATGTGACGGTAGTGACACCGGACGCTGCCGGGCGGGTGCTGCTGCTGGATTTTGACACGCTGCCGGCTCGCCGCCAGGAGGCGATGGCGGTGGTGCGCTTCCGCCTGCGCAAGATGGTGCCGTTCGATGTGGAGACGGCGGCCGTGAGCTACCAGGTGATGGCGCAGAAGGCCGGGCAATTGAGCGTGCTGGTGACGGTGATGCCCGGCGATGTGCTCGCGGAATATGAGGGCGCGGTGCGCGATGCCGGTTACGAGCCGGGCGCGGTGCTGACGAGTACGCTGGCGGTGGCGGCGGCCCTCGGCACCGAGCAGGCCGCGCTGATCGTGAATCAGACGCTGGCATCTGTGACAACGGCAGTGACGCATGGCGATGAGATGCTGCTGCACCGGACGATGGACTTGCCCAGCGATGGCGACGCCCGGGAGGAAGAAATGGCGCAGGCGGTGATTACCACTCTGGCGTGGTACGAGGACACGCTGAGCGCAACTCCGGACAGGCTGCACTATGCCGGGCCAGGCGGAGCGGAGGCGGCGAATCAGTCGCGCTGGCTGCGGTTGGTCAATCCGGCGCCGCCGGTCGAGGACCTGGAGCTACCGCCGGGCGCCTCCATGATGACGAGCATTCCCATGGGCACAGCGGCGGGTGTGACGGGGGCATTGGCTTGAGGATATCCGTCAATCTCGCCACCCGGCCCTACGTCG
Organism: Acidobacteriaceae bacterium; assembly: GCA_030041435.1. Lineage (GTDB taxonomy): Bacteria > Acidobacteriota > Terriglobia > Terriglobales > Acidobacteriaceae > Palsa-343. The sequence goes on from JASHNW010000056.1 coordinate 68,897, forward strand.
AACTGGCGCCGGTGTATAACCGGCTGCGGACGTGGACGGCGATTCTGGTTATTACCGGGCTGGCGCTTTGGTTTCTCTATCGCAGCGAGCGCACCGAGGCGCGGGAGAAGCTGGCCTACGTCGCCAGCGTGCAGAACCACGTGCAGCAGCTGGAGCATCAGCAGCAGAGCTATCAGGCGCTGATGCAGGAGCCGAAGAACGCGGCGATTCTGCACCAGTCGGACTTTCTGAACGACCTGTTCCAGCACAAGGCTTTCTCGTGGACGGCAACCATGACCGATCTGGAGACGGTGCTGCCGTCCGGAGTGGAAGTGCTGAGCATCGATCCCATCGTCGCCAAGGACGGACACGTGACCATTCGCCTGCGTGTGACGGGCGATCGGGACCGGGCGATCGATCTGATCCGGAACCTTGAGAAATCGCAGCACTTCGCGCAGCCACGGCTGGCGCAGGAATCGCAGGCGACAGGGAACGCGCAGCCGGGCAACCTGCAGAATGTCGGCGACGCGAACGATGTAAACTTCGACATCCTGGCCGACTATCGACCGCTGGCGCTGCCGGTGAACGCGGAGAGCGAGGAAGAGGGGCTGGCCGCGCAGGAACAGAACGCTCCGAAAAAGAATGGGCCGGAACAGAGTGCCCCGGGGGCAAAGAAGCACCTGGTGAGAAAAACGCGCGTTGTACAGACGCCGCCGCCGCAGAGGAGGGCTCAGCACCCATGAACAGCGGCCGCGGTCTCTTCACGAAACTGAACCTGCACTTCGCAGCGCTGGGTCTGGTGCTGGCGCTCGACATTTTCATCGGTGTCCGCGTTGCGCTGGCGTGGAGCGCGATGCGCGCCGATCAATCCGCCGCCTTCGTGAAGGTGCAGATTCGTTATGGGCAGCTGCGGGCGGAGATGCAGCACCTCGACGGGCTCCCGACGAAGGTGGAAGCCGCCGACGGGGATGCCCAGAAGTTCTATCAGGAACGCATCGCGCCGAATTACTCGACCATGGTGGCGGAGCTGATGGGCACTTCGGCAAAGGACAACGTCCGCCTGGCGCGCTCCGCATACGCGCAGGAGGCTGCGATTCCGGGTCTGACCGCCGTGCGCATCGATGCCGGCCTGAGCGGGCAGTACACCGATGTCATGCACTTCATCAACGATCTGGAGCGCGACCGGAATCACGTGTTTTTCATCATTAACGGCATCACGCTGACCGGCGAGCAGGGCGGCCTTGTGAACCTGCGGCTGCGAGTGACCACGTTCCTTCGGTCGGACGCTGCGGACTTGCCCTCGACGGATGAGAATACAGCCGCGAACGACGCTGCAAGCCAGGAGACGCAATGAAAACCGGCTTCGATAACAAGCGGAACGTTGCGATTCTGGTGGCCCTGCTGGCGGTGTTGGTGGTCTGCATCTGGTATTTCGTGTCGAAGGTCGTTGTCGGGGGAAGCCCCGCCCCCGTTGCGTCGGCGCCGGCGCAGCCTGCGGAAACAACGGTCCTGCAGACGGCTGCTTCGGAGGAGAACGGTCCCGCAGCGAAGAAAGTTATCTCTCTGGAAAGTCTCGACCCAACGCTGCATCCGGAGCTAATGGCCGGAGCGGAGTCGCTGGAGTACTCGGGCGACGGACGCAACATCTTCTCCATGACGTCGGCGCCCCCGAAGATTGAGAAAGTGAGCGGGCCGGTTCGCAACACCACGCAGCCCACTGTGGTTGCGCAGACCGGTCCGCCGCCACCTCCGCCTATCGATCTGACTTTCTTCGGCTATGAGGCAGCGGGGGGAGCGAAGAAGGCATTCTTACTGCACGGGGACGATGTGTTCATCGCGTCGGAAGGCGACGTGGTCGATCACCACTACAAGGTTCTCAAGATCAACCCTCTGTCGATCCAGGTGACGGATTTGCTGTACAACAATACGCAGACCCTGCCCCTGACGCAGAGTTGAGGCGTTTATGCGGTCCTTTCCTTCACCGGCGGGCGTGAAAACCGAGCGATCTGCGGCGGCTGGCCGCGACACCGAGTCGGGCTATGTCCTGCTGGCCGTGATCTTTATGACGGTAGTCCTGCTCATCAGCCTGGCGATCGCCGCGCCGAAGATCGCAGTGTCCATTCAGCGCGACAAGGACCTGGAGACGATCCATCGGGGCGAGCAGTACAAGCGGGCCATCAAGCTCTACTACGAGACTTTTGGCGCCTATCCGACGTCGATCGACCAGCTGGTGCAGACAAATAACATTCGTTTCCTGCGCAAGCGCTACACCGATCCGGAGACGGGCAAGGATGACTGGAAGCCGGTGCTCTTTGGGCAGGCGCATGTGCGGCCGCTGGGATTCTTCGGGCAGCCGCTTTCCGCGGTCGGCGGCGGCGTGGGCGTAGCTTCCGCAATCATGGGCGGGGCCTCCAGCGGGATGTACGCGGTGACGTCGACGACCACGACCGATGCCAATGGAGTGCCGGTCGCCGATAACGGAGATTCGTCCGGCACGAATTCGTCGGGAAGCAGCAGCCTGTTCGGATCGAGCGGGACGAGCGGCGGGATGGGCAGCCAGAGCGGCTTCGGTTCTGGCTCCGGCTTGGGTTCTGGTTCCGGCTTGGGATCGGGCTCCAGCGTTGGTTCTGGTTCCAACTTTGGATCGAATTCCGGGTTGGGATCGAGCTTGGGTAGCGGATTGTCGGGACTCCAGTCGACGTCGGGGGCGCCAGGCGCCACGTCGAGCACGGGAACGGGCTTTGGCTCGTCGGGCAGCGGGACATCGGCGACGACCTTCGGCGGCGGAGGGCCGATCGTCGGATTTACGCTGACGCTGAACAAGCCATCCCTGATCGATTACAAGGAGCAGAACCGCTACAACAAGTGGGAGTTTAATTACGATCCGGTGGAAGACCAGTTGACTGGCGCGACCAGCCTGTTCGGCGGAGGCGGCAGCGTGACGGGGACCGATGCGACGGGGTCGGGCGGGGTTTTCGGCGGATCCGGCACGAATGCGACGGGGCAGGGCGGGGCTTTCGGCGGATCCGGCACGAATTTCACGACAAATCAGCCATCCAGCGGCCTGGGCGGCACAAATCCGCAGGGGTCGAATCCGAATATGCCGAACACCAACCCGGGCTTCCCGCCGGATACCACGCCGCAATAGCGAAGGCCCGCCTTTCCGGAGCCGCATGACGCGGAACGGCAACAACGGGCCCTCGAACATCCGGCCACAGCCGGGAGCTTACACCTGGAAGGAAGACCCGCAACCGCAGGTGCTCTTGACGGTGGGGTTCTCAAACTTGAAGCCGGCGGCTTCGAGCGTCTCGAGGTAGTCGACGACACAGCCGTTCAGGTACATCAGCGATGTCGCGTCAACGAAGACCTTGAGGCCGTTGAAGTCGTAAATCTTATCCATCATGCCGGCCTGGTTCTCGAACGACATCGAATACTGAAAGCCGGAGCAGCCGCCGCCGACCACGCCGATGCGCAGACCGGCAGGCAGGGGATCCTGGGTTGCCATGATTTCACGGACCTTGTTCACGGCATTGTCTGTGAGCCGTACCGGAGCGGTTTTCGGCGGCGCGGTCTCCGGCGTGACGGAGGGAACTGTGCTGGTGGCCATTTGTCGAATATCTCCTGGGGATGCTTCTCTAACCTATCAGTGTAACGCACACCAATAGCAGGAAGCACCTGAAGATTGGATGTGCCGGGGCAGCTTCGGGTCGCAGGGGGTTGACTGCTATCTCCGTATCCCGCGCAGAATGCGAGCGATGGACTCCAGAACGCGCTCCGAGGGAATGCCCTCGGGGATCGCGATGCCCATTTTAGCGGTCATTTGCCGGGCGAGCCGGTCGGCGAGCTGCGCGCGGCGCGAGATGTCAATATCAATGGCGCGCGCGACGAAATGGTCGATCACGTTGAGATCGTCGGACGAGAGGCGGGCGACGGCGTCGGCCGGCAGATCGACCGCGAGCGGCGCAATGGGGGATTTGGACGCAGGCGCAGGAGTGAAAACCGCCGCCGTGATGGTGCGGGAAGACGAGCCGCCCCAGGTGGGACGCTCCGCGGCACGCTCATGCACCACGATGGTTCCTGCGGCCAGGTCGCCCAGCCGCTTGCTCTGGCGATTGCAGAACATGGTAATGACGCCGACCGCGTAGATACCCGGCATCCAGTCGACGATGCGGATGAGGTTCCGCGTCATCGATTCAAAGAGCGTGATCTGACGGCCGGAGTCGCGAATGACGCGGATTTTACATAGCCGCTTGCCCGGCGTCTGGCCGTTCCAGAAAGCCTCAAACAGAGTGAAATAGCCCCAATAGACGCCGAAGCCGACAAGGATCACGATGGCCATCAGCCACAGTTCGCCGGTACGCTGCTGCACGCGGCTCAGGTTGCCGCCCGCCGAGGCAAGCAGAAGGGAGAACAGCAGACCGATCGCCAGATAGCAGACGGCCTGAAACAGGGAATCCAGGAGCAGGGCGAGAAAGCGGCTGCCCACGCCCGCGAGCGGGAAGCGGATCGCCACCTGCTCAGGAGTTTCGATGGTAAGCTGATCGGGAGTTTCGGGCATCGCACCGCTGGTGAACATGATTCCGGGGCCTGTTCCTGCATGATTTCGAACCGCTGGATCGAGCAACGGCAGGGGCTTTGGCAGCGCCTCGACGCGCTGCTGGCCCAGGCAGAGGCCTCCGGCCTGCGATCGCTCGGTGGCGACGAACTGCGCGAACTGGGCCTGCTGTACCGCCAGGCCGCCCAGGATCTTTCCGCCGTGCGCGCCGACCGCGGCTCCCGCACCCAGGAAGAATACCTGAACCTGCTGCTGGCGCGAGCACATAATCGCGTCTATTCCGGCAGGAAACTCGAACCGCGGCAGATCGTGCGGTTTTTCACGACCGACTACCCAAGACTCTTTCGCAGACTGTTCCCTTATGTGGCCGCATCGTTCGTAATATTCATGGCCGGGGCGGCGCTGGGCGCGCTGATGACCTTCAGCCGCCCGGCGTTCATGCGGATGTATCTGGGGCCGGCGATGGTGGCCACCATCGAGCGGCACGAGATGTGGACAAAGAGCATCGTGAGCGTCAAGCCGCTGGCTTCCAGTTCCATCATGACCAACAACATCACGGTGACTTTTGCCACCTTCGCGGGCGGCATCGCCGCGGGACTGCTGACCATCCGCCTGCTTTTCCTGAATGGGCTGCAGATCGGCATTATCGGCATCGCCTGCGCGCAGGCGCACATGTCGCGGGATTTGTGGAGCTTCGTGGCCGCGCACGGGGCGCTGGAACTGCCCAGCATCTTTATCGCCGGTGGCGCTGGCCTGCGGCTGGCGGCAGGGATGCTTTTTCCCGGCATTTATTCGCGGCGGGATGCCCTGACACGAGGCGCGTCGGAAGCCGTCCGCCTGCTGGCGGGCACGGTGCCGCTATTAATTATTGCGGGTACGCTGGAGGGATTTCTGTCGCCGTCAGGCGCACCGATTGCCGTAAAGTTCCTTACCGGCGCGGTGCTGCTGCTGGGGCTTGGAGTGTGGCTGACGTGGGAGCCGGGGCAGCGGGGGCCGGGCGCGGGCTCGCATCAGGCGCCTGCGCACGAGACGGCTACAGGAGCCCGCGCGCCTTCACTTCAAGATATTCGTTGATGGCATCGGTGCGCAGTGCGCCGGGAGTGGATTCGACTACGAGCACTCCTCTGGAGCGCAGTCCGCCGAGCGTCTGGCGGCGGCGCTCGAGAACCTCCTGCGCCGCGGCGGATTCAAACATCTGCGCGGCAGTGTGCGGCTCGCGGGAGGCGGTGGCGCGAACCTCCTCATGGCCGAGCACCACGAGAAGCACCAGATGGCGGCGGGCCAGATCGGTGGCGGCTTCGGCCACATCGGGGCGGCGCGCGCTGTCGGCCATTTCGGTGATCCAGAGAATCATGCCACGGCGGCGCTGCAACTGGCCAAGACGAGTGGCAGCGCGCAGATGATCGGCCTCGGAGCGTTCGTTACGCGCCATGGAGAGCGCGTCGATCACGCTGCGCAGATGGCCCGGGCCGGTGGCGGGCAGAAGCTGCTGCTGGATTCCGCGGCCGTAGACCAGCAGTCCTGCCTTGTCGCCCGCCTGCATCACGGTTTGCGCCAGGGCAATGCCGGCGCTGCATGCCTGGTCGAGTTGCGTCAGGCTCAGGAGATAGCTCTCGTCGGCAGCGGCGCTGCGAAAACCGAAGCCGGGTGACGAGCCCGGCGCGGCCGTGCGCCGCATTTCAAAGACAGTGCCGGAGAGGCGGCCGGCGTCGATGACGATCCACACCTGCTGGCTGCGCTCGGTGGTGAATTCGCGGGTGATGACGTGGGCGCGGCGGGCGGTTGCAGTCCAGGAGATGTTGCGCATTTCGTCACCAGCGCGATAGTCGCGCAGGTGGTCGAACTCGCGGCCGGTGCCGGTAATGCGCAGACGGCGGCGCTGCAGCTCGATCTGGCGAATGCGTAACAGATACAGTGCCGCATCGTCGTCGGTGCGTTCCATGGCCGGGTAAACGCGGACTCTCTGCTCCGGCCGGGATACGGTGCGGCGCTCCACGAGGCCCAGCGAGCGGCGGCAGCGCAACCATATGCCACCGAGGGGGAAATCTCCGCGACGCGTGGGCGTTACGGAGAAGGCGATGCGGGCCGGGTCGCGCGGCCAGGCGGTCAGCGTGCCGGATGGCGGCAACTGCGCGAGTGCGGAGTGCAGATCGTCGGCGACATGCAGGAGCAGAGGGGAGTTCGTCGCCTGCTGGATCTCCAGCTCGATGCGCGTCTCCCGGGCCAGCACCGGCGAGTCCAGAAACGTGCGCGTCACACGCAGCGCCCTGGCCGGAGGCAGAGAAAGCGCGTCGGCGATGACCAGCGCGATCACAAGCGCATCCCAGGCGAGCATGAGCGGAAGCCAGCGCAGGTGGAAGAATCCGGGGATCGCCCACAGGGCGCCCGCCGCAAGAAGCAAAAGAGCGCGGGCGGTGAGCGTGGTCCCGAGAAATCTCCCGTAGCGGCCCGGCGCGCGCGCTTCTGCCGTCGCGGGCGCGGGAATGAGCGTTTGGATCATTTGGGCAGTGGCGTGGCGGCGAGCACGTCGGTGAGCACGCGGTCGGGATCGAAGCCTTCCAGCTCGGCTTCTGCTTTGAGGATGATGCGGTGGCGAAGACAGGGCAGCGCGGCCTGCTTCACGTCGTCGGGAATCAGGAAGTCACGGCCGTCCTTCGCTGCGTACGCCTTGGCGACGATCAGCAGGTTCGCCGCGGCGCGCGGGCTGGCGCCCAGGGTGATGGCGGGCCACTCGCGCGTGCGGCGTATGACGGCGAGCAGGTAGGCGAAGAGGTCTGGCTCGACGCGGACGGCGCGGAGTTCGCGGCGCGCAGCGATCAGTTCCTGGGGGCTGGCCGCGGCGATCTCCACCGCTTCGAATTGCAGCGCGCCGGCCCTGGCGTGATGACGCTCAAGCACCATGCGCTCGTCGGCGGCGCTCGGGTAGCTAACGCGAATCTTGATGAGGAAACGGTCGAGCTGCGCCTCCGGCAGTGGATACGTGCCTTCGAATTCCAACGGGTTCTGGGTGGCGAAGACCGTGAAGAAGTCGTCGAGCGAATGGGTTACGCCGTCGACGGTCACCTGGCGCTCCTCCATGCTCTCCAGCAGCGCGGCCTGGGTGCGCGGCGGCATGCGGTTGATCTCGTCGGTGAGCAGGAACTGAGTAAAGACCGGACCGCGATGGAAGGCGAACTCGTTCGTCTTGAGCGAGAAGACACTGGTGCCGAGAATGTCGGCGGGCATCATGTCGGGCGTGCCCTGCACGCGGCGAAAGTCAAGCGCGAGAAAACGCGCCAGCGTTTTGACGGTCAGGGTCTTCGCCACGCCCGGGACGCCTTCGATGAGCGCGTGGCCGCCGCAGAGGAAGGTGAGCAGGGCCTGTTCGACGAGCTCCGTCTGGCCGGAGATGACTTTACCCAGCTCGGCCTTTCCTTTGTCGAAGATGGCGAGAACGGCTCGTACTTCCGTATTGGTGTCAGCGATTTCGCTCATGAATTTCCCTGCATTTGAATTTTGTCGCGCTGCGGGTTACGGATCCAGGCAGCCAGTTCGGCAATGTGCTCGTCGAGACGGCGCACCAGCACAAGCGCCTCAGAGGGCCTGCGCGCATCGTACTCCGATTGGCGCGCGGCTTCGAGATCGGCCGCCAGACTGGTGGTATCGCAGCCGAAGCGCGCCGCCACCGCCGTGGCAATTGCTGCGGGGCCGGAACGCAGCGTCTCCGCGGGCAGGCCCCCCTGGTGCGCGAGAAAATCGGTGAGCCGCCGCTGGGCCGCGCTGATGGCGACGCTGCTTGCTCCTGCGCGCGCGTAGAGCGCTCCCATGGACTCGACGAATTCGAGCGGCGAAGCGCGCGGCGGCTGCACCAGAGCCCTCCGCGGTCCGCTGCCGCGGCTGAAGCTGAAGAGCAGCAGGGCGCAGCAGCAGCAGCACTGTACGATGAGCCCGGTGAGCGGCGTGCCCGCCGTGGACGTCCACGGGCTCTCGCTCATGCCGTGCATGTACTCATCGAAATAGACGGTGCGATCGGGGCTGCCGATGCTGGCCAGCAGCAAGCGCAGATTGCCATCCTGATGCAATCCCTGGTTGGAAAGTGGCGTGGACGACGCCCACCAGATGACCTGTCCACTGCCTTCAGGATAGGTGACGACGACGGGGTCGCTGCCGCACATCTGCTCCACGCGCACGGCAGGATCGTCGCGCGTCCACCGAACAGCAGCGGCCATGGCCAGCTTTCCCGCGCGGGCCATGGGTCCGGGACCCTCGGGAACCGTGTAGCAAAGATCGGTATACAGGCGATCGGAACCGGCAACCCGGGCGTCGGGCAACAGGATGGCCGCAAACGCTCCCGTTGCCACGATGTGTCCGCCACGATGCAGAAAATCCTCAAACGGCTTACGCCGCTCCTTCTCATTCATGGCGGCAAAGGAAGGCGAAGGGTCGGCAAGAACCAGCGTGGCGTGAGCCGCGTCGATGTTCTTCAGTTCGCCTTCCGGGCGTTCCCAGCGGACTTCGCGGTAGCCCAGCTGGCCCAGCAGCAGCCACGCGGCTTTGGCTCCGGCGCGCCCACTGTTCCAGGTGCTGGGGGTCGCATCGGTATCCTCGCGGTTCGGCGCCAGAATGCCGGTGACGACGATCAGCACCACGACAACCGCGGTGAAGACTGCCAGGAATTTCCACTCGCTGCCGCTCTTCTTCATGCCGCCCTCAGCTGGCGATGCAGGTCGAGCGCGCTGTCGTAGTCGGAGCGTCGCGCGGGGCACAGGCCGTACCAGATGGTCTCAAACGAGAACGTCTGACGGCGCAGCAGCGTCGAAGCGGGCGATACGGGATCGAGGAGGCGCAGGTACTCACGCGGTGTGCGCGACCGGTCGGGTTGCCACAACCGGCGCCCTTCGAGCGTGGCGATGCTGGCCCAGTACAGGCAATGGACTGCGTCGCGAAAAGCCCCGCGCGTGGCGCAGGCCTCCGCTTCGCGCATCCAGTTGAGAACGCGCTCCTCTGTCTGCTCGGTTTGCCTTGCCGACTCCGCCCGCAGGCGCAGCCGCTGGCGTCCCACAGTGCGGAAGGCCCACACCAGCAAAAGTGCGCCGGCGATCGCGATCAGGAGCCACTCCAGCAGCGGCCCGATCCAGGGGGAGCGCGCGCCGAAGGCCACCACATGCCCCAGCAGCCGATCGAGCCAGGCGTAGAGGTGTGCCATGACGATCTGCCAGAGCGAAACGTCCTGCGATGTCCGGAATTCGCGTTCCGCCAGGATGGCATCGGCGCGACGGCGGGCATCGCTGAAATTCGCCTGCGCTGCGGACGGCTGAGCATCGGCGAGGTCTGCGTCGATGTGCGCTTCCGCACGTTGCATCAGAGCAGCGCGCTCTGCATCGGGTATACCTTTCGCAGAGGTCAGCGCGCTGCTGAGCCAGTCGTAGTGCGCATCGAAACCGGCGCCCGCGCCCAGGCTCACGTGCTCGTCGGGCCCAATGTGGCCGATGTCGCAGGCTGCCGCGTTCTCGCCACAGGCGACAGCGAGCGCGCGCAGACTTCGCAGGTGGCCGGCGTAATCGTCGAGCGAGCTCTGTTGCAGTCCGGAACTCTGCGCCGTCTGCGCCCTCGACGCCGAGCCAGGCGAGACCATGCAGACGGCAGCGAAGCAAAGAGCGCGACGGCAGGCCCGAATTATGCCGGCTCGGGAGATGTGCTTTCCTCCACAACGGAGTTGGGATCCGGGCCGCCGGTGCGCTGCATGAGGAATTCGATGTCGAATCCCTCGTGCCGCACGCGTTCGTCGAAATAGAAGAGGCACAGCGCGATGGCCAGCACCGGGCCGATGAGCAGCCGGCTGAAGAACGATCCGGCCAGGGTGCCCATCTGCAGGACGTAGCGTTCCATGCCCTGCGCACGCATGGTGAGGAACAAGAGCGGCGACAGCGCTATGCCCACGATCGTGCTCATCGCGAAGACCAGCAGCCCGGCTACAAGAATGCGTCCTTTACGCTCGACAAGCAGAGCGATACTGCGGCGCACCGCGGCATTGGGGCCCAGCGATTCGATCACCGAGGCGGGAACGGCGAGCGATACGCGGATAGCCGCATACACGGCGTACACCAGCGTAGCGATGGCCAGCAGCGCAATGACTCCGGAACCAATCGAGAGCGCGAGGCTGGGATGCTTCGCGTTGATGAGAATCAAGGTGAACATTGCTCCAAATGCAATGCCCGGCAGCCAGCAGACGCTCCAGTACTGGCGCAGCGTAACCAGCACGTAGCGCAACCAGTGAGCGATCGCCGCTTTCCATGCGCTGCGCAGCGCGGCTGCTTTGCCCAGATAGATTTCCGCGACGGCCCAGGTGGTGGCCGCCTGGGTAATGCCATACAGCGCGTAATAAACGATGAACGTGAGAAACCGCGTGGTGTAAGTCGCCCACGGATGGATGGTGACAGGAACATGTAACTTCCCCACCACCCGTTCGCCCTGCATGGTGAGCACCTGGATGGCGCCGGAGACAAAGCTGATGGCCGCAGGCAGCGCTGCGAGGCTGGCGAACAGGGCAAATCGCGACCGGTACAGCTGGAAGGTGCGATCGAGCACTTCACCGGTGCTCAGGGGTCTCAGGTCGTAGCCGGCACTGGTTTGCGCGAAGCTCTCCGGTGCTGTCCAGCTTTGGCCGCTCGCCATGCCGATGTCTCCGCGGTGAGGGCCATCGTAGCACAGGGCAGAGGAGAAAAAAACGGAGATTTACCGCTGTCTGCAGCGTCACTGCGGGTACGGTTCAGGGGCCCGGCGAAGACGCTCGATGGGCGGATAGGCAGCGGCGTACCTGAGTTCCGATTGTAGAGAATTCAGCTTTCTTCTGCGCCTACTGCGCGGCGCTTACGCTGGGCGATGGAAAAGACGATCGCCCCCGACCCAATCAACGCAGCAGTGGAAACGAGGACCTTGGCCACAGCCAGCGGCTTGTTCGGCTCTTCATCGGCCGGGATGATCGAGAGCAGGATGGTGAACGCGGTGCTCAGGAAGCCGATCGCGGCCAGCGCGATCGCGGCGCGCGGTCCACCCGGGACACGCCGCACCTCCGCGGACACCGGCCGGCTCTGCACCCGGATCATCGCGGCAAAGAGAAACAGAAACGGCAAAAACGTCGTCACGATGGCCATGCTCACCAGCACGTCGTATGCGCCGCGCACCGTGGTGCCCGCCTGGCCGAGCGCGGCGACGAGCATTCCGGAGAGCCCGTAAACGGCGATCGCTACCCATGGCGTGTGGAAGCGCGGATGCACGCGCCCGAAGACGGGAGGCAGATATCGATCGATGCCTGCGACAAAGGGCAGGCGCGAAGTGGCGGAGAGATACGCGGCGGCTCCGCCGATGGCGTTCAGCGCGAGCAGCGCAGCCATTGCCACCACCAGCGGCCACGGCAGCCCGAGCCGCGCGCACAGGGTGGCCGCTCCGCGCATGAAGCCATCCACTCCGGAAACTTCGCCGGGAGTCAGCGCGACCAGCAGCGCCGCCGTTCCTGCCAGGTAACAAACGGCCAGCGTCAAGCCCGAGGCCAGCAGCGCGAGGGGAATGGTGCGCCGCGGGTTCTCGATCTCGTCGCCCATGAACGATCCCGTCTCCGTGCCGCTGAACGCGAAAAAAATGGTGGAGAGAAAGATGGCATTTCTGAGCGACGGGCGGGGAATCAGAGCGGCAGCATGGAAATGCGTAGCGGGTCCGAACCGCGCAGCGCACACGCCAGCCAGGGCCACCAGCACCACAATCGAGATCCAGCTTGCCGTGGAACAGATGTTGTTGAGCCATTTGCCGGCGTCGAGGCCGACAATATTCACCAGCATGATGATGGCCAGCCAGACCACCGCAAAGGTCATGAAGTACGCGGGACTCGTGGCCAGAGAGTGGCCCTTTTCACCCGCGGCAAACAGAATTGAGCCCGCGCCGAAGTACAGGATCGACGGAAAGTAGGGCAGATTCGACATCCAGTACATCCACGCCGTAATAAAGCCGGGGAAATTGCCAAAGGCTTCGCGGGTCCAGATATATAAGCCACCTTCCTGCGGATAGCGCGACGAAAGCTCCATCACGCTCGCAGCCATAGGAAGAAAGAATCCTGCGAGGGCGGTGACCCACACCACAAGCGTGCCCGGGCCGGCCGCTGCCGCCGTGGCCACCCAGCGAATGCTCAGCGCCGATGCCAGGTAGAGCAGTGTGAGGTCGCGGAAGCGCAGCGCGCGTTTCAGCCGCGGCTGGTCGAGCGCGACGTCAGCCATGAACGGAGATTCCCAGATCGCGCAGGATCGCCATGGCGGCGTTGCGTCCGTTGATGCCGATGACGCTGCCGCCCGGGTGGGTGCAGGCTCCGCAGAGATACATGCCCTCCATGGGTGTGCGGGCCGCGAGGCGCCTCGAACCCATGTATGCGGGCAGGCATTCGCCCTGGAAAATGTGGCCGCCGGTGAGGCCCACTTTTTTTTCGATGTCCGGAGGGCCCAGCACCTGCGCGTCGATGACAGCCGCGTCGATGTTCGAGCAGAAGCGCCCGAGGGACTGGAGCGCGAGGCGGCGCACTTCGTCGCGGCGCGTCTCCCAGTCGCCCTGCGCAAACTTGTACGGGACGTACTGCGCGAAGACGCTCATGGTGTGTTGGCCCGGCGGCACGACGCTGGGGTCGTGCACGCTCTGGAAATACAGCTCGCACCAGAGAAAATCGGGCAACTGGCCGCGGCGGGCGGCGGAGAAGCCGGTCTTCCACTCGGATTTTGTCAGCGGCGCATTGATCTGCCCGTAGTGGTGCGGCTCGTTCGTGCCCGGGCGCGCGGTGAAGCTGGGCAACTCCGCCAGCAGCACGTTGAGCTTGACCGTGCATCCTTCGATGGGAATGTTCTCCACGCGCGCTCGCCATGCTGAGTCCGCAGCCGAGCCGAGCAGGCGCAGCGTGACGCGCGGATCGGCATTCGAGACGACGACGGGCGCGGCGATGCGCTCGCCGCCTTCGAGCAGAACACCCTCGCCAGGCAGAATCTGCGCAACGGAGATACCGGCTGCGACAACAGCGCCAGCCTCGCGCGCGGCATCGCAGAAATAGAACGAAACCATGCCCATGCCGCCCTGCACGTATCCCCACATGCCGGGCATGCCGCCCAGCCGGCCGGACGCATGGTGAAAGCGGATCGAAGCAGTGCCGGGTTGGAACGGGCTGGCATTGGTGCCGATGACGCCCTGGCCCAGGCACGCAGTCTGAAGACGCTCGTCCTCCAGATAGTGCTCGACAAATTCGGCCATCGACCAGTCGAAGAGCAAGTGGCGCGCGTCTTCGTCGTAGCCGAGACGCGCGTCGATCACCTCGGGTGTGGGCGCATCGCCAATCCAGCAGTCCCCGTCGCCCGGCGGCCGCAGCGCATCGCGCAGGCGGCGCAAACAATCGTTCATCGCGCGCCAGCCGCCTGCATCGCGCGGCGAGAAGCGGCGCACCTCCGCTTCGCAGGCATCGTCGTCGTCCCACAACTGAATGCTCGAGCCATCGAGCATGGGGACGAAGAGGCCGTTGACAGCAGGCGTCCAGCGATAGCCGCGCGCGGGAAGGTTCAGTTCTTCGACGACCTTCGGGTGCAGCAGACCGGCAAGATAGGCGCAGGGCGACATGCGCACGCCGGGAAAGGGCTCTTCGATGGTGCAGGCTCCGCCAACGCGGGCGCGGCTTTCGAGCACCAGCACGCGCTGGCTGGCGCGCGCAAGATACGCCGCGCAGGCGAGGCCGTTGTGACCTGCGCCCACGATAATCACGTCCCAGGAGCGGGCAGCGAGTTCGCGAACGGGCGCAGGCAGCCCGATCTCTCCAAGCACAGCGGCTGTCGGCGAAAGGGCGGGGTACGCCAGAAGACTCCTCCCTGCAGCGATGATTCTGCCAGTATCCACGCGCGCAGCGGAATGCGAAAGAGAAAACAGGGGCCGACTTCGGCTATCGCCCGCGCTGGATTCGCTTAGCCTGCACTGCAGTGGATTGGTCGCGCGCCGCGCGGAGGAGAAAAGATCGGCAGGTGTCATCCCCTAAGCGGGTGATATGCCGGGACAGGCTCCGGCGATACAATCCTCGCGAGGATTCCTGCGGAAGGGGAGTTTGTGAAGAGAGTTTCAGCATTTCTGTTGCTTGCCGTGTTTGGATTGGCAATTCCCCTTTCCGTCTCCGCTCAGGACGACAACAATGCTGCACGCATTGCGTCGCAGAAACACGATGCAAAGCGCTCGCGCAAAGAAGCGAAGGCCCGCAGAAAAGCTATGAAGAAAGCGCGCAGGGAGATGGGCAAGACGGCGAAGATTCGCGTGCACCATCAGACTGCCAGCAGCGGGTTTCCTCCGACATAACGCCCGTGCCAGATGAACAGTCGAGGGCCTGCCGAAGGTCAGGCCTTATCGCAGCTCAGGTCCGGCCTGCGGCCACCTTGTCCGGTTGCTGCTGGATGGAGCTCCACTGGGCGTGCTCCTGCGAAACCAGCGATTCGACCCTTTCGGCGAGCATAGCGTGCGGGTCGGACGCGGAGGAGTAGGGTCCGGCTTTGCCCAGGTAGAGATACTTCTCATGCCGCAGCGCCTCGCAGGTGGAGCGGTACGTGTTCCAGAGCTGCTGGTACTGGTTGAGGTGCAGGATGCCTTCGAGGATGGTGATCAGCACGCCGAGCCCGGCAGTCACCAGCTTGTCGTGCGGGAAGGACAGACCGGCGAGAAACGGAATCAGCGCGGCACTGAGAATCTCAACGATCTTCACACGCTTGAAGATGTGCTGCGCGGACCGGCTTTTGCGGTCGTACCAGCCAATCTGATCCTCGAGCCGGGCAATGACAGGGTCATTGGTGGAAAAGGGTTCCGGCATTTCCGGCATCGCAGAGCTCTCCTGGAAGGACTGCACGCACTATACAGCCTGAGTTGGGAACCGGACTATGCCGATTGCGGCGCAGTGCCGCCGGTTTCGAAGAGCGCGGTCTCAGCCTGACGCCGGCGCAGCAACCCGGCGACCACCGCGCCACCGGCATGATCCCACAGGTCGAACTGCGCGGCCGCCGCTGTGAAGTTGGCAGCGTTCAGATCGCGCAGCAGAGTGGAGCTCTGGAATGTGCCGGCGCCGAGATTGAAGACGAAATCGACAAGAGCGTCGAACTCATTCTGGCTGAGCTGCACTGTGACGCAATTGTTGACACAAGCGGCCGCGGACCCCACGTCCTGTGCGAGAAGAGCCTGTGCCTGCTCCTGCGTGATGGTCAGTCCGGGGACGACATCAGGTCCGGTGTGCCCGTAGCCGATGGTCCAGACGCCTACCTGGTCCTGGTAGGCGGTCAACTCGCAACCTTCGAATTGTTCCGTCAGGCTCAGGCCGTTTCCGCTGTAAGTGAAGTTATTAGCACCCATGCGCGCAAGTTCCTCCGCGTCTGCCCGAGTTCAACTTCGCCGGTGGACGCCATCTTGTCACCGCGGGGATTGTTCGGTCAAATACCGGCCTGGCGACTGGAGGCGCGATCGGTGTTGCTCATTCGCGGACTTCCGCCTATGCTGGCATCGACTCAAAAACAGTAAATTTGCTGTTTGCGGAGGCCGGATGGGCCGCGCGATCTTCATCAGCTATCGCCGAGACGACTCGGAGGGCGAAGCCGGGCGGCTGTTCGACGACCTGGTCCGGGCGTACGGGGAAAACTCCGTCTTTATGGACGTGGCCGGGATCAACCCCGGCATGGATTTTCGCAAGGCGATCGACGACAATGTCGCTACCTGCGGGGTGCTGCTGGCCATCATCGGGCAGCAGTGGGGGACCATTGCCAACAACTCCGGGCAACGCCGCCTGGACGACGAGAACGACTTTGTGCGGCTGGAAGTGGCCTCGGCGCTGAAGCGCGATATCCCGGTGATTCCGGTGTTGGTGCACGATGCAAAAATGCCGAGACCGGACGAACTGCCGGATAACCTGAAAAACCTGGCGTACCGGAACAGCGTGGAGCTAACCCATGCGCGCTGGAATTCCGATGTGCAACTGCTGACCAAAGCCCTGGCGCAATATGTCTCGGCATCGAGCGCGACGGGCACAGAGCCGATCCACGCCACTGTGCCCGTGCAGCTTCCTCCGGCCAATGCTCCTGAGGCAAAGGAGTCTGCTGCGAAATCATCGAAGACGCCATTGATTGCAGGGATTTCGGTGGTGGTGCTGCTGCTGATTGCCGCGGTGGTGTTCTTTGGCATGCATCGATCGGGGACGACAGGTGGAAATGCACCGGCGACCACGGCACCGGTGACATCGTCAGGGGAGGGCACGCCTTCAGGGCCGGTGTCTTCAGGGGGGTCAAGTCCTGCTCCGCTCGGCGCTGATACGCTGGTGGGGGCCTGGACCAATTCCGATACGACGGGGCTCAATGGACTGAAAAGGCTGGAAATCACGGATGAGGCAGATCGGTTGACCGTGCATGCCTGGGCGCAATGCCAGCCCGTCGACTGCGACTGGGGCGCGGAACCCGCCACGTTCGACGGACAAAAAGCGACTGCCGTCTGGAACCTGACCCAGGAGAAAAAGAAGCAGAAGGAGGCGCGGGCCGAGGAGGAGGCACGGGTAGCGACCGTGACGATGGTTCCGGCCAGGGGAATGCTGCACGTCACCATTGCCAACAGGTATTCCACGCTGAAGCCCAACGAGCGACAGTTCGATTTTGTGAGGGCGCAATAAAGGCAGGTCTTGCTTTGGCGCCTGCGCTGCGGATTGGCTGGATGGCGCGCCCGGAGAGATTCGAACTCCCGACCTGATGCTCCGGAGGCATCCGCTCTATCCAGCTGAGCTACGGGCGCGTGTTTTCAGGATACTACGTCGTGCTGGCCCGAACCGTACTGCGGCGCCCTCTGCAGCCGCATCAGAGATGGCCGCGACGTGCGCCGGTCCGGTGCGGCAGCATCCGCCCACGGCCTGCGCCCCTGCAGCAAACCACTGGTGGGCCATCACACCGAAGCCGGCAGCATCGGCTTTGCCCTCCCATATTCTCGTTGCGGCATTCCAGGTCTCGCCGGAATTCGGATAAACAATGACCGCCTTCCTGCCCCCTGCTCCGCGCTGCGCCTCGCCGATGAGATCCGCCACCAGATGCGGCGCTGTGCAATTGATGCCGATGGCCACGACCTGCGGCGACTCAGCCACAGCCGCGGTGCACTCCCGCAAAGGCTCGCCGTGGGCGACGTGGATTGCATCACGGCACGTAAACGAGATCCACGCGGCCAGCGAAGGGATCTGCCTGAGCGCGCGGAGGATGGCGCGCGCCTCTTCCAGCGAGGGAATCGTTTCGAGCGCGATCAGGTCGGCGTTTGTTGCGGCCAGCACCGCCAGCCTCTGGGCATGAAACGCAACCAAGTCGTCAAAGCCGATTTCATATCGCCCGTGATATTCCGCTCCGTTGTGCAGCGCGGCGCCGTACGGGCCCAACGAGGCCGCGATCCGGATGGAGCGAGGGTCCTCGCGCGCGTAGCTGTTGCGCGCCTGCTCGGCAATCTCCACCGCCTGCCGCAGAGCGCTCTCTGCCTCCCGAGAATCCCGCCCGAGTTCGCGGTAGCCCTGCACGGAAACCTGGTAGCTCGTGGTTGAGATGCAGTCCGCCCCGGCGCGCAGATAATCGAGGTGAACCGCGGCGATCGTCTTCGGCGAAGTGTCCAGTACATGCGCCGACCACAGCGGCCCGGAGATGTCGCACCCGCGGCGTTCCAGTTCCGTGGCCATCGCGCCGTCGAGCACGCGGATGGAGGGGAAGTCGAGTTCGTCGCGTGGAGTCATGGAGGCGATCTCCGGATTTGGTACACTCAAAAGGATAGCTGGCGCAGCAGTCGAGGGCGACTCCAGGACGCTCCGAGCGCCGGCTTCCTTCCACAGCGATCGGGGAGTGGCTCAGCCTGGTAGAGCACCTGGTTCGGGACCAGGGGGTCGGAGGTTCAAATCCTCTCTCCCCGACCATTTCATACCAATCGTTTGGCGTCTTTGCCTGGCCGGCACATCGGCTGGACGGGCACGATTGACCAGTTATCAGGTCCGGGTAGTACTGCGACTTGCGAAATTCGCTGGCAATTCCTCAGACCAGCATCGTGAATTGCTGTGGAGTTTTCGCGGTGAGCCGCTTATCCTGGTTATCCACCCGCGCGGCGATGGCAGCGAGCGAGATGAGTTTTGGAGCCACGGGCAGGAGTCGAACCTGCGACTACTGGTGTTGCAAACCAGCACGTTAGCCTCTTCGCCACCGTGGCTCGCTCGTCCAGCGTGAATACAACGATAACATCTTCACACCGCCTTATTACGTTCCACGCAGCTCCGGTCAGAAATCAATTACCAGTAAGTGGTATTACCGCAGTAATAATCTTGTTATCGGCGAGTGAAGGGCCGGGAATTGACGCAGTCGGGTTACGGGCTTCCCCCCGAGGGCTCGCACAGTCTCCAGCACCCTGTCGATGCCCTGATGCCGCACCTGGAGGTGAAAGTTAGGGGTCTGCTGTTTCTGAGACAGTAGTTATATGGCAGTCATCAGCATGCTCCCGGGAGCGGCGGGATTCGCACCCGGACGCCTGCCAAAAGTTAACGCCCCGGCTATGAACCGGGGCGTTAGTGAAAGCTCTGCGCGAACAGCGCCGAACCTCCGGACGAGTGATTACTTCGATGGCAAGGCTAGAACTGATTCCAGAGGAACTGGTTGTAGACCTCGTGGTGGAACTGGACTTCCTGCGTTTTTACGAGGGTTCCGAGCAGACGCGGGCAGCGGTCAGCCGAAGCCTGCTTGAGGTCGGCATAGCGGCCCTTGACGTCTTCGCCCATCAGCTTCGTGATCCAGGCTGAGTTGCGGAAGTCTTCGATGGCCGTATAGATGTTGTCGGGCAGGTACCGTTTGGCTTTGCGCAGGTTCTCGATCTTTGAGGTGTCGCCCTGCAGGCCGGATTTGAAGACAGCCAGCATCACCAGGTAGGGATTGGCATCGGGGGCAACGGCGCGCACTTCGACGCGCATGGAGCGCTCATTGCCGATGGGAATGCGAACCATGGCGCCGCGATCGACGGCCGAGGCGTAGAGCTGATTGGGCGCTTCGAAGTGGGGATCGAGACGGCGGTAGGCGTTGACGCTGGAGTTCAGCAGCAGGCAGATGTCGTTGCCGTGGGTGAGGATGCGGTCGAGGAACTCCCAGCCGAATTTCGCCAGCTTCTCTTCACCCTTCGGATCCCAGAAGAGGTTTTTGCTGTCTTTGCTGACGGAAACGTTGGTGTGCATGCCGCTGCCGTTGACGCCGGCCACCGGTTTGGGCAGGAACGAAGCCGTCATGCCGAGGTTGGTGGCCACCTGGCGGCAGATGAGCTTGTAGAGCTGAATCTGATCGGCGGCGGCGACGACCTCGCCGTAACTGTAATTGATTTCGAACTGCGAGGGCGCAACCTCGGGGTGGTCCTTCTCGTTCTCGAAGCCCATGGCGCGCTGTACTTCCGCGACCGTATCGATGAAGCTGCGCAGGGGATCGCTGGGCAAAGAGTGGAAGTATCCGCCGGCGTTCACGTATTCGAATTTTCCGGTTTCCGGGAAGCGCCGCTCGGCGTCGATGCCAGCAAAGAGGAAGCCCTCGATTTCGTTGGCGGCGTTCAGCGTGTAGCCGTTCTTCTCAAACTGTTCCTGGGCGAAGGTTTTAAGCTGGCCGCGGGTGTCTCCACCGTAGGGCGTACCGTCCTTGTCGATCACATCGCCGAAGACCAGGATCTTACCCGCACCGAAGACGTCGGCGGGCCCATAGTAGAACGCGCTCCAGTCGATGCCGAGGCGGAGGTCGCTCTCCTTCTGCGCGGTAAAGCCGCGAATGGAGGAGCCGTCGAAGGTGAGGTTCTCGTAGGCCTTCAGGAGAAACTTCTTGTCGTAGTCGAGCATGTGCAGGCGGCCTTCGAGGTCGGAGAAGAGAACCGTGACCGCCTTAACACCCTTCTGGTCGGTGAGATACTTCAGACGCTCTTCCTTAATTTTGTCCGGCGCGACGCGTTTCCTGCGCTGGTCTTTGGCTTTGAGGTTGAGTTCTTCCAGCTCTTCGTACGAGAGCGCCAGGAAATTCCGATAATCAGTCGACATGCCTCTCCCCTGCAGCGAATATTTTGAAGATTTTGGCGCCACGACCGGCTCGCCCGAAGCGGCCCCAACGGGACACACGGAACGCACTGCAAGCCTTGCCGAGAGAAAGGATTCCGATGAAGCGACTGGCAGTGTGGAGAAGGTATGGCGGTTCCCCTTTAGGGTATCGCGCAGGGGTGGGAGCTGTCTCCCTATAAAAAAACGTGATGCGGTGCATTGGGGGCGATTATGGGGGGCGGGGCAATGCGAGAGCGATACGCGCGGTTGGAAATGCGGCGCACCATGGTCGGCTGAACCTTCCGATGGGAGACGATCCACTCAAAGCACAGTGTGGCCCCTCACTACTCGTTCGTTTCCTATCTCTTCTTCGGTTTGCTCACGGTAATCGGGACGCTCAGCATGCCCACCCGACCCGTGATCGTATCCCACAGTGCGATGTCGAGATAGTCCTCACCGTGGGGCAGATTCAACTGCTGATCAAAGGTCAGCGTCGCGCTGGGGTCGGCGTGGATCCTGGTTTCATTCACCCTGAGCGTGGTGTTTCCCGCAGTCCGGGCGATCGGTTCGCCGTAGCGGTTGAGTGCCAGAATGGCCGCGCCAATCACATCGGTTCCCGTGTTTCCGTTCACGACCTCCGGCACGATGGAACTCGCCGGCAGAGTGTAGTGAATGCGAAATGCAGTCTCGCCCTTCTTTGGCGGCTTCGCCGGAATATCTGCCAGCGATTCCGCGCCACCTTGCGACACCGTCGCCTGGAACACGATGGGCCGGCTCCGGTTGTTCGGCACCTGCACTCTGCTGCCGTCCGTGCGCAGCAGCGTCCGGATCTTCGGCTCGGGCGTCGCGTCATTCTCCCCGTCGTCGTAATAGCCGCGGCGATAACTCAGCTGGCAGTGTCCTTTGTGTCCGCGTAGCTTCACCGCGACCTTATGCCACTTCCCGTCCTGAAGCAGATTGTTCGGCGTATAGGTCAGCGTGTAGTAGTCGCCATCGGTGTTCAGCACTTGCAGCGCGGCGTCCGCAAGGCCGTTTGTGTTGTACCAGGCGTGCCCGCCGGTGGCCTCCGCATCCTGCGCCATCAGCATTTGCTGCGCTCCCATCCACATCCCGAAGCCGACCGCCAGCCCGGTCAGCCCCCGGGCGTCGATTGGGTAGAGCGCGATTCGCTGCTTCTCCAGCATGTCGTAGAGCGGCTGCCGCGGCATGGTCGCCTCCGGGACTGGGCTGAGTAGGGCGTTCGATCCTCCCGAGAACCAGAGAATGTTCTTCCGCCCCGGCACCTGGCTCACATACGACGCGATCTGCCGCAGCGTGTCGTATCCTGTCCGGCGCCAGTAATCCGGTATGGGAATGCGTGGAACCGCCTCGCGGATCGCCGTCTTCAGCAGCTGTTTGTTCGTGGTGAAGCTCTGCAGCGGCACCGTCACTGGGCCCGCTCGGCTGAAAACTGCCACCGGCTCCCCCGGCGGCAGGTCGCGCACGAATTGGGTCAGCTGCTCGTACAGGTACATCTGGTCGACCAGGGTGATCGTCGTCGTATCGATCAACAATATGTTGACCACCGGCGGCGGATGCACGTCAAAGTCGTTGCTGAAGACCCTGGCGCCGGCCGGCTCGAACTCGCCCGGCGCCGTCCGTTGCTCCGTGTGCTCCTCGAAGGAGGAGAGCTTCTGCGGCCGCCCGTTATCGAACAACTCGAAGTCCCCGCGTGTCAGCCCCTGGATGGGATTGCCTTTGCCATCGGTAACCGTGACATCGGTGAGCACCACGCGCGTGTTCACCTGGAATGCATAGGGAGACTGGTCCGGCGCCGGACGAGGCGGCGCCTGACTGGACTGCGCAGTGCCGAACGGCGCGATCGCCAGCATCGGCAACAGGAGCGGAAAACCGGACCAACATGCGGACATATGATCTCCGGAACCGATCGAAAACCAAGCGCACTTCTCAAGACGGCGCCGGGGCAGAAAAGTTCCGCAATCGCACTTTGCGGATTGCGGCAACGCACCTCCCGATGCCTCCGGGCACCTCCAAACTGATCGATTCCGGCCGAGTAACCGGCTTTGCGGTTTCGATCGCTGCGCGTCATTCGTCAGGATCTGAGGTGCCCCGCCGCCTCTGACTTTTGCCATCGGGCAATTCGCGGCTTTCTGGCCGGTTTCTGCGGGGTTTTGCCGGTGGTCTAATCTGTTGGCGTGAGCGCGCAGCACGGGGAGGCAATCATTTTGCGGACGTGGCCGATGCATGAGGCCGACCAGATCGTGTCGCTGTTTACGCGCGCGCAGGGCCGCATCAAAGGCGTGGCGAAATCGGCGGCGAAGTCGCGGCGGCGATTCGGCGGTGCTCTGGAGCCGATGACGTGGGTGACGGCCAGCTACGTCGAGAAGCCGAGGCAGGAACTGGTGCGCCTGGATGCGTGCGAGGTGATCGTGTCGCCGCTCTCCGATCCGGTGGACTATCCGCGGGCGGCGGCGCTCGAGTTCTACGCGGAGGTTTTGGAGGAGACGCTGCCGGATCACGATCCCCACGATGCGGTGTTTCGGCTGCTGCTGGCGGTGCTGGGCCAGACACGGACGAGCCGGATCTGGATGCCGGTGACGTACTTCTCGCTGTGGATGACGCGGCTGCTGGGGTGGATGCCGTCGGTGACGCACTGCACGGTGTGTGGCGAAGCGTTTGCGGACGAGGCGGCGTGGTTCCACGCGCAGACGGATGGGCTGGTGTGCGCGCGGGAGAAGCGCGCCGGGAGCCGGATCCTCAGCGCGGAGTCGCTGGCACTGGCGCGGAGGATCTTCGCGTCGCCGATTCCTGCGTTTGAGCAGGAGGAATGGCCGCCGAGCCGCGCGGCCGATTTGCGGCGGTTTGCGACGCAGTCGCTGGAGCGTCATTTGGAGCGCAGGCTGCATGCGGCGGCGGCTCTGGTAAAGCTCGCACAATAAGCGGGGACGTGCGTGCGGCCGCATCTGCAGACCTGTCTCTGCATCTACACTGAGTACGCAGACATACTCGTAACTCCCCCGGAGAGGCTGGACTCATGAAGATAGCAGCCAGTGTGACGGATCTGATCGGCAACACACCGCTTGTGCAGCTGAACCACGTGACGGCCGGGGCGCAGGCGCGCGTGGTGGCGAAGCTGGAGAGCGCAAATCCGGCGAACAGCGTCAAGGACCGCATCGGGCTCGCGATGATCGACGCGGCGGAGCGGGAAGGAAAGATCCATCCAGGTGAGACGGTGCTGATCGAGCCGACCAGTGGAAACACCGGCATCGGGTTGGCGTTTGCCTCGGCGGTGAAGGGCTACAAGCTGATCCTGACCATGCCGGACACGATGAGCCTGGAGCGCCGTGTGGTGCTGCTGGCCTTTGGGGCGCACATCGTGCTGACGCCGGGGCCGAGCGGGATGAACGGCGCGATTGCGAAGGCGAAGCAGATTCTGGCCGAGTCTCCAAAGGGCTACATGCTGCAACAGTTCGAGAACCCGGCAAACCCGAAGATCCACTGCGACACGACGGGGCCAGAGATCTGGAACGACACGGACGGCCAGGCGGACATTCTGGTTTCGGGTATCGGTACCGGCGGCACGCTGACCGGTGTCGCGGAGTACATCAAGCCGAAAAAGCCCTCGTTTAAGGCAATTGCCGTGGAGCCGACGGATAGCCCGGTGCTGTCCGGAGGCAAGCCTGGTCCACATAAGATTCAGGGCCTCGGCGCGGGCTTTGTGCCCCAGGTGCTGAACACGAACCTCATCGACGAGGTGATCCAGGTTTCGAACGACGAAGCCATTGCGATGGCGAAGCGGCTGCCGGTGGAGGAAGGGCTGCTGGTGGGAATTTCGGCCGGCGCGGCCGTGCATGCGGCGGTCAGGGTAGCCAAACGGCCGGAGAATGCAGGCAAGCTGATTATCGCGGTGGTGCCGGACTTCGGAGAGCGGTATATTTCATCTGTGCTCTTCGAAACCCTGCGCATCGAGGCGCAGAGCCTGAAGACGGCGACGATTTGAGAGACCCGGACAGAAGAGATTCCACTGCGCACATGCGAACCATCGCACAGATCGGGACGTTTGCGGCTCACCGGCTGAGCGCTCGATGTTGCTGCGATTGTTGACAGCGCGCCTGTCCTGACGCAGTACGGCATTCTGCTGCGCCCTGTACCCTGTTCCCTATACCCTGTCTCTGCTGCCATGGGTCTGTTTGCACACATTCGCGAAGACATCGATTCGGTGCTGGAGCGCGATCCGGCGGCCAGTTCGCGGACCATGGTGGTGCTGTGCTATCCGGGGTTGCATGCGGTGTGGTCGCACCGCATCAGCTCGAAGCTGTGGCGCGTGAAGATGCGGCTGGCGGCGCGGATGCTGTCGCAGATCGCGCGACTCTGCACCGGGATCGAGATTCATCCCGGCGCGGAGATCGGCCGGCGCGTGTTCATCGATCATGGTGCGGGGGTGGTGATCGGCGAGACGTCCATTGTGGGCGACGACGTGACGCTGTACCAGGGCGTGACCCTCGGCGGCACGGGAAACGAAAAGGGCAAGCGGCATCCGACCCTGCGCGACGGGGTGTTTGTAGGGAGCAGCGCGCAAATCCTGGGAAATATCTGCATCGGCGAGAACTCGCGTGTGGGAGCGGGGTCGGTGGTGCTGCGCGATGTGCCGCCGAATTCGACTGTCGTGGGCGTGCCAGCGCATATCGTGTATCAGAACGGCGAGCGGGTGCTCATCACCGATCCCAGCCAGGTGAAGGATCCGCTGTCGCACGTAATTCTCTTGCTCGACGAAGAGGTGAAGCGGCTGCGCGCGCGTGTGGACTGCCTCGACGGCCAACTGGAGCAGACCACGCGGGATCTGGACGATGTGAAAGCGCTGGCCAGCGAGGAAGAGGAGCGGGATCAATACCGGAGCGAGCAGTCGGGGACGGGGTACTTCAGCATGGGCGAGGGAATCTAGAAGCTTCCATGAGAAGTCCCTCGATCCGATGTTCTTCGATTCGATTGCGACGCATGGGGATTCAAAGCAAACTGCGTCCACTCCGCCAGCGCCCGATCTACATCCCGCCGCGGGTTACGACCACTCCTTCGTGAAGACGCGGGGCGGCGAGGAAGGGGGAAAGGAGCAGTACCGAAGTGAGCAGACGGGGGGCGGCTTTTGTGACTTGGGCGAGGAGATTTGCCGGCCAGGTTGCATAATGGGGATCGAGTTGAAAGGCGGGCCATGGAACTGCTGGTAGTAGCTGGATTTGTTTTTATCGCGGTCCTGATCGCTGTCGTAGCGCATCAAAGAGGATCTAACAAATCAAACTTAGCTGTCCAGACACTACCGACTCGTCCTCCAGCATCGCCAAGGCCAGCAAGCTTAACCTCTAAGCGAAATCGGGAATTATCGAACTTACTCCCGCCCCAGTTCATTGTCCTTGATCTCGAAACTACCGGCCTCAGCGCCCAGGCGAACGAAATCATCGAGATCGGAGCCATTCGGGCCACATTGAGTTCCGACAGTCATCTCACGTATCACGCGCTCGTAAGGCCAAGCCGCAGAATTCCAAAGCGCATCACCCAAATAACAGGGTTCACGCAGGAAATGGTTGATATCGAGGGTGTCGGAATAAGGGAAGCCCTCGTCGGGTTGATGGAATTCGTTGGGGATCTGCCGATCGTGACCTTCAACGCAGAGTTTGACATTGGATTCCTTTGCAATGCTGCCGCGCGCGAAGGCATCGCCTTTAAAAATCGCTACGCATGTGCCCTGAAGAGGGCGCGAAGAGCCTAGCCGGGACTCCCAAGCTATAAGCTGGTCGATTTGGCGAAGATGGGTAATCTCCCGGTTTCGGATGCTCACCGCGCACTCGGGGACAGCATGCGTGCCTTGCTGGTCTTCACGTCTGCAACTTCCGTTTTGGGGCAAAAAGTCCGGTGGTCCAGGCCGCCAGCGCGCACACTACACTTGGTCACGCCTGGAACCTCAGCAACCGAGAATTAAGGTGTCGCACGCGGGCTTTCAGCGAGATGGCAAAAGCCTATTTCGACTGTAGAACCTGCACCACCATGGCGCGGATCGCGTCGTAGTCCGGCTTGCCTGAGAACATGCGGTAGTCGGCAGTGCCGGCTGCGTCGGTGAGCTGGAACTGGCGATCACCGGCGGTGGCCTGCGTGGGATGGGCTTCGGCCCAGGATCGTTCGTCGAAGTCGTTGCTCTGGACATCGATTTCGCGGGAGGGCGCGCCGGTCTCGTGGATGATGAAGCGGTAGTACGTGTGGAACTTGCCCATCGGCTCGAAATACTGGATGGCATCGACGCGGGCCGAGCCGACCTGAAACATTTCGAGAAGAAAGCCGCTGGCCTGGCGGGCATCGGGGGCGCCCGTGGCGTGCAGCTGCGCCAACGCGGCGCGCTCCTGATCGCGCTCCGTCTTCATGCCGGCGGCAGCATACGCGGCAACCAGGTTGGTGTGGACCTTCCAGCTTTGGGGATCGAGCCGGCGAGCCTTTTCCGCGTATTGCACGGCGAGCGGGCCGTTGAACTCCTCGAGGGCCGCCGTAGCGGCATACAGGCTGGCGACAGCGTTGTTCGGATCCGCCGCGAGAACCTGCTCGAAGTCGGCCAGAGCCCGGGCAGCCTGTCCGGATTGCAGCGCGGCGAGACCCTGGTCGACGGTCGCAGGCGACGTGCTGGCGGTCTGGGCCAAGAGGGTTCGGTCCCGGGCTGCGGGGACAGCGGCGCTGAGAAGCAGAACCAGGGATGCGACGACCTGCGGAGGATTCATTGCCAGGGGTCCAATATGACTGTCAGAACTACTGTATCGTGACGCGCCGCGGCAGACGGGAACTGCCCCACCTGAATGTCGAACCGGGCCAGAACCGGGCCAAGGCAAGACGCAGGGCACGGCGGCGCGTTATGCTGGTTCCGGACCCCTGAGGTCACAACTCACGCTAGCAAGGAGAACGACGATGGTCGGACTGGTTATAGGTGGATTTGCCGTGATCTTCCTGATCGCGATCATTTGGGCCACAAGGCCGAACGCCGAGGAACACCACTAAGAGAGAAGGCTCGCGGTTGCCAGGGATTCAACTGCACAGAGATATGGTTTTTCATAGATTCCCACGAAATTTCAGAGGCATAGTCCGCAAATTTCTGGAGACCGGTGCGTCGTTTCGCCAGCGGATTCGTCTATCCTATGTGTTTTGCTGAATTTGCAAGATTCATTGCAAATCCTGGAATTCGGATGAACCATGGCAGATGACTTGCACCATAGCCACTTGCCAGGAGATCCACGCCTCGGGCGCTAGCCAGGTAGTCCATTGTCCCCGCGGGAGGATTTCTCGCCGTTTCTGGCATTCCGCGTAATGGAAAGGTCCTTTCAAATTCGCATTGCGGCGATCCTGTTGGCGCTGTTCACCGGCGCGGCGGTGGTCTGTGCCGGATTCAACCTTGCGCAGGAAAACCAGTATCCGAAGCCGACAGACGGCGTTTGGTGGGTAGAAGCCCCCGGTGGCCTGCGAGCGGACCGAGTTCCAGATAATACGCCAGGGGAGCGGGGAGGGGTCAAGCACGGAGATCTGCTGGTGGCCGCCAACGACGTGCCGACGCCGCGCTGGGCATCGCTGGTCGAAGAGATGTGGCACGTCGGCCCCTTCAACATCATCCACTACACGCTGGTCCGGAACGGCATCCGGCTGGTGGATGTGCCAGTGGATCTGGACGTTCAGGATCGCAGCCTTTACCAGGGTTTCCGGCTGATTGCGCTGGTGTACCTCGGCATCGGGCTGTACGTGCTGTTGCGACGCTGGACGGCGCCCCATTCGACGCATTTCTACATTTTTTGCCTGGTTTCGTTCGTTCTGTACTCGTTCTGGTATACCGGCAAGCTGGACGAGTTCGACTATGTCGTCTACTGGAGCGGGATCGGAGCCAGCGCCCTGCAGCCGGCCCTGTTTTTGCACTTCGCGCAGGCATTCTCGCGCGAGCGGCGGCGGCGGCGCCAGTGGCTGGTGGCGCTCACCTACATTCCCGGGGTTGCCCTGGTCGCTCTGCAGGTGCTGGCGCAAACGGAGTGGTCGGCAACGGAATTGCTGCGGCACAGGCTGGATCAGGTGGCAACCGGCTACGAGGCGATTTTCTATGTCCTGGCGGCAACGGTTTTCTACCTGCACTATCAGCAGGCCGAAGCGCCGCTGCAGCGTCAGCAGCTGAAGTGGCTGACGCGGGGCACGGTGCTGGCCGTGGCTCCCTTCACGCTGCTGTATGCGGTTCCCTACGTGCTTAATATCCCCATGCCGGAAACGCTGACGAAGATCGCCAGCATCTGCATGGTGTTCCTGCCGCTGACTTTCAGCTGGGCGATCGTGCGCTACCGGATGATGGACGTCGACCTCATCTTCAAGCGCGGCGTGACGTACACGCTGGCGACGGCGACGCTGGTGGGCGTGTACTTCGCGCTGGTCGCGGTGTCGGCGGAGGTGGTGCACACGCGACTGCCGAGCACGGGCGTCTGGGGGCTGATTGCGGCGATCATCGTAGTGGCCCTGCTCTTCGATCCGCTGAAGCGCACCATTCAGGGACAGGTGGACAAGGTCTTCGACCGGCAGAGCTACGATTACCGGACGACGCTGATCGATTTTGGGCGCGGGCTCAGCTCGTTCACGAATCTGGAATCGCTGCTGCACGCCATTGTCGATCGTCTGCCGCGCACCCTGCTGGTGGATCGCGTCGCGGTATTTTTGTCGGAAGCGCCGGGCCAGTATCGGCTGGCGGGCCAGCACGGTTTGCCGGAAGGGCTGGCATCGGAACTGGATCTGGGCTTCCTTGACTTCGATGAGCCGGATGCGGAGACGCATTTATTTCTCGAGAATCCACAGCAGGCGCTGCACCTGCCGAGGCCGCAGCAAAGGACCGCGGCGCTGCTGGACATGAATTACTTCCTGCCCTGCCGCGTCGGCGTTCCCGGCGCTAAAGACTGGCAGGTGCAGGACCGGACGATTGCGGTGATCGGGCTCGGCCGGCGCGTGGGTGGCGATTTCCTGTCCAGCGAAGACATGGAGCTGCTGGAGTCGCTGGCGGGGTACATCGGCATTGCGCTGCAGAATGCGCGGCTATACGCGAGCCTCGAAGAGAAGATCGTCGAATACGAGCGGCTCAAGGAATTCAACGAGAACATCGTCGAGTCGATCAATGTCGGAATCCTGGCCGTCGATCCGGAGGAGAAGATCGAGAGCTGGAATTCGCAGATGGAAGTGATGTTCGCGCTGCCGCGCAAAGATGCGCTGCGCCAGCCGCTGGCCGCGGTGTTCCCGCCGGAACTGGTGACGGAGTTTCAGCGTGTGAAGGATCAGCCGGGCGTGCACAACTTGTACAAGTTCCGGCTGGAGACGCGTGCGGAAGAGAGCCGCATTGCGAATGTCGCGATTGCGCCGTTGGTGTCGCGGGATTTCAGAACCGTGGGCCGCATCATCCTGATCGACGACATTACAGATCAGACGCAGATGGAGGGCCAGCTGGCGCAGGCGGAGAAACTGTCGTCGATCGGCCTGCTGGCGGCGGGCGTGGCACACGAGGTGAACACGCCGCTGGCGGTGATTTCGTCGTACACGCAGATGATGTCGCGGCAATTGCGCGGAGACGAGCGGCTGGGGCCGCTGCTCGAGAAGATTACGCAGCAGACCTTCCGCGCCTCGGAGATCGTGAACGGGCTGCTGAACTTCTCGCGCACCAGCGGTGCGGAATATCGCGAGACCGATCTGAACACGATCATCCGCGAGACACTGACTCTGCTCGATCACCAGTTCCGGACTGCGCAGATCTCCGTGGAGATGAGTTTGATGGCAGACCTGCCGCTGATTTTGGGCAATGCGGGCAAGCTGCAGCAGGTGTTTCTCAATTTATTCCTGAACGCAAAAGACGCGATGGCCGCCGGCAGAGCGCCGGGAGAACAGCGTTCGCTGCGCGTGGCGACGGAAATGAACGGGCACGTGAGCGTATCGATTGCGGACAACGGCTCGGGAATTGCCCCGGAGCACCTGCGTCGCATCTACGATCCGTTCTTCACGACCAAGACGGCGCGCCGGGACGGGCAGCCGCGCGGAACAGGACTGGGCCTGGCGGTGACGTACGGAATTATTCAGGAGCATTCGGGCAAAATTCACGTGGAGAGCCAGTTGGGGCAGGGAACAACTTTCTACCTTGAATTTCCGATGCTGAGGAAACCCGCGCATGTCTGAAGGCATACTTACGGCTCCGCCGAACCTGAATTCTGCAGGACCCGAAGCCGTGGCGCGGATTCTGATCATCGACGACGAGGCCGCCATCCGCGAGTCTCTGGAGACGCTGTTGTCGCTGGAAGGCTACGCGGTGGAGTCGGCTGAGAACGGCGAAGTCGGCCTGGAGCGCATCGCGGAGCAGCCCTTCGATCTGGTTCTGCTGGACCTGGCGCTGCCGGGACGCAACGGGATCGAGATTCTGGGCACAATTCGCGAGCGGCACGCGTCGCTGCCGGTCATTATGATTACGGCCTACGGCACCGTGGGCAATGTGGTCGACGCGATTCGCGGCGGCGCGCAGAACTTCGTCCAGAAGCCATGGGACAACGAGAAGCTGCTGGCGGATATACGGGCGGCGGTGGCTCGGTACAGGGCCGAAGAAGAGAACGTCCAGCTAAAGCGGGCGCTCCGCCAGAGATACAACTTCCCCAATATCGTGGGTAAGAGCGAGCCGATGCTGCGCATCTTCGACCTGGTGGCGCAGGTGGCACCGACACGGTCCACGGTTCTGATCCAGGGCGAAAGCGGAACCGGCAAGGAGCTGATTGCGAAGGCGCTGCATGCAAACTCGCCGCGCCGGGACAAGCCGTTCGTTCCCGTGAATACCGGCGCCATGCCGACCGACCTGCTGGAATCGACGCTGTTTGGGCATGTGAAAGGCGCGTTCACCTCGGCCATCGCGGCCAAGAAGGGACTGTTCGAGGTCGCCAACGGCGGCACGCTGTTCCTCGACGAGATCGGCACGATGGGGATGGACACCCAGGCGAAGATTCTGCGCGTGCTGCAGGACCGGCGCTTCATGCATCTGGGCGGGGTCCAGGAAATCCAGGTGGACGTGCGCATCATTGCGGCGACCAACGTCGATCTGCGCCAGGCGGTGCGCGAAGGCAAGTTCCGCGAGGATTTGTTCTACAGGCTGAATGTGATCGCGATTGAGCTGCCTCCGCTGCGCGGGCGGCGCGAGGATATTCCTCTGCTGGCAACGCATTTTCTGCGCCGGTTTTCCGAAGAGAACGGGCTGCCGCCGCGTGCGTTCACGCCGGATGCAATGCGCGTATTGGTGGACTACGAGTGGCCCGGCAACGTGCGGGAACTGGAAAACGTAGTGGAGCGCGGGGTCGTCCTGTCGTCCGGCACGACAATCGGCGCCGACTTGCTGCCTGCGCACCTCACCGGCGCCAGCTACTCGACCAGCCTGCTGGAGCACAGCCCGGATGCGTCGCTGTTCGACATCATGGAGGACATCGAGCGGCGGATCATCGTGGACAAGCTCGAGCGCTGCAATTGGAATCAGACGGAAGCGGCCGAGGCGTTTCGGATACCGCTCTCGACGCTGAACCAGAAGATTAAGCGGCTGAACATCGAGATCAGGAAGCGTGTGAAGGACTAAGAGCCGAGCGGCTGCGCGCACAATCGATCTGACGCCCTGGCCAGTCAGGCGACCCGGTGTTCGTAATTGTCACCGTTGGAGTTACCCATAGAAGAATTCGGTGCATGGCTAACCTCCGTGGTCATGGGTTCCACGCATGGTGACGATGTACCCGCATCAATCGAAACCATTTAGCAGACAAAACGGTGACCAACGGGGGATGCTTCGCGGAGTTCGCGATTGCTATAGTCCGCCCATGAGAAAAGTCAGGACCGCAACGTGTGCCTGCCTGCTGATGGCCGCGATTCTGACTTGCTTCCCTGTGAGCGCGCATGCGGATGCCGGCATCCCCATGCTGCCGGTGCGATACCCGAGCCTTCTTCTGTATCTGTTTCCTGTTGTGGCCATTGAAGCCATCTATCTATGCTGCCACCTGAAGACGATGTGGCGGCGCACTCTGATTGCCGTGGCGGGCGTGAATATGGTCACCATGGCGCTCGGATATCCGCTCACCTGGGCCATTTATCGCGGGCTCGACTGGGGTCTCAGTCTTCCGCCGTACATGTCGGATATCTTCAACCAGATCGGGTGGCTGCCGGTGTGGCTCTATGCACGGCTGCTGCCGCAGTGGACCAGCATGCAGCAGGCAATCTGGGGGATCCTGGGAATCTACGTGGTGCTGCTGGGTCCGGGATTCCTGCTTTCCGGAGTGGTGAAAGTGTGGATGGTGGAAGGGTACGACCTCCTGAATTATCGCGGCAGCACGCGCGCAAGGGTCTGGGCAGCAAACCGGCTCTCCAACCTGTTTCTCGCCGTGACCGGCTGTGCGATCCTGTACATGACCTACGCCCATCAGTGAAGCCGGAAATCCGTGCGCTCGCGCCTACTTGGTCTCGGAAGCCAGTGAGGCGAGCACCCCTCCGTACAAGCTGAAGAACTTGTTCTCGTCGAGAGCAGCGTTGTTGTTCCACGTGGCGGCGACACAGTAGTGGTGGCCGTTTTTGCCGGTGAGCGCCGTGGTCAGGTTCAGGACGCCGGGCTCGGAGCCGCCCTTGAAGGCAATCTGCTGCCAGTCCTTCTTGTCGGCGACGCCGGGATTGATCTGCATGGCGCCGAGGCCGCGGACGTTGTCAATCAATGTGCACAGCTCACGGGGCGTGAAGAACCACTCGATGTCCGTCGAATTGGGTCCTCCGGCGAAAATAGCGGCGCTGGGCAGGGGCAGTTCATCGATTTCCGGGAGCAGCGCACGCTTGCCGGCCAGATTGGCTGCGCGCCATTTCGCAAGCAGCACCATGTTGGCGGGATCCTTGAGGATGAAGGCTTCTCTGGTGGAGAGGAATGGACGATTGCGCGGAGAAACCGCTTCGACCTCGGCGCGGCCGGCGATGGCCAGCAGCGCGTCAGCGGCGGTGTTGTCGCTGATGGAGATCATCTCGTTCGCGTAGGTCGCCAGGGTCATCGGCGTTTCATCAGGCCAGGTGCGGATGACGCCGGTAGGCAGCGTTTTCCAGGCCGGATCGAGCGGGACGACGTCGGTCCAGTGGCGCTTGCCAGAGACGATTTCGCTGTTGAGGGCGTTGAGCACCGCGAGCTTGAATGCGGAACCGACGGCGAGAGCTTCGTCGGGATTAAGGGAGGCTCGCGGTTTGCCGTCTTCCGCGACGAGGAGACTAACCTTGCCAGGGAGCTGGCTGAACGGCTTGATGCTGTCGTCGAACGAGGCGTACAGCGGCTCCGCGACACCGAACCAGAGTCCGGCGAACTGGCCCTGGGCATTCAGGACGACTTTGGTGGGGAAGCTGGCGCGCTCCATCAAGACGGTGTAATTGCGATCGGAGCCGGCGGATGCCTCGATACGCTGGAATTTGCCCCACTGCGTGGTGTACTGGTCCACGACCTGCCGCAACTGCGTAAGCGGCACCTGGGCCAGGAACGCGGGATCGAACCACGAAGCCTGCACAGGGCTCGATGTGAGCAGACGCTGCAGAGCCTGCTCGGGCGTGACCGGCTGCGGAGATTGGGCCACTGCAGGAAGCGCAATGAGAGTAAAGGAAACAACAAAGGAAGCGAAACCGCGGCGCATGGGTTGGGCCTTTCCGGAACGGACCATCATATCCCTGCAGGGTTCTGCTACCATTCCGGTCGATGACAGAGGTGGAAGATCGGGACGAAGGGTTTGTCACGGTTTGCCGCTATCGGGATCTCTCTGAGGCGATTGTGGCGAAGTCACTCCTGGAGTCGGCGGAGATCGATGCGTGGATTCGTGACGAGAACCTGGCGCGGCTGGAGTGGCAATACTCCAATCTGTTGGGTGGAATTCGCCTGCAGGTGAAGACGGAGGACGAGGCGGCGGCACGGGAGATTCTGCAGCAGCCGATTCCGGAGACCATC
Source organism: Acidobacteriaceae bacterium (assembly GCA_030041435.1). Classification (GTDB taxonomy): domain Bacteria; phylum Acidobacteriota; class Terriglobia; order Terriglobales; family Acidobacteriaceae; genus Palsa-343. The sequence goes on from JASHNW010000056.1 coordinate 103,511, forward strand.
GGGTTTGGGAGAGACGAGGACTTTGCGCAGCCGCGGTGTCCAGCCTGCGGCTCGCTGCAGATTTCGTTTCTGGGGGAGGATCGCCGGGCCGCGCTGGCGTCGGTGACGCTGCTGTCATTGCCGCTGCCGCAGGGCGGCACCAGCTGGACCTGCCATGCGTGCGGCGTGAGATGGCGGAATTCGGAAGACGAGGTGTGGGAGCCAGGCAGGGAAGCGGCGCCAGAGCACCGGGAGAGCGGCGGGGCCGGGCAGGCGCCGGGGTTCGTGCGCGCGGCACTGCCGATTCTGGCCGCGATGGCGATGTTGTACGTCGCCAGTCTGGCGGACTACGGTCGTGTGCTCCATGCAGGCGCCGCAGCACTCAGCGGTGTAGTCCTCTGGCTGGGCAGACGGTGGATGGGAACAAGGACAGTCACGCGGTGGATCCGTAATTTTCTGGGAATCTGCGCCGTCTTCTTCGCCGTTTTGGGGGCGTTTGGATTTGGGCTCTCGTTTGTATGGGCGTGGCTGCCGGTTCTGCTTCTGCTGGCGGCGGGGATGATCTATGACCTCTTTGTCGAGCAGCCGCATAAGGGGCGATTTGCGCGGGCGCGCGCGGAGCGGCGAGGGCTGCCGGAGTGAGGATTGGCCGGAAAGAAGAAGGGGCAGATCCTCGGAGCTGCCCCTTCTTCTGACTGGAACCGCCTTACTTCGCTGCCAGCGCCTCGGTCTTGAGCCCCGCCTGCTCGCGCAGGGTGGCGGCTTTGTCCGTCGCTTCCCAGGTGAAATCGGGCTCATTGGTGCGTCCGAAGTGGCCGTAGGCAGCCGTCTTGCGATAGATGGGACGGCGCAGCTGCAGGTGCTCGATGATGCCCTTCGGGGTGAGCGCGAAGTTCTTGCGAACGAGCGCTACGAGTTCTGTTTCATGCAGCTTGCTGGTGCCGAAGGTATCGACCAGGACGCTGACCGGCTCGGCGACGCCGATGGCGTAAGCAAGCTGGACTTCGCAGCGATCAGCCAGACCCGCGGCCACGATGTTCTTGGCGATGTAGCGCGCCAGATACGCGGCGGAACGGTCGACCTTTGTCGGATCCTTGCCACTGAAAGCGCCGCCGCCGTGGCGGCCCATGCCGCCGTAGGTGTCAACGATGATCTTGCGGCCCGTGAGACCCGTGTCGCCCATGGGACCGCCGATGACGAAGCGTCCGGTGGGATTGATGTGGTACTTGGTGTTCTCGTCGAGCAGCTCGGCGGGCAGCGTGGCCTGGATAACGTGCTTCAGGATGTCGGCGCGCAGCTCATCGGTGGTGATGGTCTCGGCATGCTGGGTGGAGATGACCACCGCGTCGATGCGGACCGGCTTGTGGTGGGCGTCGTACTCCACGGTAACCTGAGATTTGCCATCGGGGCGCAGGTACGGTAGCTTGCCGTTTTTGCGAACTTCAGAGAGTCTGCGGGTGAGCTTGTGGGCCAGCGAAATGGCGGTGGGCATCAGTTCCGGCGTCTCGTTGGTCGCATAGCCGAACATCATGCCCTGGTCGCCCGCGCCGCCCGTGTCCACACCCATGGCGATGTCGCCGGACTGCTTGTTGATGGTGGAAATGACGGCGCAGGTGTTGGAGTCGAAGCCGTAAACGGCGTTGTCGTAACCAATGGAGGCTACGACGCCGCGCACCAGTGCCTGAAAATCCACGTAGGCGCGGGTAGTGATTTCGCCGGCGATGACGACCAGGCCGGTGGCCGTGAGGGTTTCGCAGGCGACGCGGCTGTAGGCATCCTGCTCGAGGCAGGCATCCAGGATGGCGTCGCTGACCTGGTCGGCGATCTTGTCGGGATGGCCTTCGGTAACGGATTCCGAGGTAAAGAGAAATCTTTCGGCTGCGGGCAAGGACTTCCTCCAGTTTTGTGCGGATCGCCTGGCGAACGGGCGGCGAAATCCGGTGGGGTCGTGATTCTCATGGTAAATGCAGGGGTGTGGCCGGGACAAAGGGTTTTATCGAAAGGGGAAAAACGGGGCCCAGGGTGCGGGGTACAGGGTGTAGATGGTCGCAGGGGGGCTCGTGGCGCGGCGAAGCCCGCCCCTGCCCCGGGCCCACCGAATCTGGTTTACTGCGGCTGCTGCGACGGCACAGTGGTCGGTTGTTGCGCGGGCGGTGTTGACTTCGGCGGTGGATTCGAGGACCCGGACCCCGCTGCGCCGTTGTTGGTGATGTCCTGTCCGTTGTAGATAACCCGGATGCTGGTGCGGAACTGGTGGTAGTTCGTGTATTTCACGGTTTCGCGCATGCTGGCGTTCTGGCTCAGGTAGCCGTGGCCGCCGGTGAAGTGCAGCACTGCCTGCCCCACGGTGTAAACGGGGAACCAGTATTTGCCGTCGACCATCTGGCGGTAAGTGATGAAAGGAAGGGTCAGGTCCTCGTGGCCGGGGCGCAGGTCATCGGGGACGTTTTTCCCGTCGGTCACTACGATCTGGTGCTCTTTCTGGTCGACCCAGATACGGCCTTGAAAATAACGCTTGTTTTTCTGGATTACTTTGGGCTTAACATCGAAGACCCAGGTGTCGATTTCGTCGACCTTTTCCTTGCCGAGGTAGGTAATGTCGTATTGCGGAGCGTCCTCGGTGGTCAGAACGAAGGGCAGGCGCTCCTCGATGTCGGAGAAGTCCCTTTCCGACATCATAATCTCGCCGCTGTCCGTGGTGTCTTTCAGGTCAGTGCCTGCGGGAGCGTCGATGACGCGCTCCATGCGCTGGCCCTGCGGATTGTAGTAAATGTCGACGACCTGGTAATACTGGCCGTTCGGTTTGCCGTCATCGTCGAAGGTCTGCACGCGGACGCTGCGGGTCCAGGTGTAGTTGTTGAGGGCCTCGTTGAACACAGACTCTTTGGCGGTGAACTCCTTCACGATATCCGCCACGGGGATGGACGGTGGCGTGGAGTCGAGCGGACCGAAGCCGGAGTCGAGAGGCATGGAAGAGGCGGATACCTGAGCATGCAGAGCAGGAGCACAAAGGAAGAGCAGCGCGGGGACAGCGGCAGCCAGGCGGCGCACCACCGGATGGGACTGGATATGGCGTGTGGGGAAAAACACAGTACGGCTCCTGCTGTAAGGATAGACGCACGGAGGGGTTGGATGGGGTCATTCTGCGATGGCGGCGGGGCGCACCAGAAGTCGTATAGGCGCGCGCGGTGGCCGGCGGGTACACTTTCGGGTGAATTTCCGGTTCGGCTGGATACGAGATGAAAGCGGAACTCTATCAGGGTGCAACGCTTGCGCTGCTGGCCGCGCTAGTGGCGGTGTTCGGCGCGCTGTGGCTGGAGGGTTTTTCCCAGCCCGGCGTATGGAGCCGCAGCGGCGAGGCGCCCACGGCGCGGCGGCGGCAGCTGCTGTGGCTGGCTGGCTGGACCTGTGCCGTCGTCCGGCTGGCAACCCAGGAAGCAGGCTGGTCGGGTCCGGGTCCGGAATTGACCATTTCGCTGGCCGCGATGGAATTGACGCCCCTGATGTTTCTGGCGTCGCTGGCTCCACAGTACATGAGCAGGAAGCCTCCTGTCCTCTTCGTTGTCGCTTTTGGGCTGCCGGTGATGGTGTATTGCGCGGTGGCGGGGTTCAACCCAGAGCCGGGCCGGCTGGGGCAGGCGGTGCTGCTGATTTGCGCAGTGGCGACCATCGGCGTGGCCGTTCGCTGGAGTCTCTGCAAAGATCTGGTCCCGATCTGGCTGAGCCTGACGGTGGTTGCGGCGATCGGCGGCGTCGCCTTATGGATGACTGTGCGGCGCGATTACAGGGAAGTAGGGCAGCTGGTTCACAGCGGCGTGCTGCTGATGACGGCGCTGCTGTTCGTCGCGGCCTACAGGCGGCTCACTACCGGGCTGGTGTTCACCGTCGGGGGACTGACCCTGTGGTCGCTGCCGGCGTTCCTGGGGCCGGTGATGGGAGTCCAGACGCTCCCCGTGGAGTTTGAGAGGGCGCTGAACCTGGTGCGCGTGATCACAGCCGTGGGGATGATTGTTCTGGTGCTGGAGGACGCGCTGGCCTCCAACGCGGCGGCGCAGGAGCGCGACCGGCGCGCGCGTGCGGAGATGGAGAAATACAGCGCCCTCTATCTGGCGGATATGCCGTTCGAAGAGGAGAGCGGCCATTACAACCAGGTCTGCGCGACGATTGCGGACGTGAGCCGCTTTGCGCAGGCGGGAATATTTCTCCAGGGCGTGGATGGAACCTTTCGCCTGGCGGGACATGCGGGCATGAGCGGCGCTCTGGAAGGCGCGCTGGATGCGCTGGCGCAGCGAACAACCGAGGCGCAGACGCTCGAGGTGACGCGCGGCAACTATTTCACTCCCGTTGTGGGGACGCTGACGCTGATGGACCTGAGCCCGCTGATGGAGCCGGGGGACGAACTGGCGCAGATGAATTTCCGCCGTGCCTGGGTCATGGGCATCAGGACGCGCGCCGGGCGGCTGGCGGGTGTGATGTTGCTGGCTTCGCTGCGCAAACCCAACGAACCGCTGCTGATTGAAGACGTTCTGCCGCTGGAACTGCTGGTTGCGCGCCTGGGGGCGGCCCGCGAGCATGTGGACCTGCTGCGCAGGGTCATGCAGGCGGAGCGTCTGGCGGGGCTGGGGAGGCTGGCCGGGGGCGTGGCACATGAGTTGAACAATCCGCTGCAGGCGGTGACCGGCTTTGCCCAGCTGCTGACAGACGCGGACGACGGCACAACGCGCGATCAGGCCGGAGTGATCCTGGCGGAAGCGCGGCGCATGAAGCAGATCATCGAGAGCCTGATGCGCTTTCGCAACGCGGCCGCCTCCAGCCGCTCGCCAGTGTCGGTGGAGCTGGTGCTGCGCGACATCGCGAATCTGGCCCGGCACGATCTGGACAGGGCAAGCGTTACGCTGGAAATGCATTTTCCCGACAACCTGCCGCGGATCAAAGCGGACCCGGAACAGATACAGCAGGTTTTTCTGCAGGTGATGAGAAACGCCATCGCCTCGCTGGAGAGCGCGCCGGAAGGCGCGGAGCGGCGCCTGAGCGTGGAAGTAGCGGCAATTCCGAAGGCGGTCGAGGTCATGTTCTCGGATACGGGCCCTGGGTTTGCGGAGCCGGCGCGGGCCTTCGATCCGTTTTTCACCACGCGGTCCGCAGGCGAGGGTGTTGTGCTTCCAACGCAGAGCGCAGGAGCATGGCCAGATACGGCGTCCCAGCAGCCGAAAAGCTGGCCGGGCGGGGACCCGGGTCTCGGGCTCAGCATTTGTTATGCGATTGTTCGCGAGCATGGCGGGGAGATCTCGGCGGTGAACCTGCACCCGCGCGGAGCGGCAGTGGTAATCGAACTGCCGACCTGGGCGCCGGAGGGAGCGGCCGTTCAGCCTGTGACGGAAATGCAAACCGGCCAGGCGTAAGGCCTCTTTGCCCGGAGCAGTCGGCCTGCCGGGATATAGGATGATCCTTACCAATCGAGTGGAATGGGGACAACCAATGAGGGCACAGGTGTGGGCAGTGGTTGCGCTGATGGCGGCGACGATGACAGCAGCGCAGGCCGGGGCTCAGGCAGCGACGCAGGCTGCAGTGCCCGCGGGTCAGGGAAATGCGGCCGGGCGGCCCATGACCTTCGCAGACATGATGAAGATGCGCCGACTGGGCGACATCGATGTGTCGCCGGACGGGAAATGGGTGCTGTTTTCGGCGACCGATGTGAGTCTCGAGAAGAACACCAGAACGCCGCATCTGTGGATCGTGCCGGTGGATGAAAGCGCTGCGGAGAAACCGCTGACCAGCGCGCAGGCGGGCGAGAGCCGCGGACGGTTTTCGCCGGATGGAAAGCAGATTCTCTTCGAGAGCGATCGCGACGGCGGCCAGCAGATCTGGCTGGCGGATTTTGATACAGCCACAGGCACGATTGGCAATCCGCACGAGCTGACACACATCAGCACGGAGACGGATAACGCAACCTGGTCACCGGATGGGAAGCACATCCTGTTTACGTCGGAAGTCTATCCGGAGTGCAGCGCCGGACTGGGACCAGGAATTGCGCCGGCAGGCACGGACGAGGACGCGTGCGACAAGCGGAAAGATGAGGAGCAGGCCGCGAGCAAGGTGAAGGCGAAGGTCTTCACGCATCTGCTGTACCGGCACTGGAACGCGTTTACCGGCGACAAGCGGAGCCATTTGTTTCTGGTGTCGATCGACGACGGGAGCTTTCGGGACCTGAATCCTGGCGACCAGCACGATGTGCCGCCGTTTTCTTTAGGCGAACCGGATGGGTGGGATTTTTCTCCGGACAGCAAAGAGATCGCGTTTGAAGAGAAGAAGGTCGACGACCCGGCCCTGAGCACGAGCGTGGCGATTTATACGCTGCGGCTGTTTGATGATGCGGGGAATGCGGAGACGAGCACGCAGCCGGTGAAGGTCTCGACCAGCGCCGGCGGCAACTTCACGCCACGCTACTCGCCCGATGGGAAATACATGGCGTGGCGGATGCAGGTGCGGGCGGGGTACGAGAGCGACCGCTTCCGGCTGGTGGTGTATGACCGAGGGACAAAGCAGATTCGGGAGGTGTTGCCGAATTTCGACCGCTGGGTGGATGAAGAGGCGTGGGCGCCGGATTCGAAGACGATTTATTTTGCGGCTGGAGATAAAGGCGAGGAGCCGGTCTATCGAGCCGCGTTGGCCGGCGGCCGTCCAACGCTGCTCGCAAAGTCAGGTGGTTACGGGGATCTTCATCCGACAGCGGACGGGAACCTTTTGATCGCCAATCGTATGAGGGTTGCACAGCCGAGCGAGGTGGTTGTGCTTCACCTTGGCCAGCAACAGCCCGGGCAAATTGAAGGCACTCATGTTGTGAATGGGCAGAGTGAGTTTGGTCCAGCGGCCGAATTGCCGGTTGCCGAGTCACAGCTATCCCACCTGAATGACGATGTGCTGACTCGGCTCGACCTCCCGAAGATGGACTCCTTCTGGTTTACTTCGATCGGCAAAGTCCGCGTGCAGGGGTTCATCATCCAGCCGCCGGGGTTCGATGCTTCGAAAAAGTATCCTGTCAAGTTCCTGATTCACGGCGGCCCGCAGGGTGCGTGGGGAGACGACTGGAGCTACCGATGGAATCCGGAGCTGTTTGCGGCGAATGGATACGTTGTGGTGATGATCAATCCCGGCGGATCAGTCGGCTATGGCCAGGCCTTCGTCGATCGCGTGAATGGCGACTGGGGCGGCAAGCCCTACATCGACCTGATGCGGGGCCTCGATTATGCGGAGCAGAAATATCCGTTCATCGACAAGACGCGCGAATGCGCGCTTGGAGCGAGCTACGGCGGCTACATGGCGGACTGGATTCTCGGCCACACGCAGCGATTCCGATGCATCGTGACCCACGACGGGATGTTCAACGCGGAGTCGGCGTACGGCACGACCGATGAGCTGTGGTTCAACGAGTGGGAGTTCAAAGGCACGCCGTGGACGAATCGGGAGATGTACCGGCGCTGGTCACCCATGCTATCGGAGACGAGCTTCAAGACGCCGACGCTCGTGGTGCACAGTCAGCTCGACTACCGGCTGGACGTGTCCGAAGGGTATCAGCTGTTCGACACGCTGCAGCGGATGGGCGTGCCGTCGAAGATGCTGTATTTTCCCGACGAGGGGCACTGGATCCTCAAGCCGCAGAACTCGCAGCTTTGGTATAAGACGGTGAACGACTGGGTGGACCAGTGGACTCATTCGACTCGGTCGATCCCGTGACCTCGCTAAGGGCAGGCTGCATTTGACTCGTTTGGCCGCAACACCATGACACGAACTCGCTCAGGGCAGGCACGGGATGTAAACCTGCTGCGCGGAGGCACGCGGAGGATTCTGGCGGCCGCGGCGATTGTGGCCATCTGGAGTGCGACGGCGTTTCCCCGCGGGTTCTCGCAGGAAACGAAGCCTCTCGATACGCCTCCGCCGGCCAGCGCCTATGCCGGCGATGCGGCGTGCGCCGAGTGCCATGCTCAGGAGGCGAAGACGTACGAGGCCACGGCGCATGCGCGCGATTCGAGCGATGCCAGCCAGGCGACGATTCTGGGGAATTTCACACCGGGGAAGAACGTTCTGCGGACGCGGAACCCAAACCTCATCTTTGCCATGATCGCCGCGCCGGACGGTTTCTACCAGAGCGCAGTGAACATTGCCGATCCACAGCATTTGACCGGCGACGCGGAGAAGTTCGACATTGTCGTCGGGTCGGGACGGCACGGGCAGACCTACCTCTACTGGAAGGGCGATGAGCTGTTTGAGCTGCCGGTGTCGTACTGGACGTACACGCACGAATGGATCAACAGTCCTGGGTATGCGGACGGCCAGGTGGATTTCAACCGTCCCGCGGAGCCCCGCTGCCTCGAGTGTCATGCAACGACGTTTCAGACGGCGGGTCCGCCCTCGAACCGCTACCAGCGCAGCAGCCTGGTGCTGGGCATCGGCTGCGAGACGTGCCATGGACCGGGAGCGGAGCACGTGGCGCGGGAGCGATCCGCGCATCCGCCGGCCGCGGGATCAGCGGAGATTGCCATCATGAATCCGGTGCGGCTGGCGCGCGACCGGCAGCTGGATCTGTGCGGGCTGTGCCACGCGGGGCCCGGAATTCCCATTGCGCCGGCGCTCTCGTTTCGTCCGGGTGACGATCTGGCTCGTTATGTAAAGATCACGGTATCGCCGCCGGGCGCGCCGGTGGACGTGCACGGCAATCAGGTGAACGCGCTGGAGCGGAGCAAATGCTTCACCTCGGGCCGGCTGACGTGCTCCACCTGCCACAACGTGCACGAGTCGCAGGAGGATGCCGCCTCGTTCTCGTCGCATTGCCTCAGCTGCCACAGCGAGCATGCCTGCCCGCGCTTCCGGCAGATGGGCGATAGCATCCGTACGAAGTGTGTCGCGTGCCACATGCCGGTGCGCCGCTCGAACGCCATTACATCGGGGCTCGAGGGCCAGGTGCTGCAGGCGGAGATGCGGACGCATACGATTGCGATCTATCCGGACGAAAAGGGAACCACGGAATAAAGGGCGGAGATCAGGGGTTAGGGAGCAAGGGGCAGAGAATGATTGCGCATTTGCGGGGTCGGCTTTTTTCGAAGCAGCCTGGGCAGGCGATTGTCGAGGCCGGCGGCGTGGGCTATGACGTGACGATCAGCGTGCCGACCTTCACGGCGCTGCCGGGGGAAGGCGGCGAGGTGTCGCTCTACATCTACACGCAGGTGCGGGAGGATACGCTGGCTCTCTTCGGCTTCAAGGAGCGCGACGAGAAGCGGCTGTTCGAGCGGCTTATCACGGTGTCGGGCGTGGGGCCGAAGCTGGCCATCACGATCCTGAGCGGATTGAATCCGGAGCGCACCGTGGCCGCGATCCGCGCGCAGGATCACGCAACGCTGACGCGGATACCCGGCGTGGGGAAGAAGCTGGCTGAGCGGCTGGTGGTGGAGCTGAAGGAAAAATTAGAAGACTTGGCGACGGCACCGGTGCCCGCAGGTGTGACGGCGCCGGCGGCGGAGGATGTGCTGTCGGCGCTGGTGAATTTGGGCTACCAGCGACCGGCCGCGCAGAAGGCGATCGAGACGGCGGTTGGGAAGGACAAGGCGGCGGGCGAGAACTTCGACGAGTTGTTCCGCGCAGCGCTGAAGGTAATTCGGTGAAAGGCAGGGTTTAGGGAATAGGGTTTAGGGACCGCCTGATGGCCTCCTTCATTCGATGATGGCGATCTTCGCACGTTTGCCGACGCGGACGGTGAGGCGCGCGGGCCGATGGATCGTGATCGTCCTATCCGTGCGCTTTGAGCCATTGATTTCGACGCCCACATCCACCTGCCGCTCCCCTGCCGCCCTAGAGTCGCTGATCGCGAGCTTCGCCAGAAGCTTCGCGACATAAATTGGGAACTCGCGGTTTGACTCTCTCTTATATCTCTCAAGGGAAACTGCGTCTGCCACGACGACTTCAAGCCAACTGACTCGTACCTCATCCGCCACCGCCGAGAGGTCGCGGTCCTGGAACTGGCGGGCCCAATTTTCATCCGCCTGCTGTGCCGAATCGGCGCCGTGGAAGCCGGCGACGATGGTGCGGGCGAGGTTCTTCTTGGCCTGCATCGGATGCAGCGCGCCCGAAGCGATGTCGGCGTTCATCTTGTCGATTTCCGACTGGCGCAAATCCGTCAGCAGCGTCCAGTAGCGACCCATCATCTCATCGGAAATGGACATCAGCTTGCCGTACATCTCCTGCGGCGGTTCGTGGATGCCGATGGCGTTATTCAGCGACTTCGACATCTTCTGCACGCCGTCCAGGCCCTCGATGATCGGCGTCATCAGCACGATCTGCGGCTCCTGCCCGAAGTCGCGCTGCAATTCGCGACCGGCGAGAAGATTGAACTTCTGGTCGGTGCCGCCCAGTTCCACGTCACACCGCAGCGCGACCGAGTCGTAGCCCTGGGCCAGTGGGTAGAGCAATTCGTGGAGTGAAATTGGCTGCTCGTTTTGGAAACGAGCGTGAAACTCGGCCCGCTCAAGCATCTGCGAGACGGTGAATTTGGCGGCGAGGCGAATGATGTCTTCAAACGTGAGCTTGCCCAGCCACTCAGAGTTGAACCGCACTTCGGTCTTCTCGCGGTCGAGGATGCGGAAGACCTGATCGGTGTAGGTCTTCGCGTTCTGATCGATCTGTTCGCGTGTCAGCGGCTTGCGCGTGACGTTGCGGCCCGTGGGGTCACCGATGAGCGAGGTGTAATCGCCAACGAGGAAGATGACGGTGTGGCCGAGGTCCTGGAAGTGCTTGAGCTTGCGCATCAGCACGGTATGGCCCAGGTGCAGATCGGGTGCGGTGGGGTCGAATCCAGCCTTGACGCGCAGCGGCACGCCGGTCTGGCGGGAATTTTCGAGGCGGGTGCGAAGCTCTTCGACGCGGATGATCTCGGCCGCGCCTTTCTGGAGCAGGTCGAGCTGCTCATCGACGGGAAGGAAGCTGGACATAGGCAAAGGACAGTATAAAGACTGCGGCGGGGCTGGTTAGCCGGGGCGCTTTGCTAAAGAGCGGATAGAGTGCAGCAGGCAGCGACGACGAATCACCTTCGGGTTTCCGTCCAGAGGAACGCGTGGGGGAAGAGTTCGTAGTCCGGCTCCTTGCCTGCTTCAAAGTAGATCGACAGGATGTCGAAGCGGGTCGCGACGTCGCGGTTGGGCAGCTGCCGCAAGTAGTGGCGCGCGAGGCGGCGCAGAACCCGGCGCTTGTCGCGGTCAACGGCGAGCTGGGCCGGAGCGACGGCGCGCGTGGTGCGGGTTTTCACCTCGATGAAGCAGAGCGTGTTGCCCTGCCAGGCAATCAGGTCCAGATCGCCGGGAGCGCGCGAGGAACGCCAGCCGCGGGCTACGACGGTGTATCCATGACGGCGAAGCCAGAAGAACGCTGCGCGTTCGCCGCGCTCGCCAGTCTCGAGATGGGCAGCGCGGGCGGGGCGGCGGCCGGCCGAGACGCGGTGCAGCGCGTTGACCGCCGATTCCATCAGGCTGATGCGAAACTTGAGCAGCATGGAGGTTGCAACGATTGTCCGGCAGCGCGATGAGCGGAGCAAGGCACGAAGGTCACACTGGCGGACAAGCGGCCAGCGGGTTCGGGCCGGCGAAGCAGCCGCCAGCTACGTTCAGGGCAGAATGAGCAGGTAGACAGCCATCGCCACGCCGGCGGCAGCGAGGATTGACGCCAGCGAGACCGCTTGCCTGGAGATGCGTCCGGGCTGCCAGCTCCCGGTGCGAAGTTCTTTCGTCGTGCGGATGTGGTGCACCACCGCGGAGACGAGGACGATCACGCCAAGGACCACCAGCGCGACTCCGGAATAGACCGAGGACCCCGTGTGCACGTGCGCGGGCCGCTGGGGGCCCTGGAACTCGCGCAGGAAGAGGCCGAAGCGGGCGAGGGCGAAGCCGACCCCCATCAGGCCAAGACCAGTGCGGATCCAGGCAAGAAAGGTGCGTTCGGAGGCAAAATACGTGCGTGGATCGTCCATTTCGCTCGCCATCCCGCGATTGTATGCGCAGAAAGATCGATTGATTTTCCGCGCAACTCGGCGTCAACTGGTGCGACAGCCATGAACCTCATCCTGCTTCTGCTGTTCGCCCTGCAGAGCACTCCGCACGATCCCTTTGCCGCGCTGCGCCAGGAGTGGGCGCGCGATCTGCACGACAAGAAGATCGATGCGTCGGTGGCCCTGTACGCCAGCGATGCGGACTTCATCAGCGACGCCGGCCGGACGCACGGTACGACCGCCATCCGGCAGCTCTACACTGCCATCACGTCGACCTTTGACAGCGACCTCACGTTCCAGTCGCAAAGGGTGGAAGTGTCGGGCGATCTCGCCTTCGATTCAGGCACCTATACCGAAACGCTGGTGACCCGCGCAACCGGCCAGTCGAAGCACATGGCGGGCGACTACCTGACCGTGTATCGTCGCGGCCACAACGGCCGATGGCGCATCGTGGAGCTGGTGTGGACCGGTGGCGAAGTAAAGCCATGAATGGCAAAAGGCGAGCCGAAGCTCGCCCTTGCTTGTTGACATCTGAGATTGGTTTGCGTCTTACAGAGGCTGAACGTCAGCTGCCTGCCAGCCCTTCGGCCCCTTAACGACGTTGAACTGCACGGCCTGACCTTCCTGCAGACTCTTGAAGCCATTCGCGGAAATGGCGGAGTAATGCACGAAGACATCTTCGCCGTTCTGGCGCGAGATGAAGCCGTAGCCCTTCGCGTCGTTAAACCACTTCACAGTACCTTGTTCCATTTGTTGCATTTTCCTGACTGATTGAATTGCGCTGGAGTGAATCGGAGCGAAACTGGCAGATCCCTGCTTGGTTGGGCGAGGCGAAAAACTGCGCTTGCCCGGTTCGGTTCTAACGCTAATTTATTGTATCAGATTCGCAAAAGGGGAGGAGACGCGTGCGCGACGCGGAACCGCCGGCGTGGGTTCAGCTCGATGGGGCAGCGAGCACCGTCCCGGCCGGAATCGTCGCCGTCAGCGCCGCGCCGGTTGCGATCTGCGCATCCGCCCCGCGCACCAGCAAAGCGGATATCCCGATCCCCGGGATGACCGTGAGCACCCGCGACCGCGTCACCTCCGGCTTACCCTCCAGAGCTTCCGCTCCGCGCAGGGGAATGTGCACGCCGTGCAGGTCCAGCGATTCGACACGGAATCCGATCTCACCCGGCAGCCCCCCAATCCGCGGATGATCGACCTGGATCACGCGGCCGCTCGCCGGCGTCCCTTTGGGCGCCACAACAATATCGCCAACCTTCAGGTTCTCGGCCAGGGCGAACGAAATCCTGTCCCCAATCTGCGCGGTATGCGAGTCAATCGGCGACGACAAAAGCAATTGCACCGGCGTGTCCAGCCGCAGTTCGAGGCTGCCCTGGCCGATCGGCAGAACCGGCAGCTCGGCCGACGCGGGAGCCGGCGACGGCGCCACCGGGAAAGTGTAGATCGCCTGCGCCACCAGACTCCGTGAGCAATTCGGCGCAATCGCGATCGCCTGCAGCGTTGCTGTGGCATCGATCGTGATGGGCCCCAGGTAACGCGCGGAAGCAGCCGTCGGCGTCCAGCCGTCCGTCGTGTAGTAGATGATCGCGCCGCGCGTCGCATCGGTCAGCCGCACGCTGATCGCCGACGTGTATTTGCCGGATTTGATCGAGAACCGCGGCGCGTCAACGGGACCCCGCAGCACGGAGTGTACGAAGCGATGTCGTTCGCGTTCATGGCGGCCTGCATGGCCTGCTGATTGGCCATTTGCGCATCCTGCATCGCCTGTTGCGAAGCCTGTTGCGCCGCCTGCGTGGCCATCTGCGCCGCCTGCATCGCGGCGTCTGTGCCTGGGTCCTGGGCGCGAGCGGCCGTGGCAGCGAGGAACAACATGGCGAGCGCGGCGGAAACCCGGAGTTGGGTGCGGGAGCTGGACATGGCGAAACCTCCCAACAGGCGGTAGGCGCACGTCTGCGCAGACAGGACCCAGGAGTATTCTGGAGATTCTTTTGCGATGAACGATCCTTCTCTGGAACTGCTTGCCGGGGGGCTGGAACGGCTGCGGGAGAGTTTCGCCGCATTGCCGGATGCGCGGCTGGCGCCGCCGGGCATGGCCCGCGCCGCCGAAGCGCTGAACGAGGCAGCGCGGCGGATGGGCGACAACTTTCCTTATTTCCATCCCCTGTACGCGGGCCAAATGCTGAAGCCGCCGCATCCTGTGGCACAGGCGGCCTATGCCCTTGCCATGAGCCTGAATCCGAACAACCATGCACTGGATGGCGGCCGTGCCAGTTCGCGCATGGAAGTGGAGGCGGTGCGGGAAATTGCCGGGATGTTTGGGTGGGCGGAGTTCCTGGGGCACCTGACCAGCGGCGGGACGTTTGCGAATCTGGAGGCGCTGTGGGTTGCGGGCCTGATGGCGCCGGGGAAGAAGATTGTGGCCTCGGAGCAGGCCCACTACACGCACAGCCGCATCAGCGCGGTGCTGCAGCTGCCGTTTGCCGTCGTAGGGACCGATGCGCGGGGGCGGATGGAGGTAAGCGCGCTGGAGTCGGCCCTGGCGGCTGGTGACGTGGGGACGGTCGTCGCGACGCTCGGCACGACGGCGGTGGGGGCAGTCGATCCGCTTGAGGAGATTCTGAAACTGCGGTCGAGATACGATTTTCGCGTTCACGTGGATGCTGCGTACGGAGGGTATTTCCGGCTGGCAGGGAACCTGGGAGCCGAAGCGTCGCGAGCCTTTGCACGGATTGGCGAGGTGGACTCAATCGTTGTCGATCCCCACAAGCATGGCCTGCAGCCCTACGGATGCGGGTGCGTGCTGTTTCGCGACCCGGCGATGGGCCGCTGGTACAAGCACGATTCGCCGTACACCTACTTCACGTCGAGCGAGCTGCACCTGGGGGAGATTAGTCTGGAGTGCTCGCGGGCAGGGGCGTCCGCGGTGGCTCTCTGGACCACGCAGCGTGTGCTGCCGCTGGTGCCCGGCGGCGAATTTGCGCAGGGCCTGGAGCAGGGGCGCGCAGCAGCCCTGCAGCTGCATCGGATCATTGCGGAGGATGCGCGTTTTGTCGCCGGGCCGCGTCCGGATCTGGATATTGTGGTGTGGGCAGCGCGGGCCAGGACTCTTGCCGAATCGTCGCGGCGAGCGCAGCAGTTGTTCGACCATGCGGCGCAGGATGGACTGCATCTGGCGCTCGCGCACCTTCCGGCGCGGTTTTTTCCCGAGGCCGAATGGACTGATCCGGATTGGGCGGACGCGCGCGCGGGGAGCACGTTGACCTGCCTGCGCTCAGTCCTGATGAAGCCGGAGCATCTGGCGTGGGTCGAGGAGATTGGTGACCGGATCAGGCGTGCAGCAGTGGATACTGATTAGAGAGACAGGGTCCACAGTCCACGGAATAGGGTAGAGGAGAAGCAGGATAGTGCGGAATCGGGAGGCAGGTGTGGCTGGGCCGGAACTCGTGATGCAAACGGATACACTGCGGGTGGTGGTTCTGCCGGCGCTTGGCGGGAAAATCGCGTCCCTGCGGTGGCTGCCGGGGAATGTGGAGCTTCTCCAGGCGCCGCTGGCTCCGTATGCGCCGCGAACGATGGAAATGGGGTTTGAGGAGAGCGACGCGAGCGGGATCGATGAGTGCCTGCCCTCAGTTGCGGCGTGCGCTGTGAAAACGCCGCGCGGCGTGGCGCGGGTGCCGGATCACGGGGACTTCTGGCGGCTGGAATGGCAGGCCGAGCAAGCCGGCAGCGAGATTCGGATGGCGGCGACGGGGGTGAGCCTGCCGCTGCGCCTGGAGCGGAGGCTGCAGCTCGCGGGAGAGACGCTCTCCATCGCGTACCGCGTGAGGAATGTGGGCGACGCGGCGGTGGATTATGCGTGGTCGGCGCACCCGCTGTTTGCTGTCGAACGGGGAGATCGCGTTGTCCTGCCGCCATCGGTGGAGCAGGTGCGCGTAGAGGGTTCGGCGGGGCGGCTTGGCAAGAAAGGCGCAGAACACCCGTGGCCGCGATCGCAGGCGAACGGTGGCGCAGTGATCGACCTGAGTGTGGCGGGCAGAATCGAAGACGGAGTCGGCGACAAGCTTTTTGCGGCGAGCCCGGTGGAGGGATGGGCGGCGGTAGAGCGCCGGAATTTGGGCCTGACGGTCACGGTGCAGTTCGATCCAAAACAAGCGCCGTGGCTGGGATTATGGCTTTGTTATGGCGGATGGCCGGAGGGCAACGCGCGTCGGCAGCAGTGCGTGGCGATCGAGCCGTGCACGGCCCCGGCCGATTCCCTGGAGCAGGCTGTGGCCGGCGGCTGGGCGCGGAGTCTTGCGCCGGGCCAATCCGACCAGTGGCGGATGCGGATCGCCGTGTCGCGTGTATCGTGAGTTCGGCAGGAGAGGCTATTGGGGGAAAGAGAGAGAAACATGCTCGATGTCAGCCTTGTGGGTGAGATTCACCACAAACAATTTGGGGGCGATCCAAAGTTCTTTCTGGCGCCGGGACGGGTGAACCTGATCGGCGAGCACACGGATTACGCCGGAGGATTTGTGATGCCGGCGGCGATCGACTTTGGAACCCTGGCGTCGGTGTCGGCGCGGCGGGACGGGCGGATCGAGATCTGGTCGGAGAATTTTGCCGAGGGTGTGACCTTCGGGCCCGGAGAGCTTCCCCGGACGAGGCAGAAGCACTGGTCGGATTATCCGCTGGGCGTGGTGTGGGCGCTGCGCGAGGCGGGCATCGAGGTGCCTCCTTTCAGCATGGCTCTGCAGGGAGATGTGCCACTGGGAGCGGGGCTGAGCTCATCGGCCTCCATTGAAGTGGCGACGGCGCTTGCGCTGCTGAGCCTGACGAATGCCGCGATGCCGCGCGCCGAACTGGCGAAGCTGTGCCAGCGGGTGGAAAACCAGTACGTGGGCGCATCGAGCGGGATTATGGACCAGTTCATCGCGTGCAACGGGGCAGAGGATCACGCGCTGCTGCTGGATTGCCGGTCGCTGGAGTTCCGCCTGGCGCCGATTCCGAGCCATCTGAGCCTGGTGATCGCCAACACCATGGTGAAGCACTCCATTGCCGGGGGTGAATACGGGATCCGGCGAGGGGAGGTGGAGCAGGGAACGGCGATCCTGCGCAGCCACCGGCCGGAAATCGCGCTGCTCCGCGATGCGACGCCAGCAGACCTGGAAAAGTGGGGCCACGAGATGCCGGACAATGTGCTGCGCCGCTGCCGCCACGTAATTACCGAGAACCTGCGCACGGTTGCCGCGGCAGATGCGCTGGAAGCCGGCAATCTGAGGCGGTTGGGCGACTTAATGGCAGCCGCCCACGTGAGCTATCGCGATGACTTCGAGGCGAGCTGCGAGGAGGCGGATGCCATGGTGGAGGCAGCGCAGCGGTTACCGGGGCTGATCGGGGCGCGTCTTACCGGGGGAGGCTTCGGCGGCTGCACCGTGAATCTCGTTGAATTGGAGCGGGCAAGGGGATTTGCAGAGCGGCTGCACGACGACTACAAGGCAGCCACCGGCATCGACGCCGACATCTACCAGTGTCACGCGTCGTCGGCGGCCCGGGAGGTGGAAATCGTGTAGCTGGAGGCTGCAACATGCACAGGCATTCCACCTACGGGTGATTTTGCCTCCGGAACGCCGATGTCAGAATCACAGAGGGGATGGGCCAGCCAACGTGTCACACTGATCAGGTTGTCTTATCCTGAAAGGCGGCGCCAGCACGGGCCGGAGATTACGATTCAGAGATGCGCTTTATCAATCGTTCGCAGTACTTTTCCCCGGAAGAACTGAAAGAGGGCGGGATCGTCGCGTACTTCTCGATGGAGATCGCGGTCATCCCGGAGATTCCCACATACAGCGGCGGCCTTGGGGTGCTGGCCGGCGACACGCTGCGCGCCGCGGCGGACATGGGGCTGCCCCTGGCAGCGGTCACGCTGGCGCACCGGAAGGGATATTTCCGGCAGCATCTGGATGCGAATGGAAATCAGACCGAGGAGCCCCAGCTCTGGAGTCCGGAAAAGACGCTGATGGCCGAAGAGCCGGTGGTCACGGTGACCGTCGAGGGCCGGCCGGTAGCCCTGCGCGCCTGGCGCTATGAGATGGAGGGCGTCACCGGGCATCGAATTCCCATATGTTTTCTCGATGCCGACCTGGAACAGAACGATCCGGCGGACCGCGCGCTAACGGATTATCTCTACGGCGGCGACACGAATTACCGTCTGCGCCAGGAGGCGATCCTGGGCATCGGTGGGGCACGGATGCTGCGGGCGCTGGGGTACAAGCCTTCGGTGTATCACATGAACGAGGGGCACGCGGCGCTGCTGGCGATCCCGGTGCTGGAGCAGGAACTCCACGGAGCGGGTCTGCAGACGGCGACGGAGCGGAATCTGGAGGCGGTGCGGCGGCGCTGCGTCTTTACCACGCATACGCCGGTCCCGGCGGGGCACGACCGCTTCTCCGGCGAGCAGGCCTACCGCATTCTCGGCGCGGAGCGTGCGGGGGTGCTGGAGCGCTTCGGCTGCTTCCATGACGGGCTGCTGAACCTGACCTACGTGGCGCTGCGCTTCTCGCGGTTCGTGAACGGCGTGGCGATGCAACACGGCAAGGTCTCGCGGCAGATGTTTCCGGAATACACGATCGACGCGATTACGAACGGGGTACATGCGGGAACGTGGACGGCTTCAGCTGTGCAGGCCGTTTTCGACAAGCACCTGCCGCGCTGGCGGCAGGACAATGTGACGCTGCGTTACGCCATCGATATTCCGGAGAATGAGATTGTCGAGGCGCACGCGGCTTCGAAGGCGGCGCTGCTGGCTGAGGTGAAGCGGGCTTCGGGCGTGGAGATGCGGCCGGAAGTATTCACGCTGGGCTTTGCGCGGCGGGCGGCGACCTACAAGCGCGCCGATCTGCTGTTTACCGATCCGGAGCGACTGCTGCGCATGGCAGAGCAGCAGGGCGGGATGCAGATTCTATACGCCGGTAAGGCGCATCCGGCGGATGAGCCGGGCAAGGCGAAGATCCGGCGGGTGATCGAACTGTCCCATGAGCTGAGCGAGAGCGCTCTGCAGATCGTATATCTCGAGAACTACGAGTGGAGACTGGGCGCGCTGCTGACCGGCGGCGTGGACCTGTGGCTCAACACGCCGCGGCGCCCCTATGAGGCTTCCGGCACCAGCGGCATGAAGGCCGCGCTGAATGGCGTGCCCAGCCTGAGCATCCTGGACGGCTGGTGGATCGAGGGATGGATCGAAGGCGTGACCGGATGGGCCATCGAGGACCACGACGATGAGCCCGGCGAGGCCAACTCGCTCTACGAGCATCTGGAGCAGACGATTCTGCCGCTGTACTACAGGGATCAGGGGCAGTGGCGGCGCATTATGCGCTCGACCATCGCGCTGAACGGATCGTTCTTCAACACCCAGCGCATGCTGGAGCAGTACGTCATCAACGCGTACTTTCCGGAGCGGCGCGTGGAGAAGGCCGGTGAGCCGGCGGAAGCGGAAGTGGAGAATACCGTAGCGCATTAGAGCAGTTTCGGAATACACGTGGACTTCTTGAGGCTGGTACAGGGTGGCTTTTTCTTGATTAAAAAGCCACTTGAGCGTGTGCTTTCGGTCTGCACCAATTCCGAAACTGCTATAGACCGCTGCAGGGCAGCGGATCGGGGCTGCCTGGTCACTGCCGGCGGAGTATCGGTCCGGATGCGCGCGCGTCGGAAGGCGGGAACTGCGGTGCTATACTTGCGCAGCAATTCAGCATTTCTCTCGTCCGAACCGGCGTCACCGTGACCGCACTGGTTCAGCTCTGCTGAACGGGGTTGCGTCCAGAACTATGGGAGAGATTTCTTTGAGCCAGACGTCCGTGCAGGAGTTGGCGCCGGAGGTGTCCGGGCGGCCGCTGTGCGTCGATCTGGACGGGACGCTGGTCAAGAGCGACACCCTGCTGGACTCTCTGTTGGTGCTGGCGCGCACCCACCCCCTCGCGCTTCTGAGGCTTCCCCAGTGGTTGCTGCGCGGCAAAGCCGCCGTCAAGGCGGAGATCGGAGCGCGTGTTGCTCTGGACGTACGGCACCTGCCGTATAACCGCGCGCTGTTGGAGTATCTGGAGGCTGCCCGGGGAGAAGGCCGCAGGCTGTATCTGGCCACGGGCGCGGACCGGACGCTGGCCGCGCAGATCGCCGACCACCTGGGAATTTTCGATGGCGTGCTGGCCAGCGACGGCGCGACCAACCTGACCGGGGGCAACAAGCTGGACGGCCTGCGGCAGAGCTTCGGCGACGAGGGATACGACTACGTCGGCAATGCCGTGTCTGATCTGCCCCTGCTCACCCACGCGCACAGGGCGATGATTGCAAATCCCGCCCCTGGCCTGCAGCTGCGCCTGCGGTCGCGGGGCATCGCAGTCGAGCGCGTCTTCAAAGAGCGCCCGCCGGCGGCGAAGGCCGTGCTGAAGGCGCTGCGGCCTCATCAGTGGGCGAAGAATGTGCTGATCTTCCTGCCCCTGTTGCTGGCGCACACCCTGCGTCCGCCACTGGTGGTGGCTGCGCTCGTCGCCTTCGCGAGCTTCAGCCTGTCCGCCTCGGCCACGTACATCGTGAACGATCTGCTGGACATCGAGGCGGACCGGCGGCATCCGAGAAAGCGCAGGCGGCCGTTCGCCGCGGGCGATTTGAGTGTTTTCACAGGCGTAGCCATCAGTGTTGCTTTTCTTGCCTGCGCGGTGATTATGGCCGTTGCGCTGCTGCCTGCGGAGTTTCTCGACTGGCTGGTGATTTATCTTGTTACGACTCTGTCGTATTCGCTGTATCTGAAGCGCGTCGTTCTGCTGGACGTGATTTTGCTGTCCGGCCTCTATGTGCTGCGGATGCTGGCCGGCGCGGCCGCGACGAAGGTCCCCATCTCCCCATGGCTGGCGGCATTTTCGCTGTTTCTGTTTTTGAGCCTTGCGGTGGTCAAGCGCTTCAGCGAACTGCAGAACACGCGGGCGCGCGGGCAGAAGGTGACCAACGGGCGCGGCTATCTGCTGGCCGACATCGAACAGATGAGGAGTTTTGGGACGGCCAGCGCCTACGCGGCAGTGGTGGTGTTTTCGTTCTACATCGGTGGACACGACGTGACCGCGCTCTACCGGCATCCGGTGCGGCTGTGGCTGATTACGCCGCTGATGATCCTGTGGCTGAGCCGGGTGTGGCTGCTGGCGTCGCGCGGCGAGCTGGACGAGGACCCGGTGATTTTTGCCGTCACGGACCGCATCAGTTGGCTGATCGGCCTGGCGGTTGTGGCAATTGCGGCAATGGCGGCGCTTTAGGGACGGGGAACACACATGGGCACAACCTCCAGGCGACCCAGGTTCGAATCGTGGGGACGCTATCCCGAACTACAGGCTGATGTCGTCCCGCTGCACTGGACGACCGATTTTCCGCCGTCAAAGACTCCTGCGACCAAATATCTCCCAGTGGGACTGGGGCGCAGCTACGGGGATGTCTGCCTGCTGGAGCACGGCACCCTGCTGCTCACGCCGGGGATGGACCGACTGCTGAGCTTCGACGCGGGCACCGGCGTGCTGCGCTGCGAAGCGGGCGCGTCGCTCCAGCAGATTCTCGACTTCGCCGTGCCGCGTGGGTTCTTTTTGCCGGTCACGCCAGGGACGAAGTTCGTCACTGTGGGCGGCTCTATTGCGAACGACATTCACGGGAAAAACCACCATGTGGCGGGCTCGTTTGGACGGCACGTCCTGCGCTTCGAGCTGGTGCGGTCCGACGGCAGCCGGTTCGTCTGTAGCCCGATCGAGAATCCTGACTGGTTTGCCGCCACCATCGGCGGCATGGGGCTGACTGGCCTGATTACATGGGCGGAGATTCGTCTGCGGCCGATCGTGTCGAGAATGATCGATTATCGCGGCGATAAGTTTCACGGGATCGACGAGTTCTTCGGGTTGTCGCAGGCGGCGAAGACCGAATACACGGTGGCCTGGATCGACTGCGTGTCCACGGGGCGCAACTTTGCGCGCGGCATCTTCATGCAGGGCGAGCACACGCAGATTCCGGGGCCGCTGCGCCGGAGCAAAGAGGCGAGGCTGGTTTTTCCCTGCGATCTGCCCGAGTTCGCGCTGAACCGGCTCTCGATGGCGGCATTTAATTCCCTCTACTTCCACAAGCAACTGGGGAAGACGAAAATCGGGCCGGTGGATTATGAGCCGTTCTTCTACCCGCTGGATGCGGTCCTGCACTGGAACCGGATGTACGGACAGCACGGGCTGCTGCAGTTCCAGAACGTCCTGCCGCACGCAACCGGCCGCGAGGGAATGCTGGAGATACTCAAGGCGATCACGAAGTCTGGGCTGGCGTCGTTTTTGGCGGTGATCAAATTCTTCGGCGATGTGCCGTCGGTGGGAATGATGTCGTTTCCCGCGCCGGGCGTGATGCTGGCGCTGGACTTTCCCATACGCAAACAAGTGAGCTTTGATCTGGTCGACCGGCTGGCGAAGATTACCCTCGAGCACGGTGGGCGGATGTATTCCGCCAAGGACGCGCGCATGACGGCGGAGCAGTACCAGGCGTTTTATCCGCAATGGCAGGAATTTACGCGGTACGTGGATCCGCAGTTCGACTCGGCGTTCTGGCAGCGCGTGACGGGACGGAGGCCGCTCGATGGCTAAGGCGAGGGGCGGCGCCCGGCCGGAGAGAGTGCTGGCGCTGGGCGCAACCTCGGCGATTGCCGAGGCCACCCTGCGGCTGCTGGCCGAGCAGGGAGCGAGCTTCTTTCTGGTGGCGCGCAATGCGCAGAAGCTGGGCGCGGTGCGCGACGATTTGCTGACCCGGGGGGCGGGCGCGGCGATTGCGGTGGTCGCCGATCTGGACGATACGGCCGCGCATCCGGCAATTCTGGAGCAGGCCGTGGCGTCGCTTGATGGAATCGATCTCGCCTTGATTGCGCATGGACTGCTCGGCGATCAGGCTGAAGCTGAGAAGAACTATCCGGCCGCGGAGGCGATCCTGCGTACGAATTTTTTGTCGGCAGTGTCGCTCATCGGCTGGCTGGCCAACTATTTCGAGGCGGAGTGCTGCGGGGTTTTGGCAGTCATCTCCTCGGTGGCCGGAGATCGCGGCCGGAAGAGCAACTATGTATACGGCGCTTCGAAGGGCGGCCTGAATGTTTTTCTGGACGGAGTGCGGAATCGCATCGATCGCGCCGGCGTACAGGTGCTGACCATCAAGCCGGGCTTTGTGGCGACTCCGATGACGGCACATCTGGCGCCGAATGCTCTCTTCGCGCAGCCTGCAAAAGTGGCACACGATATTCTGCGAGCTATCGAGAAGCGGAAAGATGTGGCCTACGTGCCGCCGTTCTGGGGCGTGATTATGCTGGTGGTGCGCAGCATTCCGCGAAGAATCTTTAAGAAGTTGAACATGTAGCGGCGTGTTTTCGCGCAAGGCATGAATCGAGCGGCGTTCGCGGCCCATCTATAAGCGGTATGCCGGGCACTGCTACAGCGTCTTTTTTGCGAGACGAATCGTCTTCATAGAGCATAAAGCCTTTATCAGGTCCGTTTTTGGCCCTGCAGGCCGAAGGTGGATACTGGGGGCATTGATTTTTTCGTCTTTTGGTTAAGCCGCAAGTCATTCCTTCTGAGAGCACCCAACTCCGGAAATCAGGTTTCCGGCCGCCGGACGAAGTCCGCGCCGCAGGAGAAGCAGAAACGATATGTGGATAGTCCGCCTCGCGCTGCGACGGCCTTACACCTTTGCCGTGGTGGCGCTGCTGCTGATGGTTTTGGGGCCGCTGGCCATTGTCAACATGCCGGTGGACATCTTCCCCAACATCAATATCCCCGTCGTCACCATGGTCTGGAACTACCAGGGCTTCTCGCCCGACCAGATGGCCAGCAGAATCATCACTCTCAGCGAACGCTCCCTCACCACCACTGTCAACGACATTGAGCATATCGAGTCCACTTCGCTTTACGGCATCGGCATCATCAAGATTTACTTCCAACCGGGCGTTAACATCGCGAACGCCGTCGCCCAGGTCACCGCCATCGCGCAGACGCAGATTCACCAGCTGCCGCAGGGCACCACGCCTCCGCTGGTCATCCAGTACAACGCCTCCAGCGTCCCCATCATCCAGCTCGGCCTTTCCGGCCAGGGCCTGTCGGAGATGCAGCTCAACGACCTCGGGCTCAACTTCATCCGCACTCAACTGGTCACCGTACCCGGCGCCGGTATCCCCTATCCCTACGGCGGCAAGCAGCGACAGGTGGAGGTCGATCTCAACCTGCAGGCATTGCAGTCCAAAGGACTTTCGCCCGCCGACGTGGTCAACACAATCGGCGCGCAGAACCTCATCCTGCCCTCCGGCACCATCAAAATCGGGCCTTTCGAATATCAGGTCGAGACCAACAGCGCCCCCGCCGAAATCGATCAGCTCAACAATCTGCCCATCCGTCAGGTCAACGGCGCCATGGTCTACATCGACGACGTCGCCCATGTGCGCAACGGCTTCCCGCCGCAGACTAACATCGTCACCGTGAATGGCCAGCGCGCTTCACTCCTGTCCATCATCAAAACCGGCAACACCTCCACGCTCAGCATCGTGAAGGGCATTCTCGCCAAGGCGGAAAGCCTTAAGTCGCAGTTGCCCCCGCAACTCAAAATCACCCCGCTTGGCGATCAGTCTATCTTCGTCCGCGCCTCCATCGACGGAGTTGTCCACGAGGGTGTCATCGCCGCGTGTCTTACCGGCATCATGATCCTCATCTTCCTGGGGAGCTGGCGCAGCACGCTCATCATCGCCGTTTCCATTCCCCTCTCCATCCTCACCTCGCTGCTGGTGCTGAGCGCTCTCGGCGAGACCATCAACATCATGACCCTCGGCGGCCTCGCGCTCGCCGTCGGCATCCTCGTCGACGACGCGACCGTCGAGATCGAGAACATCAATCGTAATCTCGAGCTGGGCAAAGCCATCGAGCAGGCGATTCTTGACGGCGCCGCGCAGATCGCGGTGCCGGCCCTCGTCGCCACCATCTCCATCTGCATCGTCTTCGTTCCCATGTTCTTCCTCAGCGGCGTCGCGAAGTACCTTTTCGTCCCGCTCGCCGAAGCTGTGGTCTTCGCCATGCTCGCATCCTATCTGCTCTCGCGCACCGTGGTGCCCACCATGGCGAAGTACCTCCTGCACGAGCACGACGAAGCGGAAGCCGCGCAGAGGAGCGGGAGCCGCAACCCATTCGTCCGATTTCAGCTGGCGTTCGAGCACCGGTTCGAAAAAATTCGCGTCGGCTACCGCCGCATCCTCGACCTCTGCATGCATCACGCCGCGGCCTTCATGATCATCTTCTTCGTCTTCACCATGGGCTCGGCTGCGCTCCTCTATCCTTACCTGGGCGAGGATTTCTTTCCCTCCGTCGACAGCGGCCAGTTCAAGCTGCACATCCGCGCCCGTACCGGCACGCGCATTGAAGATACCGCCGACCTCTGCGACCGCATCGACAACACTATCCGGCAGTTGATTCCGGCTAAAGACCTCGGCACCATCATCGATAACATTGGCCTGCCCTACTCCGGCATCAATCTCTCCTATACCAATTCCGCTCCCGTTGGCCCGGCGGATGCCGACATTCAGGTTTCGCTCAACGAGCACCATCGTCCCACCGACGAGTATGTGCAGAAGCTGCGCGAGGAACTGCCCCGCCGCTTTCCCGGGACTGAGTTTTACACGCTGCCCGTCGATATGGTCACGCAGATCCTGAATTTCGGCCTGCCGTCCCCCATCGACATCCAGATTGTTGGGCCCGACCAGGCAGGGAACCGCGCCTTCGCCGCAAAGCTGCTGAACGACATCAAATTCGTCCCCGGTACTGCGGACATGCGCATCCAGCAGCCGTTCGACGAGCCCAACCTGACCGTCGACGTCAATCGCTCCATGGCGCAAAGCGCAGGTCTGCAGCAGCGCGACGTCATGCAGAGTCTGCTGGTGGCCACCAGCGGCAGTTTCCAGACCTCGCCCACTTTCTATCTCGATCCGCGCAATGGCGTGGAGTATGACATCGCTGCGCAGACGCCCCAATACGACCTCGACACCATGCAGGATCTCCGCAACATTCCCATCACCCCCGGCAGCGGCGCGGGCGCCGTCGGGGGTGTCGGCCCTGCTCCGTCGAACAGCGGCTCGTACGGAGCGGGCATGCCGTCGGAGCCGGGGCCTGTCGGCGGCCAGCCGATCCAGATTCTCGGCAACCTCGCCAGTGTGCAACCCGGCGAAGCGCAGGCCACCGTCACCCACTACAACATCACGCCCGTTGTCGATATTTTCGGCAACGTCGCCGGCACCGACCTTGCCAGCGTCAGCAAAGCCATCGACCATAAAATCGCGCAGGAGAAGGGCCAGCTCCCCCGTGGTTCGCACCTCGTCGTTCGCGGCCAGGTGCAGACCATGCGCTCTTCCTTCGAAGGTCTCCTTGCCGGTCTCGTCTTCTCCATCCTGCTGGTCTACCTTCTCATCGTAGTCAACTTCCAGTCGTGGCTCGATCCATTCATCATCGTAACGGCGCTGCCGGCGGCCATCTCCGGAATTGTCTGGTTCCTGTTCATCACCCACACGCGGCTCAGCGTGCCTGCGCTGACAGGAGCCATTATGTGCATGGGTGTGGCCACGTCCAACTCCATTCTCGTTGTCAGTTTTGCGCGCGAGCAGCTCGAAGTCACGGTCGGCGACGCGTCGCTCTCGGCCCTCAACGCAGGCTTCGTCCGCTTCCGCCCGGTTTTGATGACGGCCCTCGCCATGATCCTCGGCATGGTGCCTATGTCCCTCGGCCTCGGCAGCGGCGGCGAGCAGAACGCTCCCCTCGGCCGCGCCGTCATCGGTGGCTTGTTGTTCGCTACAGTTTCCACGTTGTTCTTTGTCCCGACCGTCTTCAGCGTGATGCACGGCCGCCTCGAACAGCGTCGGCGCGAGCGCGAAGCGCGTCGGCGCGGCCATCTGCCACAGCCGGTGGCGGGAGATTGATCATGAGTGAAGAAAAGCACGCGCAGCAACCCGGCAAACCACAGCCGCCCCGCGGCGAGCACGCCCATGAGAACGGCTTGGGCGACTTGCCTCCAGTGTCCGGGACGAAAGCCGTCGTCTGGCTTGCCATCGTCATGGTATGCGCTGCGATTCTCGCGGTCGCCCTCATCATTCCGCGCGAGCGCGCCAACCGCGTGCTGGCCAAAACCACCGCGCAGCTCGCTCTGCCCAATGTCACTGTGGCGCGGCCGCAGATGGGCGCGCCCAGCCAGGAGATTGTCCTCCCCGGCAATATGTTTGCGTATGTCGATTCGCCCATCTACGCCCGCACCGACGGCTACCTCGACAAGTGGTACTTCGACATCGGCGCGCACGTGAAAAAGGGCCAGTTGCTGGCCACCATCGCCAGCCCTGAAGTGGATCAGCAGCTCGCCCAGGCCAAAGCCGATTTGGCCACCGCCGTCGCCAACGCGAGCTATGCGCAGAAGCAGGCGCAACGCTACACCGAGTTACTCCAGAACAACGCCGTCGCGACGCAGGACACGGAAAACTTCGTCACCCAGGCCGCCTCCACCAACACCCAGGTCAAATCCGCCCAGGCCAACGTCGATCGCCTCGAGCAGCTCACCGGTTTCGAAAAAGTCTATGCGCCATTTAGCGGCATCATCACCGCGCGCGATGTCGACATCGGCACCCTCATCAATGCCGGCGCCGGAACCACCGGCGGCCGCGAGATGTTCCACATGGACGACGAGCACATCATGCGCGTGTACGTAAACGTCCCCCAGGTCGATGTGCCTTCCTGCACCGTTGGCACGCCCGCCCAGCTCACGCTCAATGAATATCCCGGCCGCCGCTTCGCCGGCAAAGTCGTGCGCACCTCCAGCGCCATCGATCCCAGTTCCCGCACTCTGCTCGCTGAAGTCGATGTGCCCAACCACGACGGCCTCCTCGTGCCAGGCGCCTACACCGAAGTGCATTTCAACGTGAAAGTCACGAAGCAAACTCTCATCGTTCCCGTGTCCACGCTTATGTTCCGCCAGGAAGGCCTGCGCGTTGTCACCGTCGCGAAGAACGACAAGGGCCAGGACATCGCGAAACTGGTCCCCATCACTATCGCCCAGGACGATGGCCGCGTGGTGCAGGTGCTCGAAGGCCTGCAGCCGACCGACGAGGTCGTCCAGAATCCCCCGGATTCAATCGTCGACGGGGAGCAGCTGCGCGTCGTCTCCCCGCAGCAGCAAGGCGCGCCCGTCGCGCCCCAGCCGGCGCCGGCGCAGGGATCGCAGGGTCCCGAGGGGGGCAGTGAATGATGCGCTTGCTTCCCGGGTTTGCTCGCCCGGCATTCACCGGCCCGGTGCTCGCCGCGTCGGGGCTGGCGCTGCTGTTGGCCGGCTGCACGGTCGGCCCCAACTACCACCGTCCCTCCGTCCCCGATGCGCCCGCGTGGAAGGAGAACGCCGTGCCGCCGCCCAACCCGCCGAACGGCACCTGGGTCCACGCGGAGCCGAGCGACCAGGTGCTGCGCGGTGAGTGGTGGGAGATGTACGGCGATCCACAGCTGAACGCCCTCGAAGACAAGATCGCCGTCTCCAACCAGACGCTCCGAGCTGCTATGGATCAGTACCTCCAGGTGCGCGAGCAGTTGCAGGTGGCGCGCTCGCAGTACTACCCGACGCTGGCGGCTGGTCCGTCGATCGAGCGGACGCGCGAGTCGCTGAACCAGCCCAACACCGTCAAGAGCGTCACGAAGTACCAGTACACCACCTTCAGCCTCGCCGGCCAGGCGCAGTGGCAGCCGGATTTCTGGGGCCAGGTGCGGCGGACGGTCGAGCAGGCGCGCGCCGGCGCTCAGGCCTCCGCGGCCCAGCTCGCCAATGTCGAGCTCAGCCTCCGCGCCGAGCTGGCCACAGACTACTTCGAGCTGCGCGGCCTCGACCTGCAAAAACAACTCCTCGATAACACCGTCGTTTCCTACGAAGAGTATTTGAAACTGACCCAGATACGATTCAGGGGCGGCGTCGCCACCGAAGCCGACGTGGCCGAGGCGCAAACGCAGCTCGAGCAAACCCGCGCGCAGGATATCGACGTCGGCGTGGCCCGCGCCCAGTACGAGCACGCCATCGCGACGCTCATCGGGGTGCCCGCCTCCACCTTCACCCTGCCGCCCCTGCCGCTTGCCGGCCAGGTCCCGCAAATCCCCGTGGGCATGCCCTCGCAGCTCCTGGAGCGACGTCCCGATATCGCCTCCGCCGAGCGCCAGGTGGATGCAGCCAACGCGCAGATTGGCATCGCCATTTCCGCCTATTACCCCAACATTTCGCTCACCGGCACTGGTGGCATGCTCAGCGGCCAGCCGGGCACGTGGATTCAGGGGCCCAGCGAGATGTGGTCCCTCGGTGGCTCGGCCATTGAGCTGCTTTTCGATGCAGGCCGCCGTCACGCCCTCACCCGGCAGGCGCGCGACGCGTACGACATGCAGGTGGCCAATTATCGCCAGAGCGTCCTCAACGCCTTCCAGGAAGTGGAAGACAACCTCGCTGCGCTCCGCATCCTCGATCAGGAATCCGGCGTGCAACAGGCCGCCGTCGATGCCGCGCGCCGCTCGCTCCAGATCAGCACCAGCCGGTACAAGGGCGGCGTTACCACCTATCTCGAAGTCCTCACCGCGCAGACCGTGCAGCTCAGCAACCAGCGCACCCAGGCCGACATCGAGTCGCGCCAGTTTGTCGCCAGCGTGCAGCTCATTCTGGCGCTGGGCGGCGGATGGGACACGAGCCAGCTGCCGAAGCTGTAGGCGCGCGTCACAGCGAGGCGGGCTGCGTGATGAAGACCTGATTCGCCTGGCCGCCCGCGATCTGATAGATGGCGAACTGGCGGTAGGTCCGGCCGCGGAGCTCGAAGAGAAGGTCGCCCCGGCCGTTGCCCCTGGTATCGATTGCGTCGACGAGGTGCATGCGTGGCGTGACGTCGAGATCGTCCTCGCTGGCAACCTGCTTCAGCAGTACCTGCACGTTGCCGTAGAAATCGGGCTGGGCAATGATGGTGACGAATTTCTCCGGCGAAGATGCGGTGTGCGCGGAGAAAACCATGGTCGCACCGCCGCCGAAGGTGAGGCCGTACGCGTGGAACTCAACGTCTTCGAGGGCCGGGGGCGGAGGCGGGGCGGGCGCCTTTGTCTTGTGGTGGGTGCTGTGGGATGGTGACGGTTTGGGGGCAGGCGTTGCCGGCGCCGCCGGCGCGACTGCCTGCTCGGCGATCGATTCGAGATCTGCCTGCATCTTCTGCGCGTCGTCAGGGTTAGCCCAGGAGTACGCGAAGGACTGCGTGTCCGCCGGATTGCTGTCAGAGATGCCGGCCATCTGCTTCATGTCCGGGGGGAGACCAAAAAGAGCGTCGGGCTTTTCGAGCTTCTCCTGCGATTCCGGAGTCGTGTAGCTGAGCAGCGGCCGGTTTGGATCGACGGGCATCACGCTCGCCGTTGTCTGGGTTGCCCGGCGGTGGAAAGTGGGCCGGTCCGCATCGACATCGGGCTGGGTGGACGTCGCGGACCCGGAGTCTGGGGCGGAGCCGGAGTCGGCCCGCGAGTGCAGCGTAGGCCGGTCCGAATCCGCGGGCGGGGCATTGCCGGCGGCGGTCGTCGTGCCGCTCTGGCTGTTGTCGGCAGCTGGGACGTGCGCAAAATGCGGCTTGTCCGGATTGACGTCCTGAATCACGTAGGCATGCCCGCTGTCCGCAGGGGGACGCCTGGCGGGAGGCGGAGGCGGAGCCTGAAAATGGCCGACGCCGATCCACAGGCCGGAAAGGTCCTCGGCATCCTTCACGTTGAAAAAGCCTTTGGAGCGGCCGTCGGATTCCAGCTCGTACTGCGTGCCGGAAAGCACGGCGAGGGGCGCGGGCTGGGCGAGGTAGAGGCCGCCGGGCTGGTATTGCACGCCGTCCCAGATGGCGATGGGCACGAGACGGCTGGCCTTGATGTCGGTGAGGTCGCCAGTAAACTCGAGTACGGCGGTCGCACGCAGGTGTGTCCCGTTCGCGGGTTGACTGGTGTCAATGTGGCCGGGGTACTGCGCGTACGCGGGCAGAACGCAGGCTGCCGCCGCGCCGGTCCATCCGAGAAGGCCGAAACTTCTGAAAAATCTGCCGCCAGACCGTGACATAATCCTCGCTGCTAAGAAACAATCATAATGTTGGATGGTGCGCCCGTGCGCCGCAGTCTCTGAAGGGAAAGCAATGGAAATCAACGACAAAGTTGCCGATTTTGTGCTCCAGGACGATCAGGAAAAAACCATACATCTGAAAGACCTAGCCGGAAAGCCGGTGGTCCTCTTCTTTTATCCCAAAGCCGATACGCCTGGATGCACGATCGAGGCCTGCGGTTTCCGCGATCAGTTCAAAAAGATCCAGAACACCGGGGCCGTCGTGCTCGGCATCTCTCGCGACACGCCCAAAGCACAGAGCAAATTCCGCGAGAAGTACGACCTCCCGTACACCCTCCTTGCTGATGTAGACGAAACGGTTTGCAAACAGTTTGGCGTGCTGAAAGAAAAGAACATGTACGGCAAAAAGGTGATCGGGATTGAGCGGACGACATTTCTCATCGGCCCCGACCAGCGTCTGCTGAAGGTGTTCCCCAAAGTGAAGCCGGAGGGCCACGCGGAAGAAGTGCTGGCAGTGCTGAAAGGGCTGAAGTGAGCCGTGGCGTTGCCTGCTGAAGAGCACGATCGCCGGACGGCGAACCAGCTGCTGAATGCGACCATGTCGTACGCGCGGCTTATTTTGCGCAGGTACGGAGAACTGGGTCCGTTCGGCTTCGCCATGGACCGGGAGGGGCATATCTTCCGCGAGACCGTCGATCTGCCTCTGCTGCCGACGGATCCGCAGCGCCTCTGGAAGCTGCTGGCCCAGCACATGGCGGACCGCGTGCGTCGGGGCGCCGCGCAGGCGTTGGCCATGGCGGCGAACGTGAGCCTGAGCGAGCCCTCGGCCGAAGGCTATCGCGATGCGGTGGTGGTCAGCATCGAGGAAGAGAGCGGCTACGCCATCGACGTGACGATTCCGTACAAAATTATGGGCGGGCAGTTGAGGAACCTGCTGCCGCGGCGGATTGTGCTGGGGAAAATGATGGTGGCGGACACCGTCTGCCGGATCTTTTCAAATTAGTGGTTCCGACCCGTGCAGGATTGTCATCGTCTTTGCGGCCGGCACGGCGCATAATGTGAAGCGAATATGCCCACGAAACGCAAATCCAAAGGCGCGTACATGATCTCGGCGGTGGCCGAAATGTACGACATCCATCCGCAGACGTTGCGCCTCTACGAGCGCGAGGGGCTGCTGAAGCCATCGCGCACCGAAGGCAACACGCGGCTCTACACTGACGAGGACCTGGAGCGGCTTGAGTTCATCCTGAACCTGGCGCGCGATCTCGGTGTCAACATCGCGGGCATCGCCATCATCCTGCAAATGCGCGAGCGGATGGAGGCGATGAACCAGCAGATGCAGGACTTCGTCGAATATGTGCGCTCGGAGATGCTGTCGCGCATGCAGCACATGAACCAGCAGCCGGGAGCAGCCATGGTTCCGCTGCGGCGTCCGGTCGTCGTTCCCACCGAGAAGAGCCGCAACTGAAGATCCGGCGCTCGCGGCAGGTGCCGCCCTGCGCACCGGTTTGGCAACCACGGATATCCTGTTCTGCAGACTTCTGGACGCAACGTCCAGGCGAGCATCGGAGAGCCTTGTGCAACGACGCGATTTTCTCTATCAACTGGCTGCTGTCAGCCTGGCTGCACCTTTCACCGCTCGCCCGGAAACCGCGCCCGGCCGAGGAGCTCCGCAGGGCAGGGATGGATCCCACAACCTGGCGCGCCCGACCCCTCAACAACAGGCGTGGCAGGACCTGGAATTTGGGATGTTCGTGCATTTCGCCCCCAACACCTGGCAGGACGTCGAATCCGACAACCTCTCCACTCCGCTGTCGGCAATCAACCCCATCGGCCTGAACACGGATCAATGGGTCGCGACGGCGGTTGATATGGGCGCGCGCTACGTGGTGTTTGTCGCCAAACACCAGGGCGGATTCTGCATGTGGCAGACGCAGACCACGGACTACAGCATTCGCAATACTCCATGGAAAGACGGCAAGGGCGACGTGCTCGCCGAGATTGCAGCGTCGTGCCGGAAGCGCGGCCTGCCTCTGGGGGTTTATGTCTGCCCGCGCGACGATCATTTCGGCGCCGGAACCGGCGGCATCTGCAAAACCCCCGAGCTGCAGCGGAAATATGACGCCATGTATCGCGAGCAGCTCACCGAGGTGTTCACGCGCTATGGCGAGCTGGTGGAGATCTGGTTCGATGGCTCGACCGTGACACCGGTCAGCGATCTGACCCACCGCTATCAGCCCAACGCGATGGTGTTCCAGGGTCCGGCGGCCACCATTCGCTGGGTGGGCAATGAGGATGGCTTCGCACCCTACCCGTGCTGGAACGGCATCGATGCTCAGGACGCACGCACCGGCACGGCCACCGCGCTCGATGGCGATCCGGACGGATCGGTGTGGATGCCCTGCGAGGCCGATGTTTCCATCCGTCGCCCCAACTGGTTCTGGAGCACGCACAATGCAAACAAAGTGCTTACCGTGGATCAGTTGCTTTCCATTTACTACCGATCGGTCGGCCGCGGAGTGCAGTTACTGCTGAACATTCCCGCGAACCGCAACGGCCTTCTGCCTGAGCCGGACTGCGGTGTGGCGAAGGCTTTCGGCGACGAATTGCAGCAGCGCTTCAACTATCCGATCATTGCCACCAGCGGCTGCGGAGAGACGTTGGTTCTCGCGCTCAATCATCCTGCGCGCATTGACACCGTGGTTCTGCAGGAGCAGATCTCTCTGGGCGAACGCGTGCGCGCCTTTCGCATCGAGGGGCAAGTGCAGGGAGAGTGGAAGGCGCTCGGCGCAGGCACAGCGATCGGCCACAAGCGCATTCAGCCGGTCGACCCGCAGGTCGTCGAAGCGATTCGTCTGCGTGTCACCGACGCTGCGGCCGAGCCTGCGATCCGAAGCCTCGCCGTCTTCGATACCGGCGTCGCGCCGCCACCGGACTGGAACTCTGCTTCGGAAATCTGGGCCGCAAACCTCGTGGGGGCGTGGTCGAACCGCGCATTTTCCCTCGACCTGACCCGGCAAATTCACGTTGCCGCGCAGTACGTTCTGCGCTTCGACGGCCAGCTCGGCGCCGTCACCGGCTTTCACGACGTGGTTCTGGAGATTGGCGGCGTATCCACGCCGGCGCTGCTGAAGATGTCGCCGCGCCGGAAGAATGAGCTTCTCTTGGATGTTACCGGCCTCGACAAGTCGATTCGCGTGCGCGGCCAGGTGGAGGGATCGGAGGAAGGATCGATCCAGCTGGTGCGCCGCTGAACGTTTTGCACGGGGGAGAAAAAAGATCGTAATTCATGCCGCCACCGAGCGACGATAATCGTCCATCCGACGGTTGATGATAAGCCAGCCCATGGTGGGGACACAAGCCGCCCCACATACGCCGCGCGCCAGCATGGCGGCCCAGTCGAAATCGTCGAGGAATTTGGTGGACCTGGTCTCGATCAAAGCTATGTCCTCTCCCATTCCGCCTTACCGACGATGGCGTGAATCAGGCAGTGCTCAACCTGATCGTGAATGCCGCTCACGCGATTAAAGAGAACGTCGTATCGGTTGGACTTTGGGCGGAAGAGCTGTCGGTGAGAATTGCAGGTTCGCTGAGTCCCTGAGGTGATTTGGTGGACCTGGTCGGGATCGAACCGACGACCTCTTCCATACCATGGAGAATCAATAACTTACGGTACAGACGGTTAAGCGATTACGAGCCGGATTAACCGGATAAACCGGCTCAACCGGCGCTGTCTGACACCAAATTGACACCAACTCTTACCAATTGGGCCTGGGCTGATTCGTGGCGGGTCAGCCCATCAAGACTTGTTCCAACTCGTCGCCCTGCTTTTGGGGGAGGTAGCGGCGGAAAGAGCACCGCCTTTATTTGAATGGACCAGAGATGAAGGTGGCTTCTATCGAAAGGTCAGCTTCGGTCGGGCGAGTGCGTCGGCAAATATAGCTGTTCGGTCGGAAGCTTCGGCGGGATCACCTCGAAGACTCTGAGGATCGCGTAGCGGGGCGGCAATGCCTCATTGTCGTCGTCATACGAAGCCTCAATGCGAACCAAGGCACGAAGTGCCACACCGGGCCGAACCCCAAGCCCGTCCTTGCGGAACTCGGCGAACCACCCGAGATCGAGAATGCTGGCGGTGATCGGATGCCCTTCGTGATTGAACTTCCACATCGAATTGCCAAGGAAGTCGGGTTTCTTGACCTTGATGATCATCTCGACATCGTTTGCAATCGTGCGCGAGGCAAGAAGCTCGCTGATCTCGGTCTCGTCGACGCGAATACGCCGGATCTCCGACGAGGAGTGGCTGTTCGGTCTTCCTTTCCGACCGGTGGCGGAAGAAGCCGTGAGCGCCGAAGATTGCTTGCTGGAGTTGCTGAAAGCTCTGCCACCCTTGGCCCGCCGGATCGAGGCGGCGTTACTCAAACGTGATTCGAGAACTTCAGGAGAGGAACTAGCTGAACTAACGTTGAGCCCGGGTCTGACACCGCTCGCGATGCGGCTGGTGGACTTCGCACGTAAAGCGATCATCATTCCCACGATTGTCAGAAGCGATACAAGCTACGCAGTCTTTGCACGTCGCATACTCATACTAGAGCATTTCTAATTTAAGTGCTGACATACCCAGAGGCAGTGAAGTAGTTGGAGCATTCGCTGGGGGTGACGGTGCCGAGCAGGGTGCCGATTTCCTTCCAAAGTTCGTCGGTAGCTCGCAGAGCTGCTTTGCGGAGCAGTGTCTTGAGTTTTGAGAAGAGCTTTTCGATGGGGTTCAGGTCGGGGGAATAGGGT
>JASHNW010000057.1 GCA_030041435.1 Acidobacteriaceae bacterium
CGCGGTGCGGGGATGCAGGAGATATACCAAATCACGGCGGCGCTGAAGGCGCTGCCGCATTGCAAACACGTCGCGCTGCTGACGGATGGGCGTTTCAGCGGCGTTTCGACAGGGCCGTGCATTGGGCACATTTCACCGGAGGCCTTAGCAGGCGGGCCGATTGGCAAAATTGTCGATGGCGATCTGATCGAGATTCTCATCGATCGAAACGCGTTGAGCGCCAGCGTGCATCTGGTGGGAGAGAGGGACGAGATATTTGGTGCCGAAGAAGGCGCGCGGCGGCTGGCGGCGCGCTCGGCGCGGGTCGATTTGCGGGCGCATCCGGACTTGCCGGACGATACGAAGCTGTGGGCGGCGCTCGTGGAAGCGAGCGGTGGCATCTGGGGCGGATGCATATATGACGTGGAGGAGATTCTGGAGCGGCTCGGAGCGAAAGCATGATTCTGTATCGGACGAACGATGGATGGGTAGTGGAGCAGGCAGGGCGGTTCAATCCGGTAGCGGAGGCTTCGCTGGATGAGCTGCTGATTCGGGAGGATCTGCATGGATATCTCGAGTCGCGCCTGAAGTCCAACGCCACGGCCGCGGGCGCGCTGCGCGCCAATGATTTGCTGGCGCCCATTGGCAGCCAGGAGGTCTGGGCTGCGGGGGTGACGTATTTGCGCAGCCGTGCGGCACGTATGGCGGAGTCGAAGGACGCGGGCGGCGGCGACTTCTACGATCGCGTCTATGCTGCGGAACGGCCGGAGCTGTTCTTCAAGTCGCAGGCCCACAAGGTAGTGGGACCTGGCGGCGCAGTGGGGTTGCGCAGCGATGCGAAGTGGTCGGTGCCGGAGCCGGAGCTGGTGCTGGTGATCGATCCCAGGGGGCTAATCGTGGGTTATACGGTGGGCAACGATATGAGCTCGCGGGACATCGAGGGGCAGAATCCTCTGTACTTGCCGCAGGCGAAGATTTACGACCGGAGCTGCGCCTTGGGTCCGGGAATTCTGATGACGCGCGAGGCTCTGCCGGCCGCCACACACATCTCACTCCATATCGAGCGAGGCGGCACGACGGCCTTTACGGGAGAGACGACGCTGGCGCAGATGAAGCGCACCCCGCAGGAGCTGGCGGCGTATTTGTACCGCGACCAGACCTTTCCGCAAGGGGCGTTTCTGCTGACGGGGACGGGTGTGGTTCCGCCCGACTCTTTTACGCTGGAACGAGGAGACCTGATCCGAATTGGGATCGATGGGATTGGGATCCTCGTCAACCCCGTGAGCTGATGGGAGCGGTGATGGAGACGGCGCAAGTTTGGATTGGCGGAACCTGGCGCGCAGCCGAAACGACGGGAGAATTTCAGGCAGAGAATCCTTCGACGGGAGACAAGCTGCCGCGTAAATTCCCGGTGAGCGCCTGGAAGGATTGCGACGCAGCGCTGACAGCTGCGGTCGAGGCGTCTCACGAACTGGAGAGAGTCTCGCCTGAGAATATTGCTCGATTCCTGGAATCCTACGCCGGTGAGATTGAGAAGGCTGCCGATGCTCTCGCTCGTGCGGCGCATGAGGAGACAGGCCTGGCGATCAAGCCGCGGCTGCGGGACGTGGAACTGCCGCGGACGACGGATCAGCTGCGGCAGGCGGCGCAAGCGGCGCGAGATGGATCGTGGCGGCGGGTCACGATCGACAAAGAGCGCAACCTGCGGTCGTGCCTGGGGCCGGTGGGGCCGGTGGTGGTTTTTGGGCCCAACAATTTCCCGTTTGCGTATAACGCTGTGAGCGGGGGCGATTTTGCCGGAGCGATTGCGGCAGGGAATCCGGTGATTGCGAAGGCGCATCCGCTGCATCCGTATACGTCGCTGTTGATGGCTGGTTGCGCGTTCGAAGCGATGAAAGCATCGGCGCTGCCGAAGGCGACGGTGCAGATGATTTATCACGTGGACCCGGAGACGGGGCTGCGGCTCGTGAGCGATGCGCGGGCAGGAGCCACAGCTTTCACCGGCAGTAGGGCGGCCGGCCTTACGCTGAAGCGAGCGGCGGATGCGGCGGGAAAACCGGTTTATCTGGAGATGTCCAGCCTCAACCCGGTGGTGTTTCTGCCGGAGGGGCTGAGGCAAAACGCGCAAAAATGGGCGCTCGAACTGGCAGACAGCTGCACGGCGGGCTCCGGGCAGTTCTGCACGCGGCCGAATTTGGTTTTTCTCTTTGCGGGTGACGCGGCCGAGACATTTCTGCACGAAGTGGCGGCGGCGTTTCAGGGACGCGAGCCGCATGCGCTGCTGGCGGCGAGTGTGCAGGAGCGGCTGGGCGAGTCGATTGATGCACTGCGCAGCGCGGGGGCCGAGGTGGCAACCGGAGCGACGGCGCTGCCAGGGCCCGGCTATCGTTATGCCAATACGCTGCTGCGCGTGCCCGGAGAGATCTTCCTGTCGAAGCCGGAAGAGTTCATGCGCGAAGCGTTCGGCAACGAGGTTCTGGCGGTGACGGTGACGACCGAACGGCAACTGCTGGACGCTCTGGGGCATCTGGAAGGGAACTTGACGGCGAGCGTGTATTCCGCTGCGCCGGGCTCTTCTGCGAGTTGGGGTGCGGATGAGGCACTCTATGAGAAAGTGGCGCCGGCGCTGCGGAGAAAGGCCGGGCGCTTCCTGAACGATAAGATGCCGACGGGGGTTGCGGTGAGTCCGGCGATGAATCATGGTGGCCCGTACCCCGCGACCGGGCATCCGGGGTTTACGGCGGTCGGATTTCCGGCGGCGATTACGCGGTTCACAGCGCTGCGCTGTTACGATCACGTCCGCGAGGACCGGCTGCCGGAGTGGCTGCGGGAAGACAGGGTATAGGGTGTAAAAGGTAGGTTCAGGCGTGGTGGCTGGGTCCTGAGCGGCAATGGCCGCACGAAGAAAATCTCCGAATGCGTGCGGGTTTCGCCGCGAAAAGAGACATGGCTGCCAGTAAGCTGCGGACAGTTCGCGTCTAAGAAAGCTGTGATGATGGAATTCCACATTTCGCGCGAGGCTCGCGACCGCTACCAGGTGAGCGATGCCCTGTTCAATTTTGTCGGCAATGTGATTTTTGGCGATCTGGCGCAATGCCGCGAGCTGGCGTATCGGATGAGCGAGGCGCGGGACCGGAACGCGCCGGTGCATCCGGGTGCGCTGTTTGCGATGGGGCTGATCGACGAGATCAGCCACGCGATGGTGGCGCAATACCGGAAGAGGCGCGATCCGGGTGTGACCGATGCAGCTCTGAAGTGGTTTGGCGCACGCGTGGGCGAGGACAATGTCGAGCGCTTGCTGAGGGCATTCATCGAGGAATTTCCCAATGTTGGAATTTACAGAGGCGAGGCTAACCTGGACGCATGGCTGGATGGCTCGACAGATGGCCTGAAGCATCGGGAGGCAGTGCTCGAGGAACTGATGCTGCTGTGGCTCGCGAATCAGAATCCAGCGTTTCAGCCCTTCAAAGAACTGTACAAAGATGAAAAGCTGGCGCAAAAGACCGCGTACAAGGAAGTGACGGCGGAGCTGCGCAGCTATTTTGCGACCCGTCCGGAGACCGGAATGGGACGCGGCAATCTGCTGGACCTGCTGCGCGCCCCGATGGAGGCATCGCCCGATTCGCTGACTGGGCAGCTGGCGTGGATCAGGCAGAACTGGTCGCAGTTTATCGGCGAGAACCTGAGCAAAGTATTACTCGCGACGGATGTGCTGAAGGAAGAGGAAATCGCCATCTGGATGCGCTTTCATCCGCCGTCGGAGCATCGGCGCCACGATCCGTTTGAGTTCGGCAAAGGGCAGTACGATGTTCCCGTCTACTCCCGGGATGGGCATCCCGGAGACGTCGAGTACGAGCGGTTCAGTCCCGATCTGGACTGGATGCCGAACGTGGTGATGATTGCGAAGAGCACCTACGTATGGCTCGCGCAGCTGTCGCGGCAGTACGGGCGGGCGATCGGGCGGCTCGATCAGATTCCCGACGAGGAGCTGGATCTGCTGGCGCGGCGCGGGCTGAACGCGCTTTGGCTGATCGGTGTGTGGGAGCGGAGCCGGGCTTCGCAGACGATCAAGCGGCTGCGCGGGCAGGCCGATGCCGTTGCGTCGGCGTATTCGCTGGACAGCTACCGGATTGCGGACGATCTGGGCGGCGATTACGCGTACAACAATCTGCGGGAGCGCGCTGCGCGCTACGGAATCCGGTTGGCGAGCGACATGGTGCCGAATCATATGGGCATCGATTCGCCGTGGGTGGTGGAACATCCGGAGTGGTTCCTGTCGCGGCAGGACAAACCTTATCCCGCGTATAGCTTTGAAGGCCCCGATTTGTCGCACGATGGACGCGTCGAGATCAAGATTGAGGATCACTACTACGACCAGACCGACGCAGC
This sequence comes from Acidobacteriaceae bacterium, assembly GCA_030041435.1. GTDB lineage: Bacteria > Acidobacteriota > Terriglobia > Terriglobales > Acidobacteriaceae > Palsa-343. The sequence continues at coordinate 4,369 of JASHNW010000057.1, forward strand.
GGTTGTGTTCCGGAGGAGGGACAACGCGACGGGGCATGTGGAGTACATCTACCACGGCAACGACGGCACGAGCTTCCCGTGGAACGACACGGCGCAGCTGAATTATCTGCGGGCGGACGTGCGTGAGCAGGTGATTCAGACGATTCTGCACGTGGCGCGGCTGTTTCCCATCATTCGTTTCGACGCGGCGATGACGCTGGCGCGCCGGCACGTGCAGCGGCTGTGGTTTCCAATACCGGGCAGCGGCGGATCGATCCCCTCGCGGGCGGAATTCGCTATGACCCAGGAGCAATTCGATGCAGCGATGCCGCACGAGTTCTGGCGAGAAGTAGTGGATCGCGTGGCGGCAGAAGTTCCGGGAACCTTGTTGCTGGCAGAGGCATTCTGGCTGCTGGAAGGATACTTCGTGCGCACGCTGGGCATGCATCGCGTGTATAACAGCGCGTTCATGAACATGATGCGGGACGAGGAGAACGCGAAGTATCGGTCGGTCATCAAGAACACGATCGAGTTCGACCCTGACATTTTGAAGCGGTACGTGAACTTCATGAGCAATCCGGATGAGCGCACGGCCATCGATCAGTTTGGGACCGGCGATAAGTATTTCGGCGTGTGCACCATGATGGCGACGTTGCCGGGGTTGCCGATGTTCGGGCATGGGCAGATCGAGGCGTTCACAGAAAAGTACGGAATGGAGTATAAGCGGCCGCGGTACGAGGAGACGCCGAACCCGCATCTGGTGGAGCGGCACCAGCGCGAGATTGCCCCCCTGCTGAAGAATCGCCACGTTTTTGCGGAGAGCAAACACTTCTGGCTGTTCGATTTCTGGCGCGACGACGGCACGGTGGATGAGAACGTCTTCGCGTGGTCGAATCGACTGGGCGATCAGCGGGCGTTGGTCGTTTATCACAACAAATACGCGAGCACCGCGGGGACGCTGCACGGGTCGGCAGCGAAGGCCGACAAGGCAACCGGGGAGCTGTCGTTTGTCAGGATTCACGAGGCGCTGGGTTTGCCAGGTGACGGAGATGCCCTGCTGGCGTACCAGGACAACGCGAACGGCCTGCACTATTTGCGGCACGCACGCGAGATTCGGGAGCGCGGGTTATCTCTGCGGCTGGGAGCGTATCAATATCACGCTTTGCAGAACTGGCGCGACTTGCGGTCGAGCGAAGCGCATCCGTGGGAGGCCCTGTGCAGCGATCTGAATGGAACGGGCGTCTGGAGTCTGGACGAGGCGCTGGACAAGTTCAGGCTGCGTCCGGTGCATGCGGCTTTGCGGCGGGCGCTGGATGCGGATTTGCTGCGTTGCTACTCGGATCTGGCGGAAGTGGAAGGCGAGAGTGCCGACGGGAAGCAGTTGTCACGCGCGAGCCAGGCGCCTTGCGGACGGGAAGAGACGTTCGACGGGCTGACGAGGCGGGCGGAACGATTCTTCCGCGAGGCGATGGCGTCGGTGCAGGGCGGGAAAGCGGAAGAAGTCGCCGAGGAGGCCGCAGCACAGAAGGTTGGCGCTGAGGCGAGCGCCAGCGCTGCACCGGCAGCAGTCGACGGGGCACGCGGACGTTATCGCAAGGCGCAAAAGAGATACCGCAACTTGTTGGAGGCCGCGGCGCGGGTTCCGGAGATGGAGAAGCTGTGCGTGCACACGTGGCCGCCGGACGCACGCACGGTGCTACCGAGCTATAGTCCCACGGCGAGCGCGGCAGCGGTGTGGGCGCCGGTGGCGGCGTGGTGTTTGGTGAGTGCTTTTGCAGATTTGCTTCCGCAGGAGAAAAACCGCGGGGAAGTGTTCGACAAGCTGTATCTGCGATCCGTGCTGGCGGAGGTGTTTCACCCGCTGGGACTGGAAGGCGATGCCGCGTTCCGGGCAGCAGCGCGGGTTCGCCTCCTGATCGCCCAGGCCGCTGGCGGGCAGAGCGGGCCTGGAGCGGCATGGGACGATCCGGATGTGGTTTGGCTGACGGGATTGCACGAGGCCGATGGACATCGTTACTTCAACAAAGAAGCCCACGAGCAGGTTTTATGGTGGACTATGCTGGTGCGTCTGGTGAGCCTGGCGGAGTCGGATCCTGCGGGGAGATCGGCCGCGACGCGCAGGGCCGTGCAGGAAATGGAAGCACAGGCAGAGAAGGCGATGCTCGCCGCCAGGACAGCGGGGTACAAGCTGGGCGAGTTGCTGAAAGGCCAGGAAGAAGCCACACGAGAGGCTGCTGCGCGAGCCGCCGGTCAGCCGGAAGACGAATCCATCATCGAAGATTCGGGCACCATGACTGGCAGCGACGGATACAAATCCGAGAGCGAAAAGCATCCTGTCCGGGAGGCGTGATTCGACGCTGAAAGCCTATTCCGCGCGCAGCGCTTCCATGGGGTCGACGCGCGAGGCTCGGCGCGCCGGCAGGTAGGCGGCGAGCATGCCGCTGAGGAAGAGCAGAACCGAGGCGAGGGCGAGGGTCCAGCCATCGTGGGCCTGGACGCCGTAGAGGAAGCCGCGCAGCAGGCGGCTCGACGCGAAGGCCAGACCGCTGCCCACTGCGACGCCGATGAGGAGCATCACCCCAGCCTGGCGCATGACCAGCCACAACAGATTGCCGCGGCCGGCGCCAAGAGCGATGCGCAGGCCCATTTCACGGGTGCGCTGCGTGACGACGTAAGCCAGAAGGCCGTAGAGGCCGGCGACGCAAAGTAACAGGGCTGAGAAGCCGAAGATCTCGAGCAGATGAGCGGCGAGGCGCTGGCTGCCATAGGAGTCTTCGACGATCTGGTCCATGGTGATGACGTTGGCGTGGGCGAGTTCGGGGCTCGCCTGGCGGAGGATGTCGCGCAGCTCGGGGATCATTCCGGAAGTGGGGCGCTCGGTGCGGACCGCAAGGTCCATGGCGATGCCCTCCAGTGCGTTATAGAAATTTGAATCCGGCGTGATCTGGGGGATGGAGACTTCCACTTCGGGCATTGACTCCTCGGCAACGGAGCGCTGGCGGGCGTCGTCGAGGATGCCGACGATACGTGTCGGAGTCTTTGGACGCATATTCAACAGCTTCTGTCCGATGATGGCGGCGGGATCGTGTTTGTCGGGTGAATAGAGACGGGCAAAGGCCTCGTTGACGACGACGACGGGCTGAGAGGTAGCAGTATCTTCGGCGTCGAAGTATCGGCCCGCAGCCATTTTGAAGCCGAAGACGCGATGCACGTCGGGGCTGACGGCCTTCATGAAGGAGAGGATGGCGTAGCCGTTCATTTGCATCTGCAGGTGGATGGTGAATGTGCCGCCGAGCGGGACAACGCTCATGAGACCGGCGGACTGGACTCCCGGCAGATGCTGCGCCCGCTCGATGAGCGGTTCATAGAGGGCCTGGGTCATATTGCGGCCGGCAAAGCGGAAGGTCGGGATGTCGAGGTTGGCAACGAGGATGTGGTCGGTGCGGTAGCCGAGCGGGACGTGGCGGAGCGACCAGATGGTGCGAAGGAGGAGCCCGCAGGCGACGAGCAGGGTGAGCGACATGGCAATCTCGACGGAGACCAGTGCGCCGCGCATGCGATGGTGGCGGCGTCCGGCGCCGGTTTGGAGTCCGCCTTGTTTGAGCGCCGGCTCGATGGGGGCGCGGACGGCGATGAGCGCAGGCCATGCGGTGGACATGAGCGCTGACACAACCGTGAGCCCGAGCAGCGCGACCAGGATCCATGCGTCGGGCGTGGCGGGCGCGGGCAGTGGGAGATGCCGGGTGAGTTCGCGGTTCAGGAGTCGAACCGAAGCGAATGCGAAGCCGGCTCCCAGCACAGCAGCGCAGCCACTGAGGACGAGGCCCTCCACCATCATTTGCTGCACGACGCGCCAGCGGCTGGCCCCGAGTGCGCCGCGCATGGCGATTTCGCGCTGGCGGGCCGTGCTGCGCGCCAGCAGCAGATTCGTGACATTGACGCTGGCGATGAGCCACAGGACGCCGGCGGCGGCGAGCAGTGCAAGGAGGGCTTTGCGGATATCGGCGTCGACCAGTGTGTCTGCATACGGCTTAACCGTCGCCACACTGGCCTGGCTGCGCTGATCGGGATCGGTGTATTGCGCCGCGACACGCTTCTGGATGGTGGCCATTTCGGCGGCGGCTGTGGCGAGGCGCACGCCGGGGCGCAGGCGCGCGATGACCATGTAGTGATCGGAGTTCCAGTCGCGCCCCTTGTCGCGATCGCCGAGCTGCATTCCGACCCAGACCTGGGGCGAGAGATTGGCTGCGTTGGCGGGATAGCGAAAGCCAGGCGGCATGACGCCGGCGACGGTGTAGGGGTTGTTGTTGATGTGCACCACGCGGCCCAGGATGTTTTTGTCGGAGGCGAAGGCTTCCTTCCAGACCGCGTCGCTGAGCACAATGAGGCCGGCGTTCCTGCTGGCCGCGTAGCCAGGAGTTTCCGGAATGAAACTGCGGCCGAGGCGCGGCTGGACGCCGAGGGTGTCAAAGAAGTCGGGACTAACACTCTGGCCGCTGATCTCGAGAAAGGTGGTTTTGCCTTCGAGGTAATTGCGACCGCCGAGGCCGCTCGAAAACGCGATTTGCTGGAAAGAACGGCTCTGCCGGATCCACTGCTCCACGTCGAGCCACGGCGCGGGTGAGCCTTGCGGAGATTTGCCGTCACTTTCCTGAATGAGAACGAGCCGCGAAGGGTCGCGATACGAGACCGGCTGAAGGAGCACGTGGTCGACGACTGTGAACATGGCCGCGGCCGCGCCGATGCCGAGAGCGAGCGTGCCGATCACCGTCGTCGCGAAGCCGGGCGAGCGGCGCATCTGGCGCAACGCATAGCGGAGGTCCTGGCCGAAACGCTCGAGAAAGAGCCAGCCCCAGGTCTCGCGCGTTACGTCTTTGGAGATGGCGATGTTGCCGAGCCCCCTCGCGGCCGCAGCGCGGGCTGCGGGCTCGGATTCGCCCCGGGCAACGCGATCGGCGATGGCCATGCGCAGATGCGTTTCCAGTTCGGCGTCGAGGTCGGCTTTGCGTCTGTTGAACCGGAGCCATCCGAGCATCATGGCGTTCTCCTTGCGGTGCGGGCGGATCAGGCCTCGAGGATGGACCCAATGGCGGCGACCATCGCGTCCCAACTTGAACGGTCGCGGGCGAGCTGGCGGCGGCCCTCGCTGGTGATCCTGTAGAAACGGGCGCGCTGGTTCTGTTCGGTCATCCGCCACTCGGCGGCGATCCATTTATGGCGCTCCATGCGATGAAGCGCCGGATAGAGGGAGCCGGTTTCGACCTGGAGAACATCGCCGGAGCGGGTGCGAAGAGCCTGGCTGATGGCGTAACCGTGCTGCTCTCCCCATTGGAGGGTTTGCAGGACGAGCATATCGAGGGTGCCTTGGAGCAGCTCGATGCGATTGCGATATCCGTCGGTGGACCGCTTGATCATGTAGGCACTCTACACCCATAAGGGATAGATTGCCTGCTTCCTGAACGAAAAACAGGCGGGCGATGACATACATCACCTGTCAAAACTTGCGGCGGCGAAGTTCTGTTGAGCTACTGGTCCGGGTTGACCAGGTGGTGGGCGATGGCGAACATGGCCAGCTCAAGCCGGGTCGAGACGCCCGTCTTATCGAAAATGTTCGAGAGGTGGCGCTTGACTGTCTCTTCGCTCAGGCCGAACTGCTTCGCTATGTCGCGATTGGAGCAGCCCTCAACGATGCAGGCGACAACTTCCATTTCGCGGGGGGTAAGGCCGAAGGTCTTGCGGTCCGGCACGGCGGCCTTCTGCATGAGCTCATGGAGCGCCCCGACAAGGTTGACGACGCGGCGGCCACCGATCCAGTAATCGCCGCTGACGACAGCGCGAATGGCGGTGGTGAGGTGGTCGGCGAGGGCGTCTTTGAGGATGATGCCGCGGGCCCCGATCTGCAGGGCCTCAATGACCTGCTGCGTAGTGATCGTGCTGGTCAGGAGAACGATCTTGACGCTGGGCGAGCCGCTCATGATGGCGCGCATGGCTTCGAGTCCGGGCAGGCGCGGCATATAGAGGTCGAGCAGCAGGATATCGGGAAGCAGGTCGAGGGTTTGGGTAATAGCCTCATCGCCGTCGCCGCATTCGCCCACGACCTCGAAGGTACGGTCGGTCTGGAGCATATTGCGGACGCCGATGCGAACCACCGGGTGATCGTCGGCGAGGAGGATGCGGATGGCCGGCGTTGACGATTTAGCGGGACGAGACGGGGCCGGCTTCGCTGGCCTGGACGGACTGGTCATATCTTCAGCCTTTCCTTGAGGATAACCTCGGCGCGGAGGAGATAGTCCTCGAGTTCGTCGAGTTTGCTGGAACGATTACCAGAATCGTCAATACCCGCCTCGATAGCTGAAGCGGTGGCCGAAACCCCGACGGCGCCGATCATCGCGGCTCCGCCTTTGACTGTGTGAGCCTCGCGCCGGACGGCTTCGGGGTCGCCCGAGCGCATCGCCGCGATGCGGGTTCTGGTGTCGCAGAGGAACGCCGAAACAACCTCTTCGAGCCCGGTAGCAGGCATGGAGTGGCAGAGGCGGTCGAACACGGCGGCATCGAGGTCGGCGGCCGTGACGGGAGCAGGTGAACTTCGGGACATCCGCGATGGGTTGCGGTGGTCGATGAGGGCGAAGGCGGCGCGGAGATCTTCTGGTTCGAGCGGCTTTTTGAGGATGCCGTCGTAGCCATCGACCTGCGACGGCGGCGTGGCGCTCATAGCAAACAGAAACGCGCAGGGCGCGTGGGCGCGCAGACGGGCGGCCAGCTCGGGGCCGGCGAGCGAAGGCATACGCAGGTCTGCGATCACACAGTCGGGAGGCTCGGACTCGGGCTGGCCGTCGAGCAGGGCGAGAGCCTGTTCGCCTCCGCTTGCCTGAACCACGGTACAGCCCTCAGCCTCGAGAAGGACCGCCGCAATAGCCAGACTAACGGGGTCATCATCGATGGCGAGGATACGGCGCGGCGGGGGTGTACGGCCGGAATCCATGTTCGCTGCGATTTTACACAGGTGTCATCTGCTTTCACAGAGCGTTTGTGAACGGGCCACAGAACCTTCGCCCCAAATGACTTAGTTTCGGGACGCTCCTCTGCGTGTAACTGCTAAGTCTGGGGAAGATGCAGCCTGCTCAGCGGATCACCGCGATCAGGATCACGGCCACAAGAATGAGAATGATGATCAGCAGCATATTGTTGTCGATCGTGCCGGCGGCGAATTCCTGTTGAGCATGAGCGGCGCGCGCGGACAGATCCGCGAGCTCGCTGTCGGAGAGACTGGGAATCGCGTTCTGCACCTGCGCTGGATCGATGTGTTTCGATTTCATGGCTCGAAGCGCCGTGGGGGAAGAGAGGAACTGCGTGAGAGTCCCGATATTCTTCCCACGGGCTGCAGAAGCAGACTGCACCTGCTGCTGCAGCTGCGCCGGGCTCACGAGGTGTGCATCCTGAGCTGGGTTCTGAGCGGATTGCTGGGCGGGAAGCACCGGCGAATATGCGAAAAGTGAAAGCAGCGCGGACAGCGCAAATCCGCGCGTCAGAAATATGAAAGACCGTCTCGCTTGCATGGCGGCTCCCGATAGAGATTTTGATGCCGTGATGAAATCAAGCTGTTCAGATGCGGTCGCTCCGGCAAGGGTTGCCGCATCCCGGGGCTGCGACGACTGGGCGAAGACCGGAGTGTGAACGACGTCAGACCGCAAACGAAAATCCTTTAACGCAGAGTAGTTTCCACTTCGTTGAGCCAGTCGGGGGGCTTGAGGATTTCGCGGGGCTTGGGGCCGTCGGCGGGGCCGACGATGCCGTCGCGCTCCATCATGTCGATCAGGTGCGCGGCGCGGCCGTAGCCAATACGAAGCCTGCGCTGCAGGAGCGAGGTTGAAGCCTTGCCGAATTCGAGCACCAGCCGGACCGCGTCTTCGAAGAGATCGTCGCTGGCGTCGTCGCCTTCCTCGTCGCCCAGCCCCGCTTCGCTGCCGCTCCCGTCTTTCGGCGCTTCGAGGAAGCCCTGGACGTATTCGGCCTGGCCCTGCTTCTTCCAGAAATCTGTCACCGCGGCGATTTCTTTTTCCGTGACAAACGGTGCGTGGACGCGGTGCAGGCGCGAAGTTCCGGGCGGCAGGTAGAGCATGTCGCCGCGGCCCAGCAGGGCTTCTGCTCCGTTGGCGTCGAGGATGGTGCGGGAGTCGACCTTGGTGGCGAGACGGAAGGAAATGCGCGTGGGAACGTTGGCCTTGATGAGGCCGGTGATGACGTCGACCGAAGGGCGCTGCGTGGCCAGAACGAGGTGGATACCGACGGCGCGGGCCATTTGCGCCAGGCGCGTGATGGATTCTTCGACGTTGGCCTTGTCGAGCATCATGAGGTCGGCCAGCTCGTCGATGATGATCATGATGTAAGGAAGCGGTTTCTCTTCCTGGGCTTCTTCAAACAGGCTGGGCGTTGCGGCGTCGAAGAGACGGTTGTACTGCTCGAGGTTACGGACGCTGCGCGACGCCAGGAGCTTGAGGCGGCGCTCCATCTCGCGGACGGCATTGCGCAGCGCGTTGGCGGCGAGTTTAGGCTCGGTGATGATGGGCGTGAAGAGGTGCGGGACGCCTTCGTACATGCCCAGCTCGACACGCTTGGGATCGACGAGGATCAGCCGCACCTGCTCGGGCGTTGCCTTATAGAGCACGGACATGATCATGGCGTTGATGGCCACGGATTTGCCGCTGCCGGTGGAGCCGGCGATGAGCACATGGGGCATGGTGGCGAGGTCGGCGACGACGATGCGGCCGTTGATGTCCTTGCCCATGGCGAGGGTCAGCTTGCTCTTCGAGGTGGCGAAGTTTTCGCTCTCGATCACGTCGCGGAGCCAGATGGTCTCGCGCTCGTCGTTCGGCACCTGAATGCCGACGGTGCTTTTGCCGGCCATGCGCTCGATGAGGATGGATTCGGCTTTGGTGGCGAGACAGAGGTCTTCGGCGAGACCGGTGACGCGGCTGTACTTGATGCCGGCGTCGGGGCGGAACTCGAAGGTGGTGACAACGGGGCCGGGGTTGATCTGGACGACCTGGCCCAGCACGTCGAACTCGGCGCACTTTTCGACCAGCACCTGGGCAGAGGCGCGCAGCGCATCTTCGCGAACGGGCGACGGATCGTCGCTGCGATGGAGCAGCGTGCTGGGCGGCAGGCGGAATCCGGTAACCGATTTGGAGGCGACCGTTACGGTTCGGACGTCGCTGTCGGCCCGCTCGGTTATCGCGAGCGTGGAGGAGACAGCATGCGTAGCCTCGGCGGCTGCTTCACGGCGCGATACCGGCTGCTGACGCAGTGGCGCAGTGGCTGCCGGCGCCAGTTCGGGGTCTGCTTCCAGGATGGCCAGCGGAGCCGATGCGACCGGCTCGGGCACAACCGTGCGCGGCATCTGGTCCCAGAGTCCCGGAGTGACCGGTATGGACTCAGGTTGCGCGGGCGCATACGTTTCGGAGAACCCGCCGCGGCGGGCGGGAACGTCCTCTGCGTCCCCGGCAAAGGCGGCAGCGGCGGGAATCTGGCCGGCGCCTGACTTGCGAGCGGCTTTTTCGGCAGCTTTGCGGGCCTTTGCTGTCTCTTTTTCGTGGATGCGATCGAGTTTGGCCGCGGCGCGGAGTTCCTTTTTCATCGCGCGTGCGCGGCGCCAATTGGCCCAGCGGTCTCGCCAGGCGAGCAGAAAGGCGAAGCGGATGCCGAGCCATTCCTTCGCAGTGTTGAAGCTGAATGTGGTGCAAAGGTAAATCGAAGCCGCAACCAGGGTAATTGTGACGATGCAGGCGCCGGGAAAGTTGAGGAAGCGCACGAGCCAATCGGCGATGAGGCGGCCAGTGAGGCCGGCGACGGGCAATCCCCAGGGGAAGTGAGGGTGGTTTGGCAGCAGGCCGAAGAGCGCCGGGGCGAAAAGCAGGCTGAGCACGACGCCGATGGCCCTGGCCGCGGGAGAACCGGCAGGACGGGAGCGCATCCAGTTCCAGCCGAGAGCGCCGATGAGCAGCGGAAGCAGATAGGCCGAGAGGCCTTCGATCTGCAGGAGGAGATCACCCAGATGGGCGCCGAAGGGTCCGATCCAGTTGCGAACGGGGCCCGGGCCGACGGTGTCGAAGGAGGGGTCGGTAGGGTGCCAGGAGACGAGCGAGAGGAAGAGGAGGATGGCGGAGGCGAGAGCCAGCAAACCCACCAATTCATTCAGGCGGCGGTTGCGGGTCGGGGTGAGGACCAGTCGAACGGGTTTCATAGGGGACACACGTCGCACCTTCCGGCTTGAGGCCGGAGGGACGAGCCGAATCCCCAGAGCAGTCTGATTATCGCAGAACCCGGACGCGAGGCGGGGCGAAACGGGGAGGGGGAATCGAGGGGGGCAACGGATTCGAGAGGGACGGGAGATGCGATTCACAGGCGAGCCCGGCGGGCATGATCAAGCCAGAAGCCTACTTTCTTGAAATCGTCTTACATCTTGCAATATATCTTACAAGATGATATTGTGTTGCTATGGATTCTGTATGTGCGCGACTGAGTGCCAAAGGCCAACTCGTCATTCCGGCCGAACTGCGCGAAGCGCTGAAGCTCACTGCTGGAACGGAGGTATCGATTCAGCGCCAGGGAAACACACTCGTGTTGCGTCCGATTACGTCGCAGTTCATCCAGAGCCTTGCCGGATGTACGCGCGGGGCGGGCCATGAACGGGAGCACGCGCATGGCGACGACGAAGAGCGATGAAAACGTTCGTGCTCGATGCCAGCGCCGTCCTGCGCTTTACTGACAAGGAGCCAGGATATGTGCGCGTCCGCGACCTGTTCGAAGCCGCTGCCCGAGGCGAATTGCGTCTGCTGATCAGCGCAGTGAACTGGGGGGAGATTGTCCACGCCGTCGCGAAGAGGTGCGGCGCCCAGTCTCAACACATCCTGGACAATCTGGCGTCGTTGCCCATGACCATCGTGCCCGTGGATGCCGGTGCTGCTTCCCGAGCGGCGCATTTCAAACTCCTTTACGGCGTGCCCTACGCCGACGCGTTTGCAGGAGCGCTGGCGGTTGCGCCGTCCGGGGGTGGAAACAGCACCCAGGCGGCCACGCTGGTGACAGCGGACAATGACTTCCGGGGAATCCCCGGCGGCAAGATCGACGTCGAGTTTCTGCCAGGAAAATAGACAGCGATCCGACCCGGCCAGGGTGCGATGGCGGTCATTCCCGGCTGCTGCCGTAGATGGCGATGCCCTGGTCGACTTTGTACATCATGTCGGCGGCGCGGGCGGTGAAGGCGGAGTCGGGGTACTTCTGCTCCATGCGCGTGACTACGCCGTGGGCAAAGTTGCGGTCCTCATCGGCGCGCTTGCCGTTGCCGTCGGCCTCACACATATCGCCCGCGGCAGCTTCGCGCCAGGCGGCGTCGTAGAGGGCTTCGGCGGCATTGGGCGAGTCGGGGTGGTCGTCGACGTATCTGAGGTAGTAGCCGGCTTCCTGCTCGGGGCATTTTTCCGAGCCCTGCCAGTCGCCGCAGAGCTTGTTATCGATGAGGTCGAAGGCGGCGAGGTCGGCCCAGCGCGTGCGGGGGAAGTACTTGATGACATCCTTCATCTCGTCTTCGTCCATCAGCTCGCGCAGGTAGTTCGCCTTTTCGTGCGCGGAGGGCAGCGTGGAGGCGTCGGTTTTCTGGATTTGCCAGCGAATGTCAGCCGCGCGGTACATGGCCTCCGGCGTCCAGGGCGATTGCGGGAACATGATGACGACGCGGCGGTAGAGCAGGCGGGCCTCTTCGGCCATGTGGGGCGGCGGATCGGGGACGGCGGCGGCCTGCTCGGCAGCGTCGGCGGCCCCGAACAGGATGAGATCGCCATGGGGCGTGTTCATGTCGACGATGCCTTTGTCGATGATCCAGCCGGAGACGGGCTGAGCCTGGTCCTGGCCGCCAAAGACGGGCTGGTCGGACTGGCGGGTGTCCGGCGCGTCGGTGTTAGCGAAGACTCGCAGCCATTTGCCGCTGCGCTCGACGACCACGATTTCCCGGCCGGGCAGGATGTGAGCCACCTGGTCGGAGGTGTCGTCGGCGCTGGCGTAGAGATCGGCCTCGCGGACGATGGTGGCGAGGGTGCCGTTCTTCGGCATGTTGACTTTGGGCAGCGGCTTTTGCGCGTGCGCGGCGGTGAGGGAGACGGTGGCGAGGGCCAGCACGAGGGCCAGCACGAGGGCGGCGGAATGGCGGACCGACAGGTGAGGCATGACGAGGATATGACGAGAAAAGCGTGCGGTTCGTCTCACGGGCGGCTTTCTTCGGCGAGGACGGCTTTCAGAACCTCGGGCTCGACATTGCCACCGCTCATGACGACGACGGCCTTGCGAAAGGGGAGCAGGTCGGCGGCGTGGAAGAGGATGGCGGCGGCGGAAACTGCGCCGCTGGGTTCCGGGGTAAGCCGGGCGCTGAAGAGCAGGGTGCGCATGGCGGCGCGAATCTCGTCTTCGCCGACGGTGACGATGTCGTCGACGTAGGCGCGGATGTGTTCGAAGTTACGCAGCCCAAGGGACTGGGTGCGGAGGCCGTCGCAGAGGGTGCGGGTGGTCTTTTCGGCAGGCCAGGTGACGAGCGAACCCGAGCGGAAGCTTTCCTGAGCATCGGCGGCCAGCTCGGGCTCGACTCCGATGACGCGAACCGCAGGATTCGAGAGCTTGATGGCGGTGGCAATGCCGCTGAGCAGCCCGCCGCCGCTGACCGGCGAGAGCACCAGGTCGACGTCAGGCAGGTCTTCGAGGATTTCGAGGCCGCAGGTGCCCTGGCCGGCGACGATCTGGTCGTCGTCGTAGGGCGGAATCATGACGTAGCCGTGGGCGGCTGCAAGCTCCTCGGCCTTCTCTTTGCGATCGGAGCTGGCGGGGCCGACTTCGACGATTTCTGCGCCGAGGGCGGAGGTGGCGCGCTTTTTTACCGCGGGCGCGTTCGACGGCATCACGATGACGGCCTTCGCGCCGGCGACGCCGGCGGCATAGGCGACTCCCTGAGCATGGTTGCCGCTGGAATAGGTGATGACGCCGCGGGAGCGCTGTTCGGGGGTGAGCTGCGCGATTTTGTTCCAGGCGCCGCGGAGCTTGAAGCTGCCGATGGGCTGCAGGCCTTCGGCTTTGACCCAGACTTCGGCGCCCTCGAGGCCGGGGGCGAAGAGGCGGACCAGCGGGGTGCGAGCCGCGACGCCGCGGATGCGGGTCCGGGCTTCCTGGAAGGCCTGGAGGGTGAGCAGGGTGGGCGCGGCGGTGGTGGTGGCCATGAAATTTATTGTGAACCAGGCAGCGGCCTGGCGGCGAGGCCGTGGGCGAGCCCTCCACCAGGATCGCCCTAAGACGGGTTACAGGTTACGGGTGCGCCTGCGGTGCGACCCACGCCTCGGGCAAAATCAGCCGTGCGGGGTGCGCGGATTTCCCACATCTGTCAGCGTCAGGTATCCCACCCTGTCGCGTGCAAAGGCAGACGCGACAAGGATGGGGCACCCGGGGGGCGGGGAGCGGGGCAGGAAAAATTTTCGCCGGTAAAAATCGGCGAAATACTTTGTTTTCGGGTAGCTACGGATTCGGTTTGAGGCCTCAGGGCTGCACCTGCCGGGAAACAAGGTAGTTTCCAGGACCCTCAGGAGGGGCATTTTGCGTGGGCGGAGCGGAAACAGGGTAGTTGTCGAGAGGTCCAGGGACGGCGAGCGTCTGAGCGAAGGCGCGGAGCTGCTCGTGCAGGGCGTCCATAGCAGCCTTTTCGGCTGCGCGCTGAAGCTGGTCGCGACGGCCGGCGATGAGGGCCATGAGGCGGCCGGCGGAGCGGTGCGAGATATCGCGCGAGGCGAGGGCGTTGAGGATCATCTCGACGACGTTCTCCAGGGCTTCGGCGTCGCAGCGCGGAATGAACTGGTGGTGCCTGCGCCAGTAGGCACTGAGCTCGGCGCGGGTGGGTGCGGCATCGGGGCCGGGCGTCTCGCCCGAGGGCGTGGCGGGCTGGTGGGGCGCATGGCGGCGGCGGGCGCGAGCCTCGGGGGTGTGGTGGCGGCAGAACTCGTCGCCGCGCAGGGCGGGACAGCGGCAGGGCTGTCCATTGTCGAGAGCGAAGGCGCAATCAGGGGTCATGTGGGATCTCCGGTGCAAAGGAAAAGGCCGCGCGGCGGCGGCCTTTTTCTTTTTCTACTCTATAAGTTCAGGATACCAAGTTCAGCGGTGAAGTCTGCCAAACTTTTTTGGCCGTAAGTCGTCCAGGGTCAACACAAGTTACTTTGGGTAAGTGGTGGAAACTTGACAAGAAAAGCGGAGAGGGTGAGGAGGGCGGGAGTGGTGGCCAGCATTTTCCTTCACGGTACTGGCGAAGGGCCCGTCATCACTCTTCCATGCGGCTGATCGGTTCGTCTCCTGGCCCATTTGTGCCATTTTCACATTTCATTGAGATGTGTCACTGTGATGCGCGGCCGATCAGGCGCCAGGCCGCTCGCCCGCACTGCGATGAGCGGACAACCCTGCGGGGCGGAGTGAATCTCATTTTGACCAGGCGGCTGGTGTGGGTTACACCAGTAACTTGAGAAATATCGCGGGCATGCTCAACCTGAACGTGTCTGCATCCGTCTGATTGCTGGAGCAGGAGCCGCGCGTCGGGTTTGGCAAGCGCCATTGCCCGGCCTGGAGAGAGGGGATGGGATCCCTGATGAGGAGCGCCGGGAAACGCGGTTCACTGCTGCGTGTGTGCCTGCTGTGTGTGGGACTGGCGGCGCTGCCGGCGCTGGCTTTGGGCCAGCAGACCGACGCTCTGCAGAGTGCAGACGAACCCAATTCCGCCGGGGAGCCACCCAGCACCGCTACGATTATCGGCACCGTCAAGGATACGAATGGAGAGGTGGTTCCGCAGGCCATGGCCGTGCTGACGACCGCTGTGGCGGAGCAGAAGTACACGGCGACAACGGACAGTAACGGCTTCTTTTCGCTGAGCGCGAGCCCGGGAACGTATGCGCTGGCGGTTTCGAGTCCGGGGCTGGTTTCGTGGACCTCCAGCCTGACCCTGACGGGGGGCGAGTATCGGGAAATCGCCGGCATCGTGCTGAAGGTGAATGCCGTGGTCTCGACGGTTCGGGTGGGAGGCTCGCGGGAGGAGATTGCGGCGGAGGAGGTGCGCGTGGAGGAGACGCAGCGGATTATCGGGGCGTTTCCTAACTTTTACGTCACCTACGATCCCGACCCGGTGCCGCTGACAACGAAGCAGAAGTTCAGCATGGACTGGAAGTTCTCCATCGATCCGTTCGCCTTTGTGGGGGCGGGCATTACGGCGGGCATCGAGCAGGCGCAGAACGACTTTTCCGGCTACGGACAGGGCGCGCAGGGCTATGGGAAGCGGTTTGGCGCGGCCTATGCCGACGATTTTGTGAGCAACATGATCGGGGGAGCGATTCTGCCGTCGCTGCTGCACCAGGATCCGCGCTACTACTATCGCGGGAAGGGCAGCGTGGCGGCGCGGGCGGCGTATGCGGTGTCGACCATTTTCATCTGCAAGGGCGACAACGGACACTGGCAGCCGAATTACTCGTTCATTGCGGGAAACTTCATCTCGGGTGCGATTTCAAACCTGTATTACCCCAAACAGAGCCGCGGCCTCGCGATCACGCTCGACAATGGGCTGATTGCGACGGCGATGGGTGCGACCGGAGCGCTGGCGGAAGAGTTTCTGCTGCGGACGTTTACGCGGGGCGCGAAGGGGCAGTAAGGGCACCTGCCCACTCAAGCCAAAGGCGGGCTTGAATGGGCCACGCAGCCGCACGCCCACTCAAGCCAAAAGAGGGCTTGAATGGGCCACGGAGCCGCTCCAAAAGAGAGCTTGCATGGGCCACGGAGCCGCTCGCCCACTCAAGCCAAAGGCGGGCTTGCATGGGCCACGCAGCCCACTCAAGCCAAAAGAAGGCTTGAATGGGCCACGCGGCAATCCGTTTAATTCGGCTTGCGGCGAAAGATCCAGAACACCAGCGCCAGCACAAGCACCAGGACGATGAGCGACGCGAGCGCGTGGGCGTTGCCCCCGTGGTGCGGCCTGGTGTAAAGCCAGGGAATACCCAGCAGGGATACCAGGGCGATGAGCGGAATGGATGCCATAACAAGTGTCTCCATCGTCAGGTCGTGGTTCGCAGCACAGGCTTGCCTTTGCCGTTCGACCTCAGCTTTGCATTGCCGCGTGGCTTATCGACGGAGCCATGCATCCAGAAGAGGATGGGCCGGTCGCGCAAAGGGATTCACAATCGTAACTCCCCTCCAGATAAAACCGTCCTGCATATCTTCCGATAACAGAAGGCGACAATCCGCCTCCGCGGCGGCGCTGAGAATCACGGCATCCCACAGGCCAAATTGACGAGTGGCCAGATCGATGGCAGCCAGCATGACGGGGACCGTGGTTTCGATCAGCGAAAAGGCGTCGCGCCAGTCGAGAATGGCGGATCGGGCAACGGAGGGTGCGCGGCCCGCCTTACGAACAAGAACCTGAAAGAGCTCGCCGAGCGCCTGCACGGGGACAAGCACGGAGTCGTGAGGCAGCCTGTCGATCAGGTCGAGCGAGGCGCGCTTCATCGAGGCGCCATTGACGCCTTCCGCGTACGCGAGGACGTTGGTGTCCAGCGCGGCTCTCATTGCTGGTTCTCGTACAACTCATCGCGCGTCCAGCGGCCGGCCCGGGTGACGCGTTGCTTCCGCAACCTTGTGAGAAGAGATTTACGGCCATCGACTACAGTTCTCTCCGGCTCAGACACGGGAGAGATTCTCGCAATGGGTTGACCATGGCTGGTGACAACGTAGCTGCGACCCTGGCGGACGCCATCCAGAAGCCGGGAGAATTTCCGATTGGCGTCGGTCGCCGAAACCGCTTTGTCCATATCGAATTCCACCCCGTCGGGAGATAGTAGTGATATTCACTACTATACGCTTCGGCGTGGCGCTTGCAGGGGAGTCGATCCCCACTCAAGCCAGAAGAGGGCTTGCATGGGCCACCAGCCCAAGTGAGGGGTGGTTCGACCCTCCACTTGACAAAGATGCGGTCTCGTCACAGACTGGCATAGTTAAACTATGGCAGCCGCAGGGAGCCGCTCATGACCGCTCTCATCCGCCGCAAAACCCCGGTGAGCCGCGATGAAATTCCGCCGGGCACGCTGTATCTCCTGCCTAAGAGGTGGGTATGAGTTTCCCCGGAGAAATATGGCGGCGTCTGCAGATGCTGCTGCACCGCGGCCGCTTCAACCAGGAGATGGAGGAGGAGATGCGGCTGCATCTGGAGCTGCGGCGGCAGCAGCAGATGGCCGCGGGTGCTGCGCCCGACGAGGCACGATGCGCCGCTCTGCGCCGCTTCGGCAACGCCACGCGGATTCGTGAGCAGAGCCGGACGGCATGGGGCTGGGACTGGCTGGAATCGCTCCTGCAGGACGCGGGCTACGGCTTGCGCGGCCTGCTGCGCAGCCCCGGACTGACGACCGTCGCGCTGCTTTCGCTTGCGCTGGGGATTGGGGCCAACACGGCAATCTTTTCTTTGCTCGATGCGGTCCTGCTGCGATCGTTGCCGGTGGCGGATGCGCAGCAACTCGTCCTCTTCGGTCACGGGCGCTGGGTGGGCAGTATGTCCGGTCTGCCCAACAGAAGCTGGGACCTGTTTTCGTATCCCTTCTATCGCGCATTCAGCCGGGAGACCAATGTTTTCTCCGGCGTGACCGCGATCAACAGCATCGAGATGGGTGCGCATGCCTCGTTCGCCGGCGGCGCTCTCCAACTGGCGCGGGCCGACCTCGTTTCCGGCACGTATTTCAGCGTCCTCGGGGTTCATCCCATTCTCGGCCGCACCCTCACCGAGGACGATGACCGCGCGCCTGGAACTGGTCCCGTGGCGGTCGCGAGCTACGCCTGGTGGACGCGTCACGGCCGCGACCCCGCGGTGCTGGGCAAGACGGTTCGCATCGAATCGACCAACTACACCGTGGTCGGCGTCGCCCAGCCTGGCTTCTTCGGCGCCACCGTGGGCCAGTCTCCCGACTTCTGGATCCCTCTCTCCATGGAGAAAGAAATTTCTCCGGGATGGAACGGCCTCGACGACAAGGATTTCCAGTCGCTCTACCTGATTGCGCGGCGTAAACCGGGCATTCCTCTGGCGCAGGCCGCCACCAGCACGAACCTGCTCTTCCGCCAGATCATCCGCAGCGAATACCTCGGCGCGAACCCCTCGCCGAAGGAGCTCCAGGACGTCCAGCGCGCGCAAATCGATCTCACACCCGCGGCCCGCGGGCTCTCTCAGCTCCGTCTGCAGATGTCCCTGCCTCTCGAAATCCTGATGACCGTCGTCGGTCTGGTCCTCCTCATCGCCTGCGCCAACATCGCCAATCTTCTGCTGGCGCGCGGAGCGGCGCGTTCGCGCGAAATCGCGATCCGCATGGCGCTCGGGGCAACGCGCGCGCGCCTGGTTCGCCAGTTGCTCACGGAAAGCTCGCTGCTGGCCGGCGCGGGCGCCCTGCTCGGGGTTGGCCTGGCGTGGAGAGCCGGCGCACTGCTGCTCCGTCTCGGCGCGCGACACGGAGAGCCCGCTCCCCTCGACGTGGCGCCGGATGGGCGCGTACTCCTGTTCACGCTGGCGATCACGGGCGTGACCGCAATTTCGTTCGGCGTTGCCCCCGCCCTGCGCGCCACACGCCCGGCCATGGCGTCGTCGCTCAAGGAAGGCCGTGGCACGATCGGTGCGCCCCTGCGCAACCGCCTCGGCCGCGGCCTCATCGTCGCGCAAATCGCGCTCTCTCTGGTTCTGCTGGCGGGCGCCGGCCTTTTCGTGCGCAGCCTGGTGAAAATTGCGGGGGTCGACACGGGCTTCGACAAGCACAACGTGCTCATCTTCGGCCTCGACGAATACGCCACCGGCCTCGCGCAGGACGAACGCCTCAACAACCTGCAGCAGCAGATCGAGGACCGCGTCCAAACCGTGCCGGGCGTCCGCGCGGCCAGCTTCTCCATGTTTACCTTCAACGAGGGCGAGTGGTCCGACGACATCACCGTCCAGGGCGTTCCCCGCACGACGGAGAACAGCGAGGACGTTCTCTACAACGTGGTCGGCGCCCGATTCTTTTCCACCTTCGGCCTGCCCATTCTCGCCGGCCGCGGCTTCACCGCGCAGGACACGCCGCACGCGCCGCAGGTGGCCCTCGTCAACGAGGCTATGCAGCGCCGCTACTTCCCCGGCGGCTCCGCCGTCGGGCATCGCTTCGGGCTGGGCAACGATCCCGCCCACAGCGGCGATATTGAAATCATCGGTGTCGTGAAAGACGCGAAATACGTCACCCTGAGCGAGCAGCCGCAGATGGTCGCGTACTTCCCGTGGACGCAGCACCTGCAATACTTCAGCAACTTCTCCGTGCGCTACCAGGGCGACCCGCGCGCGGTGACCGCCGCAGTACGCCAGGCCATCGCCAGCGTCAATCACCACGTCGTCGTCAGCAGCGTCTACACGCTTGCCGATCAGGTCGACAGCTCCATCGGCAACCAGCAGCTCATCGCCCAGTTGTCCACGTTCTTCTCGCTGCTCGCCACCTTCCTCGTGTGCGTCGGCATTTACGGACTCATGTCCTATGCCGTTGCACGCCGCACGAATGAAATCGGTGTGCGCATGGCCCTCGGCGCCGGCCGCTCCGACGTACAGTGGATGGTGATCCGGGAAATCCTCGCGCTTGCCGCCGCGGGACTTCTTTTCGGCATTCCCGTGGCGCTTCTCGGCGCCAATCTCGTCGCCAAACTGGAAGACCCGCACCTGCTGTCGCGCATCCTCTTCGGCGTCGGTCCCAACGATCCTGTCTCGCTCGCCGCGGGCGGATTCCTCATGCTCGCCGTCGCGGCCCTGGCCGGCTATTTGCCGGCGCGCCGCGCGTCGCGGGTGAATCCGGTGGAGGCACTGCGGACGGAGTGATGGTTGTGGCAACAGAGCAGTTTCGGAATACACGCAGACTTTTTGAGGCCGGTACAGGGTGGCTTTTTCCTGATTAAAAAGCCACTTGAGCGTGTGCCTTCGGTCTACACCAATTCCGAAACTGCTGTAGTGCAAAAGCGCGTTTCGAGCTGCTTTTTGCATTCTGACGCCGGATTCACTCACGCACGCGAGGTTCAGAAATCGGTTGGCGCCAACGCCGGTTTGCCTTTGTCGCTGAGCACGATCTGGCCGCAGGGCGTGTGGTGGTCGTGGGTGAAGAGGACGAGCCACTGCTCGGGGATGGCGCGCGCGTAGAAGCGTTTGCGCTGGGCGATGCAGGTGACGGGGTCGAGATCGTAGCCCATGACCCAGGTGATGTCGAGGTGGGCGCTGGTGGGGATGAGGTCGGAGATGTAGCAGGCGTGGCGGCCGGCGGATTCGATGTGGATGGCGAGGAGCTGCGCGGTGTGTCCGGGGAAGCACTCGACGGAGATGCCGGGGACGATAAGGGTGACCTGGCCGGGCTCCGTGTCGAGCAGGGTCATCTGGCCGCTGGCTACGAGGGGGTCGTAGTTGGCGGAGATGTAGCTGACGGCGTCGCGTTCGAGCTGGAGGTGGCCGTGATCGACTTCGCCGCGATGGGCGTAGTAGCGGGCGTTGGGGAAGGTGGGGACGATGGCGCCGGCGGGGGTGCGAGTGGTGTTCCAGCCGCAGTGATCGAAGTGGAGGTGGGAGTTGATGACGATGTCCACTTCTTCGGGGCGGATGCGGGCGGCCTCGAAGGCGTGCAGGAGCTGCTGTTTGTTGGCGTAGATGTCGCGGAGTTTGTGGCTGAGCTTGTTGCCGATGCCGGTTTCGATGGCAACGGTGTGGCGGCCGGTGCGGACGATGACCGTGTTCAGGCCGAGCAGGATGCGGTTTTGGTCGTCGGCGGGGGCGCGCTTCGCCCAGAGGGGTTTGGGGACGACGCCGAACATGGCGCCGCCGTCGAGGAGATACCAGCCGTCGGAGAGGATGGTGAGCTCGAAGTCGCCGAGGGTGGTGCGGCCGCGGACGAGGTCGGCGGAGTCGGGGCGAACCGCAGGATGATTGCCGTGATGGGCGTGCATGGCCTCAGCGTTTCCGCTCGCTCTTTTCGTCGCGGCCGGGCTGCATCAGGTAGCGATCGAAGTGGTCGAGGATCTTCTCAAAGAGAACGGTGCGGTCGTCGGGGCCGGCGATGGAGTGGGTTTTGCCGGGAAAGACGTTGTAGTCGTAGGCGATGTGGGCTTTGATGAGCTGCTCGATGTACTGCATGTCGCCTTCGATGTGGACATTGTCGTCGCCAGTGCCGTGCATGAGCAGGAGATGGCCGTGGAGGTTGGCAGCGCTGGTGACGTCGGAGTCGTCACGGTAGTTCTGGGCGTCGTCGGCGGGCAGGCCCATGTAGCGCTCGGTGTAGATGGAGTCGTAATCGCGCCAGTCGGTGACGGGAGCGACGGAGACGCCGGCGACGAAGCTGTCGCTGTGGGAGAGGGCGAAGAGGGTAAAGCTGCCGCCCCAGCTCCAGCCCCACCAGCCGAGGCGGTGCGGATCGATTTCAGGAAAGCGGCGCAGGACCTGATCGATGGAGGCCATCTGATCGGCGAACTGCGGCGGACCGAATTTGTGCCAGCAGGCCTGCTCGAAGTCGCGGCCGCGGCCGCCCATGCCGCGGTTGTCGACGTGCAGGACGGCGAAGCCATCTTCGGCGAGCAGCTGATCGAAGAAGAAGGTCTTGTCGCCCCACGCGTCGCGCGCTGTGCCGACGTCGGGACCGCCGTAGGGATTCACGATGAGCGGAACGCTGTGCGGTGCGGACTTGTCCGGCGGCAGCAGAAGGGTTCCGTAGAGAGTGGTGGTTTTGTCGGCGGCGGTCAGCTCGAGCACCTGCGGGGCGATCAGCTTGTGGCCCTCGAGGGGTTTTGAGTTCCAGAAGATGACGCAGTCGCCGGTGGGCGAGCAGGAGGCCACGGTGGGCGGGGTCATGCGCGAGGAATAGGTGTCGATGAAGGCGCCGGATTTGGGGGAGAAGTCGGGATCGTGGGTGCCGGGGAACTGCGTGATCTGGCGGCGATTGCTGCCGTCGAGCTGGACAGCCCACACCTGCTGCTGGCCGGTGGCGGCGTCGAAGGCCAGATACCAGACGGTCTGCGAGGGTTCGTCGACGGCCTTGACGGCTTGGACCTCGTAGTCACCGCTTTCGAGCTGATTGGCGGGCGTCGCTTCCGCGCCGAGAGGATTGTTCGGATCGAAGGTGTAGCGGTAGATGTGGGTGTGGCCGTCGCGCCAGCTGAGAACGAGGAACTGGTGGTCGCCGATGAAGGTCACATCGTAGGTGGTGTTGAGGTATTTCGGATCGGACTGATCGAGGACGAGCCGGACTTCGCCGGAGTGCACGTCGGCAAACCATAAATTGAGGTGCTGATGGTTGCGCGAGAGAGTCTCGACCCAGACGGTGTGAGGGTTGATCCAGCCAAAGCGGGGGATGTAGTCGTTGCCGGTGTCGAGAGGGATTTTGAGCCAGCGCGTGGAGCCGCTGCCGACGGCGACGACGCCGATGCGCACGGCGGGGTTGGGGTCGCCGGGCTGGGGGTAACGCTGGTCATCGACGGTAGCGTGGGTGGGCATGAAATTGACGAGCGGGTACACCGGCACGGCGGCCTCGTTCATCTGGAGGAAGGCGATCTGCTTTGAGTCCGGCGACCAGAAGTAGTTGCTGCGGACGTCGAGCTCCTCGAGGTAGACCCAGTCGACGCCGCCGTTGAGGAGGGTGTCGTCGTGGGTGGCGGTGAGAGCGAGGGGCGGCACGGATCCGTCGGTGCGCTGGGTGTAAATGTTGCCGTCGCGGAGGTAAGAGACGTACTGACCGCTGGGGGAGAATTTGGGATCGTCGCCGCTCTGCATGGCGCTGTTGCCGATCTGGACTCCGGTGGAGTTCTGGAGATCGAAGAGCCACAGTTCGCCGTTGGTGTCGAAGAGGACGTGGCTGGAGTCGGGCGACCAGATGTAGTTGGGCTCGTCGTAGCGTTCGCGGTGGTCGCGGTCGCGTTCGGAGATGTTGGCGTCGAGCAGGGAGGCGATCTTCGCGGAGGGGAGGAGGATCTGCGGCTCGGCGCCGGGGGGCTGAATCTGCATGAGGTTGCCGCTGTCGTCGATCCAGGTGGCGCGTTTGCCGTCGGGCGACCAGCTGATGCCCTGGGGCGGGTTTCCGGTTACGGAGCCGGGGTGAGCGAAGATTTCCGACACGGTCCAGGGATGGTTGGCCTGGGCAGAAACGGAGGGGGGAACCAGGGCAGCGAAGGCGAGAACAAGAAGAGCAAATCTGAAGATGTGTGAGGGGACGCAATCCAAATTTTTGCGATCCAAAACGAGGCTCCGGGCTACCCGGCTGGGAGTTGGGGAACCGGGCAGCTAAGGTGAAAGAGAATTTTATCCTCTTTCCATTGTTCCAATGCCGGGGTGCAGGCTGGCGGCGGGGGCGATTAGTGGGCGGCGGCGGGTCCGCCCTTGTGCTTCTTCATAAGAAAGATGAAGGGGACCATGCAGGCTGCGCCGACAGCGAGGACGGCGATGACGTCGAGGTAGGCAAGCTGCGTGCTCTGGCGGACGAGCTGCTGGTAGAGCGTGCCTTGGGCGAGGGCGCGGGCCTGCGCGGCCGATGCGGTGAGGCCGCCGCCATGCTGGTAGTAGCCGGCGAGGCCCTGGACGCGCTGGCGGAGCAGCGTGCTGGCGGCGTTGAGGCCCATGGCGAGGCGGTCCTGATGCTCCTGGCTGCGGCGGGCGACCAGGGTGACGAAGAACGAGGTGCCGGTGCTGCCGCCGATGTTGCGGGCAAGGTTCATGAGGCCGGAGACGTCGTTGTTCTTCTCGAGGGGGACGTCGGTATAGGAAACGGTGTTGATGGGCACGAAAAGGAAGGCGAGCCCGGAAGCCTGGAAGACGCGCATCCACGCCACGTAGGAGTAGCTGGCGTAGGTATCGATGGTGTGCATGGTGAAGAGGGCGGCGGAGAGGGTGGTAAAGCCGACGGCAATGAGCCAGCGAGCGTCGACGCGGCTGACGAGGAAGCCGACCAGGGGCATCATCATCATGACCGCGATGCCGCCTGGGGAAATAACGAGGCCGGCCTGGGTGGCGGTATAGCCCATGAGTTCCTGCACGAAGAGCGGGATGAGCACCGTGGTGCCGAAGAGGGCGAAGCCGAGCACAAACATGAGCAGAAAGGAGACCGCGAAGTTGCGGTTGCGGAACATGGTGAGATCGAGGATGGGGCGGTGGCCGCGGCGAATCTGCGCGATCTCCCAGAAGATAAGCACCACGAGGGCGGCGATGCAGAGGAAGAAGAAGGTGGCGATGATGTGCGAGCCGAACCAGTCTTTCTCCTGACCTTTATCGAGGACGAACTGGAGCGAGCCAAAGCCGAGCGAGAGCAGGCCGAAGCCCATGTAGTCGAGGTTGAGGCCGCGTTTGCGCTGGCGGGCGACTTCGCGCAGGATGTGGGGCGGGTCCTCGACCATGCGGGAGGTGAGGACGAGGGAGAGGATGGCGACGGGAACGTTGATGAAGAAGACCCAGCGCCACGTGAAGTTGTCGGTGATCCAGCCGCCGAGGGTGGGACCGATAACAGGAGCCAGGACGACGGCCATGCCATAGATGGCGAAGGCGAGGCCGCGTTTTTTGGGAGGGAAGGTGTCGACGAGGATGGCCTGCTCGCTGGGCTGGAGGCCGCCGCCGCCGGCGCCCTGGAGGACGCGGAAAAAAATGAGGAGCGGCAGCGAGGGCGCGAGGCCGCAGAGCATGGAGCTGACGCCGAACAGCGCCACGCAGATCATGTAGAAGCGCTTGCGGCCAATGAACGAGACCAGATAGGCGCTGGCGGGGAGAATGACGGCGTTGGAGACGAGATAGGAAGTGAGGACCCAGGTGGCTTCGTCGGGCGAAGCGGCGAGGCCGCCGGCGATGTGAGGGATGGCGACGTTGGCGATGGAGGTGTCGAGGACCTCCATGAACGTGGCCAGGGTGACAGTGAGCGCCACGGCCCAGGGATTGTGTTTCGGCTTCCAGGCTGCGTCGAGGTCCAGGGGCGGCATGGATGAGTGTTTGAAGAGAAAGGATAGCAGGAGGATGCAGGAAATTGAGGGGACGATCTGGAGGGATGCCGAGGCATCACCTCGTCCGCGTTGCGCTCCGAAACTTCCGATGCAATCCGTGCGCGAGCCAGTCGAATCCCGCCCTGGGCGTGCACCGTCTGGCTGATTATTTTCGAGCGGAAGGGGTAGCGGCGCGTCTTTCCGGATAGAAAGACCCCGGAGCCGCGCGGGCGGGAGTCCTTCGAATTCGTAACTTTAAGAGGCTAAAAATGGGACTGAGACGCGATGCAGCCGAAAGTCGAAGGACGAGTTTTGGGGGAGTGTCTGTGCCGGCGACAATCACCCTGTTGCTGGTGCTGGCGCTGGTGGCAGGCGGCGCGAGCGCGCAGGACGTGCAGCCCGCGGCATCGCCATCCGCGGCGCATACTTACCAGACGCTTTACCTGACGAATGCTGTGGACCAGAACCAGGCGACCGAGATTACCGGGGTGCTGCGGAACATGCTGCCCAAAGCGCGGATCAACTACGTGCGGACAGAGAACGCCATCGCGATGGAGGGAACGGATGAGGATTTCGCGACGGCGCGCAAGGTGCTTGCCGATCTCGACCGGCCGGAGAGAACCTGGCGCATTACGTACACGATGACGCAGATGAACGGCGACACGCCGGTGGGCGCACCGCAGCACGTGGCAGTGATCGTCGCCGCGGGAGATCGCACGTATGTGAAACAGGGGAAGCGAATTCCTATTGTGACGGGGACGACGGGCAATGACGCGACGCCAGGCACGCAGGTGCAGTACATCGACGTGGGAATGAACATCGATGCCTCCGCTTATGGGTCGGCGGACGGTCTGCGACTGGAGACAAAGATTGTGCAGTCCGGCGTGGTCGATGAACCGTCGAGTATGGGCGCGAAGGATCCGGCGATCCGCCAGACCACGCTCCAGGGCACGTCGAACCTGACGCCGGGCAAGCCGCTGGTGCTGGGCTCGCTGGAGGCGCCGGGGAGCACGGCGCAGGAGAAGATCGAAGTGGAGGCGGAGGTGGTTCGGTAAGGCGGGAGAGACGCGGGCGCCGCGGCAGCGATTCGCAATGGGAACGGGCGGGGAGCTATTCTGGTTGCCCTTCCCCACATTGCGAGGAGGCTTCATGGAACGACGCACCTTCCTGCGCGACGCCGCGCTGGCAACCGCGGGTCTGCACGAATTCTTCACGAGCCACGCCGAGGCACAGACGGCGGCCACGCTGCATGTGGTGGGCGCCGGGGAGGACCGCTTCGGCGAAGCTCGTTCGCTGGGGTTCAGCTCGATGCTGTTCAAGGTGGCAACCGGCGATACCGGCGGCAGGCTGTTCCTGATGGAGCACAGGCACCTGATGCGGGGAGGACCACCGCTGCACCTGCACCTGGACCAGGAGGAATGGTTCTACGTGATGGAGGGGGAAGTGGCGTTCCAGGTGGGCGAGCAGCGAGTTCAGCTGAAGCCGGGCGAGTCAGTGCTGGCGCCGCGACGTATACCGCACACCTTTTCGTCGGTGGCGGCGACGCCGAGCCGGATGCTGATCGCCTTTTCGCCCGCGGGGCGGATGGAGGCGTTTTTCCGCGAGGTCCACGACCCGCACATGAGCGATCCGGCGGTTTGGCGGCGCTATGGCCTCAAATTGATTGGGCCTTCGCCTTTCTGGACGTGAGCGCCAGCAGCCGGTGGCGGCCCCCGCGCGGGTGGTATTCTGCAAATTCCGGCTATGCATGCAGAACTCGAGGCGCTGATCCGCCTGCAAACCATCGATCAGGAGACTACGCAGCTGCGCGCGGAGATTGCGGCGCTGCCGAAGCGGCTGGCGACGCTGGAGGCGCGGCTGGTGGCGGAGAAAGCGGCTGTGGAAGCGGCGCAGAAGGCGCTGAAGGACGAAGAGGCGGCGAGGCGGCGGCAGGAAAGCGACCTGAAGGACCAGCAGCAGAAGATTGCGAAGTACCGCGAGCAGTCGTCGAAGGTGAAGACGAACGAGGAATTCCGCGCCTTCCAGCACGAGATCGAGTTTGCCGAGGCGGAGATCAGGAAGATCGAGGACCGCGAGCTGGAGGGCATGGAGCGGGCCGAGCAGCTGGAGCAGAAGCGCAAAGCGGCGGAGAGCCAGCTGAAGGACAACGCGAAGGCTGTGGAGATTGAGAAGGAAGATGCGCGGGCGGCCAGCGCCGAGCAGCAGAAGCGCCTGGAGGAGCTGACACGGCGGCGCGAAGAAGAGCGGAAGCTGGTCTCAGAGGAGTTGCTGCGGGTCTACGACCGGGTGTCATCCTCGTCGCGAGGAACGGGCGTGGCCTACGCGCAGGGGCAGCGGTGCCTCGGCTGCCACATGGGGTTGCGTCCGCAGATGTGGAATCAGATTCGCGGGGGCGAGATTCTGACGTGCGAATCGTGCGGGCGGCTGCTGTATTACGATCCGGCGAAGGAGCCGCAGGCAGAGCCGGAGCCGGAGAAGCCGAAGCGCGGGCGGAGGGCGCCGGTTGCGGGCGTGGAGTAAAACATCCCTCAGGGACTGAAGCTTTTTCCCCTGGGCCCCCTGCGGCACGACTGAAGTCGTGCCCTGATACAAAAACTTTGCATGACGCGAGCGGCCGAGCCGATCCGGAGGCCGCAGCCTGGACCGATGAAACGCATTGCCATCGACATGGACGAGGTGCTGGCGGATACGCTGGCCGAGCATATTGCCCGCTATAACCGCGATCACGGCGAGGCGATTACCAAAGCGGATCTGGAAGGCAAGTGGCTGTGGGACGTGGTGTCGATGGATCGCCACGACCGGCTGGAGGGTTATCTGCGCTCGGAGGATTTTTTCGAGGACCTGCCGGTGATGGCGGACAGCCAGCGCGTGCTGCGGGCACTGGCGGAGCGGTACGAGATCTTTATTGCGACGTCGGCGATGGAGTTTCCGAACTCGTTTGGGCCGAAGTATCGCTGGCTGCGGCGGCATTTTCCGTTTCTCAATCCGCGGAATTTTGTTTTCTGCGGATCGAAGAGCATTCTGCACGCCGATTATCTGATCGACGATCAGCCGCGGCACTTTCGGACGTTTGTGGGGAAGGGAATCCTGTTCACGGCTCCGCACAACATGGGCGTGACGGGGTATCCACGGGTGGATAGCTGGGCGCAGGTGGAGGGGATGTTTTTGGGAGGCGGCGGACCGGTATGATGCGGCCCACCCTGTCGCGTCCAAAGGCAGACGCGACAGGGATGGGGCACCCAGGTTCGGCAGGGGCGGGCACCGGAATCACTCGCAGCGAATGGCGGCGACCGGGTCGAGGGATGCGGCACGGCGCGCGGGCAGCCAGCAGGCGATGAGTCCGACCGGCGCGAGCACGGCGGCGACGGCGAAGAAGACATCGGGGTCGGTGGGGGAGACGCCGATGGGCAGGCTGGCCATGAGACGGGCGGCGGGGATGGCCGCGGCCAGGCCGAGAGCGAGGCCGGCGCCAATTTGCCAGAAGCCGCTGCGCATGACGAGCAGCATGATATTGCGCATGCTGGCGCCGAGTGCGATGCGGACGCCTATCTCCTGGGTGCGGCGGCTGGTGGACTGCGCGAGCACGGCGTAGATGCCGACCGAGGCCATTACCAGAGCGATGAGCGCAAATCCCGTGAAAACTTTGCTGAACAGGCGCAGATACCAGAGCTGGTGATCGACGGCCGCGGTGAGCAGGTAGGTGTCGCGGAGGGGAAGATCCGCGTCGATGTTCTGGACCGCGGCGCGGACGGCGGCGGTGGGGTTCGAGGTGGAATGGACGACGAGGGTCATGTCATTCCAGCCTTCCTGGCGCCAGGGCAGGAAGAAAAGCGGGCGGGGGTTGTTGTTGTTCAGGTCCTGGACCAGGTTGGCGCAGACACCGACGACGGTGACCCATCCCTCCGGCTGGTTTTTGTCGTCGAAGTAGCGGAAGCGCTTGCCGATGGCCGACTCGCCGGGCCAGAAATGCCTGGCCGCGTCGAGGGTGACGATGGCGGCAAAGTGGTGGGCGGCGCCATCGGTCTGGTTGAAGTCGCGTCCGAGGAGGAGCGGCACGCCGACGGTGGAGAGGTATCCGGGCGTCGCAACAACGAAGGAGATGCCGGGGCGATGAGCGCGGTCGACGAGGCGGTGTTCGATTTCGATATCGGTTTCGGGGCTGCCCAGGCCGGGCGGATTGGAGACAATGGCGGCGCGCGAGACGCCGGGGACAGCGTCGAGGCGGGGCAGGAGCCGATCGAAGAAGCGCTGGATGGTATCGGCATCCTTGTAGCGTTCGTGGGGAAAGTCGAGGCGGGCAACCATCAGCTTATCTGCGGGGATCGATTTGTTCGATGCGAAGGTGCGAATGAGGCTGTGCACGAAGATGCCGGCGCCAGTAAGCAGAACGAGGGTGAGCGCGAACTGGCAGATCACGAGAACGGCACTGAGAGTTGCGCCGCGATGACGCCCGACCGTGTGGCTGCCTTCCTGGAGCATCGCATTGAGGTCGGGGCGCGAGGAGCGCAGGGCGGGGGCGAGGCCGAAGACCAGACCGCTGAGGATGCAGAGTGCGGCGAAGTAGCCGAAGACGGAATAGTCCATGGTGAAGTGCACCCAGTAGGGGCGACCGACGGAGGAGGTGGCGAAATCGAACCAGCGCAGAGCGCCGAAGGCGAGGCCGAGGCCGGCGAGGCCGCCGAGCACGCTGAGCAGCACGCTTTCGACGAAAAGCTGGCGCATGACGCGCCAGCGCGAGGCGCCCAGAGCGGCGCGGATGCTCATTTCGCGCTGGCGTCCGACGGCGCGGCTGAGCATCATGTTGGCGACGTTGGCGCAGGCGATGAGCAGCACAAAGCCAACCGAGGCGAGCATGAGCAGGAAGACCATTTTGATGTTGCCGCCGTTGTAGCGCTCGTGGAAGGACTCGACCAGAACGCCGGCGTTCCTGTTGGTATCGGGGTATTGTGCGGCCAGACGGTGGGCAATGGCGTCGAGCTCCGATTGCGCGGTGGCCATTTTGACGCCGGGCTTGAGCAGGGCGAAGGCCTGAAGCTGGCGATTGTCGCGTTTGAGGTCGTCCGCGGTGGGGATGAGGGACATCCACATTTCGACGATGGTGGGAAACGCGAAGCCTTTGGGCATGACGCCGATGATGATGGCAGGCGATTCATTGACGCGAACCTGGCGGCCGATGACGGAGGGCGATCTGTTATAGCGCTCCTTCCAGACGGTGTAGCCGATGATGAGCGCGGGAGGGGCGCCGGGCTCGGCATCGGAGGGCTGGAAGTCGCGGCCGAGGATGGGGTGCATGTGGAGCATGGAGAAGATGCCGGTGGTGGCGCGCTCCATGTGGTAGGCCTGGGGCGGATTGCCGGGCTCGCCGAGGACACCTTCGAGGTCGGCGGCGCCCTGGAGGCCGTCGAGGGTGTGCGACTGCGCGCGCAGATCGAGGAGGTCGGCCCAGGAGATACGATTATCCCCGTCGCTGCGGGTCAGGTTGCGGCCGGCGACAGCGACCAGGCGGGCTCCGCCGGGAACGGGCACGGGCCGGAGCAGGGCCGCGTCCACAATGGTGAAGACCATGGTGTTGAGGCCGATGCCGAGGGCGAGGGTGACGACGACGGCAGCCGAGAACCAGCCATGGGCGCGGATCATGCGCAGGGCGAAGCGGAGGTCGTTGGCCATGAATCCGGTACGCAGGCGGGGGACGAGCGGTTCCAGGGAGAAAAGACGAATGAACCGCAGAAGCCGCGCCCGGGGCGCGCGAACCGAGTCGGCGGCGCAAAGGGCGCGCCCCCCCGCAGAGGCGGAGGGCGCGGTGTGGATTTCGACCGGGCCGCCTACATCAGCTCGTCGATAAATTTCTGAGCAACGGCGGGATCTATGTGAAGGGGGTAGTCGAGCATTGTCTTGCCGCCCTGAGTGACCGGCTCGGCTTCGTGGAGGGCGGGCAGGTCGGTGCGCTCGAAGAATTTTCCGATGGGGATCTCTTCGCCCCAGAGGGTGGACTTTTCGATGGCAGCCTGCCAGTCCGTCGGGTCGTAAGCGGGATTCTCTTCGAGCTTTTTGACGCGCGGACGGAACCACTGGAAGGTGTTGTCCTTGTTGTAGGTGACGCAGGGGCTGAAGACGTCGAGGAAGGAGAAGCCGCGGTGCTGGATGGCCTGCCTGATGAGGTCAGTAAGGTGTTTCTGCTCGCCTGAGAAGCCGCGGGCGACGAAGGTGGCGCCGGCAGCGAGCGCCATGGTGATGGGGTTGATGGGGCCTTCGATGTTGCCGTAGGGCGCGCTCTTGGTCTTCATGCCGAGGCGGCTGGTGGGCGAGGTTTGGCCGGTGGTGAGGCCGTAGATCTGGTTATCCATGACGATGTAGGTGAGGTCGACATTTTTGCGGATGGTGTGGGTGAAGTGGTTGCCGCCGATGCCGAAGCCGTCGCCGTCGCCGCCGGTGACCAGCACGGTGAGCTCATGGTTGGCCATCTTGACGCCCGTGGCGACGGGCAGGGAGCGGCCGTGGAGCGTGTGCATGCCGTAGGTTTCAATGAAGCCGGGGAAATTGGACGAGCAGCCGATGCCGCTGATGGTGACGATCTGGTGATTGGGAATCTGCAGCTCGACGAGGGCCTTTTGCACGGCGGCGAGGACGCCAAAGTCGCCGCAGCCGGGGCACCAGTCGGGATCGACGCGGCCTTTGAAATCCGCCATGGTGAGCGGTTTTGGGGTTTCAACAATTGTCGCCATTTTGGATCTCCTAAACCATGATTTCGTGGGCGGGGACGGAGAGCGTGGTGTCGCCGGCCAGTTGGTCGCGGACCGCTTCCACGATGTGGTGCGGCATGAAGGGCTCGCCGTCGTACTTACGGATGTGGCCGTCGGCGACGAAGCTGGTTTCGCTGCGCAGGTAGCGGGCGAACTGGCCGCTGTAGTTGTTTTCGACGATGATGGTGCGCTTCGCGTTGCGGAGCTGCCCGACGATGGCTTCGCCGTGGAGAGGGACGAGCCAGCGAATCTGGAGTTGGTTCGCAGAAATGCCCTGGGCGGCAAGCTGGGCGCGGGCTTCTTCGATGACGCCCTGGGTGGAGCCCCAGCCGATGAGGGTGACGTCGGCGTCGGGCGGGCCCTGGAGGCGCGGCGGCGCGATGGCGTCGGCGATGCCCTGCTCCTTGCGCATGCGTTTTTCCATCATGGCGCGACGCTTGCCGGCGTTGGTGTACATGTCGCTGATGAGGACGCCGTCTTCGTCGTGCTCGTCGCTGGCGACCACATGGGTGTAGCCGGGGACGCCGGGGATGGCGCGCGGCGAGACGCCGCTTTCCGTGATGAGGTAGCGCTTGTAGCTTCCGTCGCCGTGGCCGTTGGGGGATGTGATCATTGCGCCGCGATCGATGGGCGGGGCGAAGTCGAGGAGTTTGGGGTCGACGCTGAGGCGGCCTTCGGAAAGCAGCAGGTCGCAGAGGACGAGGCCGGGGACCTGAAACTTGTCGGTGACGTTGAAGACTTCGTGCATGAGCGTGAAGCAGTCGCCGATGTCGAGCGGAGCAGCGATGACGCGGGGGTAATCGCCGAAGGCGGCGCCCAGCATCTGCCAGAGGTCGCCCTGCTCGGTTTTGGTGGGGACGCCGGTGGACGGGCCGGCGCGCTGGCAGTCAATGACGACGATCGGGATTTCCGCCATGGCGGAGAGGCCGAGAGCTTCGGACATGAGAGCGAAGCCGCCGCCGGAAGTGGCGCACATGGCGCGGACGCCCGCCTGGGCGGCGCCGATGACCATGTTGACGACGCCGATTTCGTCTTCGACCTGGCGGACCATGATGCCGGCTTTGCGGCCGTTGGCGGCCATCCAGTGCAGGACGCCGGTGGAGGGGCTCATGGGATAGGCGCAGTAGAATTTGCAGCCCGCGGCGGCTCCGCCCATGGCCAGCGCGGTGTTGCCGCTGAGGACGGCGTACTTGTTGTCGGTCATGGGCAGGGGCGTGGAGAAGGCCCTGAAGTTCTGCGTGGCGTAGTCGTAGCCGGCGCGGGCGACGGCGATGTTTTCATCTGCGACGGCGGCGGCCTTTTTGCCAAACTGCTCGCGGATGACGTCTTCGAGGGACTGGAAGCCGATGCCCATCATGCTGAGGGCGGCGCCGATGGCGAGGGTGTTCTGCGCCACTTTGTTGCGGGTGATATCGGCGAGGGTGGAGACGGGGAGCGGGCAGAGCTGGACACCGGCGGCATGTTCGCCGGGCTTGATGGCGTCGGCGTTGTAGATGCAGGCGCCGCCGGGACCGAGCAGGGTGAGATGCCGGTCCATGGTGTCCTGATTGAGGGGAATGAGGAGGTCGAGGGTGTCGCCCATGTTGGTGACGGGATCGACGCCGGTGCGGATGGTGAGGAAGGTGTGGCCGCCGCGGATGATGGACTGGTAGGCGTTGTAGGCGTTGAGGTGCAGGCCGCGGCGGGAGAAGATTTTGGCGAAAATGTCGCCGGGTGTGGCGACTCCCTGACCGGCGGCTCCACCGATCCCGATGGAGAATGTATGGCTCATATCAGCTCCCGCAGAAAGACAGGGCATTGGCTGGTGAAGCGCTTTACTTCCCAGCCTGGGGACCCCGGCTTCCGGAATGCGGACCAGAATACACCCGCGAGTGGACGATTCGACAGGGGGTGGGCACAGAGCACAGAGCACAGAGCTCAGAGCGCGGAGCGCAGGGCTCAGGGATCAGGGTGCAGAGCGCGGAGCGCATGGATCAGGAAGCAGCGAAATTATTGCGGCAGTTGGGGGGGGGCGCGTTTTCTATGTCGCGCTTCATCTGGTGCGTGCTGCCGGCCGGAGATGGTGTTGAGCCAGAGGATGCGGCCCTTGCCGTCGAAAAAGGACGATGCAGCGGAAGGTGTCATGCGCGCGCGGCGAAGATCTTGGGGTGGTCTTCCCCTGTCTGCCAACGTCGGACTGGCAAGGGGGAACAGCCTCTAACGAGGCCAACGGCGGGTTTCCATGGGGCAACGGGCGGCCTCGGCGATTAAGGCCAGGTGGCGTGGAGGAGGAATTCGCGGTTGCCCTCGGCGCCGGTGATGGGCGAATCGATGACTTCGATGGCTACACCGCCCAGCTCTTCGATGCAGGCGCGGACGCGATCGATGGCGAGCTGATGCGCGGCGGGATCGCGGACGATGCCGCCTTTGCCGACGTGTTCGCGGCCGGCTTCGAACTGGGGCTTGATGAGGATGACGGCTTCCAGGGGAAGCCTTCTTTCAGGGGCTAAAGCCCCGGTTTCTTTGCTGGCCTGAACGGCACGAATGAAGTCGTGCCCCTGCAAAACACATGGGCCGGGTGGGCCTGCAAAGCTATCGGGTGCCTCCGTCAGGCTCTTCTCAGTCTGGTGCTGGATGGGGTCAGCTCCTGAAAGGCTTTCCTCAGGGGCTAAAACCCCGGTTTCTCTTGCGGTCTTATCGGCACGACTGAAGTCGTGCCCAGATACAAAAGCGCCGGAATTTTCGGTATAGGCAGACTTTCCGGAGTTGGGAGGCTTGCAGGGAGTAGTCCCACCAGCGGAATCCGTACCCGGCGCTTTCAGCCTTGCCGGTCCGGCGGTATCGGACGCGCGGCGGATAGCGGTGAGAACGGGAGGCAGCACGAGCGTGGCGGAGATGAAGGAGACATCGACGGAGAAGAAGCCGATGCCTGGCGGCAGGTCGCCGGGATTCAGCAGGCGAGCGTTGGTCCGTTCCATGAGGGTCACGCGGGGATCGTCGCGGAGGGATTGGGCGATCTGGCCGTAGCCGGTGTCGACGGCGAGGACGCGGACAGCGCCCGCCTGGAGCATGCAGTCGGTAAAGCCGCCGGTGGAGGCGCCGATGTCGAGGCAGAAGCGGCCGTGGAGATCGATGCGCCAGTGGGCGAGAGCGGCTTCGAGCTTGAGGCCGCCGCGGCTGACGTAGCGGAGGTCGCTGCCGAGCAAGCGGATGGGCGCGTCTGCCGAGACGGCGTGGCCGGGCTTCGAGAGCTTCTGCTCGGCGACGAGGACGCGGCCGGCGAGGATGAGCGCCTGGGCGCGCTCGCGGGTGGGGGCGAGGCCGCGCTCGACCAGCAATTTGTCGAGACGAATTTTCATGGGCGAATCTTCGCGGACGGATTTTTGAGTGCTGCATCCAAATAATTGCGGGTCCGTACCGATTATTCTCCGATGGCATACGAAACTGCGAGCAACGATTCGGCGGCGGCGCGGCACTTTCATCCCCTGACGTGGATCGGGTGGCTGCTGGCGGTGGTGTTTTTGGCCGGTGCGCTTTGGCTGGCGCATCACATGGCCTCGATGCGAGGGCAACTGGACCTGGCCGAGGGAAATGCATCGCAGCTGCGCGTGCAGCTGGGGCGCGCGGAGCAGATTGTGAGCGTGATGACGTCGCCGAATGCCAGACACATTGTGCTGACGGAGACGCGGCAGGCGGAACATCCGGCGGGTCAGGTGAGCTGGCTGGAGAACAAGGGCGCGCTGGTGTTCATCGCGGCCGGGCTGCGGCCGTTGCCGGCAGGCAAGACGTATGAGCTGTGGCTGGTGCCGGAGCAGGGGAAAGCGCCGATTCCGGCGGGGCTGTTCCGGCCGGACGCGGATCGCGGGGCGACGGTGGTGCTGCCGCCGATTCCTGCGGATACGCAGGCGAGGCTGTTCATGGTGACGGAAGAGCCGGCGCAGGGGTCGACGACGCCCTCGCTGCCGATTGTGATGGAAGGGCA
>JASHNW010000006.1 GCA_030041435.1 Acidobacteriaceae bacterium
AAAATCCTCCTGAAAGGTCTGCTGCGATCCGTCAAAACGGTCCTGCGTCCCGTGGTAGACGTTCACCGCCGGAATATCGAGCACCGCGGCGACGGCATTCTCGTTCACGTCCGCCCGCATTACCCCGCCGAAATCCGTCGTCACAAACTGGTCCGGCCCGCGATACTTCCGCACCAGCGCCGCCTGCCATGCCAGAAAGTCCGTCACCCGCATCTGCTGCCAGCGCGACCATTCCAGCTTGTAGCCGGTGCTTTGCGCGTCATCGCGGGTTGGCATATCTTCCCAGGAGTTGATGTCCTCGCCCCAGTAGTTCATGAACCACGCTTTGTTCAGGTTCTCCGGCGTGCCGAATTTCTGTTTGAGATGATTGACGAACCCCACAAACACATCCCGGTTCGAAGCACCGTACGACGCCGTCTCATTGTCGATCTGCCAACCGATAACATTGGGATTATTGCGGTAGTGCTCGACTAAGTTCGTGATCAGGCGCTGGGCATAATAGCGATACGTTG
The DNA here is from genome assembly GCA_030041435.1 of Acidobacteriaceae bacterium. Classification (GTDB taxonomy): domain Bacteria; phylum Acidobacteriota; class Terriglobia; order Terriglobales; family Acidobacteriaceae; genus Palsa-343. Next base: position 513 of record JASHNW010000006.1, read on the forward strand.
GATTTTCGATATCCATGTTCTGCCGCATGCCGTAAAACGTCTCGCCCCCGCCCAGCGGCCGCGCCAGAATTTCCGGGTGCTCGTGATACAGCCACGTTGGAATCGAGTACGTCGGCGTCCCCATAATCACCCTGATGCCCGCCTTGCCCATGGCATCCACTACGCGGTCCATCCACGCGTACTCGAAGTGGCCGTCCTCCGGTTCCCACAGGCTCCATGTCGACTCGCCCATGCGCACCACAGTGAGCCCGGCATCTTTCATCATCTTCACGTCCTGGTCCAGCCGCTCGTAGGGCTCGTACTCGTGGTAATACGCCGCACCATAGAGCACCGTCGGAAGCTGCACGGGGCGGGCGGCCTGCGCCCCATTGTCGTCAGTTTCAGGTTGCGTTTGCTGGCCGTGCGCTGTCGCCAAAATGCCAATTGCGAGAAACGCGATCATCCAACCTCTGTACCGATTCATAAGGCGATCCATAAGCTTGCGAGCTCCTCCGCGCAAATTCCTCACCGAGTGTAGTCGAATTCGTGGCCGCGAAGCCTCGGGTGGCCGATGCCGATTGCCTCGCCGGATGCTCTACGGCAATTCCTGAGTTCCTGTGACCTTTCGGATTCAGTGCCAGGTCGCTGCTCCCTGAGGGTCGCGTCGACTTGAGTCGAGCGGCTTCGGGATACACCGACTCAGGAATAGCGATAATGGACCTGCACTCCGTCCACATGAACGCTGCCGCGGGCCACAACTTCGACGTCATCATCCTGGGCGCAGGCGCCGCCGGTCTCATGACTGCCATCGAAGCCGGCCGCCGCGGACGACGCGTCGCAGTGCTGGAGCGCTCCGATCGGGCCGGGAAGAAGATCCTTATCTCCGGCGGAGGCCGCTGCAACTTTACCAACGTCCACACACGCCCGGACAATTTCCTTTCCGCCAATCCCCACTTCGCAAAATCCGCGCTGGCCCGCTACACCGCCGCCGACTTCATTGCCCTGGTTGAAAAGCACCGCATCGCTTACCACGAGAAGACGCTCGGCCAGCTCTTCTGCGACGGCTCCGCCCAGCAGATCGTGGACATGCTGCTGGGCGAATGTTCGTCCGCAGGAGTCGCCATCTTTCCGGGATCGCAAATCCAGGAGGTTCGCCGCGCCACCTCATCGGCAACATCAGCCGCGGATCACCCCGCAAACCCAGGCTTCATCGTCCGTGCTCAATCCGCCGTTTTCAGTGCACCCAGGCTGGTCGTCGCTACCGGTGGCCTCTCCATCCCAAAAATGGGCGCCACTGGATTTGGATACGATCTCGCTCGCCAATTCGGCGTTCCCATCGTTGAACCGCGCCCCGGCCTGGTGCCTTTGGTTCTTGGCGGTGAGGATTTCGCGCGTTTCTCCGACCTCACGGGCGTTTCCGCCGCGGTCCGCGTCTCCACCGGCAAGCGCTCCTTCGCGGAGAAGCTGCTTTTCACCCATCGCGGACTCAGCGGTCCCGCCATTCTCCAAATCTCCTCCTACTGGAATGGGTCCGGCGAAAATTCCCCGGCCCCCATTCTCATCGACTGGGCTCCCGGCCAGGAACTACTCGCCCCGCTGCTCGCGCCGGGGTCCGCACGCCGCGACCTCGCCGCCGCCCGTGCCACTCTGCGCCGTGCCCTGCCCGCGCGCCTGGCCGACCGCCTGCTCGAAGTCGCTGCCCCGCACAGCTTCACGAATCATGGCCTTGCCGAACTCGAGCGCTGTCTGCACGCGTGGCCCTGCACCCCTGCCGGCACCGAGGGCTTCGATAAAGCGGAAGTTACCGCCGGCGGCGTCAGCACCGACGCGCTTTCTGCCCGCACCATGGAGTGCCGTGATGTCCCCGGCCTCTACTTTATCGGCGAGGTCGTCGACGTCACCGGCCATCTCGGCGGATTCAACTTTCAGTGGGCCTGGGCCTCCGGAGCTGCCGCCGGCCGCGCAGTCTAGCTTTCAGGGCAGTTGCAGCGTCTGCTGCCCGCCATGCAGCGGATAGCTCCGCCCCGTCCACACCAGCTCGCCGTTCAATCCCGCAGGCAGCGACACCTCCGCGCTCCACCGCCCGCCCTTCAGCTCATACACCGTGTGGATCGCCCCTCCTGCATGCGGCATGGTCGCGTCCAGTTCGTGGAGTCCGCGCAGATGCGGAGCGATCCGCACTCGCCGAAACCCGGGCGCGTCCGGCGCAATCCCCGCTACCAGCGTCAGCAGGTCATAGTTCGGGCTCGCACTCCAGGCGTGGCAGTCCGACCGCGTTGGTTCCGGCTGTTCCGCCCACGTGCTCAGCCCCAGTTGCAGCATCGCATACCAGGGTTGTAACTGCTGCAGATACAAATCTCCCATCCCTGCATGTTCCAGCGCCCGCGCCAGATAAAAGCGGAAATAATACGTCGGGGTCGACAGCGCCGGCACCGTCTTCCCATCCAACGTCGTCTCCGCGTCGGGCTTCGATGCCAGCAGCCGCCGCAATATTGCCTGTTGCTCCGCACGCGGGGCCACATCCAGCCACACTGCCAGTATGTTCGCCTCCCAGCTGAACGTCTTCCTGGCCGGCGTGTCCGCATAGAGCCCGTACTGTGGGTCCCAGTTTTCGCGATTCAGCGCCGCGGCCGCCTTCTGCATGATCGCGCGATACTGCGCTGCCCGCTCCTGGCTGCCGAACCTCGCTTCCATCTCTGCTGCATCCCGCAGCGCCTCTACAAACTGCAGCGTCAGCAGCGCCGACCCGCCATCCGCGTCCTGCGGCGGCACGCCGTCCTTATAATCCGCCGTCCAGTCCCCAAAATCCCACCACGGCAATTTGCCCAGCAAACCGTCCGGCCGCAGCCGGGCTGCAAACCAATCGATCACCGTCCGCGTGTGTGGCACCGTCTCCCGCACCAGCGCCTCATCGTCCACGTACATCCAGTAGTCGTGCAGCATGCCCACCCACAGGAGCGAAAACGGCGGGATGAACTGCGGCAGCCCCGACGGATATCGGCTTTGCGTAATCCCCTCCGGCACGCGCGAGTCGTCGATGTTCTCGATCGCCTGCTTTGCCAGCCGCGCATCGCCCGTCACCGCATACGAAATGAGTGCCTGGATGCGCGTGTCGCCCACATACTGCAGCTGCTCCCAGTAGGGACAATCCATGTACGTCTCATGCGCGCAGAGCCGCGCCGTCCGCCAGCCCGTCTTCCACAGCGCTTCCAGCTGCGGAATATCCCCGCGAATCGAAGCCTTCTCGTCAAACGGATACGCCGTGAACCACGCCCGCATTCCCTCCAGCCGCAGGGGTTCCGCGCCGGTCTTTACGTCGATCTGCACGTAGCGCCAGGTCCGCCACCACAGCGGCGCAAAAGTCTCGTGATCTCCGCCCCCCGCCACAAACCGGTCAGTGATTCCCTGAATGTGCCTGCCCTCAATCTCGTTTCGGTTCCCCTTCTGCCCCTGCGCGTCGTAGAGCGCCTCGGAAAACGTCACCGCAATGGTGGCATTGGCGCCCCCGCTCACCGTCAGCTCCGGATAGGCCGTCTGCAGCACACGATGATCCAGCAACAGCGTCGCATGCGTATTCGGCGAAATCTCCAGCGGCGCGGCAGGAAACTGCGGCAGGCCGTCCGCTCCTGGCAACCCCTCCGCGCGCACCACCGTGCCGGCATCCGTAAGGCGATGTTCCATCGCTGGCAGTTCATCCTGCACCAGCTCCCAGTTGTTGTCCGCATCCTGCGCCCCGCGCGTCGCCGCCCGCCCCACAATCTTCGGCGTCACCCACCCAGCGTTACGCTCTCCGGGCAGATCCCACGTCCAGTCCAGCACGCGTCCGTCGATGCTCTCCCCCGGACCCGCACCGTAGTATCCTTCTGCCCCGTTGTTTTCGAGCGCGGCCCTCCCCGGCTCCTCGCGCACGTGCCACTGCGGGCCCGTATTTACCGCCGCCTCAACCGCGGTGTCGCCCTGCATCAGGAAGCCCGTGCGGTTGCTCATCTGCGCCACCGGCGCCTGCTCGTCGAAGTTCCACACCACCGCGGCCACCACGTTCTCGCCGGAGTGCAGCAGCGGCGCCAGATCCACGGTCTCAAAGCGCCAGTGGAACAGATCCCCGCGCGCCGGTCCCTCCGCCGCGTAATTTCCGTTCACATGCAGCACGTAGCGGTTGTCCGCGCTGACGTGCACCCAGTAATGCATTGGCACGGCTTCAAGATTGATCTCGGTCCGAAAGTAGAAGACTCCCGGGCCCTTCGCCGGAGCCGCCGGGCTCGCAATCCAGTACGCCGGCCACGTTGCTGCCTGCAGAGCCGGATTCAGCGGAGGTGCCTGCTCGGCCAAAGCAGAGAAGAGGCCACCACTCAACAGCAACGCAATCGCAATTGTTCGCCGCATCGCCGCAAGGGTATCAGAAACCGCCGGCGAGCAGGCCATCGCAACGGCCCATGCCGTCCACGAGGAAGATGCTACCGGCTGCATTTTCGCGAGCAACGTGGACGTCGCCGTCTTCGATATTCACTTCGGCGAGTACTCGGACCTTGCTCTGAACGCGTACGGCGCGCGCGGCACAGGAAAAATCGGCCTAGCGGGAACGGCCCCGGCTAGATGTGAGGTTTCAATAGGTTGTCCATCTGATCGAGAACTGGGAAGCTGGGTTTGCGAAGACTCAGAGTTCCAGGAGACCAGATGGACTGTCACCAGAATGCCCGACTGACGATGCGCAGTCGAGAGCAGTTAATCCGGAAAGTGGTTGAGGAGAGATGCACGCTGAAGCAGGCCGCGGCCTGCTTCAGCGTGAGCGCGAAGACGGCCGCCAAATGGGTGCGGCGTTTTCGTGAGGAGGGAGTGGAGGGCCTGCGGGATCGCACCTCGCGCCCGCACCGGCTGCGCCGTCCAACAGCGATTGAGCTGGTGCAGCGCGTCGAACAGCTGCGCCGCCAGCGCTGGACGGGACTGCGCATCGCGCAGCAGACAGGTCTCAGCCGCGCCACCGTCAGCCGCATCCTGCGCCGGCTGAAGCTGAGCCGGGTGCGTGACCTGGAGCCGAAAGTGCCCGTGCAGCGCTACGAACACGCCCGCCCCGGCGATCTGCTCCATCTGGACATCAAGAAGCTGGGCCGCATCGCACGGCCCTCGCACCGGGTTACCGGCGACCGGCGCGACCGCGTTGCCGGCATCGGCTGGGAGTACCTGCACGTGGCTATCGACGACCACTCGCGCATCGCCTTCTCCGCCATCCATCCGGACGAAAAACGCGAGTCGGCGCTGGCCTTCCTGGTCGCCGCGCTGGAATACTACGCTCGCTTCGGCATCCGCTTCCGCGCCCTGCTGACCGACAACGGTCCGGCTTACCGCTCGCGCGCCTTCGCTCAGGCCTGCCGCGCTCTGGGCCTCAAGCACCGCTTCACCCGCCCCTACACGCCGCGCACCAACGGCAAGGCCGAACGCTTCATCCAGACCGCCCTGCGGGAATGGGCCTATGCGCGCACCTATCAGAACTCAAATGAACGCAGCCAGGAGCTTCGCCCCTGGCTGCATCAGTACAACTGGCACCGGCCGCATGGTAGTCTCGGCTGGTCGCCGTCCGTCAGCCGATCAGCTCTCGATCGGAACAACCTGTTGAGACTCCACACCTAGAGCAGCGGCTGTCGGCCACGCTACCGTCGTCGACTTCCGCGACCTTGCCATCCGCGCCGAAGACTTGCTGCCTGCCTGGACGGGCAAACCGCCCAGAGAAGACCGTTTGCCGAGATCGGACATGCCCATGTTGCCGGCACAGGCTCGTCTCGTGCCCATTTGGAGCAGAAAGAGCTATTTGCGTATCCGGTTAACAAGCTTATTTTTAAACGAGTTGCAAACTGGAGCATACAATCTGCTAGTAGAACGCTCATATTTTATGAATCGATTGTGCTATAGTGGCAATCATATGGCTGTGCGGGTCGCCCTGCGGAACCGGGGTGGCCCCAAATCCTAACTTTCATTCGTATGGAGGAACTTCCAATGGCTATTACCCGGTGGGATCCGTTTCGTGACGTGCTGGCACTCCAGAACCGCATGAATTCCCTCTTCCAGGAGTACAGCCGCAACCAGAGTGAGGGCGATGCGCTCACCACTGCCTCATTTGTGCCCCCTGTCGACATTTATGAAGATGAGCACAAAATCGCGCTCAAGCTCGAAGTGCCGGGCCTCAAAGAGAGCGACCTCGACATCCAGCTCGAAAACAACGTGCTCACCATCAAAGGCGAGCGCAAATTCGAGAAGGAAGAGAAGGAAGAGAACTTCCACCGCATCGAGCGGCGCTACGGCAGCTTCTTCCGCTCTTTCACGATTCCTAACACGGTGAATCCGGAGAGTGTGAAAGCGAGTTATGATGCAGGCGTGCTGCGCGTCGAGCTCGAGAAGCGCGCGGAAGCGAAGCCGAAGCAGATCAAGGTGGAGATCGGCGCGAACAAGCCGATTGAAGCCGTGAAAAAGGAAGTGAAGCCCGCCGCCTGAGCCGGCTCGCCCGATGACGAAGCGCCCGATTCAATAGCGGTGGCGTGAATACGCTGCCGCGATCAGGCTTCAATGCTGCGGGAGGGTGGTGATACCCTCCCGCTATTTTTCAGCGCGCGGCACTGACGGCTTTTCCGGCTGACCGGTTCATCGCTGACCGGCCTGCTAGCCATAAGCTAGCGGCTCAATCCTGAACGTTACGTTGTACATTTTGAGGTCTTATGGCAATTCGCTGGGATAAATTCACTGTCAAATCGCAGGAGGCCGTGCAGGCGGCGAGCCAGCTCGCCGCCGAAAACGGCAATCCCGAAATCCTGCCGCTGCACCTGCTCTCCGTGCTGCTCGCAGACCAGGAGGGCGTGATTCCCGCTGTCCTCGAGAAGGTCGGGGTGCCCATCGCCCAGCTGACGCAGAGGGCGGAAGAGGCGGTTGCGCAGCTGCCCAAGGTCAGCGGAGCTTCTGCGCAGCCGAACCCCTCGCAGTCGCTCAATCGGGTTTTCGATCAGGCCTTCAAAGAGGCCGAGAATTTCAAGGACGAATACGTCTCCACCGAGCACCTGCTGCTGGCGCTCACCAGCCAGAAGAACGACGGGGCGCAGCTGCTGCTGGCCTCCTTTGGTGCGACGCACGATGCGGTGCTCAAGAGCCTGGCCAGCGTGCGCGGCAGCCAGCGCGTCACGGACCAGAATCCCGAGGCTAAATACCAGGCACTCGAGAAATATGCGAAGGACCTGACGGAGCTGGCGCGGCGGGGCAAGCTCGATCCCGTGATCGGGCGCGACGAGGAGATTCGCCGTGTGATCCGGGTGCTGTCGCGCCGGACCAAGAACAACCCCGTGCTCATCGGCGAGCCCGGCGTGGGCAAAACAGCCATCGTCGAAGGGCTGGCGCGCCGCATCGTCCATGGCGACGTGCCGGACATCCTGCGCGACAAGCGGGTGATCGCCCTCGATCTGGGCGCGATGCTGGCCGGCGCCAAGTACCGCGGCGAGTTCGAAGACCGGCTGAAGGCCGTCCTGCGGGAGATCGAGGAGTCGAACGGGCAGATCATCCTCTTTATCGACGAGCTGCACACGCTGGTTGGCGCAGGAGCGGCCGAAGGCGCGATCGACGCCTCGAACATGCTCAAGCCGGCGCTGGCGCGCGGCGAGCTGCGGGCGATCGGCGCCACCACGCTCAACGAGTACCGCAAGTACATCGAGAAGGACCCGGCCTTCGAGCGGCGGTTCCAGATCGTGTACGTCGGCGAGCCGAACGTCGAGGACACGATTGCCATCCTGCGCGGACTCAAGGAGCGTTACGAGGCGCATCACAAGGTCCGCATCCGCGACTCGGCCATCGTGGCCGCTGCGACGCTCTCGCACCGCTACATCTCCGACCGCTTCCTGCCAGACAAGGCGATCGACCTGGTCGACGAGGCCGCCGCGTCTCTGGCCATCCAGATCGGATCGGTGCCGACGGAAATCGACGAGCTGGAGCGCGGGGCGACTTCGCTCGAAATCGAGCGGGCCGCCCTGAAGCGGGAGAACGATCCGAACTCGAAAGAGCGGTTTGAGCAGGTGGAGCGCGAAGTGGCGCAGCTGCGGGAAAAGGCGACGGCGCTGCGGGCGCGCTGGCAGAAGGAGCGCGAGGCCATCACGCGCCTGAGCGACCTGAAGAAGCAGATCGAGGCTCTGCGTTTCGAAGCCGAAGAGCAAACCCGCCGCGGCAATCTGGAACGCGCAGCGCAGATCCAGTACGGCGAGCTGCCGAAGCGGGAAACCGAGATGAAGAAGCTCGAAGCCGTGCAGGACGGAACGGCCGCCAGTGCCCAGCGCCTGCTCAAGGAAGAGGTGGACGAGGAGGACATCGCCCGCATCGTGAGCAAGTGGACCGGCATTCCCGTCTCCCGCATGCTGGAAGGCGAGGTAAAGAAGCTGGTCCAGATGGAGGAGCGGCTGCGGGAGCGGGTGGTGGGCCAGGACGCAGCGCTGACCACGGTCGCCAACGCCATCCGGCGTTCGCGCGCCGGCCTGAGCGACCCGAAGCGGCCAATCGGCTCCTTCATCTTCCTCGGGCCCACGGGGGTGGGCAAGACGGAGACGGCCCGGGCCCTGGCTGAGTTCCTGTTCGACGACGAGCAGGCGATGGTGCGGCTGGACATGAGCGAGTACATGGAGAAGCATTCGGTGGCTCGCCTGATCGGCGCGCCTCCTGGGTACGTGGGCTACGACGAGGGCGGACAGCTGACCGAAGCGGTGCGGCGGCGGCCCTACGCGGTGATCCTGCTCGACGAGATCGAGAAGGCGCATCCCGACGTCTTCAACGTGCTGCTGCAGGTGCTGGACGACGGACGGCTGACCGACTCGCGCGGGCGCACGGTCGACTTCAAGAATACCGTGCTCATCATGACGTCGAACCTGGGCGCCGCGTTCCTGCAGGCCGATGCGCTGGCCAGCGAAGCGGCCTTCCGCCACGCCCAGGAGAGCGTGATGAAGGTGGTGCGCGAGCACTTCCGGCCGGAGTTCCTGAACCGCGTGGACGACATCGTGATCTTCCGCCCGCTCAGCGAGGAGCAGCTGATGCACATCGTCGATCTGCGGCTGAAGGACCTGGAACGGCTGCTGGAGGATCGGCAGATCACCATCGAGCTGACGCCGGCGGCGCGGCACCTGCTCTTCACCGCGGGTTACGACCGGGCCTACGGAGCGCGCCCGCTGAAGCGGGCCATCCAGCGGCTGACCCAGGACCCGCTGGCAATGAAGATCCTCGATGGAGAAGTGCTGCACGGTGACAAGGTTCGGATCGACGAGGACAAACGGAGCGGGACGCTGCACTTCGAGGTGGTTTCGCGGTCAGGCATACCGCTCGAGAGCGGCGTGACCATCGGGAAGGCTTAACCCGGGAGAGGCCGGTTCCGGTGTCCCCGTCAGAGGCCTGCGGAAGCCGCAGGCCCTTTTTTTTGAGACGGGCTGTCCGAGGAAAGCAGCCAAATTTTTGCGGTTGAACCGAGGGGGATTCGAGGCAGGCGGGGGGGAGCGGTACGAGAGTCAGGGGGCAGGAAGTTCAGGATGGGGCGGAGGGCGCGACCTCGGACTCGCATGTCCCGTCGCAGGACCAAGCCCTCGGCGCTCGACCGATGGCGCATTTTGACGTCAATCACATTGTTGCAGCCGCGTTATTGTATGAACGCAAATGGTCCCAACCGGAGGTTTGGTCGTGACGAACGAGTTTTTCCCGGCGTTCACACATTCTCCGCTGCGCAGCGGAGATCGATTAATGATCCAGTCGGTCTGCACCAAATGCGGGGCTTATCAAATCGTGTCCATGTCGGACCGCTCTTTAGAGGAGTGGGAAGACGGACACGTGTGTGAGAATGGGCCGCGCGGTGGCGACCAGCCAGGGTCAATGCCACAACAATAGATCGCAAAATCTCAAAAGGTTGACGCCGAAGCACTACCCGAAGCCGCGGCACTTCCGATTCACGGATGCGGGTACGCGGCGGGCGGGCCGCCGATGCCGGAACTGGAGTCGCTCCGTCGATGAGCACTACGGAGCGGCGTCTGAGAACGTCCTTCGGGGCAAAACACTGAAGCCTCACGGCCGCATCGCGGCGATCCGGTGGCAACGCAGAGCAGATCGTTCAAATCAGGCGAACGTTGTGCTCGATGGTGCTGATCACTGAGTCCATATGGCCGGACAACACCTGCTTTGCCATGCTCAGGGTGTAGCCTTTGGCCGTGTGCAATGGCACGTGCGATGGCAAGGAGAGCGCAAACCGATCGACAACCGCGTCCACGACCACCGGTCCATCTTTGTACGCCAGGGCTTCTGAAAGGGCGTCTTTCACGTCGCCAGGCTCCTCCAGGCGGATACCCTTCGCGCCCATGGCCTCTGCTACCCGGGCAAAATTTGGGTTCTTGAAGTCCACGCCAAACGGAACTAACCCCGCTTCCTGCTGCTCGATGTTCACGAAGTTGAGGGACTCATTATTGAAGACGATCTGAACGACCGGCGTCCTGCGCTCCACCTGAGTGAGGAGGTCGCCGAGCGCCAGCATGGTGAATCCTCCGTCGCCGCAAAGAGCGATGGTTTGCCGCCCTGGATATGCCAACTGCGCGCCAAAGGCATTGGGCGCGGCGTTGGCCATGGACGCCCACGTGAACGACCCGAAAAGCCTGCGCCTGGCCGAGCCCCTGATGTGCCGTGCCAGCCACATGCACGGTGTGCCCGTATCGGCAAAAAACATAGCGTCGTCGGCAGCCAGTAGACTGAGCGTGGCGGCCAGAAACTCCGGCCGAATCGGCTTCATGCCCGGTCCTTTCTCGACGTAATGGTTCATCAGTTCGTAGAAGTCACGCGTCTCCGCGAGGCGCTTCTCGAGAAAAGCCGCAGCGGTGCGTTCGCGAAGTTTCGGTAACAACGCTTCGAGCGTAGACTTCACGTCGCCGACGAGGGCCAGGTCGACATGCGTGCGCCGGCCGATGTGGCTCGGATCGCGATCGATCTGCACCTTCTTTACGTTGTCCTGGGGCAGAAACTCCGGGAAAGGAAAATCGGTTCCCAGCATCAGCAGGAGATCCGCCTCGTTCATGGCGCTCCAGGCACCGCCGTACCCAAGCAGCCCGGTCATGCCCACAGCCTGCGGATTATTGTGCTCCAGCCATTGCTTGCCGCGGAACGAATAGCCGACCGGAGCCTTTAGCTTGCCTGCCAGTGCCAGCACCTGGTCGCGCGCATCCCGGCAGCCGTCGCCACCGAAGATCGCAACCGTTGCGACGGCCTCAATCATCTCCGCCAGCCTGTCGACATCGGCATCCGCGGGGCGCAGTACGGGCGTAACGGGCGCCGCAATTGCATAAGCGCCTGAGAGCGCATCCGACGCCGCCACGTCGCCGGGCAGAGAGATCACCGTAGAACCCTTTTCGAGCATCGCTGTCAGGATGGCTGTTCCAATGACGGGCCGAGCCTGTCGCGGGTCGACGATGCGGCCCACGTACAGGCAGGCCGTATCGAAGAACTTATAGGGGTTCAGCTCTTCGAGTGCATTCGTATCGATCAGCGATCTTTCCACGTCGCCAGCGATAGCGATAACGGGCGCGCCCTCCTTCGTTGCATCGATCAGGCCATTGAACAGATGTGTCACGCCCGGGCCCGCGGTTCCGCAGACCGCCACCGGACTGCCGGTGAAATACGCTTCGGCCACCGCCGCGAAAACTCCGTATTCTTCGTGCCGGACGTGCACGAAATCGATATTTCCATTGCGGTGCAGTGCATCGATCACGGGATTCAGCGCGTCGCCAACGATTCCGTAACAGCGTTTTACGCCGGCTTTCTCGAGCATTTCCCACAGCAGGTCGGCAACGTTTTGCGCCATATCAGACCTCCAGGTGTGGCTATCCAGAGCAATTGAATTTCAGATCAGGCTGTAATTCGCTCCGGAACGGGCCCATGAAGAAAACTACCGGGGTCCGGGGCGCCCTGCGCCCCATGGATGATGCCGCTTTCGATTTCGCCGGTGGCCGATGGCTCCGCAACAAAAGCAGAGGTGCTGCCAGTCAGATCGACGCGGCCACGGAAGAGCAGCGTGATAGCCGCGCACCAGGAGCTTTGGGAGCGGACACCTCTGCAAGCGCCCGCTCATGAGATGCCCGCATCGGCACGGAGGAGTCGGCTTTTCGTATCCCCAGGGTATGGGGTGCGGGTGCAGTCGAGGTACCGGTTGACCGGCCTTCCGTTTGAGGGTGAGCCTCCTGTTTGGTCGATGTTCAAAGGGTTAGGTCTTATCTCTGCCTTTCCGCTGGGCGCGGTTGTACGCGATTGCGGTCTTCACGAGGCGGCGCAGCGCCTGCTCGTCGAGCCGGTCATTCTCGAAGATGTCGATAGCGCGCCACTCGTTCCCCTCGAGGCCGGCGTTGAACAGACGATCCGCGTCGGCGAGGTGCGCCCCTTTGGAGAAGGTCCACTTCACCTTGCCGCGGTGAGGGTTGGCCAGGGAGACCATCCCGTCGCAGTACCATACGGGCGTTCCCATCCACTTCCAGTCCTCGGTGACGGCCGGGGCGGCCTCGCGCATGATGCGCCGGATGGTGGCGAGCACCGGACCCCGCCAGTCGGTGATGCCGACGATATGGCGATCGATCCGTTCCGTGGGCGTCAGGCGGCTTTCCGGACTCTCAGCGGTTGGGCCGGCGCCTTTGGCTCCGGCACTTCTGCGAGGCTGCGGTCTCGCGCGCTCAGGCTGTCGCGCTGCTTTTGCTGCGTTTTTTGTCTGCATCATTCCCTCCTTTTTCCGCGCGCCCTCAGCGCGCGACCCTGCGCACGATGGCGGAGAGCCTGGCCTCGGTCGCGTCGTCCAGCGCGGTAAAGAACCACGCAGATTCAATGAGCTGGTGTGGGGCGTCCGCCTCGCGGACGAGGTTCGCCTCCTGAGTGAAGCCGAAGGTCATGTATCTCTTGTCCGCACGGAAGAAGCAGACGGTCCTGCCGTCCTGCGCGTACCCTGGCATGCCATACCACACGGCGGGCTGGAGCGCCGGCGCGCTGCGCAGGATGAGAGCGTGGAGGCGCTCGCCCAAGTCGCGCCAGGGCTCGGGGAGCGCGGCGATCTTCGCAAGCACCGCGGCCTCGCCGGCGGCATGCTTCGCAACCGGACTCGCGGACACGGTAGCTTTCCCGACTGCCTTCTTCTCAGGCATAGAGACTCCGCAGGCTGGGTCAGGCCTGCCAGCGCATCAGCTGCGTGAGCTGAATGCGATTGCCGCAGGTGTCGTTCACCATGGCGATCTTCGAGGCCGTCACGTCCGTTGGCGGCATGGTGAACTCGGCGCCGTGCGCTTTCATGCGCTCGTAATCGGCCTGCACATCGTCGGTGAAGAACATGGCCGCGGGCTGGCTTTGCTGGAACAGCGCCTGCTGATACGCCTGAGCCGCGGGGTTGTTGTTGAGCGCCAGCTGCAGTTCTGTGCCGTCGGGCTCCTCGGGCGAAGCCACCGTAAGCCAGCGGTACGGCCCCTGGCTGAAATCGTTCTTCTTCACGAAGCCCAGCACTTCGGTATAGAAGCGCAGGGCCTTGTCCTGGTCGTCGACATAGACACTGGTCACTTTGATTTTCATTTTAGTTCTCCGTTTTCGCAGGAATGAGGATGCCGATTTTACGGCTATCCGGCCGAAGCCCCCACGAGGCTACGGCAAGAACAGCCAGGATGAGAGGGGAGAGGACGTGAAAACCGTAGGCGCCGTATCCGCCGACCGCAGCGCAGGAGGCAGCCGCACCCGTGAGGTCGAAGAAGATGCCGGCATAGGCCCATTCCTTGAGCTGCGGAAAACGCGGCACGAGGATAGCAATAGCTCCAGAGACCTTCCAAAACCCCAAAATGGTTACGAAGTACGGGGGGTAGTGGAGGATGCGCACAAAGCCATCGACCGTGGCCCGCACATGCGCGAGTTGAGCGACGCCACCGCTCCCGATGGGAAGAGCTACGAGTACGGTCGTAATCCAATAGGCAAGGGTTTTCGATTTCATGGTTAGTCCAACTCCCCAACGAGACGTTCGAGGTTGCCGAAGAACTTCTGCCAGCCGTATTTTGCCCCCTGATAATTTGCCTTCTGACTGGGGCTGAAGCCGGACTGCTCCATGCGCACATGCGTGCCACCCTCCGCTGGGGTTAAGGTCCACTCCACCACCCAGTGCAGTCCGGCTTCGCCCTCGCCAATACCCCAGCTATAGGACAGGCGCTGGAGTGGGTCGACGACCAGCACCTCGCAGTCGACAACACCATTCCAGTTCGGCATGGGGTCGCGCCGGAACTGGAACTTGTGCCCGACCAGCGGCTCGAAGTCGTTGTTCAGCATCCACTCCGCGAGGAGCGTGCTCTCGGTGAGAGCGCGCCACAGCTTCTGCGGCGGGTGCGGGAAGACCCTCTCGACCACAAGGGTGCGGGGAGACTCCGGCGGATTGCTCATGGGCCCATTCGCTCCAGTAAAGATTCGAGGCGGTCAAATCGTTCGCGCCAGAAGGCGCCGTAGAGATCGAGCCAGTCCACCATCGGCGCCAGCGCCTGAGGCTGGGCGCGATAGTGCGTTTCGCGTCCCTCGCGGCGGTGCCGCACCAGCTTTGCCCGCTTCAGCACGGTGAGGTGCCGCGAGACGGCCGGCTGAGAGACGCCGGCATAGCGAGTCAATGCGTGGACGGTCTGTTCGCCCTGGCGGGTCAACTCCTCGAAAATGGCCCTGCGGGTCGGGTCGGCGAGAGCGCGAAACACGTGATTGGCATTGGCCAGCGTCACGCACAAACCATAACCAAACGGTTATGGATTGTCAAGAGGAAGAGAATACATTTTCGACTGCGCTTTGCGGGAAGCAATTTTTCGATTGCGCAACAGGCAGTGACACGATGGACAGATTCGTTGCGAGTCTCGCCTGATCCGGCTTGAAACTCTCCATGAGCGCACCGCCGGCTATGCGGTGCGCTGGGCTGCTTAGCCGCGCGCGATCTCCCCAATCGCCCCCACCAGAGTGTCGAGGTCGGCAATCCGCGTATAGACATGCGGCGTCACCCGAACACAGCGGATGTTCTCCCACACAATCCCCACGGTGTGGATCTTCCAGCGGTCGAAGAGCGCGCCCGCTACCTGCCCCGGCGTCATGCCGTCGATGCTGACGCCGCCGATGGCGCAGGAGTATTCCGGACTGAGCGAGGTGTGGAGTCTAACCCTGGGAATCGACTGAACGCGCGTAGACCAGTAGTTCTTGAGATAGAAGATGCGCTCCTGCTTGCGTCTGCTCCCGATCCCCTCGTGAAAATTGATCGCCTCCCCGATGCCCTGCTCGATGGGAAAGCTGCGCGTGCCCAGCGACTCGAACTTCCGAATATCCACCGCATCCGGGTTCGCACTGCAGGTCAGCGGCCACACCTTTTCAATGTGGCCGGCTTTGATCCACATCATCCCCGTCCCAATAGGCGCGGACAAAAATTTGTGCAGGCTCGTCCCAAAGTAGTCGCAGTGCAGGTCCGGCACTTTGAAATCGAGCAGCCCGAACGAGTGTGCGCCGTCTGCGATCACCTCAATGCCGTGTGCGTGCGCCATATCGGAGATTTTCGCGACGGGCATCGTTTGCCCCACCCAGTTCACCATGTGCGTCACGTGAATGAGCCGCGTCCGGGGTGTGATCGCCTCTTCATAGGCCTTCACAATCGCGTCATCGTCTTCGATGGGGAAGTCGAAGCTGATCTGCTTGTAGACAATCCCATCGCGCTCGGCCCGCTGCCGGTAGGCCTCGATCATGTTGGGATAATCCTGCTTCGTCCCAATCACCTCATCGCCTGCCTTGAGCGGTATCCCGTAGATGATCGTGTTGAGCGCCTCCGTCGAGTTGCGGTCGATAGCGATCTCCCCCGGCTGCGCCCCGGCCAGCGCCGCCAGCTTCTGCCGCAGCGGCTCGCGTCCCTGGTCAAGAATCTGCCACATGTAATACGACGGCCCCTCGTTCGAGAGCTGGTTGTAGCGTTCCACCGCCTCCTGCACGACGATGGGCGCGGGCGAAACGCCGCCGTTGTTCAGGTTGATAATGTCCGGATTGACCGAGTAGGCCCGCTGGATCACGCTCCAGTAGTCTTCGTTCTGCGCGACCTCAGCCGGGGCGCGGCCGGCCACGCTCCGTGCGGCGTCGTCAAACTCCGCCGCGTGCGCCTGGCGGAAGAGGCTGTTGGCGGAGAACGCTCCGGCAAGCACAGCAGAGCGCCTGAGGAAGGTGCGGCGGTCGTGAGACATCATGGAGAGCTACTGTAGAGCGATTTGCGACCAGGAATCAACCTTTCTCCTCACGCCGGCCCTCCTGCACCCTGAGCTCTGAGCCCCGAACTCTGAGCCCTGTTCCTGTAACCTCGTTCCATGCGCATCTCGCTGCCCGCCCGCGCCGAATTCCTCCGCCTGGCCCGCACGCACACGCTCGTTCCGCTCTACCGGAAGCTAACCGCCGACCTCGAAACCCCGGTCTCCGCGTTTCTCCGCGTCGCGGCCGCCGAACCCGAATGCTTCCTGCTCGAATCCGTCGAGGGCGGCGAGCACCTCGGGCGCTACACCTACATCGGCATTCGCCCCAGCCGCCGCATCGTGTCACACGGGAACGAAATCGAAATTACCGAGCACGGCCGCACCCGCCGCATCACCGGCGATGTGTTTGCCCTGTTGCGCGACATGCTCTCCGGCCACACGCCCGCCCGCATCCCCGGCCTGCCGCCCTTCACCGCCGGCGCCGTCGGCTTTCTCTCGTATGATGTCGTCCGCCAGATCGAGCGCCTGCCCGACCGCACCGTCGACGACCTCGGCCTGCCTGACGCCTGCCTCATGTTCTTCGATGAAGTCCTCGCCTTCGATCACGTGAAGAAGGAAATCCTCCTCATCGTCACCGCCGACCTGCGCCGCCATAAGCCACAGGCAGCGTATGCCGACGCACTGAAGCGTCTGGACCGCCTCGAACGCCGCCTCGACCAACCTCTGCCGAAACTCGCCGCGAAGAAATCGCATGGCAAGCTGCATCCCGCCTCGCGCACCAGGAAAGCAGCCTTCGTCAAAGCCGTCGAGCGTGCCAAAGAATATATCGCGGCCGGCGATATCTTTCAGGTCGTCCTCTCCCAGCGCCTCGATTTCGAGCCGGGCGCCGATCCTTTTTCCGTCTACCGCGCCCTGCGCATCGTCAACCCCTCGCCCTATATGTATTTCCTGCGCTTCAACCGCAGAAAAGCCGGCACGCAATCGGGGAAAAATGCCCGCGGCCCGCAGCAGGAACCCACCCACATCGTCGGCTCCTCGCCGGAACTGCTCGTCCGCGTCGAGGGCCGCCGCGTCGAATACCGACCCATTGCCGGAACCCGCCCCCGCGGCGCCAGTGAGACCCTCGACCTCGAGGCCGAGCGCGAGATGCTCACCGACGAGAAAGAACGCGCCGAGCACGTGATGCTCGTCGACCTCGGCCGCAACGACGTGGGCCGCGTCAGCGAATATGGCACAGTCAAAGTCACGAATCTCATGCACGTCGAGCGCTACTCGCACGTCATGCACCTCGTCAGCGACATCGAAGGCAAACTCCGCCCCGAGTTGAGCGCCGTCGATGCCCTGCGCTCCTGTTTCCCCGCTGGAACCCTGAGCGGCGCACCCAAAATCCGCGCTATGGAGATCATCGAAGAGCTGGAGCCCACGAAACGCGGCATCTACGGAGGCAGCGTCCTCTACGCCGACTACTCCGGCAACCTCACCAGCTGCATCGCCATCCGCACCCTGCTCGTCGAGGGCCGTCAGGGATACATTCAGGCCGGCGCCGGGATTGTCGCCGATTCCGTTCCCGAAAAGGAATACGAGGAGAGCCTCAACAAGGCCAAAGCCGTAGTGCGCGCGGTGGAACGGGCGCGAGAGGACTAATTCCGATCATGATCGCCGCGGACACCGCGTCCGCCGTTGCGCGAAGCTCATTCGCCCGGATTGCGAGTCCTACTTCGATTCCACCAGTTCGTTGCCCGGTCCGCTCGTGGCGCAGCTATTGTGCGTCGGCGAAGCCGTCCACACGCTGCCGTCGGTGAAGGTCACCTGGTCGAGCGTCACGCGCACCACGCCGAACAGATAAACGTGCTCCGGCAGCGCAATCCGCGTGAGCTGGTCGAGGGCCTTGTTCTCATCGGTGACGCGAGCAAAGGCGAGGTGCAGCTCCAGCGGATGCGCATCGAGCGCGTAGATATCGGTTTTGACGTTCAGGTGTGCGGTGATGGCAGCGGAGACGATCCGCTTGCCGCTCTGGTTGCGGAAACGCAGCTCGAGCGCGCCATCGCCCTTCGCCTGCGCATCGACCGGCAAATACCCGGCCGAAGGCGCGACGCTGGCGCTTTCGAGATAGAGCGGACAGGCGGCCTGGTTCTCCGGAGAGGCACTGTGCGCAACCAGGTCGTTGACCACGACGGCCGGCTGAAGCCCCTGGGACTGGACGGCGTTCTGCTGCTGAACTGCGCTCGCCGGCGGCGCGGGCTGCTGGGCCAGAGCCGCCGGAACGGCAGCAAGAAAAAGAGCGGAGAGGAAGAGCTTCATACGAGCACCTCCAATGCCGCCAGCATAGCACCGCATGCGGAGACCCGTCAGCCAAAGGCCGCCAGCCGTTCCGTGAGTCGCATCTTCACCGCCGGCCACTCCCGATCGACGATGGAAAAGTAGACGGTATCGCGGATGAACCCCGTCCACGTCATGCGGTCGCAGCGCAGAACCCCCTCTCTGACTGCGCCGAGTTTGGCCACAGCGGCCTGGCTGCGCCGGTTCCGCGTGTCCACGCGGAACTGCACCCGCGCCGCCCCCCCGGCGAAGGCGTGTTCCAGCATCAGCATCTTGCTTTCCGGATTGGCTGGACCGCCGCGCGCATCCGGATGCAGGAACGAGGTCCCAATTTCGATTCCGCCCTGGCTCGCCAGCGACGTGTAATACGACGACATGCCGATGACCCGCCCATCCGCGCAGCGGCGGATCGCATAGGCCATGCGCTCAGTGAGCGGTGCGCCGCACGCCGCGGCCCAGTATTCCCCGAAGCCCGGGCCAGTCGGATTCACAGACATGATCGTCCAGGTCTCGGGATCGCAATCGATGGCCGCGCGCACATCCTCTTTCAGGCGCGGCTCAAACGGCTCCAGCCGTACGAAGCGGCCCTGCAACGGCTCAAACGCGAGGTTCATCCGTCCAGGCTACCACCGCTGGGCCCGACGGAGACCCCCCAACGGCTTCCCGGCGCTACACTCAAATCAGATGGTCTTCGTCCCATGGTTTTCGTTTTAGACAACTACGACTCCTTCACCTTCAATCTGGTCCAGTACATGGGCGAGCTGGGCGCCGAGATCGACGTCCGCCGCAACGACCAGCTCACCGTCGACGAGGTCGAAGCCCTGCACCCCGATCGCATCGTGCTCTCGCCTGGCCCCTGCACGCCGCAGGAAGCCGGCATCTCCATCGATCTCATTCGGCGCATGGCCGGCAAGGTCCCCATCCTCGGGGTCTGTCTCGGTCATCAGGCTATCGGCGCGGCCTTCGGTGGCCGGGTCGTTCGCGCGCCGAAGCTGATGCACGGCAAAACCAGCCAGGTCGACCACGACGGCCGCACCATCTTCGCCGGCATCGCCTCACCGATGACCTGCACCCGCTACCACTCCCTCATCGTCGAAGAAGAAGGCCTGCCCGCCGATCTCGAAATCTCCGCGCGCACGCCCGACGGCACCATCATGGGCCTGCGCCACCGCCGCTTTCCGGTCGAAGGCGTCCAGTTCCACCCGGAAAGCGTGCTCACCGACGACGGCAAGCGCCTGATCCAAAACTTTCTGGAGTTGCAGATTAAAGATGCGTTATCGTGAGCGAAGTTTGGCAAATTCCCTCTGCCAAACGCAGGACCTGCACGGGTCTGCAGTGCGAATCGTCATGCTCGTTGCCGCTGTCTGCTTCTCCGGCAGCATCGCCGCCGCACAGCTCATCCCGCTCCCGCCCGATCAGATTCCCGGCAATGAGCCGGCATCTCCGGCTCCTGCAGCGCCGAAAGCCGAACCCGCGAAGAGTTCACCGGCAGCCCAGCCCATCTCCATCGCCACCGTCGCCATGCAGGGCGTTTCGCTCTCCGGCTACACCTTCGTCAAAGACGGTCGCGCAATCGTCGGCAATAACACCTCCATCGGCGCCGGCGACTCCACCGCTCAGGTCGCGCTCACTCGCGGCGGCAGCCTCAACGTCTGCGCCTCGACCAAAATCCATCTCTCCACCGACACTACCACCCCCGGCAGCGGCCTCATGGTTGCGCTCGATCGCGGCGCTTTCGAGGCCCACTATACGTCCGGTCAATACTCCGACGTCGTGCTCACACCCGATCTGCGCATCCTCGTTTCGCCGCCGGGGCAGGCCGACCTCAGCATCCGTGTCGGCGCCAACGGCGACACCTGCGTCGACAACCATGGCGACCACGCCCCCTACGTCCTCGCCAGCAGCCTCTTCGACGGCGGAGCCTACCGCGTGCAGCCCAACCAGCGCGTCCTTTTCGAGCACGGCAGCCTGCGCGACGTGGTCGACACCGAGCAGGAACCCTGCGGGTGCCCGCCCGCGCAACCGCTGTCCGTTGCCGAAGCGGGGTCAACTGGCGCCGGCGCGGCGAAGCCTGGCGAGAAGGTTGCGCCGAGCCCCGCGGCCGCGCAAAATCCATTCCCCCTCGCGGAGAGCGAGGGGCTGAAGCCTCCGCCAGCTTTGCCGACGACGCCCGCTGTTCACTCCGGCCAGGTGCACGTCGAAGTCTCCGCTCCGATCTCTTACGACGCCAACCACCCCGACGCGCTTCCACCGCCGCCTCCAGTGGCGGCCGAACCGTCGAGCGCGGCAGCAGCCTCCTCAGCGCCCATCCCGGTCGCAACTTCGGCGATCCACATGGAGAGCGCCCAGGCTCCGCCGCCCACATCGAAACCGAAGTCACACGCGGGGTTCTTTGGGCACATCGGACATTTCTTCAAAAAGCTGTTTGGCGGGTAGGGATTCCGCGCCATGGCCTTCGAACTCAAGCACCTGCGATAAAATCAAAGAGCCGGAGTTTGTCTTGTTGCGGACCGCTGCCGGTCTGCCTCGCGCGGCCCTCGGCCGCCTCATTCCGCATCGATATCCGAAGTAAGGAGCCTTACCCGTATGGCGATTCCCGCCACCCAAATGCGCCCGGGCATGATCATCAAGCACAATAACGATCTCCACCTCGTCTTTTCGGTGGAGCACCGCACCCCCGGCAACCTGCGCGCCTTCATCCAGGCCAAGCTGCGCAACATCCGCACCGGCGCCATGTTCGTGGAGCGCTTCCGCTCGCCCGACCCCATTGAACGCGTCGTCGTCGACGAAATCCCCATGGACTTCCTCTACAACGACGGCGACGACTACTACTTCATGAACACGGAAAACTACGAGCAGACCCACCTGAAGCGCGATACCCTGGGCGATGCCGTCGAGTACCTCACCGCCAACCTGCAGATCAAAGTCTCGTTTCACGATGGCACGCCGGTCGGCATCGAGCTGCCGCAGACCGTCGAGCTGACCGTGGTCGAGACTGAGCCGGGCCTCAAGTCCGCAACCGCCTCGTCCGTAACCAAACCGGCGAAGACCGAAACCGGCCTCATCGTCCAGGTCCCGCCCTTCATCAACGAAGGCGAGAAGATCCGCGTCGACACCGCCGAAGGCGCCTACCTCAGCCGTGCTTAATCGGCATTGAAGAATCAGCGGACCTGCGCCCGCTCTGAATCATTGGCGGGCCGGGCTTTCGCGGCGAAACTCGGGTTTCGGCAGACCCTCGCGCCGAGAAAAATTCTTCAAATTTCGCATGTGTGGGAAACAAAGTACTTAGCTCCAAACAACGCTGTAAGTGTGGAAAGCAGAGCACTTACAGGCGATCCCAAGCGTATGTATTGGGGATAAAGCACTTACGGATGAACGCCGGGCCGACCCATCTGCGGAATTTCAAAGAGCGGACACGTGTCCAGCCTCGGCCGGACCAACCAATTCCCTGCAAAGGAAAAAGCCCTGATTCAAAGGACAGGGCTTCCCTGCTTCTCAGGATAAGGACCTGAGAGAAATCGAAGCAAGGAAAATCGGCTGCCGAGAGGGTACGAAGGTCATGGGTTTTGGCGACGGGGCCAGTCTGCTGCCTGCTGATTCTCTACTTCATCATCATGATCGCCACAATCTGCCCGTCGACCGTCTTGTCCGCCGTCGCAAAGTACTCCACTTCTGCCTTCATTCCCTCCAGGTCCTGGCAGGGATGCACCTCGCCCGACGGCGTGTAATTGCCGGCCCGGTAATCCACCTTGTAGTAGTTGTTCGCGTAGACTGACACCTTCCGTTTCGTTCCCTCAACCGTCAGCTCCATCACCGCCGGATAGCTGCACGTCACGCCGCGAATCGTGCCCCAGAAGGTCAGCATCTTCCCGTGCGGCGTTTCTGTGGGGTGCTTCAGCCTGGGCAGCGCCGACTCTCCACTCGAGCCCCCTGGCCCGGATCCCCCCGATCCCGGCCCGTTGAGAATGCGCTCCGTGCCCTGCGTCGTTTGTATCTCCGCCTGCTCAGCCCGCTGCTGCTTTTCCCGCTCCGTCTCTGCCTGCAGTTGCTGCACCTGGACGATCCGCGCCTGCACAAAGTCCGCTTCCTGCGGCGTCTTCGCTACCTCCTTCGCCGCCTGCAACACTCGAACGCTGTCGTCGAACCGTCCCTGCTCCATCAGCAGGTTCGCACTGTCCATCCGAAAGTTGACGTTTCCCGGCTCCAGCGACACGGCCTGCACGCTCAGCATGTGCGCCTCGTCCAGATTCTCGCGCCGCCTTCCGTAGAGGCTCGCCAGCGCGTCGTACGCCGGCGCAAACCGCGGATTCAGCCTGATCGCCGTCCGCAGGCTGGCCTCCACCTGCGCATCGGTAACGTCGTCCATCAGCGAAAGCGCGGCGAAGTAGTAGTGCGCCAGACAGCTTTGCGAGTCGAGCGTTACGGCCTGCGCGTACCACTTCTTCGCCTCGGCGCGGTTCCCCTCGCGAAACTCCAGATACCCCATCGTCTCGTGCGCCAGCACGTTGTTGGGATCGGCCTGCAGCACCCCCTCGAGCATCGTCCGCGCATCGGCGGTGCGCCCGTTGTACGCCAGGAAATCCGCGCGGATCGCATCCGCCTGCGCCGCGGTAATGGGCACAATCGTGAACGCAGCCTCATTCAGAGGCGCGGTGCTCAGCCTGAAGTATTGGTACGACGCGCGGCTGGTGTAGTTCCGCAGCGCGTCTTGCAATTTGCCCAGATCGCCGAATGCCGTCTGCGCCGCCGCTACGGGGTCCTGATGCTCGCTGACCAGCTGCGCATAGGTCCCCACGCGGTTCGTGTGCTGCATCGCATCGTTCACTTCCAGATAATGCGTCAGCGCCCACGACTCCGCGTAGAACACCGAGCCCTTCTGTTCCTCGTGATAGTAGGGTGAGTTCGCGTCCACGCGGAACAGCGTTTCCAGCGGGATCAGCCGATGCTGCTGCAGATAGAGCAGATCGTCGCCGCTCGGCTCGCTCAGCCGCGCCGTCTTGTCCTCTAACTCCGTGTTCTGAAAGAACTCCGCCAGCCCCTCGTTGAGCCACAGCGGCATCCACTCGATGGCATCGCCGATCTCCAGGTGCGTGTACTCGTGGTAGACGGTCGCATAGGGGTGGTTCTCATCCTCGGTATCCAGCCGCAGCATGATGAAGTTCTTGTCCGGCGCGCGCAGAAAATAGCCCGCCAGGTTCAGCTTGCCCTTGCCCAGATACGCCGCCGGCTCCAGCGCCTGGAAATCCTTCTGGTTCTTCAGCGCCAGCACCTCGATTGGCGACACCGGATCGACGTTCATTTTGGGGAACATCGTCTGGAACACCCATCGCATGCGTTCGAACTGGTCGATCACGTGGCGGCCCTGCTTCTCGCCGGCATTGGTCACGACGGTGAAGTGCTCGCTGCGGATTTCGATCCAGGCAGGCGAAGAATCGCGCGCCCAGAGAGGGAGAGCGGCGAGAAGAAGCAGCAGCAGAGCCGAAATGCGCAGCATGGGATTTTGCGTGGGATCGTATCACGCAGCGTCCAGGTGCGAAATAGTCAATTGGGATAAGTCGCATAACCCCCGTTTCAGCCGAATTTCTGAAGCGTGGTACATTGTCGGGCATGGCCGTTCGGGAAGGATTCCGCCGCGTCCGGCTGATCGGGAACATCGTCCTCGCCATCGGTCTCCTGCTGGACGCCCTCTTGCTCGTGGGCTTCCTCGCGGCCGCTTTCGGCGAACGCGTTGAGATTTTTGGCGTCGGCTTCTTCGGAATCCCTCCGACGATCCTCGGCGCCATCATCTTCCTCGCTGCCTGGGTGGCCGAGGGATTCACGACCCGGCCCCACTCTGCTGCCAGGCAAACGCCGCAGTCTCCTGGAGCTCGTCCGGTAAACTGAACACGACTGACGGGTCTTGCATTTCGATATTGCATGCAATATCATTTGTTTTGAGACTTGTGCTTGACACTTCGGTGCTGGTTGCAGCGGTGCGCAGCTCATCCGGTGCGTCGAATCTGCTTCTGCACCGGGCGATCAATCGCCGATTCACGCTTCTGTTGTCAGTCCCGCTGATGCTTGAGTATGAATCGGTGCTGACACGCGAAGAGCATCTGAGCGCATCCGGTTTGTCCATCGGGGACGTGAACCTTTTGCTGGACACCCTGGCTGCAAAATGCGAACCCGTCCGCCTGCCTTTCCACTGGCGTCCGATACTCCGCGATGCGGATGACGATATGGTGTTGGAGGCAGCGGTCAACGGACATGCTGACGGTTTGGTTACTTTCAATATGAGAGACTTCTCACCGGTGGCGGCGCAGTTCGGCATCAGCGTCCTGTCTCCGCTTCAGGCGCTGCGCATGCAGGAGGAAAAATGAGGAAGAATAACTTTGCCCTCCGGGTGCAGAGCTCTCTGCTGGATGAGGCCCGCAAAGTCGCCGAGGCAGAAGGCGTGGCACTGAATCAGCTGATCAATGTTGCCCTGGCGGAGAAACTCTCCGCACTCCGCACGGAGAGCTACTTTCGCGAGCGGGCGGTGCGAGCCGATCGCCGCAAAGCTCTCCGGATCCTCAAGAAAGCCGGCGGAGCCAACCCTCCCATAGCGGGGGACGAGCTCGATTAGCCCCTGGGACCTCGTCCGGTAAACTGAACTCTGGACCGCAATCTTTCCGATGACCCTCCTGAAAGCCGTGCGCGGCACGCGCGACCTGCTGCCGCCCGAAACCGAACTTTGGAACCGCGTCGAAGCCACCGCCCGCCGCGTCTTCGCCCGCTACAACTTCGGCGAAATCCGCACCCCCATCTTCGAGGACACGCAGCTCTTCGCCCGCGGCGTCGGCGAAGAAACCGACATCGTCTCCAAAGAGATGTACACGTGGGAGGACGGCGAGCGTTTCAACGAGCGGAAACTAATCGCCGACTGGGTCAAAACAAACGAGTCCGACGAACCAAGCCGCGTCCAAGGTGGGCGCGTGAATATTCAAGGAGTTCCGTCATTCCTCGCCAAACTCAAAGAAATCGGCGTTCAACTCCAAGTTTGGCGCGGGGTCAATGCCGGGGAAGAACATCTGCTTAGCGGCCACGTCGAGCTCGTGAGCTTTCGCCCAAGCGTGTCCTCGGATGCGATAGCGAGCCTTCTAAAGGCCCGTGATCTAGGAAAATCTGATCCGACGGGTCAGATTCAGCAGTTCCCCATTCGTCTACGCTTGGTGATTCCGATGTCGGGGGCCGTGAATACGTGGGTTGACCGGAAGGATGTGATCGTAGAACCATTCGAGGGGAAATTTTTCGACTCTGCTCAGTCCCTGACGCTCCGCCCGGAAAACACCGCCGGCGTCGTCCGCGCGTACCTCGAGCACAAGCTCGGCGAATCCGGTTTGCTGCAGAAGCTCTACTACATCGGCCCGCAGTTCCGGCGCGAACGTCCGCAAAAAGGACGCTACCGCCAGTTCTGGCAAATCGGCGCCGAGGTCATCGGCCCGCCCTCGGCCGGTTCCGAATCCCCCCTCCGCGACGCCGAAGTTCTCGAAATGCTGGCCAGCTTCCTCGACGAACTCGGCATCGCTGGCTGGACCCTCACCCTCAACTCGGTCGGCTCCTCCACAGACCGCCCCCGCTACATCGCCGCTCTCCGCGAAGCCCTCCAGGACAAGGCCCCGCTCATGTGCGTCGATTGCCAGCGCCGCGCCGAGACCAATCCTCTCCGCGTCCTCGACTGCAAAGTCCCCGAAGACCAGCCCATCATCGAGACGCTGCCCCGCATCGCCGACTACCTCGACGACGCCTCCGAAGCCCATTTCGCCCAGGTCCTCGCCGCCCTCGACGCCTGCGGCGTGAAGTACGAAGTCAACCCCCGTCTCGTGCGCGGCCTCGACTACTACACCCGCACCACGTTTGAGTTCACCCACGGCGGGCTTGGGGCCCAGAATGCGCTGCTGGGCGGGGGGCGGTATGACGGATTGTCAGAGATGCTGGGCGGACCGAAGGCGCCGGGCATTGGATTTGCTATAGGGCTGGACCGGGTCGTCCTGACCCTCCAGGCGCAGGCCGAAGCCGCCCCGCGAAAACCTGCTCCCGCACTCGCTGACGCCTTCATCGCCCCGCTCGGCGAATCCCTCAACGCCTCCGCGCTCGAGCTGGCCCGCGAGCTGCGCCGCCAGGGCCTCCGCATCGAGCTGGGCGACGGTAGCTTCCGCCTCAAAAAATCCTTTGAAATCGGCAACAAGCTAGCCCGCAGCATCGTTCTCTACGGCGAAGACGAACACGCCTCCGGTATCCTGACGGTGAAGAACTTCGCCACCGGCGAGCAAACCAAAATCCCGCGCGACCAGCTCGCGCAGGCGCTGCAGCGGACAGGAAAAATGTAATCGTATCGGCCAGCAGCACACACCCCGCGGAGAAGGCTTTTGTATCAGGGCACGACTTCAGTTGTGCCGAAAGCGCGCCAGGAGCAGTTGGGCTTTAGCCCCTGCAGCGCGATCAATTCGGCCTCTACAGGCAGTTAGGACATGAAACGTTGCTTGACTTTCTAGGCACCCGCCAACGCACTCATACCTGCGGCCAGCTCCGCGCCGCCGACGCCGGCCAAACCGTCACCCTCATGGGCTGGGTCAACCGCCGCCGCGACCACGGCAGCCTCATCTTCCTCGACCTGAGGGACCGCTACGGCATCACGCAGGTCGTTCTGGATAAAGACCTCGCCCCCGAAGGCCACGCCAAAGCCGAGCAAGCCCGGCCCGAGTACGTTATCTGCGCCATCGGCAAGGTCCGCCTGCGCGGCCCCGAGTCCGTGAACCCTAAAATGCCCACCGGCGAAATTGAAATCGCCGCGACGGAACTCCTCGTCCTCAACGACTCCAAAGTCCCGCCCTTTTCCCCCGCCGAAGACGCCATCCAGAACGAGGAAGTCCGCCTCAAATACCGCTACCTCGATCTGCGCCGCCCTGAGATGGCGCACAACCTCGAGATCCGCCACAAAGTCGCGCTCGCCATGCGCGAATACCTCAACGCCCAGGGCTTCTTCGAGATCGAGACGCCTTTCCTCACCCGCTCCACGCCCGAAGGCGCCCGCGACTACCTCGTCCCCAGCCGCGTTCACCCTGCGCACTTCTACGCCCTGCCCCAGTCGCCGCAGCTTTTCAAGCAGATCCTTATGATCTCCGGCCTCGACAAGTATTTCCAGATCGTTCGCTGCTTTCGCGATGAGGACCTGCGTGCCGACCGCCAGCCCGAGTTCACGCAGATCGACCTCGAGATGACCTTCCCCCAGCAGGAAACCATCTTCCAGGTCGTCGAAGGCTTCCTCAAGGACTCCTTCGAAGTCGTCGGCGAGCAGATCGCCACGCCCTTCCTGCGCATGACCTACGACGAGGCCATCCGCCAGTACGGCATCGACAAGCCCGACCTCCGCCTGCCGCCCATGACCGACGTCCGCGATGTCTTCACCGCTGAAGAGCTTTCATCGCTGAAGATTGAGCCGGGCCTGCCCATCGTCGCCATCGTCATTCCCAACAAGCAGGCGATGAGCAACACGCAGAAGAAGGCCTTCGCGCAGGAACTCAACGCCGCCGTCGCCCCTGACCTCGCTTACCTCGACGTCGACCGCCTCGCTGCCGCGCCGCAGTATGCTGCCCTTGCGCAGCACATCGACGCAGCCGCCGCCAAAAATTGTGGCCTCGCGCGCGTCGAGCCGGAGAACCGCCTCATCGTCGTCTCGCCCCGCGTCGGCGCCACAGCCCCCGCCCGCGACCACCTGTGGCTCTACAAGAAAGCCGGCCAGCTCCGCCTCGATCTCGCCAAACGCTTCCAGGACGAGCACAAGGCCTTCGAGAAAAAAGGTATCAGCGACGATTACAAATTCCTCTGGGTCACCGATTTCCCTTTCTTCGAATGGGACGAGGAGACAAAGACGTGGACCTTCGCCCATCATCCCTTCACTTCGCCGCATGAGGACGACCTCATCGCCGGCCGCATGACCTCCGATCCCGAGAATGTCCGCGCGCTGGCCTACGACATCGTCCTCAACGGCATGGAACTGGGCTCCGGCTCCATCCGCATCCATCGCCAGGACGTCCAGCAGCAGATCTTCCGCGCTCTCGGCATGTCTGACGAGGAGGCCCGCGAACGCTTCGGCTTCTTCCTTGAAGCTCTGCAGTACGGCACGCCGCCCCACGGCGGCGTTGCCCTTGGCCTCGATCGCCTCGTCATGATCCTCGCCGGAGCTTCGAGCCTGCGCGAAGTCATCGCCTTCCCCAAGACCGCCAAAGCCATCGACCTCATGGTCGACGCGCCCACCCCGGTCAGCGACGCGCAGCTCAAAGAGCTGCACATCCGGCCGGTGATCCGCAGCTAGAGCAGTTTCGGAATACACGCAGACTTTTTGAGGCCGGTACAGGGTGGCTTTTTTTGATTAAAAAGCCTCTTGAGTGTGTGCCTTCGGTCTACGCCAATTCCGAAACTGCTATAACGGCGCGCGTCCGTTACTGGAATTTCACATCGAGCGCGTAGATGTCGTCACTGCTGATGTCGCGCAGCACCAGCGGAGCATCGGTGGGATCGAGTTGCAGCGAAAACGACCAGTAGCCGGTGGTGTGGAAGTCCTTCATATCCACGACGCGTTCAGCCGCGCCGCCGGTGATGGGAACGCGGAACACGTCCAGATGATTCACAACCGCACGATCCTCGCCCTCATGATCCTGGACCGTTTGCAGGAAATAGATAAACCGGCTGTCATGCGAGAACTGCGGATAATTTGCCTCGCCCTCGGTCAGGTCCGTCCATCGCTTTGTCCTGAGATCGAGAATCTTCATGCCGTTCCCCTTGTTCCAGTCCAGGGCGACAATATAGCGTCCGTCGGACGACCATCCTTCCGGCCGCATGCCCTCGCCCCCAGGAATCGTCGAGACCTGGCCGGTAGCCACGTCGAGGATACGTCCGTCCACCTGCCAGCTTCCCACCACCCGGACGGATGAAAAAAGGATTTGCTTCCCATCCGGCGACCATGACGGATCCATGGTGCGATCCTTCTCCCCCGGCAGCAGAACCGACGGAACTCCGCCATCGGAGGGGATCGTGCCCATGCGCCAGGTGGACCGGTCGTAGAAGACGATCTGTTTGCCGTCGGCCGACCAGCCGATGTTCATGGGGAGGAGGGGCGGCTGGGTCAGCTGCACTGCGTTGCTGCCGTCGCGATCGGCTCGCCACAGAACGCCATCGGGCCACGTGACCCAGGCCACGTATTTGCCGTCGCGGGAAAAGACCACATCGTCGGTGGAGATGCCGCCAAGAAAGGGCTGGAACTGGCGCGTCTTTGCGTCCCAGCGCGACAGCTCTCCGCGCGGGGTTTGTCCGACGGCAAAAATGGTCTTGCCGTCCCTGCCCGGCAGAGGCCCCGCCCAGCGGATCGGACCATTCGTCAAGGGAAAAGGCTCGGAGGATAGATGGTGAAAAAGACCGCGCCGCTCATCGAGCGCCCAAAGCTGGCCTGCGGCACCACGTGCGGACACGGCGCCGACGATAAAAAAATAGAGGCTGCCGTCGGGGCTCCAGCGCCCGGACGACTGCGCGCCCGGTGCATGCCAGTTCGGGAGCAGGGGATGCATACCGGTTCCATCGGCGTTCATCTCCCACAGCACGCCATCTTTGGCAAACCGAATGAGCTTTCCGTCGGGTGACAGGCTGAGGTCTCCCAGTCCGGTCAACCCGTAGCCGGGAGTGGCGAGGGTCCGCAGTCCGCTTCCGTCGCTGTGCACGAGGTTGATCTCGCCGCTGGCGGACCAAAACAGAATGGATGCGCCGTCCGGAGAGAACGATCCGCCGAAGCCTTGCCCCACTGGCCGCACCGGTCCTCCCAGAACAGGCGCGGTCCACAGACTATTGTTGGAAAAAAGCAGCAGCCGGGAGCCATCCGGCGACACATCGAGAATCTGATTCCGGCTCCCCGGCGGCAGGGAGACCGAGAGCGGCGCAGTCTGGCCTCCGGCGATCGTAAGCTGGGCCAGCGAACCGGGAGAAAGCAGGGTGTAGTAGAGGCGATTTCCGTCGGTTCCGCCGAGAATCTTCAGGCGCCCATCGTGCGTGAGCTGGTGGTAGGCAGCGATGCGCGGCACGGGCAGCGGCCGGTGCAAATACCAAAACAGCAGCGCGGCAAGGAGGGACAAACCCGCCGCGGACGGGAACAGCCAGCGGCGGATGGGGCGGCGCGGCACAGCGGATGATGAGGGGATGGCAGCGGTCTGCGCCGGCGCCTGCGGGAAAGATCGAACCGAGGCCGCCAGCGACCCTGCATCGGTTGGAGTAACGCTCGCGCTGGAGCGGCCGGAGTCAGTATCGCGCTTCAACCGCTTCAGATCGGCGCGGATATCGGCGGCATGCTGATAGCGGAGGTCACGGTCCTTCTCGAGCGCCTTGTTGATGATGTCTTCGAGAGCGACGGGGAGATCGGGATTGAGCCGGATCGGGGAGACCGGTACGCGGTTCAGAATGGCATCGAAGATCAGCCCCGTGCTCTCCCCGCGAAACGGCGCCGTCCCCGTGACCATTTCGTAGAGCACCACGCCGAACGAGAAGAGGTTGCTGCGAGCATCGACTTCCTTGCCGCGCACCTGCTCCGGCGACATGTAGGCGATGGTGCCCACGGTGGATCCGGGACTGGTGAGGTGCTCCTCGGGAACCGTAGCAGCGTTGGCCGCGGCAGGCGCTCTGACGGCAACCTTGGCCAGGCCGAAGTCCAGGATTTTCGCATGCCCCCGCGCGGTGACGAAGATGTTCGCCGGTTTGATGTCGCGATGCACAATGCCGGCCGCGTGCGCTGCGTCGAGAGCGTCGGCCACTTCAATGGCCAGCGTGAGCGCTGTTTCCGCATCGACCGGGCCCCCTGCGACGCGTTGACGCAGCGTCATCCCATCGAGGAATTCCATGGCGAGGAAGGCCTCGCTTTCGGCCTCGCCAATCTCGTAAATGGTGCAAATGCCGGGATGATTGAGCGCCGACGCGGATTTGGCCTCGCGGCGGAAACGGCTGAGCGCCTGCGGATCCCTGGCCACATCCTCGGGCAGAAATTTCAGCGCGACATACCGCTCCAGCCGGGTGTCCTGCGCCTTGTACACCACCCCCATGCCGCCGGAACCGACCTGTTCGATCAGGGTGTAAGGGCCCAGAGTTGTGCCTGGAGCGATGGCCATGGAGTGGCCCCGATTATAGCGGCCACTTCCCAGGCCAGGGATTATCTTTGACGCCAATCTCCGTTCTTCCCGCCCCGCCGCAGCCCGGCTCTCGCCCGGCCGCCCCACCGCTCAGGTGGTATCTTGAAACTTGCAACCCCTTTTCCTGAGGTTTCTTGCCGCGTGAAAGCTGTGATGTCTCGTCTTGTGCCCCTGCTTGCGCTGGGGATCGTGTTCGCTCCGCTGACTCGCCTCCACGCACAGGTCACCGCCACGGCTCCCGAAGCGGAAGCACCGCAGTACACCCAGCGCTGGGACTTCTTCGCCGGCGCGCAATACATGCACTTCAATCCCGGCACCGGCAAGGGCAACGGCATCAAGGCCGTCAACCTGCTCGGCTGGCAGGGATCGGCCACCATCTGGCTGCGCCCGGCATGGGGCATTGAAGCCTCCGCGCGCGGCGGCTACGGCAACCTCATCGTTCCGGCAAACCCCTATAATATCCCTGCGAATCCGCCCATGTCGGAGCACCTGTTTCTCTTCGGCCCCAGCGTCCGCATGCATCGCTCTCCCAGAATTACCCTGGGCATGCACGCGCTCATCGGCGCAGCCTACGGCTCTTTCTCCTCAGGATTCCCTGCCGGCATTCAGCCCCAGACCGTGAACATCTACAACGACAAGCTGGCTTTCGGAATGGCTGTCGGAGGCATAGCCGATTATGTCGTTACGCCGCGCCTCTCGGTCCGCTTCGTCTCGGACTGGCAGCCCACCCACTACGGCTTTTCCTTCCAGAACGAATTCGCCGGCTCGGTTGGCCTGGTCTACAAAATCGGCTCGCTCAGCAAGTAAGCAATACGGGCGCTTCATCTGAATCGGCGACTCGGGAAGGGCGCGGTGCCCGCCGCGCAGCCGGCCTTCTAAACCGTAACCCCTATACCCTGCCTTCAGTTATCCCGGTGCTTTCGCATGTACACTTCGAACTTTCGAGCCGCCCGGCGGCGCTTCCAGCGGTAATACCGGTTGCGCAATCCAAACAGGCTCTCGGTCCCCGCAAACGCGAATCCCCGCCGCGGCGCAAACTTGATGTAGAAATATCCGGCCAGCGCCCCGCCAAGCTGTGAAAACGCAAACACTTTCTCGGCGGAAAACAGCATCGCCAGCGCGATCAGCATGTAGACCGCAACCAGATACTTCGCCTTGATGTTGATGGGCAAGGGAAACATCATGAATTCCATATCCGCATACAGCACGCCAAACGCGATCAGCAGGCCGAAGATTCCGCCCCAGCACCCGTAGAGCGCGATCCCGAATACGTGCAGGTAAAGCCCCAGCGCCACCGCTGCCAGCCCCGCCCCCAGCACGGAAATAAAGAAAATCTCCCCCAGCCAGCGCGACCCGTGATTCGACTCAAGAAAGCTGCCCAGAAACCACAGCGACAGCAGTTCGAATGCGGTGTTCAGAATGCCGACATGGAAGAAGCAGTAGGTGATCAGCTGCCAGATGCGCCCATGAACGACAGCGCTCGGATCCAGAGCAAACAGCGCCGCCAGATCGCCAGCAATGGGTTTGGCGAACGCGCCGAGGATCAGCAGCAGAAAATACGCCGCCAGGTTCCACAGCACCAGCCGCCGCGTGAACCCGCGAAAGTCCGGAAACCCCAGCATTCCCGCAGAAAGTCGTGGCACGGGTTTATTGTCTCATTGCCGCTTGCGGTCTCATTCTTCGTCCGGGGCAGGCCGCCCCTCCGCCCTGAGATGCGCGCCCTGCGTTAGCGCCGCATCTCCGGCATCGGCACCACCGCCGGGCTGCGGTGCCCCGCCGCATCGATGGCCCGCACCCCGAAGACCACATTGTCTTTGGAGACCGGCAGCGTCACGGAGAACGTGTCCCCGTCCTTCGATGCCTTCGCCGCGTCCGCCAGAATCGATCGCTGCCAGTCCGGTGCGTCCGTTGCCCGCCACACGATCTCATACTTAGTCCCCGCCGGCGCACCCGGCCCATCCTGCCAGGTGATCGTGGTGTCGTCGATCGAGTTGTCGAACACCTTGATCGGCGGGTACTGCACATCCACCGGCTCCGGCGGCGCGGCGGCCAGCACCGCCATGGTCGCCGCGTTCAGCCGCGCTACGCGCGCGACGTAGTCGAAGTCCACGTATCGCAGCAAATCCCCGAACTGCACGCCGTTCTCCACGCGCACATTCTGGTGCTGATGGTCAAAGTCCTCGCGCCACTCCGTAAAGCGGACGGCGGCGTAGCCCTCCTCATTGAACGATTCGTGATCGCCTCCGCGCAGGAAGCGGTCGTGCCGGAACTCCAACACCGGCTCCAGCCCCGTCGCAATCGGCTCGGACGTGTTGGCCGGCGACCCGGTGTACGTGCGTGCCGTGTACGTGATCGCACGCGCCAGTTCCCGCGAAGGCGAGTCGCCGTCGTACCCGAGAAAGAGCAGCCTGCGGATTTGCTCGGGCGTGGCATTGGCCGAGACCGGCTCGCTGTAGACGCGCACTGCGTGCTTGTCCTGGAACTTGTCGCCGGGCGTGGTGTTGCCGCCCACGATGTCGTTATTCAGCGCGCCTTCCAGTTGCCAGTTCTGCTGCTTCGCCAGTTCCGCCAGGTGGTGGCTGCCGTACAGCCCCTGCTCCTCGCCCGCCACGGCGACAAACACCAGCGTTGCCGGAAACTTCGAGTGCGAGAGCGCCTGGGCGCACGCGAGGCTCACCGCCACCCCGCTCGCGTCGTCGTTGGCTCCCGGCGCTTCGCCGTGCGTGTCGAAATTGCTGCTGTCGCGAGAATCGTAATGCCCGGTCACCAAAATCATCCGCGCCGCCTGCGCAGGATCGCTGCCGCGCATCACCGCATAAACATTCGTGATCGTCGTCGGCTGCGTCACGCGCGCATTGGGCCCGGTGCCCGGCGGCTGCGTGAAGGTGTCGCGCTCGACATCGAGACATCCCCCGCACCCGGCCGATATTTGTTTGAACTGTGCCTCGATCCAGTCCGCTGCCGCGCTCACGCCGGTGCCCGGCGGCAGGTCTGTATCCATACTGGAGAGTGTGCTGCGATTGTGGAACGCGACAAGGGTCGCAATCGTATGCTGTATTTGTGCAGGAGAGATTCGGGCCAGTGCGCGGCTGATCGCGGCATCGGCGGGCATCGGCCGAATCGGTGCGCCGATGGCATCCAGATCGCGGCGTGCCGCATCGGCAGTAGAAGCAGCAAGGCAGGACATCGCCGTTGCGGCAAGAACAAGCGAGAGCAGAGTGGCAGCACAGGAGCGATTGATCCTCATGACTATCGAGTATGCCCTGGAGGACGCAGGAACGCACCCGCTTGACGCGTGGGAGGCTTCTCTTCAAAACTAGCGGAGGCAACACCATTTTTCTGAGAATGGCTGCGTCGCCAGCCGGCAACCGTCGGCTGTCAGCCGATCTGAAAACGGCGGTCCGGCGGCCAGGGCGCAGCTCAGATTTTCCATGATCGCAGCCAGACTTTTTGATCCGGTTTGCGTCACCCTGATGGACTCAGGATGCCTTTCTCCTGTTGGAGGGATTCATGCCGATTTGCCCTGAATGCGAAACCGCTCTGGATTTCGACGAGGAAGAAGTCGAAGAAGGGGACGTCATTATTTGCGACGAATGCGGAACCGAGTATGAGGTCGTCGCTACCGATCCACTCGAACTCAGTAAAGTGGAAGAGGGCTACGAAGACGAAGAAGAGTTCGGCGAAGAGGAGGAAGAATGACCAGACGGAGCGGTTCGCCGCGCCTGCTCAGCACCACGAAAGCTGTTCGGCTGCACATGCGCCGCGTGGGCTTGTGGATCGCCTTGTTGGCGGTCTTCGCTGCGCTTGCGCCCCTCGCCGGCGCGCAGAACTTCGGTCTGCGGACCCTCAATGGCAAAGTCCTCGGCGCGCAGGATGCGCCCATCAACGGCGCCATCGTCTACCTCGAGAACTCCCGCAATAACGACATCAAGTCCTACATCTCGGAAAAGGACGGCACCTACCACTTCGCCGATCTCTCCTCCGACACCGACTACACCCTGTGGGCTTCCTTCAAAGGAAAGAAAAGCTCCACCAAAACCATCAGTTCCTTCGACACCCGCAAGCAGGTCTACATCGACTTGCACGTCAAGGAGTAGCCTTCGCATCCGCAAACAGAAACGCCACCCCGCTGGGTGGCGTTTCTGTTTTCCTAAACGCTCTACTCTGCCTTACCGTTCCTTCTTCCAGTTCACCAGGTCGCCCAGCGTCGTGGTGGAGCTCGATACCGGCTGCTTGTAGGCTTCCACGTCGGCGCGGCTGGCTTCGGCGCCGCTGACCGCGCGCAGGCTCAGCGCCACCTTCTTCTCTTCCGGGTTCATCCGGATGATCTTGAAGTCGTGCTCCGAGCCCTGTTCCAGCTTCACCGGCGCGCCATGCGCATCGGTCGCCTCGGAAACGTGGCATAGACCCTCCACGCCCTCCGCGATCTCGACGAACGCGCCGAACTGCGCCGTCCTCAGGACCTTGCCCTTCACCACATCGCCTACGCGATGCTGCGCGAAGAACGTCTCCCACACATCGGGCTGCAGTTGCTTGATGCCCAGCGAAAGCCGCCGGTTCTCCGGCTCCACGCCCAGCACCACGGCGCGCACCTTCTCGCCCTTCTTCAGCACTTCCGAAGGATGCTTCACGCGCTTGGTCCAGCTCAGATTGCTCACGTGCACCAGGCCGTCGATGCCGTCTTCGATCTCGATGAACGCTCCGAAGTCGGTGAGGTTGCGGACGCGGCCTTCCACGGTCGCGCCGGTGGGATACTTGTCGCCCAGGTGCTCCCAGGGATTATCGAGCAGCTGTTTCATGCCCAGCGAAATCCGACGATCCGCCGGATTCACCTGCAGGATCACCGTCTCCACTTCGTCTCCGGGCTTCACGATCTTCGACGGATGCTTCATCCGCTTCGACCACGTCATCTCGGAAACGTGCACCAGCCCTTCGATCCCCTGTTCCAGCTCGACGAACGCCCCGTAATCGGTCACGCTCAGCACCCGTCCGCGCACGCGCGCACCGATCGGATACCGCTCCGCCGCATCCAGCCACGGATCGGGCGTGAGCTGCTTAAAGCCGAGCGAAACCCTCTGTTTCTCTTTGTCGAACTTCAGCACCTTGACCTGGATCTCGTCGCCCACATTCACCAGATCCCGCGGATGCGTCAGACGCCCCCACGACATATCCGTAATGTGCAGCAGCCCGTCGATCCCGCCCAGATCCACAAACGCGCCGTAATCGGTCAGGTTCTTCACCGTGCCCGTCAGCACCGCGCCCTCTTCCAGGTGCTCCAGGGTGTGCGAGCGCCGTTCTGCCTGCTCTTCCTCGAGGATCTCCTTGCGCGAAACCACCACGTTTCCGCGCTTCTTGTTCAGCTTGATCACCCGAACCTGAATCGGCTGGCCGATCCAGGCGTCCAGATTACGCACTGGACGCAGTTCGAGCTGCGACCCCGGCAGGAACGCCTTGATCCCTACGTCGACCGTCAGCCCGCCCTTCACCCGGCCCACCACCGTGCCCGTCAGCGGGGTCTTCTCCGTGGCGGCCTTCTCCACCGTGTCCCAGACACGCAGCCGCTGGGCTTTCTCATAGCCCAGCAGGTAGCCGCCTTCGGGCTCCTCGCGTTCGATCACCACTTCTACCGTGTCGCCCGGCTTCAGCTTCGGCGTTCCAGTGTGGTCCACGACCTGCTCGAGCGGGATCAGCCCTTCGGACTTCATTCCCACGTCGACCACGACGTGTTTATCGGTGAGTTTGATCACGGTGCCGGAAACAATCGCGGAATCGTCGAAGGCCTGTGCGGCGGCTTCGGCGGCCTGCTCGCGATCGAAAGACTCGAGCGCGGCGGCGAAATCTTCCATGCTGAGGTCGGGTTCTTCCTGGTGCTCGCCAGTCAGGCCCTCAGCGTGCGCGGCATCCGTTACAGCGGACGCGCTTTCCGGGTTCAGGGTGGTTTCAGTGGTCGGCTCCGACGGCTCCGCCACGGCTTCAAGCGTTGGGGTTTCGAGTTCGGTGTTCAGAGGAGTGCTCTCGGTTTGTTCAGGATTGAGGACGTCTGCCATGCAGCCAGCTCCGGGACTCAGTCGCGGCTCCCGCGTTTCCGCGCCACAGCGAAAAACCTGGCCCTGCTAACCACGGCCCGTTGCCGCTGCGGATTTCTTCGTCGTTGGCCCTGAGTCTCAGCCCTCAGCGGGGTTCTCGGCGAAGTTCGGGGATCGTCCCTCCCGGCTTCCGCTTCTTACGCGGAGCAACACTGCTGGAGACGGTGCGGTGTGGGAGCGCAACATCTATCTCCAGACTGGAGCACCCGGCAGGACAGGGATGAACGGGAGTGGCGATCTCGGGCCTGCGCAACGAATCCCGCACGCGCATGCCCCCTCTCCAAACTATAGTGCTGCCCTGGGGGCGTGTCAATTCTCGGTCGGTTGCCGCCGCGCGGATCCGCTCGCACTCTGCGGCGCTTGCGCCATGCCCTCGCCGCCCCTGCCTTCACATCGCCCCTTCTCACTCCGCAAAGCAAAAGGAGCGACCCCGGTCGCTCCCTCTCGCATGCTTCCCGCATGGATTACGGCTGCGGCGGAGCAGGCGCTCCATCCTGCGGCGCCGGGGGCGGGCCCTGCGGGGCAGGCGCGCCATCAGGCGGAGCCGGTGTCGATTGTGGGCTCGCTCCAGCCGGCGCTGGCCCCTGACGATGCTGCCGCCACATCCCTGGCCCGCCCGGGCCGCCCTGGCCGTCGCGCCCGCGGCCTGTCATCCGGTGGTCGCGATGCTCGGCGTGCAGCGCCTTCAGCTTTTGCCACTGCTCCGGCGTCAGCGTCTTGCGGATATCGAATAACATCCGCGCATTCGCCTTTTCCAGCTCCGCCCGCGCCTGCGCCACTTTGTCGATCTGCGCCAGCGTCTGCTCTTCGTTCGGCTGATCCGCGCCGATCATTGGCCCCAGCATCACTTCCTGCTTCTCAAGGTTCGCATCCAAGTCGATCAGATTCAGCCGGTGCTGCTGAAAGATATCGTCCATCTTCTTCTTCTGATCGTCGGTCAGTCCCAGTTGCTGCGAGAGCCGCGGATCGTTCCACCACCGCCCGAAGCCGCCATCGTGGAACATCCGTTCCATCGGCGGCCGGCCCCAG
This sequence comes from Acidobacteriaceae bacterium, assembly GCA_030041435.1. Classification (GTDB taxonomy): domain Bacteria; phylum Acidobacteriota; class Terriglobia; order Terriglobales; family Acidobacteriaceae; genus Palsa-343. Next base: position 39,348 of record JASHNW010000006.1, read on the forward strand.
CCGACTTGTCCCGGGCCGGCTTCAGGTCCGCCGCTCAGTCCGCCAGGGCCCTGCGCAAGCACCACGCCGCCGGAAGCAAGGCAGAAAATTGCTGCAAAAATCAGGTTATTCCTGTGTCGCATTCTTCTTCTCCGATACTGAATTCTGAGTTGCCGCCGCCTGCTCGCTCACGTTCACCAGTGGCTGCAGCGCGTCCGGCACATCCTCTGAAACTTCACTGTCGATCTGGTTCATCAGCGCTGTGTCGTCCAGCTTCTCGTTCGCGGTTGCCGGCGAATTTTCCGCAGCCGGCTGCACCAGGTGCGCCACGGGGTGCGGCGTTGTCCCTGCTCCGTGGTGCAGATGTATCAGCGTCGGGGCCATCACGGCCGCCACCAGCGCCCCCGCCAGCACCGGCACCAGCATCAGCCGCATGGGGATCGACCTCGCCGTACGCCGTTCCGCCACCCACGGCTGCGGCGGCTGCTTCTGCGTCACATGATGCATCGCCGACCGGTACAGACCGATCGCCTCCGCCAGTTCGCGCATCTCGTCGCGCGATTCCGGCCGCGCCTCCGCCGCTTCTCCATTCGTAACCGTGTCTGTGCGGATTTTCATTTTTTCCCTCCCATGCGCTCGCGCAGAATCCCCAGCGCCCGATACAAATGGGATTTCACCGTGCTCAGGTTCATCCCGATGGTCCCCGCAATCTCGTCTAACTCCATCTCCTCCACAAACCGCAGAACAAACACCGTCCGCTGGTGCGCCGACAGCTCGTTCACCGCCTTCCAAACCGCTGCCACCTGATCGCGCGCCACCGCCACGCTTTCCGGCGAGGTGCGCCCGTCCGGAATCCAGTCGCTGATGTCCATCACATCCAGCGTTGTCCCGCGCGTCTTCTGCCAGAACCGCAGGCTGCGGCTGCGCAGATGGTCGCGCATCAGGTTGACTGCGATCCGCGTCAGCCACGTACTCAGGCTGGAGTCGCCTCGAAACTGATGGCGCGCGTTCCACGCCTTTAAAAAACACTCCTGCGTCAGCGTCTCCGCCGCGTCGCGGTCGGTGAGCGACGACAATAGGAACCGCAGGATGCGCGGCCGGTAGACCCGCACGACTTCGTCGAAGTCGGCGAGCTCCAGGACTGCTTGTTCCTTCTTCTCGATGGCGAGCTCGTTGCCGGCGATCTCTTCCATGCAACGAGATAGACGGGGTTTCACGCGCCAAGTTTACAGCGCGGCAGAAATTCGTGAACGCCAGGAAATTCGTGCTGGCAGGGCCTCGTTACCCAGCCTTCCTCCCGACCGCAGCTGCCGGCAGAAATCCATCCTCTGCCCGCGTCTCCTTCGGCCCATAGCACCGCACGCAGTTCTTCCCCGCCAGCTTTGCCTCGGCCAGTGCGCGCTCGGCCTCGCGCAAGACCACCAGCGGCGATCGCCCCCGGCTCGAGGCAATCCCAAAGCTCGCCGTCAGCGTCGTCGCCTCGCTGCCGACTGCAAACGGCCGACCCAGTATCGTCTCTCGAATCCTCTCCGCCAGTGCCGCCGCGTTTTCGCACCCGCAGCCCGGCAGCGCCAGCAGGAATTCGTCTTCGCCGCAGCGTCCGATCAGGTCGTAACTGCGCAGCTGCCTGCGGAACCGGTTCGACAGCCCCGTCAGCACGCTGTCCCCGGCCTCATACCCGTAGTCATGATTGATCCGCGAAAACTCGTCGAGGTCCAGCAGCATCAGGCACAGGTCCGTTTTCATCCGCTGCACCCGGTCCGTCTCCTGGAACACCAGGCACAGCAGCGCCTCTCGATTCCATAGCCCGGTCAGCCCGTCGTGGGTCGACTGGTACCGCAGCTCTGCCGTTTGCTTCTCCACCTGCATCATCAATCCCCTCACCCGCTCCGCCACGCGCAGCCGGATCTTCAGTTCCAGCGGATCCGCCGGCAAGCGGAGAAAATCGTCGCATCCGCACTCCAGCGCGGCCCGCATCCTCTCTGTCCCAGGCTCCTGGCTCATCAGCATCAGCCAGCTCCGTCTCTGCTCCTGTCGACGGGTCACTTCCCACACAATCTCCACGCCTCCCGGCGAGTGTAAATCCATGTCCAGCATGGCAATAGCGGGTGGTGCAGGCTCGTCCAGCCGGGCCAGTGCCGTAGATCCCGCAGCGGCGACCTCCACCACGCAGCGCCAGGTCTCGAGGATCTCCGTCAGCCGCTCCACCACCCGCGGCTGCGCGCAGCCAAGCAGGACGTGCGGGCCCGTGCGCTCCCCGCTCATCGTCGCTTCCATAAACCGCTCCCAGGGAGGGTTTCTCCCTGCCCCTCTGATCGGGTTACCGATTAGAAATCTTTAATATTGTCGAAATTTTGCGAGATTTTCAGCCAGCTGCACCGGTTTTAGGCGCATCATGCTAGATAGAACAGCCGACGAATCGGTGCCCCCGACGCTTGCACGTTCTTCTGCAGGTCGTTTGTTCGGTATCCTCCCCCTTCAACGCAACACATCCGATCGACCAGGATATCCGAACGAGCAGCATTTCTGAGGTGTCTAGGGCTCGCCAGTAGCGGCTTCTTCGAGGAGAGCGAGCGATGAACCCTTCTGTGAAAACAACGCACGTTGTCCCGAGTCATCTTCCGCCTGTTCGTCTGGCGACTGTCTCCACGCTGTTGGTTTGCCGTTATTGCGTAACCACCATCGGCGCGTATAAGACACCCGCTGAACGGACGCGCATCGAATCCATGCACGTTTGCCCCGAAAAGCTCGGCCTCGCAAAACCTGCGGTCTCGATTCCGTATAACTAGGCTCATCGGTCCTTTAGCAACGAACTCCCGGGTTCTCGCTCTCCGAGGGTGAGGCGGGGGTTTGTGCGCACTCGAGCCTGGCATCGTCTGCCAGTCTTCGTCCCGGGCCGATTCCCCCCGGTTCCAGCAAAGACTTCCTGCCGCCCCCGTCGCTCAGGACTATCCTGTTGGAAGCAAAACCTCGGTAACCATCCTGCAACGCGTCACCCATCCCTGGCATCGTAGGCCGCCAGTACCAGATGCGGATCCTTTCCGCAGAACATTCCTGTGAGGTCACGACCATGAAAGCGAGTCTTGTCCTGATTGCAGTCGCAGCGTTCGCGATTTCGGCGGGCGCCCAAACCGCCAGTTCCGCGAGTTCGGCCAGCGCCGCAGGCGCCGCGCAGGCCGGCAATGCTTCTGCGAGTGCGGAACAAGCCACCGGAGTCTCCGCCGAGCTCAC